>NZ_JBIAUC010000016.1:0-167548 GCF_042892355.1 Streptomyces sp. NPDC001796 | reverse complement strand
CGTTTAGGGGGGGGGCCGCGCGCGCGGGGCCCGCCGGGCGGGGGGGCCCCCCCCCCCCCCCCCCCCCCCCCCCCGGCCCCCCCCCCCCCCGCCCGGGGGGGGGGCCCCCCCCGGGGGGCCCCCCCCCCCCCCGGCGGCACTTTCGGCCGGGCAGGACCACTTCGCCGAGAACGCCGGAGGGCCCGCAGCACACGCGCTGCGGGCCCTCCGGCGTTCTTCGGGTACTTCTCTTCAGCTCTCGTCACGGCGCAGCGACGGCTTCAGGTCCTTCAGACGCCCGAGGAGGCCGTTGACGAACGAGGGGGACTCGTCCGTGGAGAACTCCTTGGCGAGCTGCACCATCTCGTCGAGCACCACGGCGTCCGGCGTCTCGTCGACCCAGATCAGCTCGTAGGCCCCGAGGCGCAGGATGTTGCGGTCGACCACCGGCATCCGGTCCAGCGTCCAGCCGACCGCGTACTGCGCGATCAGCTCGTCGATCCGCTCCGCGTGCTGCGCGTAGCCCTCGACCAGCTGCATCGTGTACTCGCTCACCGGCGGCTGCCGGGTGTCGGTCCGCGAGTGCCGGATCCAGTCCGCGAGGACCGTCAGGACGTCGGCCCCGCGCTGGTCGCCTTCGAAGAGGATCTGGAAGGCGCGCTTACGGGCCGTGTTACGGGCAGCCACGGTTAGCTGTTCACCCGGCCGAGGTAGTCGCTCGTGCGGGTGTCGACCTTGATCTTCTCACCGGTGGTGATGAAGAGCGGGACCTGGATCTGGTGGCCGGTCTCCAGGGTGGCGGGCTTGGTGCCGCCGGTGGAGCGGTCGCCCTGGACACCCGGCTCGGTCTCCGCGATGGTCAGCTCGACGGCGGCCGGGAGCTCGACGAAGAGCACCTCGCCCTCGTGCTGCGCGACGGTGGCGGTGAAGCCCTCGATCAGGAAGTTGGCGGCGTCACCGACGGCCTTGCGGTCGACGTGGAGCTGGTCGTAGGTCTCCAGGTCCATGAAGACGAAGTACTCGCCGTCCATGTACGAGAACTGCATGTCGCGCTTGTCGACAGTGGCCGTCTCGACCTTGACACCGGCGTTGAACGTCTTGTCGACGACCTTGCCGGAGAGCACGTTCTTGAGCTTGGTGCGCACGAAAGCGGGGCCCTTGCCGGGCTTGACGTGCTGGAACTCGACGACGGACCAGAGCTGGCCGCCTTCGAGCTTGAGCACCATGCCGTTCTTGAGGTCGTTCGTGGAAGCCACGGTTGCGGAATCTCCTGGACTGACGTACGACCCCGGGGCAGGCGCCTACAGCGCCAGCAGCTCCTTGGTCGTGATGGTGAGTAGCTCGGGTCCGCCGTCCGCCTCGGGGCGTACGACGAGCGTGTCATCGATCCGGACACCGCCCCGGCCCGGGAGGTGGACCCCCGGTTCGACGGTGACCGGCACGCAAGCGTCCAGTTTACCCATGGCCGCGGGGGCCAACTGAGGGTCCTCGTCGATTTCGAGTCCCACACCGTGCCCGGTCAGCGGCGGCAGCGCCCGGCCGTACCCCGCGGAGTCCAGCACCTGACGTGCGGCCCGGTCCACGTCGCGGTATGCGGCGCCGGGGGCGAGAGCCTGGCGTCCGGCGCGCTGGGCGGCGAAGACCAGGTCGTACAGCTCGATCTGCCAGTCGGCGGGCGAGGTGCCGATGACGAAGGTGCGACCGATCTCGCAGCGGTAGCCGCGGTAGGCGGCGCCGAGACAGACGGAGAGGAAGTCGCCCTCCTCGACCCGCCGGTCGGTCGGGCGGTGGCCGCGTCGGCCGGCGTTCGGGCCGGTGGCGACGGAGGTGGCGAAGGCGGGCCCTTCGGCGCCGTGGTCGACGAGGCGGCGCTCCAGCTCGAGGGCGAGGTGGCGCTCGGTGCGGCCGACCAGGATCGACTCCAGCAGCTCGCTCAGGGCCTGGTCGACGATCTCCGCGCCGATCCTGAGGAGGGCGATCTCCTCCTCGTCCTTGACGACCCGCAACTGCTCGACGGCGCCGCCCAGGTCCGTGAGCCGCAGCCTCGGCGCGACCGAGCGCAAGGAGCGGTGCCGGGCCACGGTGAGGTGGTGCTCCTCCACCGCCAGGGACTCGGCACCCTGCGCCGCGGCCAGGTCGGCGGCGGCGACGGCGGGGTCGCCGCCGGTCACCGGCAGAACGCGCACCCGCAGCGCCTCGTCGGGCCGCCCGTCCGCGGGGTGATCGTCCGGCGGTCCGGCGCACACCAGCACGTCCTCGCCCATGCCCAGCAGCAGGACGGCGCCCTTGGGCGCGGCGCCCGCGAGATACCGGACGTTGGCGGGTCGGGAGACGAGCGCCGTCCCACCGCCGCCCGCGCTGCAGCGTTCCCTGAGCCGCTCCCGGCGGGCCGCGTACACCTCTGACATGACCCGAGCCTACGAGCGGTGGCCGAATATCGCCGGTCCAGAGGGCCGGACGGGCGGCGGGGACGACGCTCCGTGGACGGGGAGGCCTGCTGCGCTACCGCGTCACCACTTCGGGGGGCTCGCGATGGCGCGGGCCAGCACCTCGTCCAGGACGCGGGCCGTGCCCTCCACATCGAGCTGGGAGTTGTCGATGATCGGCAGGCCGGAGCCGTACCAGCCGGCCATGCGGCCGTGGATGCGGGCGACCTCCTCGTCGGTGAGCCGGCGGTTGCCCGTGCGCTTCGCGTTGCGCTCCAGGACGATCTCCAGGCCGGGCAGCAGCACGACCGGCAGCAGTCCGGGGCCCACATGCCGTTTCCAGCCACCGAGGCCGACCACCGGACGGTCCGGGAAGACGGCGTCGTCGAGGATGCACGAGATGCCGTTGGCCAGGAAGTTGCGGGCCGCGAAGCCGCAGGTGCGGCGGGCCAGGCGGTACTGCGCCTCCGAGTTGTCGTTCCACCCCGACTGCGGGTCGGCGAAGCCCGAGCGGACCCATTCGCGGACGTCGTCCAGGCTGATGTGGGCGGTGGGGACCCGGCGGTGGTCGGCCCAGTACTTGGCGACGCTCGTCTTGCCGGCGCCCGCGGGGCCGATGAGCAGCACGGCGAGCGTGGCGGACGCGGGGTCGGGCGCGCCGGCGGTGGGGGGTGCGCTCGGGACACCGACCGGGGCGCCCGGCGGGAGCCGCATCTGCCCGGTGGGGTCCGACGGGGGCGGGACGGACGTGGGCTGCGGCGGCCGGTGGGCGGGAGGTGCTGCGGGGGGCACCGGTGGCGCCGTGAAGCCCGGCGTGGGCGTGGTCCGCGGTGCGGGGCCCGAGTGGGCGCCCGGGTGCCCCGGTTGGTGTGCGGCCGGTGACCAGGTGGTCGCCGGGCCGTGCCCCGGCTGGTGGGGCGGCGGCAGCGGAGCTCCCACTGCGTGCTGCATCCGGTGGCCACTCCGTCTCGTGTTGGGGCTCGCGGGCGTTCGACACTGGCAGCGGGGGTGACCCCCGCTCCCCACCGAACGGTACCGTCCCCGGCCGCCGTTGTGTGAACGGCCGGGAGCGGCCCGAAGTGCCCATCCCCGCAGGCGAATCGGGGCAACGGGTACCCAGCGGGCACGAGTCGCCCGCCGCCCGGGACCGACCGGACTGAGCTGCTGCGCGACTTCGCCGTACGCGACTACTGCCCGACTTCGCCGTACGCGGCGAGCAGAACCGCCGGGTCGGGGCCTTCCAGCACGGTGGGCTTGGCCAGACCGTCCAGGACGATGAAGCGCAGCAGGTCGCCGCGGGACTTCTTGTCGACCTTCATCGTCTCCAGCAACTTGGGCCACTGGTCGTAGCGGTAGTGCAGCGGCAGCCCCACCGCCTCGAGGATCGTGCGGTGCCGGTCGGCGGTCGCGTCGTCCAACCGGCCCGCCAGACGCCCGAGTTCGGCCGCGAAGTGCATGCCGACGGCGACGGCGGCGCCGTGACGCCACTTGTACCGCTCGTTCTTCTCGATCGCGTGGCCGAGCGTGTGCCCGTAGTTGAGGATCTCCCTCAGGCCCGACTCCTTCAGGTCGGAGGAGACGACCTCCGCCTTGACCCTGATGGACCGCTCGATCAGCTCAGCGGTGTGCGGGCCGGCGGGGGTGCGGGCGGCCTGCGGGTCCGCCTCGATCAGCTCCAGGATGACCGGGTCGGCGATGAAACCGGCCTTGATGACCTCGGCGAGCCCGGAGACGTAGTCGTTGACCGGCAGGGAGTCCAGCGCCGCCAGGTCGCACAGCACGCCGGCGGGCGGGTGGAAGGCGCCGACCAGGTTCTTGCCCTCGGCGGTGTTGATGCCGGTCTTGCCGCCGACCGCCGCGTCCACCATCGCCAGGACGGTGGTCGGGATCGCGATCCAGCGCACCCCGCGCAGCCATGTCGCGGCCACGAACCCGGCCAGGTCGGTGGTCGCTCCGCCGCCGACCCCGACGATGACGTCGGTGCGGGTGAATCCGGACTGGCCCAGCGCCTTCCAGCAGTAGGCGGCGACCTCGGCGGTCTTGGCCTCCTCCGCGTTGGGCACCTGGACGGCCACGGTCTCATAGCCCTGCTCGGCCAGGTCGGCGCGCAGCGCCTCGCCCGTCTCGGCCAGCGCCTCGGGGTGGATCACCGCGACCCGCTTGGCCTTGTGCCCGATCAACCCGGCCAGCTCGCCCAGGAGTTGGCGGCCCACCAGGACCTCGTAGGGGTCGGTGCCCGCGGTGCCGGCGACCTGGATCCGCGTCACTGCCTCGCTCATGCTTCTTTCCACTCCAGTGCGTCAAGGACCGCTTGGGCGACCTCTTCGGGGCTGCGGCCGTCGGTGGCCACGACGGCCGTCGCGACCTCCTCGTACAGGTGGCGGCGGGCCTCCATCAGCTCTCGCCACTGCCGGCGCGGGTTGACCGCCAGCAGCGGACGGGCCGTGTTCAGCCCGGTGCGCTTGACCGCCTCCTCGACGTCCATCGAGAGGTAGGCGACACGGTGCGAGGCGAGCAGCGCGCGGGTCTCGTCGTCGAGGATCGCTCCGCCTCCCAGGGCGAGGACGCCGTCGTGCTCGGACAGGGCCTTGTGAACCGCCGCCTTCTCCAGAGCGCGGAAGGCCGGCTCACCCTCGTCCACGAAGATGTCGGCGATGGACCGGCCCTGCTCTGCCACGATGTCCTGGTCGGTGTCCCGGTAACCGACGCCCAGCCGCTCGGCCAGCAACTGCCCCACCGTGGACTTGCCGACCCCCATCGGGCCGACCAGCACGACCACAGGCACCGCACTCACCGGATCGCCAGGCTGTCGAGGTAGCCCCGTACGTTGCGGCGGGTCTCGGCCACACTGTCACCGCCGAACTTCTCCGCCACCGCGTCCGCCAGGACCAGGGCGACCATCGCCTCGGCGACGATCCCGGCCGCCGGGACCGCGCACACGTCCGAGCGCTGGTGGTGGGCCTGCGCCGGCTCACCGGTGGAGACGTCGACCGTCCGCAGCGCCCGCGGCACCGTCGCGATCGGCTTCATCGCGGCGCGGACCCGCAGCAGCTCACCAGTGGACAGACCACCCTCGGTCCCGCCGGAGCGGCCCGTGGCCCGCTTGATGCCCTCGGGGGTGGTGACGATCTCGTCGTGCGCCTTCGACCCCGGCACGCGCGCCAGCTCGAACCCGTCACCGACCTCGACGCCCTTGATCGCCTGGATCCCCATCAGCGCGGCCGCGAGCCGCGCGTCCAGCCGCCGGTCCCAGTGCACGTGCGACCCGAGCCCCACCGGGACTCCGTACGCGAGCACCTCGACCACGCCACCGAGCGTGTCACCGTCCTTGTGCGCCTGGTCGATCTCCGCGACCATCGCCTTCGACGTGTCCGCGTCCAGGCACCGCACCGGATCCGCGTCCAGCTTCTCGACGTCGGCGGGGGTCGGGTAGACGCCGTAGGGGGCCTTGGCGGAGGCCAGCTCCACCACATGGGAGACGATCTCGATCCCGGCCGTCTCCTTCAGGTACGACCGCGCCACCGCACCCAGCGCCACACGCGCCGCCGTCTCCCGCGCAGACGCCCGCTCCAGCACCGGGCGGGCCTCGTCGAACCCGTACTTCTGCATACCCGCCAGGTCCGCGTGCCCCGGACGCGGCCGGGTCAGCGGCGCATTGCGGGCCAGCCCCTCGAGCACCTCGGGGTCCACCGGGTCGGCCGCCATGACCTGTTCCCACTTGGGCCACTCCGTGTTGCCGACCATGATCGCCACCGGGGAGCCCAGGCTGAGACCGTGCCGGACACCGCCCAGGAACGTGACCTCGTCGCGCTCGAACTTCATCCGCGCACCGCGTCCATAGCCCAGCCGCCGCCTCGCCAGGTGGTCCGCCACCATCTCGGTGGTGATCGGCACGCCGGCGGGAAGGCCCTCCAGCGTCGCGACAAGTGCGGGACCGTGGGACTCCCCCGCGGTCAGCCAGCGCAACCTGCTCAACGATGCTCCTCAGTGCTCGCGCCCTGGTACTGCCCTGCGTACGCGCGTCCTCGCGTACGGCGACGGCGCGACCGGGTGCGCGGCCCCTGTCCCGCCACCTCCGATCCTCCCACGTCCGGCGGCGTGACCGGCCCCGGGTCCATCAGGCGGACGGGCCGGGGGGCCTCTTCTACCGGGCCGCCAGGGCGTGCTCCCCCGCCTTGCGCATGGCGTCCAGCGGGGCCGGGGCACGGCCCGTCATCTGTTCGACCTGGAGGACGGCCTGGTGGACCAACAGGTCGAGGCCGCTGACGACGGCGCCGCCGTAGGCGGACCACCGTGCCGCGAGGGCCGTGGGCCAGGGGTCGTAGAGCACGTCGAACAGGGTCGCCGGGCGCTCCGGGACGGCGGCGGCCAACGCGTCCGTCGTCCCGGCCGGTGTGGTGGCGACGACCAGCGGCGCGCGCAGCGCCCGGTCGGCGTCCGCCCAGTCGGCGGTGCGGATGTCGACGTCGAGCCGCTCGCCCCACTGCCGCATCTCGGCGGCGCGGGCCTCGCTGCGGACGTAGGCGACCACGGGACCGGTGCAGATCCGGGCCAGCGCGGCCAGCGCGGAGGAGGCGGTGGCGCCCGCGCCGAGGATCGCGGCGGAGTCCACCTCCTCGATGCCGCGCTCCCGCAGGGCGGCGACCATGCCGGGGATGTCGGTGTTGTCCCCGACGCGCCGACCGTCCTCGGTGCACACGACCGTGTTCACGGCTTCGACCGAGGCCGCCGTGTCGCTGACCGAGTCCAGCAGCGGGATGACGGCTCGTTTGAGCGGCATGGTCAGTGACAGCCCCGCCCACTCGGGTCCGAGGTCCGCGAGGAAACCGGGCAGGGCCTGCTCGTCGACCTCGAACCGGTCGTAGGACCAGTTCGTCAGCCCCAGCTCCTGGTAGGCGGCGCGGTGCAGCACCGGGGAGAGGGAGTGGGCGATCGGGGAGCCGAGGACGGCGGCCCGGCGCTTGCCGGCGGTGCCCGTCATGAGCCTTACTGACCCTTCTTCTGCTCTTGCAGGTACTTCTCGCGGTTGCGGTTCTGCTCCTCGTTCGTCTCGGCGAAGAGCGTCTCGTTCTCGTTGATCGAGACGAAGTAGTACCAGTTCCCCTTGGCCGGGTTGAGGGCGGCCTTGATCGCCACCTCCCCGGGGTTGTCGATCGGCCCGGGCGGCAGCCCCTTGATCTTGTAGGTGTTGTACGGGTCGTCGATCTGCCGCAGAGCGTTCACGGAACCGGTGTCGAGCTTCGACTGGCCGCGCAGGTAGTTGACCGTGGAGTCGAAGTCGAGCAGGCCGTAGGTCTCGGTGTTGGTCGGCTTGAGCCGGTTGTAGACGACCGTCGCGACCTTCTCGAAGTCGTGCTTGTACTTGCCCTCGGCCTGCACGAGGCTCGCCACCGTGAGGACCTGCAGCGGATTCTGCAGGTCCAGGCTCTTGGCCTTGGCCTGGATGCCGAACTCGGCGTACTTCTCCTTGGCCATGTCGACCATCTGCTTCAGGACGTCCTCGGGCTTCATGCCCTTGGAGACCGGATAGGCGGAGGGGTAGAGGAAGCCCTCCAGCGGGTCCTTGATCTGCTTGCTGCTGTTGGCCCAGTCGGGCAGGCCGAAGGTCGACCACTCCTTCTTGGCGACGTCCTGGGTGGTGCCCGGCTTGAGCTGCAGCCGCTGGTCGATCGCCGCGTAGATCTTGGTGTTGCGCCACCCCTCGGCGATGATCAGGTTGTTCTTGCTCTTCGGGCTGAGCATCAGCTGCACGGCGGCGGCCGCGGACATGTGCTTGTTCAGCGTGTACGTGCCCGCCTGGATGCTCTTGCCGTTGGGGTTCTGCTCCTGCGCCGCGACGAACGCGTCGACGCTCTTGACGACACCGGCCTGTTTCAGCACCCGGCCGATGGTGTAACCACCGGCTCCCTTCGGAATGGTGACCGTGATCTGTTCGCCGTCGCCCTCGCCCACGTAGTCGGGCGCCGCGCCGAAACGATTTTGGTAGAACTGGTACCCGAAATATCCGACTGTGCCGATACCGCCGCCGAAGACCAGTACGACCACCAGGCAGGCGCATCCGTTGCGGCGCTTCTTGCCCTTGGCGGTCTTGCCGCCGCGTCCCCGCCGGTCGCCGCGGCCACGCCGGCCGTCCGGCTCGTCGTCGGCGTAGTCCTCGTCGTCACCGTCCGCGAAGAAGGCGTGGTCGTCCTCCTGGGGGTCGGGGTCCCAGTCGGTCTTCGGTTCCGGCTCGGCGCGCCGCCGGTTCGGCGGCTCCGGCGGCGGATACGCGTCGGGCGTCTGGTAGAAGTCGGGCTGCTCGCCGCCGTAGGCACCGGGCTGGGCGCCGTAGGGGTCGGCCGGGTCGGGGGCGTACGGCACATGGGCCTGCCCACCGCCGTCCCAGCCGACGTCGCCGTAGCCCTGCTGCCCCTGACCGGGGAACTGCTGCTCGTGCTGCCCCTGTCGGCCCGAGTACTGCGGCTGGTTCTGCTGCCCCTGCCCGCCCGGGTACTGCTGCTCGTACTGCGCCTGCGTGTCGTACCGCTGCCCGTCCGGATGCTGTCCCTGCTGCTGGTACTGCTGCTGGTCCGCGTACTGCTGGTAGTCCTGCTGCCCCTGGTCGTGCGCGCCCTGCCGGCCGCCTCCCCAGTCGCCGTAGTGCTGCTGCGGCTGCTCCGGGTGGTGCTGGCCGCCGTAAGGGGACGGGGCGGCGTGGCCCTCATGTCCTCCCCATCCGCCGTCCCCGTACAACGGGTCCTCCGGATGCCACGGTGCGGAGCCTGGGCCCCGGCCATACTCAGTCATCGATCCCCTAGAGCCGCGAGGCTTCAGGTCGCGCGGCGCTGTGACCCGGCTCCCGTTCCGCCTCTCTCTGTGCGGTGGCTGTTCGAACACCATCGCATCGCGCGGAACGTTACCGTATCGCGATCAGATGACCACTTCGACGCCTTCGCCAGGAGATTTCCCTGACACCCGTTCGGATTCCAGCGCCTGCTGCAGGATGATGACCGCGGCCGCCTGGTCGATCACCGAGCGGCCCTTCTTGGATTTCACGCCGGAGGCGCGCAGTCCCTGACTGGCCGTCACCGTGGTCATGCGCTCGTCCACCAGCCTGACCGGAACCGGCGCGATCATGCGCGCCAACTCCTGGGCGAAACCACGGACCTTGACCGCCGCCGGGCCCTCGCCCCCCTTGAGGGAGCGAGGGAGTCCGACGACGACCTCGATCGGCTCGTACTCCTCGACGAGCTGCTTCAGTCGCCGCTGGGCGGCCGGGATGTCCCGCCCCGGGACCGTTTCGACCGGGGTGGCGAGGATCCCGTCGGGGTCGCAGGAGGCGACCCCGATCCGGGCGTCACCGACGTCGATGGCGAGTCGGCGTCCTCTTCTCATCATCACGACCGTTTCTTGACCGGTTCTTACTTTGCGGTCTCGGCGACCAGGCGCTCCACGGCGTCGACGGCCTCGCCGACGGCGGCCGGGTTCTGGCCGCCGCCCTGGGCGACGTCCGGCTTGCCGCCACCGCCGCCGCCGAGGGTCTTGGCGGCGGTGCGGACCAGGTCACCGGCCTTCAGACCGCGCTCGCGAGCGGCCTCGTTGGTGGCGATGACCGTGAGCGGCTTGCCGTTGTTGACGGTGAACAGGGCGACCACGGCGGCCCGGCCGCCCTGGATGCGGCCGCGCACGTCGAGGACCAGCTTGCGCAGGTCGTCGGGCGTGGTGCCGTCCGGGACCCGACCGGTGACGACGGCCACGCCGTGGACGTCCTTGGCGGACTCGGCGAGTCCGGCGGCGGCCTGGAGCACCTTCTCGGCGCGGAACTTCTCGATCTCCTTCTCGGCGTCCTTCAGCCGGGCGAGCATGCCGGAGATCTTCTCGGGCAGCTCCTCCGGGCGGCCCTTGAGCAGCTCGGTCAGCTGGTTGACGACCGTGTGCTCGCGGGCGAGGAAGTTGTACGCGTCCACGCCGACCAGGGCCTCGATACGGCGCACACCCGAGCCGATGGAGGACTCGCCGAGCAGCTTCACCAGGCCGAGCTGGGCGGTGTTGTGCACGTGCGTGCCGCCGCACAGCTCCTTGGAGAAGTCGCCGATGGTCACGACGCGGACGCGCTCGCCGTACTTCTCGCCGAACTCGGCGATGGCGCCCTGCTTCTTGGCCTCGTCGATGCCCATGATCTCGGCGTGCACGTCGAGGTCGCGGGCCAGCACCTCGTTGATCTTCTGCTCGACGTCGGTCATCACGGCCGTCGGTACGGCCGACGGGGAGCCGAAGTCGAAGCGGAAGCGGCCCGGCTGGTTCTCGGAACCGGCCTGGGCGGCCGTGGGGCCGAGGGCGTCGCGCAGGGCCTGGTGGGTGAGGTGGGTGGCCGAGTGGGCGCGGGCGATGGCCTTGCGCCGACGGGTGTCGATGGTGGCCTGGGCCTTGGCCCCGACGGTGACCTCGCCCACCTGGACGACGCCCTTGTGGACGTAGACGCCCGGGACCGGCTTCTGGCAGTCGCGGACCTCGATGACGGCACCGGAGTCGACCTTGATGCGACCGGTGTCGCCGATCTGGCCGCCGCCCTCGGCGTAGAACGGGGTGCGGTCGAGGACGATCTCGACCTCGTCGCCCTCGGTGGCGGCCGGGGAGGACACACCGTCGACCAGGATGCCGACGATCGTGGACTCGCCCTCGGTGTCGGTGTAGCCGATGAAGTCCGTCTCGCCGGCGGTGTCGGCGATCTCGCGGTAGGCGCCGAGGTCGGCGTGGCCGGTCTTCTTGGCCTGGGCGTCGGCCTTGGCGCGCTCCCGCTGCTCCTTCATCAGGCGGCGGAAGCCGTCCTCGTCCACGGCGAGGCCCTGCTCGGCGGCCATCTCCAGGGTGAGGTCGATCGGGAAGCCCCAGGTGTCGTGGAGCAGGAAGGCCTTGTCACCGGGCAGCACGGTGGAGCCGGCGGCCTTGGTCTCGGCGACGGCGGTGTCCAGGACGTTCGTGCCGGCGTTGAGCGTCTTGAGGAAGCGGGACTCCTCGGCGAGGGCGACCTTCTCGATGCGCTCTCGGTCGGTGACGAGCTCGGGGTACTGCTGGCCCATCATGTGGATCACCACGTCGATCAGGTCCTTGACGACCGGACCGGTGGCACCCAGCAGGCGCATGTTGCGGATGGCGCGGCGCATGATGCGCCGCAGGACATAGCCGCGGCCCTCGTTGCCGGGGGTGACGCCGTCGCCGATGAGCATGGTGGCGGTGCGCATGTGGTCGGTGACCACGCGCAGGGACACGTCCGAGTCGTGGGCGTCGCCGTAGCGGACACCGGTCAGCTCGGTGGCCCTGTTGATCACGGCCATGGAGGTGTCGATCTCGTACATGTTCTGCACGCCCTGCAGAATCATGGCGAGCCGCTCGAGGCCGAGGCCGGTGTCGATGTTCTTGCTCGGCAGGTCGCCGAGGATCTCGAAGTTGTCCTTGCCGGTGCCCTCGCCGCGCTCGTACTGCATGAAGACGAGGTTCCAGATCTCCACGTACCGCTCGTCGTTGACGGCGGGGCCGCCCTCGACGCCGAACTCGGGGCCGCGGTCGTAGTTGATCTCGGAACAGGGGCCGCACGGGCCGGGGACGCCCATGGACCAGAAGTTGTCCTTCATGCCGAGGCGCTGGATGCGCTCGGCCGGGACGCCGACGACGTCGCGCCAGATCTGCTCGGCCTCGTCGTCGTCCTTGTAGACGGTGATCCACAGCCGGTCGGGCTCGAGCCCGTAACCGCCCTTGTCCTGGGGCGTGGTGAGCAGCTCCCAGGCGAGCTTGATGGCGCCTTCCTTGAAGTAGTCGCCGAAGGAGAAGTTGCCGCACATCTGGAAGAACGTGCCGTGCCGCGTGGTCTTGCCGACCTCTTCGATGTCGGGCGTGCGCACGCACTTCTGCACGCTGGTGGCGCGCGGGTAGGGCGGCTTGACCTCGCCGAGGAAGTAGGGCTTGAAGGGCACCATGCCGGCCGGGACGAGCAGCAGAGTCGGGTCGTCCGCGATGAGCGACGCCGAAGGGACGACGGTGTGACCGCGCTCCTCGAAGAAGCTCAACCAGCGGCGGCGGATCTCGGCCGACTCCATCAGTGGTCCTCATTCCGGTTGTACGAGTACGTCGTGGTCTCGACGTACTTCGGGCTGTTGCGGTTCTCGATGGCGGCGTGCCGCCGGGGTCCGGGGAGTTCGGGCTCGACGGCGGCGTTCAGACCGAGCGCGTCGCCGAGTTCGGCCTCCCGCCGGTTCATGTTGTCGCGGACGTCGAGGGCGAATTCCACCGCGCGGTCCTTGAGCCGGTGACCGGCCTCGATCGCCTTGTTCGCCGCTGTCGCGGCCAGGCTCTCGGGGGTCAGCTGCTTCAGCTTGCGATTGACCTTGGTGGTGGCCCACACGCCGGCGGCGACGCCCGTGGTGAACCAGAACGTACGGCGGAACATTCGCTAGTCCTTCTTCCGCTTCGCCCGTCGTGGGGACGGGACGGTGCGGCCCACGATCACGGTACGTCGGGGGGCCTTGGCGGGCATGTTCTCCCGGCGGCCGGCGATCGCCCGGCGCACGCCGTAGCCGAAGGCCGCGACCTTGACCAGGGGGCCGCCGAAGGTCGACGCGACGGTCGTCGACAGGGCGGAGGCGTTGGAGGTGACCTCCTGGACGTCCGACGCGATGGCGTCGACCCGGTCGATCTGGGTCTGCGCGGAGCGCACCGCGGCGGAGGCGTCGGAGAGGAGCGGGACGGCCTGCTCGGTCACGTCCGCCACCAGCTTGGTGGTCGCCTTGAGCGTCTGGGCCAGCCTCGCCAGCGCCACGGCGAGGAAGGCGACCAGGATCGCCCAGAAGACGGCCACCAGGATCCCGGCCACTTCTCCACCGGACACTGTTGTGCACCCGCTCCCTGGAACGTGCCTGAACATCGAAAAGTCGGTTCCCCGAGCCTATCGCGCCCGGGCGGCCGCTCCGTACCGGATTAGGGGTGCGGCCGCCGGGCTCGGGGGGCCGATGCGCGAAAGCCCGCCGTCCGCCCGCCCTGAGGGGGCGGGAGGACGACGGGCTCTGCGGGGGTGGGAGTGCTATGTCCGCGGGAAAGTGATCAGCGGGCGTAGTACTCGACGACGAGCTGCTCGTCGCAGATCACCGGGATCTCCTTGCGGTTCGGATCGCGGTCCAGGCGGAACGCCAGGGCCTTGAGGTTCACCTGGAGGTAGCGCGGGGTCTCGCCGTCGGGGGCGAAGCCACCCTCGCGGGCGACCTGGAAGAGCGCCTTCTCACGGCTGCGCTCGCGGACCATCACGACGTCGTCGGGACGGACGCGGTACGACGGCTTGTCGACCTTGTGGCCGTTGACCTCGATGTGGCCGTGGACGACCATCTGGCGGGCCTGGTAGATCGTGCGGGCGATGCCCGAGCGCAGGACCAGCGCGTCGAGGCGCTTCTCCAGCTCGACGATCAGGGCCTCACCGGTCTTGCCCTGGACCTTGGAGGCACGCTCGTAGGCACGCACCAGCTGGCGCTCGGAGATGTCGTACTGAGCGCGCAGACGCTGCTTCTCCAGCAGACGGACCTTGTAGTCCGAGTTCTGCTTGCGGCCGCGACCGTGCTCACCCGGCGGGTAGGGGCGGGCCTCGAAGTACTTGACGGCCTTCGGGGTCAGCGCGATACCGAGGGCACGCGACTTCTTGACCTTGGGGCGGGACTGGTTCGCCATGAACCAAACACCTCGTGTTTCTGTAAGTGATCGGCTTCACCAGGGTTAGGGGAGGTCGCATCCGCAGCCGGGGAAACCCTGCGGGTCCGCGCGGGACCTGCCGGGCAGCCGCTCCCCTGGTCTGGGCACATACGTGCAGCACGCGAGTGGCCCACCGACCGCTCCCGGGCTCCGGGTGGTGGTGGGCTGCCCGCGACACCGTTCGACGGTGCGCGACGCTCCTGGATCCCCGTGCCGTACGGCGGTGGGGCTCCGGCTGGATGTCCCGCTCTGGTGGTGCCGGACCCTAGTGAGGTGCCGAACACGGGACGCAGCGCTTCGACCAATTCTACAGGCCCGCTAGGACTGCCTGCGACCGAGGTGCTTGCGGGTCCACTCCACGGCGTCCGCGTACCGCGCCTCGGTGCCGTGCCGGGTCGGGGTGTAGTACTCGCGGTCCTTGAGGGCGTCCGGGGCGTACTGCTGGGCGGCGATGCCCTCCGGCAGGTCGTGCGGGTAGACGTACCCCTGGGCGTGGCCGAGCTTGGCCGCGCCCTTGTAGTGGCCGTCGCGCAGATGCGGGGGCACGGGTCCGGCCAGCCCCTTGCGGACGTCCTCCAGGGCCGCGCCTATCGCCATGGTCGCAGCGTTGGACTTCGGGGCCAGGGCGAGGGCGATGGTGGCGTGGCTGAGGGTGAGCGCGGCCTCCGGGAAGCCGATCATGGCGACGGCCTGGGCGGCGGCGACGGCGATCGGCAGCGCGTTCGGATCGGCGAGGCCGATGTCCTCGCTTGCGGAGATCATCAGGCGGCGGGCGATGAAGCGGGGGTCCTCACCGGCCTCGATCATCCGGGCCAGGTAGTGCAGGGCCGCGTCGACGTCGGAGCCGCGGATGGACTTGATGAGGGCGCTGGCCACGTCGTAGTGCTGGTCGCCGTCGCGGTCGTACTTGACGGCGGCCCGGTCGACGGTCTCCTCCAGCGTCGTGAGACCGATCTCCGTCTCGCCCTTGTCCAGTGCGGCTCCGGCGGCGGCCTCCAGGGCGGTCAGGGCGCGCCGGGCGTCGCCGCCGGCGATCCGCAGCAGGTGGTCCTCCGCGTCCTCGGGGAGTGTGACGGCGCTCTCGAGGCCGCGCTCGTCGGTCAGGGCTCGGCGGATGAGGCCGCGGACGTCGTCGTCCGTGAGCGGTTCGAGGGTGAGCAGGAGCGAGCGGGACAGCAGCGGGGAGATCACCGAGAAGTACGGGTTCTCGGTGGTCGCCGCGATCAGGGTCACCCAGCGGTTCTCGACGGCGGGGAGCAGGGAGTCCTGCTGGGCCTTGCTGAAGCGGTGGATCTCGTCCAGGAACAGGACGGTCTCCTTGCCGTAGCCTCCGCTCGCGCGGCGGGCCCCGTCGATGACCGCGCGGACCTCCTTCACGCCCGCGGTGATCGCCGACAGCTCCACGAACCGCTTGTTGGTGGCCTTGGAGACGACGTACGCCAGTGTCGTCTTGCCGGTGCCGGGCGGGCCCCAGAGGATCACCGACGAGGGCCCGGCGGGGCCGCCGCCGCCCTCGCCGACCAGTCTGCGCAGCGGGGACCCCGGCTTGAGCAGGTGCTGCTGGCCCACCACCTCGTCGAGGGTGCGCGGGCGCATGCGGACGGCCAGGGGACTGGTGCTCGGGTCCTTCTCCTGGCGTTCTTCTGCGGCGGCGGTGAACAGGTCGGGCTCCACGAGGGAAACCCTAAGTCACGGCACTGACAACGCCCCGGGGACGGGGGCTCAGGCCCAGAGCTGGCTGCCCCACCGGGTCAGGATCAGCATGGCGATGACGCCGCAGTGCGTGACCGGCAGCACCCAGGTGAACTCGCCGAGGAAGTTCTTCACCGGGCGCGGGGCGGGCAGGAAGTCGTTGCGGACGTTGAAGGAGGTGACGTACCAGAACATGGTGATCGTGGCGACCCAGGCCAGCGAGCACCACAGGCACAGCGCGTTGATCCGGTACAGCGACTCGAACTGCAGCCAGGTGACGAAGCCCACGCCGAACAGCGTGCCGAAGTTGAAGGTCAGCCAGTACCAGCGGGGGAAGCGGGCGCGGGCGAGCAGGCTCATGCCGACGCAGACGACGATGCCGTAGCACACGAGGCCGAGCATCGGGTTGGGGAAGCCGAAGGCGGCGGCCTGCTTGCTCTCCATCACGCTGCCGCAGGACACGATCGGGTTGATGCTGCAGCTGGGGGTGAACGTCTTGCCGCTCACCTTGCCTTCGAGGATCTTGAACTTGTCGATCGTGATGACCCACGCGGCGAGCAGACCGGCCGCACCCGTGATCACCAGCAGCAGGCCGAACGCGCGGCTGCCGCCCACTGTGCCGGGCGTGTGCGTACTCGCCGGCTCGGTGGATCCGGTGGAGACGTCCTTGACTGTCGTCTTGCTCATCACGCCGCTTCCGATGCTCGAGAGGTGGACCTGCGGGTTGGGGTCATTGTGCCGCACGCGCGTGTGTGTCCACCGTTCGTTGGACATAAGGAAGTACGCGCGGTCGTCCCGGAGCGTTCGATTCGGCCTGCCCGGGCCCGACGGCGCGGGCGTGACCGCCACCGCGGAGATCCTCCAGGGCAACCGGGGACGGGGGCGAGGTGTACGTCCTCGGGGCGGAGCGGGCGAGCGGCACGCGCGGGTGGCGCTCGAAAGCGGGAATCGTCCGGCAGGACGAATCGGCGCCCACCGAGTTGACGGTCCGAGCGACAGGACGGCCCTTCGCGCGCTACTGCCCGCGACCGATTTGGACGAGGCCGTCAGGCCGACGGCGGGGGTCCGGGGGCGCAGCCCCGGGGCCGGGGGAAGGGTATGGGCGGCGGGGGCGGAGAGCCCACGGTCTCCGCCCCCGGAAGGGTCAGCCGAGGCGGGACTCCAGTTCCGCCACGATCTCGTTGACCGCGACCGCGACCTGGTCCCCGGTCTCCATGTCCTTCAGCTGGACCACGCCCTCCGCGAGGTCGCGCTCGCCGGCCACGATCGTGTAGCGGGCGCCGCTGCGGTTGGCGTTCTTCATCGCGCCCTTCAGCCCCTTGCCGCCGTACGCGAAGTCCGCCGCGACACCGAGCTTGCGCAACTCCGTGACCTTGGCGAACAGCACCCGGCGGGCCTCCTCGCCCAGCGGGACCGCGAACACGCTGGTGCTGGCCGGGAGTTGCAGCTCGATCCCCTCCGCCTCCAGCGCCAGCACCGTACGGTCGACGCCCAGCGCCCAGCCCACCGACGGCAGCGCGGGGCCGCCGATCATCTCGGACAGGCCGTCGTAGCGGCCGCCGCCGCCCACCGCGGACTGGGAGCCCAGGCCGTCGTGCACGAACTCGAACGTCGTCCGCGTGTAGTAGTCCAGACCGCGCACCAGCTTGGGGTCGTCCTCGAAGGCCACGCCCGCCGCGGTGATCAGCTCGCGGACCTCCTCGTGGTACGCCTTGCACGCGTCACACAGGTAGTCACGCAGCAGCGGCGCGCCGTCCAGCTGCTTCTGGACGGACTCCCGCTTGTCGTCCAGCACCCGCAGCGGGTTGATGTCGATGCGGCGGCGCGTGTCCTCGTCCAGGTCCAGGCCGCGCAGGAAGTCCTGGAGCGCGGAGCGGTACACCGGGCGGCACTCCTTGTCGCCCAGCGAGTTGAGCAGGATGCGGAAGTCCCTCAGGCCCAGGGAGCGGTACGCCTGGTCCGCCAGGATGATCAGTTCGGCGTCGAGGGCCGGGTCCTCGGCGCCGATCGCCTCCGCGCCCACCTGCGAGAAGTGGCGGTAGCGGCCCTTCTGCGGGCGCTCGTAGCGGTAGTACGAGCCCGAGTACCAGAGCTTGACCGGCAGGTTGCCCGCCTTGTGCAGGTTGGCCTCGAGGGCGGCGCGCAGCACGGACGCCGTGCCCTCGGGGCGCAGGGCCAGCTTGTCGCCGCCCTTCGTCTCGAAGGCGTACATCTCCTTCGTCACGATGTCCGTGGACTCGCCCACGCCGCGCGCGAACAGTTCCACGTTCTCGAAGCCCGGCGTCTCGATGTAGCCGTAGCCGGAGTTGCGCAGCGGCGCCGCGATCGCCTCGCGGACGGCCAGGTACTTGGCGGAGTCCGGCGGGATCAGGTCGTACGTGCCCTTGGGGGCCTTGAAGGTGCTCACGGAAGGTCTCTCGTCACATTCCTCGTCGGGGAGCCTCCTGGGCTCCCTGGCCGGCGGCCACCTCCCGCAGATACGGGTTGGTGGAGCGCTCCCGGCCGATGGTCGTCTGGGGGCCGTGGCCGGACAGCACCACGGTCGAGTCGTCGAGCGGCAGGCACACGCGGGCCAGCGAGTCGAGCATCTCGGCCATGTCACCGCCGGGCAGGTCGGTGCGTCCGATGGAGCCGGCGAACAGCAGGTCGCCCGAGAAGAGGATCGGCGGGATGTCCGCCGCCTCGGGCAGGCCGAAGGTCACCGACCCCTTGGTATGGCCGGGCGCGTGCGCGACGGACAGCTCCAGACCGGCCAGCCGCAGGGTCGTGCCGTCGGTCAGTTCCTTGACGTCGTCCGGCTCCCCCACGGTCAGCTCGCCCATCAGCGGCATACCGATGGAACGCCCGAGGGCCTTCTCCGGGTCGCTCATCATGTACCGGTCCTCGGGGTGGATCCACGCCGGTACGTCGTGCGCGCCGCACACCGGGACGACCGAGGCCACGTGATCGATGTGGCCGTGGGTGAGGACGACCGCGACGGGCTTGAGCCGATGCTTCGCGAGCGCGTCCTCGACGCCCCGGGCGGCCTGGTGGCCGGGGTCGATGATCACGCACTCCTCACCCGCGGCGGGGGCGACCAGGTAACAGTTGGTCCCCCAGGCCCCGGCGGGGAACCCGGCAATCAGCACGATCGTCCTTCGTTGTGTCGTACGGGCGTCACTGGCTGTGGGTCAGAGCCTACCGGCGCTGCCGATTCCTCAGCGAACCCATATACGGTACGGGGCACACGCATGCAGTCGGCACACCAGACGCACGCGTACCGGTCGGCGGACGAGACGCATGAGGAGAAAACCCCGTGGTCAGCCAGGAACAGCGGCGGCGACAGCTCGCCCGGGAGAAGTTCTTGCGGCAGCAGCAGCGGCGTACGGAGGCGCGACGCAAGGCGCGGATGCGCAATTCCGTGATCGCGTCGGTCCTCGGCGTGTTGCTGGTGGGCAGCGTGGTGTCGTACACGGCCGGGGTCTTCAAGAGCGCCGACAAGAAGGCCAACGCGGGCTCCGAGGTGTCCCCGAGCGCCACCCCGACCAGCAAGGCGCCGGACCCCTGCGCGAAGCCCGCCCCGGGCGCGGTCAAGTCGCTGAGCTGGAAGAAGGAGCCGGCGATGACCATCGACACGTCGGCGAAGTACACGATGAAGCTGGCGACCACGTGCGGTGACATCGGCATCGCGATGAAGACGGCCGCGGCCCCGCACACGGTGAACTCGTTCAACTTCCTCGCCGCGCAGGGCTTCTTCGACCACACCAAGTGCCACCGGCTCACCACCAACGGCATCTACGTGCTGCAGTGCGGCGACCCGAAGGGCAACGGCACCGGCGGTCCCGGCTACACGATCCCGGACGAGAACCTGAAGGACAAAAGCCTGAAGGGCAACGTGTATCCGGCGGGCACCGTGGCCATGGCCAACCAGTACAACGCCTCGACCAACCAGGGCCGGAACACCGGCGGCAGCCAGTTCTTCCTCGTCTACCAGGACAGTCAGTTGCCGCCCAACTACACACCGTTCGGCACCATCGACGCCGCCGGCATGAAGGTGCTGAAGAAAATCGCAGCCGCAGGCGAGAGCACCGGCGCGGGCGACGGAACGCCGAACGCGACGGTCGTGGTCAACAAGGCGACGGTGACGAAATCCTGAACGTCAACAGCTGAATTTCGGTCGCGCGGGATGCGGACAGCCGCCCCGCCGGTCGCCTATGTTGGCCGTGACGAAACTGTGGACGAT
The DNA here is from genome assembly GCF_042892355.1 of Streptomyces sp. NPDC001796. Classification (NCBI taxonomy): domain Bacteria; kingdom Bacillati; phylum Actinomycetota; class Actinomycetes; order Kitasatosporales; family Streptomycetaceae; genus Streptomyces; species Streptomyces sp. NPDC001796. Next base: position 147,520 of record NZ_JBIAUC010000016.1, on the reverse strand, counting down.
GCCCGGGGGCGCTGAGGCTCCTCGCAGGCATCATGTGGAGGAGGCGCTGTGAGCAGCGACCCGTGGGGCCGCGTCGACGAGACGGGGACCGTGTACGTGCGGACGGCCGATGGCGAGAAGGTCGTCGGTTCCTGGCAGGCCGGCTCCCCGGAGGAGGCGCTGGCCTACTTCGAGCGCAAGTACGAGGGCCTGGTGGTCGAGATCGGCCTCCTCGAGAAGCGAGTGCAGACCACCGATCTGTCGACGAAGGACGCCATGGCCGCCATCGACCACCTGCGCGAGCAGGTGGACGCCCATCACGCGGTCGGTGACCTGGAAGCACTGCGCGCCCGCCTGGACAAGCTCGTGGAGATCGTCGAGGCGCGCCGTGAGGAGCGCAAGGCACAGCGGGCCCGGCAGTCCGACGAAGCCCGCCACGCCAAGGAGGCGCTGGTCGCGGAGGCTGAGCAGTTGGCGCAGTCCGACCAGTGGCGGGCGGCCGGTGAGCGGCTGCGGTCACTGGTGGACACCTGGAAGGGGCTGCCGCGGCTCGACCGGAAGTCGGACGACGAGCTGTGGCACCGCTTCTCGCACGCGCGGTCGGCGTTCTCCAAGCGTCGCAAGGCGCACTTCGCGCAGCTGGACGCGCAGCGCGAGGAGGCCCGCAAGACCAAGGAGAGGCTGGTCGCCGAGGCCGAGGCGCTGTCGGGTTCGACGGACTGGGGGCCGACGGCGGCGCGCTACCGCGAGCTGATGGCCGAGTGGAAGGCCGCGGGCCGTGCGCAGCGGGAGCACGAGGACGACCTGTGGAACCGGTTCCGCGGTGCGCAGGACGTGTTCTTCGCCGCGCGCAGCTCCGTCTTCGCGGAGCGGGACGCCGAGCAGGCCGAGAACCTCAAGCTGAAGGAGGAGCTGGCCGAGGAGGCGGAGAAGCTGCTGCCGATCACCGACCTGAAGGCCGCGCGGGCCGCCTTCCGCTCGATCAACGAGCGCTGGGAGGCCATCGGGCATGTGCCGCGGGACGCGCGGGGGCGGGTCGAGGGCCGGATGCACGCGGTCGACCGGGCCATCCAGGAGGCCGAGGAGGCCGAGTGGCGGCGTACGAACCCGGAGGCGCGGGCGCGTGCGGAGGGCCTGACCGGTCAGTTGCAGGCGGCCGTGGACAAGCTGCGGACGCAGATCGAGCAGGCCCGGTCGGCGGGCAACACCGCGAAGGCCGAGAAGCTGGAGAAGGAGCTGGAGGGCCGCCAGGCGCTCCTGGACCAGGCCCTGAAGGGCCTGCAGGAGTTCGGCGGCTGACAGCCGACTGAAAAGGGGCTCCCGTACCTCGGTACGGGAGCCCCTTTCGTGTGCCGTGGTGGCGTCCGGCTACGGTCGGCGGGCCGAGGTGACGCGGTAGACGTCGTAGACGCCCTCCACGCCCCGTACCGCCTTCAGGACGTGGCCCAGGTGCTTCGGGTCGCCCATCTCGAAGGTGAAGCGGGAGGTGGCGACGCGGTCGCGGGACGTCTGGACGGCCGCCGAGAGGATGTTCACGTGCTGGTCGGACAGGACCCGGGTGACGTCCGAGAGCAGCCGCGAGCGGTCCAGCGCCTCCACCTGGATGGCGACCAGGAAGACGGAGGACTGGGTGGGCGCCCACTCCACGTCGAGGATGCGCTCCGGCTCCCGCGACAACGACTCCACGTTGACGCAGTCGCTGCGGTGAACCGATACGCCATTACCACGTGTGACGAAACCGATGATCGGGTCGCCGGGGACGGGCGTACAGCAACGGGCCAGTTTGACCCAGACGTCCTCGACGCCCTTGACGACCACACCCGGATCGCTGCTGGCGCGCCGCTTGCGGCCACGGCCCCGCGACGGCGGAACGGCCTCGTCGATCTCCTCGGTGGCCGCCTCCTCGCCGCCGAGCGCCTGCACCAGCTTCTGCACGACGTTCTGGGCCGCGACATGGCCCTCACCGATCGCCGCGTACAGCGACGAGATGTCCGGGTAGCGCATCTCATGAGCGAGGGTGACCAGCGAGTCGCCGGTGAGGATGCGCTGGATCGGCAGGTTCTGCTTGCGCATCGCCCGCGCGATCGCCTCCTTGCCCTGCTCGATCGCCTCGTCGCGCCGCTCCTTGGAGAACCACGCCCGGATCTTGTTGCGGGCACGCGGCGACTTCACGAAGCCGAGCCAGTCGCGGGAGGGGCCCGCGCCGGGTGCCTTGGAGGTGAAGACCTCCACCAAGTCGCCGTTGTCCAGGGTGGATTCCAGTGGCACCAGCCGTCCGTTGACCCGGGCTCCTATCGTCCGGTGGCCGACCTCGGTGTGGACGGCGTAGGCGAAGTCGACCGGGGTGGCTCCGGCCGGCAGCGCTATCACGTCGCCCTTCGGGGTGAAGACGAAGACCTCGTTGCGGGACAGGTCGAAGCGCAGGGACTCGAGGAACTCGCTGGGGTCCTCGGTCTCCTTCTGCCAGTCCAGCAACTGCCGGAGCCACGCCATGTCGTTGATGGCGTCCTTGTCCTTGGCGCCCGAACGCGGTGTGTCCGTCCGCACCTTGGAGGCGCCGGCGACGGCCTCCTGCTTGTACTTCCAGTGCGCGGCGATGCCGTACTCGGCGCGGCGGTGCATGTCGAACGTGCGGATCTGGAGTTCGACCGGCTTGCCGTTGGGCCCGATGACCGTCGTGTGCAGCGACTGGTACATGTTGAACTTGGGCATCGCGATGTAGTCCTTGAACCGCCCCGGAACCGGGTTCCAGCGGGCGTGGACCGTGCCCAGTGCCGCGTAGCAGTCGCGGACCGTGTCGACGAGGACGCGGATGCCCACCAGGTCGTAGATCTCCGCGAAGTCACGGCCGCGGACGATCATCTTCTGGTAGACGCTGTAGTAGTGCTTGGGGCGGCCGGTGACGGTCGCCTTGATACGGGCGGCGCGCAGGTCGGCCTGGACCTCGTCGGTGACGATCGCGAGGTATTCGTCGCGCTTGGGGGCACGCTCGGCGACCAGGCGCACGATCTCGTCGTACATCTTGGGGTAGAGGATCGCGAACGCCAGGTCCTCCAGCTCCCACTTGATGGTGTTCATGCCCAGGCGGTGGGCGAGCGGCGCGTAGATCTCCAGGGTCTCGCGCGCCTTCTTCTCCTGCTTCTCGCGCTTGAGGTAGCGCATGGTGCGCATGTTGTGCAGCCGGTCGGCGAGTTTGATGACCAGGACGCGCGGGTCCTTGGCCATGGCGACGACCATCTTGCGCACGGTCTCGGCCTGCGCGGCCTCGCCGAACTTCACCTTGTCCAGCTTGGTGACGCCGTCGACGAGAAGGGCGACGGTGTCGCCGAAGTCGCGGCGCAGCTGGTCCAGGCCGTACTCGGTGTCCTCCACCGTGTCGTGCAGCAGGCCCGCCATCAGGGTGGCCGGGTCCATGCCGAGCTCGGCGAGGATGGTGGTGACGGCGAGGGGGTGCGTGATGTACGGGTCGCCGCTCTTGCGCTTCTGGCCGCGGTGCCAGCGCTCGGCGACCTGGTAGGCGCGCTCGATCTGGCGCAGCGTGGAGTTCTCGATCTTCGGGTCGTTGCTGCGCACTATCCGCAGCAGCGGCTCCAGGACGGGGTTGTACGGGTTGGCACGCTGCACTCCGAGCCGGGCGAGGCGGGCGCGGACGCGGTTGGAGGAGCCGGTGCGGGCGGGCGGGGCCGGCGTCGCGCGCACGGCCGGAGTGCGCTCGGGAGGGGCCGGCTTGGGGCGCGGCTGCTCGGCCGCCTGGTCCGCGGGCGCGGACTGGGCGTGCTCCACCGTCCCGTGCGGGGCGTTCTTCGCGCTGCGCGCGGGGGTGGTCGCGGCCTTCGACGCGGGGTCGGGCTTGGCGGCGGTCAGTGGCTGGGCCTCGTCTGGCAAGAGGGCTCCTCGTGCGCGATCCGGGTCCCCCGGTCAGGCTCCGGAGCACCCATGGTAGCGATCCCGGGCTCCGGGCTCGCCCCCAGGCCGTGGGACGGTCTGCTGTCAGAGGAACGCGTGAGGCGGGCCCCGGATTCCTCCGGAGCCCGCCTCACGGTGTCCTGCGGCCCCACGGGGCCTTGAGCAGGGGTGTACGGCGCGGAAAATCAGACCTGGAGCAGTGCCTCCAGCGGGGCACCGGCCAGGGCCGGTTCCAGTCGGGCTCGGCCGCCGAGGAAGCCCAGTTCCATGAGGACCGAGACGCCCGCGACCTCGGCGCCCGCCCGGCGGATGAGCTGCAGTGAGGCCTCGGCGGTGCCGCCGGTGGCGAGGACGTCGTCGACGACCATCACACGGTCGGACGCCGACAGGTCCTCGGCGTGCACCTCGATCTCCGCGGAGCCGTACTCCAGGTCGTACGCCTGCCGCAGGGTGGCTCCGGGCAGCTTGCCCGCCTTGCGTACGGGGACGAAGCCGATGCCCGCGCGGACGGCGACCGGGGCGCCGAGGATGAATCCGCGTGCCTCCAGGCCGACGATCTTCGTCGCGCCGTGCCGTACGGTCAGCTCCGCCAGCGCGTCGGTGAGCGCGGTGAAGGCCGCCGGGTCCGCGAGCAGCGGGGTGATGTCCTTGAACATCACCCCCGGCTCCGGGTGGTCCGGGACGTCCCGGATACGGCTGAGCAGCAGTGCCTGTATGTCGGTCGTCTCGGTCATCGGCGCTTTCCGGAGGGTCGGCCGCGACCGCGGTTGCGGGACGCGGGCTGGCTGCGCTGGCCGACGACCGCCGGTGCGGCGTCCTCCGGCTCCTCCGCGCCGGATCCGTCCTCCGCCGGCACCCCGGCGGGCTCGGCCTCTGCGGCCTGCGCCCGCTTGGCCAGCACGCGCCGCTTGAGGGCCTTCATCTGCGGCTCGCGCTCCTTGAGGTCGGCGACGAGCGGAGTGGCGATGAAGATCGAGGAGTACGCACCGGCCGCGAGGCCGACGAACAGCGACAGCGAGATGTCGTTGAGCATGCCGGCGCCGAGGAAGCCGCCACCGATGAACAGCAGGCCCGCCACCGGCAGCAGCGCGACCACGGTGGTGTTGATGGAGCGGACCAGGGTGCTGTTGATCGATCGGTTGGCGACGTCGCTGAAGGTCCAGCGGGTCTGCTTGGTGATGTCCTTCGTCTGCTCCTTGAGGCTGTCGAAGACGACGACCGTGTCGTAGAGCGAGTAACCGAGGATCGTGAGCAGACCGATCACGGTGCCGGGCGTGACCTCGAAGCCGACGAGGGCGTAGATGCCGGTGGTGATCGTGATGTCGTGGATCAGCGCGACGAGGGCCGCCACGGCCATGCGCCACTCGAAGGCGATCGCCAGATAGATCACGACCAGCACCATGAAGATCGCCAGGCCCTCCCAGGCCTTGTTGGCGATCTGCTCGCCCCAGCTGGGGCCGACCAGGTCGGCGTTGATCTGCTCCGAGGGGACGTTCAGGTCCTTGGCCAGCTCATCCTTGATCTGGTCGGACTTGCCGGTGTCGATCCCGGCGATCTGGATGCGCAGGCCGCCCGTGCCGAGCTTCTGCACGACGGCGGTGTGGCCGGAGGCCTCCCGGCCGTAGGTCTCGGCCTGGGCCACCGAGGCGCTCGTCTTCGGCGTGGTGAAGACGGCTCCGCCCTGGAACTCGATGCCCATGTTCAGGCCGCGCACCACCAGGCCGACGATGGCCGTGATGGTGATCAGGATCGAGACGCCGTACCAGATCTTGCGCTTGCCGACGAAGTCGTAACCGACCTCGCCTCGGTGGAGCCGGGCGCCGAGGTTGCCGAGCTTCGACATCTCTCACGCCTCCTTCGGGTCGACGGGGGCGGAGGGACGACGGGTGCGCCGCAGGGGCGGCTTGGCGCCCAGGCGCTTGGGGTCGAGGCCGGACCAGCTGTGGCCGCTCGCGAAGAACTGCCGGCGGGCCAGGATCGTCAGCAGCGGCTTGGTGAACAGGAACACCACCACGACGTCGAGCAGGGTCGTCAGGCCGAGCGTGAACGCGAAGCCCTGGACCTTGCCGACGGTGACGATGAAGAGCACCGCGGCGGCGAGGAAGGACACGAAGTCGGAGACCAGGATGGTGCGCCGGGCGCGCGGCCAGCCGCGTTCGACGGCGGGGCGCAGGGAGCGGCCCTCGCGGATCTCGTCCCGGACGCGTTCGAAGTACACGATGAACGAGTCCGCGGTGATGCCGATCGCGACGATGGCACCGCACACGGCGGGCAGGTTCAGCGCGAAGCCGATGGTCGGGCCGAGCAGCGCCATGATCACGTAGGTGAGGATCGCGGAGACCACCAGGGACGCGACGGCGATGGCCGCGAGGCCGCGGTAGTAGACGACCAGGTAGATCACGACCAGGGCCAGGCCGATGGCGCCCGCGATCAGACCGGCGTGCAGCTGCTCACCGCCGAGCGCGGCGGTCACCGTGGTGACGCTCGACTCCTTGAAGGAGAGCGGGAGAGCACCGTACGACAGCATGTTGGACAGGCTCTGGGCGTCCTCCTGGGTGAAGCTGCCGGAGATCTCCGCGTTGCCGCCGGTGATGGCCGTCTGGACGTACGGGTGGGAGACGACCTCGTCGTCCAGGACGATCGCGAACTCGTTCTGCGGGGTCGTCTTCTTCGAGAGCTGCCCGGTGATGTCGGCGAACTTCTTCGCACCGCTGGAGTTGAAGGTCATCTGGACCTGCCAGCCGGCGGCGCCCTGCGTGTCGTAGACGGCCTGGGCCTTCTTGATCTCCGTGCCGTCGACCGCGACCGGGCCGAGCAGGAACTTGTTCCACACGTTGCCGTCCTTGCCGCAGGCGACGGTGGGCTCGCCCTTCTGGGCGCCCTTGCCGGCCGTGGCGCGCTGCTCGGGCTTGGTGCAGTCGAGGGCGGCGTACTGGGCCTGGAGCTTCGCCGCGTCACCGGAGGCGGAGCCGGCGCTCGAGGACGGCGAGGCGCTCGCGGAGGGCTTGGTGGAGGCGCCGGCGGACGCGGAGCCGGCCGCGGACGGCGTGGAGGTCGCCTTCAGCGCGTCGGTGACGGGGCGGCCCTGCGAGGTGGCGGAGGCCGACGGGCTCGCGGAGCCGGACGTCGCCTTGCTCTTGCTCGCCGAGCTCGACGGGCTGGGCGAGGCGCTGCCGCCCGCGCTGGAGCTGGGGCTGGGGCTCGCCGAGGCGCCGCTGCCGGAGGCGTCGCGCTGCAGGACCGGACGGAAGTACAGCTTGGCGGTGGTGCCGACCTGTTCCCGGGCCTCCTTGGAGTTCGTGCCCCGGGGAATGTTGACGATGATGTTGCGGTCGCCCTGGGTCTGGACCTCCGCTTCGGACACGCCCAGACCGTTGACCCGTCGGTTCATGATCTCGACCGCGGTGTCCATGTTGGTCTTGTTGATCGCGTTGGGCTGACCGGGCTCGTTGACCGCCGTCAGCGTGATGCTGGTGCCGCCGGCGAGGTCGATGCCGAGACGCGGAGTGGTGTGTCCGGAGGCGAACATTCCCCCGGTGAGCGCCGCGATGGCGATCAGGATGAGGGCCAGCGAGCGCCCTGGCTTGCTCTGGGCGCTCGCGCTCCGGCCCTTCTTCGGTGCTGCCACCTTCTCGTACTCCCTCTCGAGCCGCCGCGCGCGGGGTCAGCGCACGGGCGGCCATGCCATTGTGTCGGGATTCCACACGAAAACCGCACAGCCCGGCCCGGGACGCGCCGATCGCGCGCCCTGGCTCGGGGTGCGGTCACTTCGCGTCGGAGTCGCCGTCGGTCTTCTTCGGCTCTGCTTCGTCGGCCTTCGCGTCGCTCGCGGCGTCCGCGTCCTTCTTGCCGAGGTCGACCTTGTCGTCGGAAGGGCCCGAAGAGGCGGTGGCGGGCTCGTCGGTCTCGGTGAGGGAGGAGGCGTCGTCCGGCACGACGGCGCCGTCGGCCTTCAGGTCGTGCTCGATGCCGTGGACGATGCGGTTGTACTCGTCGTCGGTCAGGACGGCGCCGATCGCGTTCTTCGCGAAGAGCAGCTCCACGCCCGGGCCCGCGTCAAGGAGGACCGTGTCGTCGTTGACCTCCTTGACCGTCGCGTACATGCCCCCGATCGTGCGGACGCCGCTGCCGGGCTGCATGTCGTTGCGCATTTGCGCGGCCTGCTGCTGCTTGCGCTTGGCCGAGCGGGTCATCAGGAACATGGCCCCGATGAGCACGATGAACGGGAGGAGGGTCACGATATTCACGGGACGGAATTTCCTTCGCACGACCGCTCGATCGGCGGCCTGGTGGATGGGGGTGTGATGGGCGCCGCCCGCGAAGGCGGCATCGGCGGAGTCTAAGCGAGTCCGCACGCAAGGAACAACGCTCAGCATGGCACTCGGGTTCCTGGTGGGGCGAGTCCCTCGCCGTCACGCCCCGAACAGGTCCTGTTGTCCGTTTCCCCCGGTCGCTCCGCGTGGCGCGGTCAGCCCGAGGTGCGCCCACGCGGCCGGTGTCGCCACCCGTCCGCGCGGGGTGCGGGCGAGCAGGCCCTCCCTGACCAGGAAGGGCTCGGCGACCTCCTCCACGGTTTCGCGCTCCTCGCCCACGGCGACGGCGAGCGTGGACAGGCCGACGGGGCCGCCGCCGAACAGCTTCAGCAGGGCCTCGAGGACGGCGCGGTCGAGGCGGTCGAGGCCACGGGCGTCGACCTCGTAGACGCCGAGCGCCGCCGCGGCGATCTCCCGGGTGATCACTCCGTCGGCCTTGACCTGGGCGTAGTCCCGAACGCGGCGCAGCAGCCGGTTGGCGATACGGGGGGTGCCACGGGAGCGTCCGGCGATCTCCGCGGCGCCCTGGGGGTCGATCTCCACGTCGAGCAGGCTCGCCGAACGGTGGATGACGCGCTCCAGCTCGGCGGGCTCGTAGAACTCCATGTGCGCGGTGAAGCCGAAGCGGTCGCGCAGCGGGGGCGGGAGCAGGCCCGCGCGCGTGGTGGCGCCGACCAGCGTGAACGGCGGCAGTTCCAGCGGGATGGCGGTGGCGCCGGGGCCCTTGCCGACGATCACGTCGACGCGGAAGTCCTCCATCGCCATGTAGAGCATCTCCTCCGCGGGCCTGGACATGCGGTGGATCTCGTCGAGGAAGAGGACCTCACCCTCCTGCAGCGAGGAGAGGATCGCGGCCAGGTCGCCGGCGTGCTGGATGGCGGGACCGCTGGTGATGCGGATGGGGGCGCCCATCTCGGCCGCGATGATCATCGACAGGGTCGTCTTGCCGAGGCCGGGGGCGCCGGACAGGAGCACGTGGTCGGCGGTGGCGCCCCGCGCGCGGGCCGCGCGCAGCACCAGGTCGAGCTGCTCCCGGACCTTCTCCTGGCCGATGAACTCGTCCAGGTCCTTGGGGCGCAGGGCGGCTTCGACGGCCTGGTCCTCACGGTCGGCGACAGAGCCCACCAGCCGCTCGGGGGCGGGGGTGTCGGTCGTGTCGTCCCAGTTCACTCACGTACTCCCTGGCTCAGCGGGCTCGGTTCAGGGTCTGCAGGGCCGCCTTGAGGAGGGCTCCCACCTGGGGCGTGCCCCCGGTGGCCTCGGCCTGCGGGGCGACCGCGGCGACCGCCTCCTCGGCCTCCCGGGTCGCGTACCCGAGGCCGACCAGGGCGGCGTGCAGCTGGTCGCGCCAGCCGGAGGCGGCGGGTGCGGCTGCCGCGGGGACGCCGACCGGCTCGCCCAGGCGGTCCTTCAGCTCCAGGAGCAGCTTCTGGGCGCCCTTCTTGCCGATGCCGGGAACGGCGGTGAGCGCCTTCTCGTCACCGGTCGCCACGGCGCGCCGCAGCGCGTCCGGGGAGTGCACGGCCAGCATGGACTGGGCCAGGCGCGGGCCGACACCGCTCGCGGTCTGCAGCAGCTCGAAGATCTGGCGCTCGTCGTCGTCCGCGAAGCCGTACAGAGTCAGCGAGTCCTCCCGGACGACCAGGGAGGTCGCGAGCTTCGTCTGCCGGCCGAGCCGGAGCCCGGAGAGGGTGTTCGGCGTGCACTGGACGGCGATGCCGATGCCGCCCACCTCGACGACCGCGGAGTCCGGGGCGAGGGCGGCGACCGGGCCGCTGACGAAGGCGATCATGCGGTACGGCCTTTCGTGACGTGCTTCGATGCGTGCAGGGCGACGGCCTGCTGCAGCCGGTTCTGCGCGGAGGCGCGCCAGATGTGGCAGATGGCGAGGGCGAGGGCGTCGGCGGCGTCGGCGGGCTTGGGTGGCGCGTCCAGCCGGAGCAGCCGCGTGACCATCGCGCCGACCTGCGCCTTGTCGGCACGTCCGGTGCCGGTGACGGCCGCCTTGACCTCGCTCGGGGTGTGCAGGGCGACGGGGATGCCGCGGCGGGCCGCGCACAGCATGGCGACGGCGCTGGCCTGGGCGGTGCCCATCACCGTGCGCACGTTGTGCTGGCTGAAGACTCGCTCGACGGCGACGAACTCGGGCCGGTGTTCGTCCAGCCACTGCTCGATGCCCTGCTCGACGGCGACGAGGCGGTGGCCGAGATCGGCGTCCACGGGCGTTCGGACGACGCCGACGCCGAGCATGGTGAGCGTGCGCCCGGGCACGCCCTCGACCACCCCGACACCGCACCGCGTCAGCCCCGGGTCCACCCCCAGCACGCGCACGCCTGTCCCCTCCCGTCCATTCGCCTGTTTGTGCAGGCTATCGGGTGCCACCGACAACGACCCGCAAAGCGACGGGCCGACGGGAGTGTCCCGTCGGCCCGTCGAACCCAGCGGCAGCGTTACGCGCCGACCTTCTCCATGATCTCGTCGGTGACGTCGAAGTTCGCGAAGACGTTCTGCACGTCGTCGCTGTCCTCGAGCGCGTCGATCAGCTTGAAGATCTTCTTGGCGCCTTCCTCGTCCAGCTGGACCTGCATGGTCGGGACGAAATTGGCCTCGGCGGAGTCGTAGTCGATCCCGGCGTCCTGCAGGGCCTTGCGGACCGCGACCAGGTCGGTGGCCTCGCTGATGACCTCGAAGGACTCGCCCAGGTCGTTGACCTCCTCGGCGCCCGCGTCGAGCACGGCGCCCAGGACGTCGTCCTCGGTCAGCTCGCCCTTGGGGACGATCACGACGCCCTTGCGGTTGAACAGGTACGAGACCGAGCCCGGGTCGGCCATGGAGCCACCGTTGCGGGTCATCGCCACGCGCACGTCGGAGGCGGCACGGTTGCGGTTGTCGGTGAGGCACTCGATGAGCACCGCGACACCGTTCGGGCCGTAGCCCTCGTACATGATCGTCTCGTAGTCGGCACCGCCGGCCTCGAGCCCCGCGCCACGCTTGACGGCGGAGTCGATGTTCTTGTTCGGGACCGACGACTTCTTCGCCTTCTGGATGGCGTCGTAGAGAGTCGGGTTGCCGTCGGGGTCCGCGCCGCCCGTCCGGGCCGCCACCTCGATGTTCTTGATCAGCTTCGCGAAGAGCTTGCCGCGCTTGGCGTCGATCACGGCCTTCTTGTGCTTCGTCGTGGCCCATTTAGAGTGGCCGGACATCTGCCTGTCTCCTTCGCGTAACCCATCTCTGCAACGAACTCCCCCAGACCTTAACGGCTGGGAGGACCCCCGGAGATCCTACTAGGACTCCGGTACCCGATTGGCGCGCACCATGTCGACGAACAGGGCGTGCACACGGTGGTCGCCGGTCAGCTCCGGGTGGAACGACGTGGCGAGGGCATTGCCCTGGCGTACGGCGACGATGTGGCCGTCGTGCTCGGCGAGCACCTCGGCGCCCGCCCCGACGGACTCGACCCAGGGGGCGCGGATGAAGACGCCCTCTACAGGATCGCCCTCGATGCCCTGGACGTCGACGGCCGCCTCGAAGGACTCGTTCTGCCGTCCGAAGGCGTTGCGGCGCACGATCATGTCGATGCCGCCGACGGTCTCCTGGCCGGAGCGCGGGTCGAGGATCTTGTCCGCGAGCATGATCATGCCCGCGCAGGTGCCGTAGACGGGCATGCCGTCACGCACGCGCGCGCGGAGGGGTTCCATCACTCCGAAGAGGACGGCCAGCTTGGAGATGGTGGTGGACTCGCCGCCGGGGAGGACGAGGCCGTCGACCTCGGCGAGCTCTTCGGGGCGCCGCACCGGCCTGGCCACGGCGTCGGCCGCGGCCAGGGCGATGAGATGCTCCCGTACGTCGCCCTGGAGGGCCAGGACGCCAATGACGGGTGCGTCAGTCATGTGTTCGTGCAGTCCTCGTGCTGTTCCTGCGGAGACTTACCAGCCGCGGTTGGCGTAGCGCTCGGTCTCGGGGAGGGTGTCGCAGTTGATGCCGACCATGGCCTCACCGAGGTTGCGGGACGCGTCCGCGATGATCTTGGGGTCGTCGTAGAAGGTGGTGGCCTTCACGATGGCGGCGGCGCGCTTGGCCGGGTCGCCGGACTTGAAGATGCCGGAGCCGACGAAGACGCCCTCGGCGCCGAGCTGGCGCATCAGCGCGGCGTCGGCCGGGGTGGCGACGCCACCGGCGGAGAACAGCACGACCGGGAGCTTGCCCAGCTCGGCGACCTCCTTGACCAGCTCGTACGGGGCGCGCAGCTCCTTGGCGGCGGCGTACAGCTCGTGGTTGTCGAAGCCGCGCAGGCGGGCGATCTCGTTCTTGATCTGGCGCAGGTGGCGGACGGCCTCGACGACGTTTCCGGTGCCGGCCTCGCCCTTGGAGCGGATCATCGCGGCGCCCTCGGCGATGCGGCGCAGGGCCTCGCCGAGGTTGGTGGCGCCGCAGACGAAGGGGGTGGTGAACGCCCACTTGTCGGAGTGGTTGACCTCGTCGGCGGGGGTGAGGACCTCCGACTCGTCGATGTAGTCGACGCCGAGGGACTGCAGGACCTGGGCCTCGACGAAGTGGCCGATGCGGGACTTGGCCATGACCGGGATGGAGACGGCGTCGATGATGCCCTCGATCATGTCCGGGTCGGACATGCGGGCCACGCCGCCGTCCTTGCGGATGTCGGCCGGGACCCGCTCCAGAGCCATGACGGCGACGGCGCCCGCGTCCTCGGCGATCTTCGCCTGCTCCGGCGTGACGACGTCCATGATCACGCCGCCCTTGAGCTGCTCGGCCATGCCGCGCTTGACGCGGGCGGTGCCGGTCTCGGGGGTCTGGGGGGTGGAGAGCTCGCTGGACACGGGTTTCGACCTCACTCGGAAAAAGACGGATTTCTGCTGGACCGAGGAAACGGGACGGGTGCAGGCCACTGCAAGGGCCAATGGGGAGCCGGTGGATCGTTTTGCGCCGTGGCGCGAAGCGACACCTGTGGCCCGCGGCCTGGGTCACTCGTCCACGCACCGTATCCCGTGGCCTGTGTCCCGTGCCCTGTGGCGCCGTGCCCGTGGCCTCGTGGCCTCGTGGCCTGTGCCCTGTGCCCTGTGGCCTCGTGGCCCTGTGGCCCTGTGTCCCGTGGCCCCGTGCCGCCCGCCGTTGTCCCGTGGTTTCAGGCCGTCGAGCGGTCCGTCAGTGCCGCCGGGGGCTCGTCGTCCATTTCGAACGCCATGGGGAACGGGGCGTGCCCGGCGAGGCGGAACCAGCGCACCTTGCGGTGCCGGCGCAGGGCCCGCGCCGCGCGTACGGCGTCGTTGTGGAAACGGCGGGCCATCGGCACCCGGCGCACCGCCTCGGTCAGCTCCCGTGCGGCCGTCTCCCCGCCGGGCGCCTCGCGCACCGCCTCGACCTGCTGCGCCTCCGCGAACACGGCCCGCAGCGCCTGGCTCAGCTCGCTCTCGGCGACCTCCCGCTGCTCCTCCTCGGCCTGCCGTGCCGCGTGTGCGGCCTCGTACAGGACGATCGACGCAGCCGGGTCGAGCACACCGGAGGTGGCCAGTTCCTGGGCGACCGAGGCCCGCCGCAGCAGCTGCGCGTCGAGCGCGGCGCGCGCCGCGTCGATCCGGGCGTGCAGCCGGTCGAGCCGCCCTGCGGTCCAGCTCAGATAGAGGCCGATCGCGACGAGTGCGACGAGAGTCCAGATGAGGGTTGCGGTCACGGGCGAAGGTTATCGGCCCGCGCTCGCCCCTTCCCCGGCTCCCTCGGGCCCACCGGAACGCCGGGCCCGGCGGCCGGACCTCAGTCCCGCGCCAGCCCCAGCCGCGCCCGCAGCCCCGTGCGCTCGTCCGCCGCCACCGCCGCCGCGCCCGCCGTCACCGTCTCGTAGACCGACAGGATGTCCGCGCCGACCGTCGACCAGTCGAAGCGCCGTACGTGGGCGCTTCCCCGGGCGCTCAGTTCGGCTCGGCGGTCCGCGTCGTTCAGCAGGCGTACCGCGGCGTCGGCGAGGGCGTCGGCGTCCTCGTTGGCGAACAGTTCGCCGGCCGCTCCCTGGTCCAGGACCTGCGCGAAGGCGTCCAGGTCGGAGGCGAGGACCGGGGCGCCCGCCGACATGGCCTCGACGAGGATGATGCCGAAGCTCTCGCCGCCGGTGTTGGGCGCCACGTACAGGTCGACGCTGCGCAGCAGGCGCGCCTTGTCCTCGTCGCTGATCATGCCGAGGAACTGCACGCGCGGGCGCAGCTCGGGGGGGAGCGTCTCGACCGCCTCCTCCTGGTCTCCCCGGCCCGCCACCAGCAGCCGTGTCCGGGGGCGAGCGGCGAGGATCTTCGGCAGGGCCTTCATGAGGACCGGCAGGCCTTTGCGCGGTTCGTCGATGCGCCCTATGAAACCGATCGTGTCCCCCTGCCACTCGGGCCTGGGCTCGGCCTTCGCGAAGAAGTCGACGTCCACGCCGTTGGGGATCACCACCGCATCGCCGCCCAGATGTTCGACGAGGGTGCGCCGCGCGTACTCGCTCACCGCGATCCGCGCGCTGATCTTCTCCAGGGCCGCCTGGAGGATCGCGTACGCGGCGATCATGGCCCGGGAGCGCGGGTTCGACGTGTGGAAGGTCGCCACGATCGGGCCCTGCGCCGCCCAGCAGGCCAGCAGGCCCAGGGACGGCGAAGCGGGCTCGTGGATGTGGATCACGTCGAACCCGCCGTCGTGCAGCCAGCGCCGCACGCGCGCGGCGCTCAGGAAGCCGAAGTTCAAACGTGCCACCGAGCCGTTGTACGGCACCGGGACGGCACGCCCGGCCGAGACGACGTACGGCGGCAGCGGGGTGTCGTCGTCCGCCGGCGCGAGGACGGACACCTCGTGCCCGAGGCGGACGAAGTACTCGGCCAGATCGCGGATGTGGAACTGGACGCCGCCCGGCACGTCCCAGGAGTACGGGCAGACGATGCCGATCCTCACGGCGTGCCCTTCCCGGGTTCCCTGGTCGGGTCCAGGTCGGCGAGCCACAACCGCTGCAGCATGTGCCAGTCCTCCGGATGCTCGGCGATCCCCGTGGCGAAGGCGTCGGCCAGCGCCTGTGTCATGACAGACGTCTTCTCGGCCCGGCTGCCTGACTGGGGTACCTCGATCGGGGGGTGCACGCGGCCCTGCATGACGGGCGAGTCGTCGTACCAGAGCGTCACCGGCAGCAGCAGCGCGCCGGTCTGCTGGGCGAGCAGCGCCGGTCCCGCCGGCATCCGGGCCGTCTCGCCGAAGAAGGTCACCTCGACGCCGGAGGCGGACAGGTCCCGGTCGGCGACCAGACAGACCAGTCCCCCGTCGCGCAGCCGCCGGGCCAGGGTGCCGAACGCGGAGCCGCCGCTGTGCGGCAGCACCTCCATGCCGAGGCCCTCGCGGTAGGCGACGAACCGGTCGTAGAGCGTCTCCGGCTTGAGCCGCTCGGCCACCGTGGTGAACGGCGTGCGCAGCTCGGTGGTGACCCAGGCGCCCGCCAGGTCCCAGTTGGCCAGGTGCGGCAGCGCGAGCACGACGCCCTTGCCGGCGGCGAGCCCGTCGGTGAGGAAGTGCAGGTCCTTGGGGTCGAAGCCGCGCCTTATGCGCTCCGGGCTCCACACGGGCAGCCGGAAGGACTCCATCCAGTAGCGCAGGTAAGACCGCATGCCCGCCCGCGTAAGCTCGGCGAGCCGCTCCGGGGTCGCGTCGGGCACCACGCGCGCGTAGTTGCTCTCGAGCCGTCGCACGCCCTTGCCGCGCTGTTTCCAGGCGAGGTCGGCGATGGTGCGGCCGAGCCGGGTGGCGACGGGTTCGGGCAGCGTCTTCACCGTGCTCCAGCCAAGGCCGTAGAGCCCGTCCGTGAGCCGTTCCTGGAGGCTGGTCATGCCGCCGCCCCACTCCTCTTGCCGCCGCTCACTTGGCCGCCTCGCTGCCGTGCGAGGCGCTCTCGTCGTTCTGCCCGGCCGCGGCGGCGTCCGCCTCGGCGGACTCCCGGCGCACGGTGACGACCCGCTGGATCAGTGTGACCAGGCTGCCGACGGCGACGATCCACAGCGCGATCGGCAGCAGGTACTGGATGCCGGGTACGCCGAACTTGTGCAGGCCCGCGAGCCCGGCGGCGACCAGTGAGATCACCAGGCGTTCGGCGCGCTCCACGAGCCCGTTGACCGCCACGGGCAGCCCGATCGACTCGCCGCGGGCCTTGGTGTACGACACCACCTGGCCGCTGGCCAGACAGAAGATCGACACCGCGCACAGGACGTTGTCGTTGCCGTTGCCCGCGTACCACAGGGCGAAGCCGCCGAAGATCGCGCCGTCGGCGACCCGGTCGAGCGTGGAGTCCAGGAAGGCGCCCCAGCGGCTGGAGCGGCCCAGCTGGCGGGCCATGTTGCCGTCGACGAGGTCCGAGAAGACGAACAGCGTGATGACGACCGTGCCCCAGAAGAACTCGCCCCTGGGGTAGAAGACCAGTGCGCCCGCGATCACGCCGGCGGTGCCGATCAGCGTGACCGTGTCGGGGCTGACGCCCCGCCGGATCAGAAACGCGGCGAACGGTGTGAGAACACGCGTGAAGAAAGCACGCGCGTACTTGTTCAGCATGGCCTTCCCGACGGTCGGTGAGCCGCGCGGCCCCTGCTGGCCACCGGCGCGCCCAATCGTAGCCACGCGCGCGTGGGCGCGACGGCCGGGCACCCAAGGCCCTGTGTCACGGCCTGATGGCGCCCGGGTCACGGCGCGATCGCGCCGCTCGGAGCACGGCCCGCGAACGGGATCACGTCCCTCGTATGGACGCATTGTGACGCGGGTGCAAAGCTCGAAAGAACCGCGGGCGTCACCGGAGCCGCCTCGCACGCGGGTCCGCATGTCCGCGCCCACAGTGACCTCACGGTGCACGGGAGGCAAGGCCATGGGCGACAAGGCGAACGTACACCCCGGAGCCGCCGGCAGGGCAACGGCGGCCGACCGGCCCGCGTCCGTACGGAATGTGGTGCTGGTCGGCCACAGCGGATCGGGCAAGACGACTCTGGTGGAGGCTCTCGCACTGACGGCGGGAGCGCTGAACCGGGCGGGCCGTGTGGAGGACGGCGGCTCCGTCTCCGACTACGACGAGATCGAGCACCGGCAGCAGCGCTCGGTGCAGCTCTCCCTGGTTCCCGTCGAATGGGACGGGATCAAGATCAACCTGCTGGACACTCCTGGATACGCCGACTTCGTCGGGGAGCTACGGGCCGGTCTGCGCGCCGCGGACGCGGCCCTTTTCGTCGTCTCGGCCTCGGACGGTGTGGACGGCTCGACCCGGATGGTGTGGGAGGAGTGCGCGGCGGTCGGCATGCCACGCGCCATCGTGATCACACACCTGGAGGCGGCCCGGGCCGACTTCGCGGAGATGACCCGCCGTTGCGCGGAGGCGTTCGGCGGGGACGACCCCGACGCCGTCCTGCCGCTGTACCTGCCGCTGCACGGCCCGCAGGGCCCCGACGGGCACGCGCCCGTGACCGGTCTGGTCGGGCTGCTCACGCAGAAGCTGTTCGACTACTCGACCGGCGAGCGCAAGGAGTCCGAACCGGGTGAGGACCAACTGCCGGGGATCGAGGAGGCCCGCAACCGGCTCATCGAGGGGATCATCTCCGAGAGCGAGGACGAGACCCTCATGGACCGCTACCTCGGTGGTGAGCAGGTCGAGATCAAGACGCTGATCCAGGACCTGGAACGGGCCGTGGCGCGCGGCAGCTTCTTCCCCGTCCTGGCCGCCGCACCCGCCGCCGAGGGCGCCAAGCAGGGCCTCGGCACGGTCGAGTTGCTGGAACTGATCACCGGCGGGTTCCCGACCCCGTTCGAGCACCCGATGCCGGGGGTCACCACCATCGACGGCAGGCCGCGCGAGCTGAAGGCCTGCGACACCGAGGGCCCGCTGGTCGCCGAGGTCGTCAAGACCTCCTCCGATCCCTACGTCGGCCGCATCTCGCTGGTCCGCGTCTTCTCCGGCACCCTGCGCCCCGACCAGACGGTGCACGTCTCCGGACACGGCCTGGCCGACCGCGGCCACGAGGACCACGACGTCGACGAGAAGATCGGCGCCCTGTCCACGCCCTTCGGCAAGCAGCAGCGCCCGGTCACGCATGCCGTCGCGGGCGACCTGGTGTGCGTGGCCAAACTCGGCCGTGCCGAGACCGGGGACACCCTCTCGGCCAAGGACGACCCGCTCCTGATGGAGCCCTGGCAGATGCCCGACCCGCTGCTGCCGCTCGCCATCCAGGCGCACAGCAAGGCGGACGAGGACAAGCTCAGCCAGGGCCTGGCCCGACTGGTCGCCGAGGACCCGACCATGCGCCTCGAGCAGAACCAGGACACCCACCAGGTGGTGCTGTGGTGTCTGGGCGAGGCGCACGCGGACGTCGCCCTGGAGCGGCTGCGGAGCCGGTACGGCGTCCAGGTCGACGTGGTCCCGCACAGGGTGTCCCTCCGGGAGACCTTCGCGGGCAGGTCCGCCGGCAGGGGCCGTCATGTGAAGCAGTCCGGCGGGCACGGCCAGTACGCGATCTGCGAGATCGAGGTCGAACCGCTGCCGGGCGGCTCCGGAATCGAGTTCGTGGACAAGGTGGTCGGCGGAGCGGTGCCCCGGCAGTTCATCCCGTCCGTCGAGAAGGGGGTGCGCGCGCAGGCCGCCAAGGGTGTGGCCGCCGGCTACCCGCTGGTCGACATCCGGGTCACGCTGCTCGACGGCAAGGCGCACTCCGTGGACTCCTCGGACGCCGCCTTCCAGACGGCGGGCGCGCTCGCCCTGCGCGAGGCGGCGGCCGACGCCAAGATCCATCTGCTGGAACCGGTCGCCGAGGTGTCGGTGCTGGTGGGCGACGAGTACGTGGGCGCCGTGATGAGCGACCTGTCCGCGCGGCGCGGCCGGCTGCTGGGCACCGAGCAGGTCAGCGGCGGCCGGACCCTGGTACGGGCCGAGGTGCCGGAGATCGAGATCGGCCGGTACGCGATCGACCTGCGTTCCCTCTCGCACGGCACCGCACGCTTCAGCCGCTCCTACGCGCGGCACGAGCCGATGCCGCAACAACTCGGGGAAAAGATCCGTCAAGAGGCCCAGAAGTCCCAGTAGTTGAACCCTTGTTCCCCTCTCCACGCGGGAGCGGACCTCTTCCGGTCGTCCGCTCCCGCATGTCAGTGCCTGCGGATACGCTGATGTCCTGATCAAGTCGACACACGATCAGCACACCGACCTGTTCAACAGGTGTGCGGAGCAAGGAAGTCGGGAAAGGCCGCAGGAGCGGGTTCGGCGGCGAGGGGGCGGCAGTGACGGACGGATTCGATTTCAGCCCCGGGGCGCAGGTGCCCCTTTCGGGCTCCGCGGGCCAGACGGCGGCGACCTACGCCCTGGCCTCGGCGGCGTACCGGGAGGACGACGAGGTCACCAAGATCCTCGAGGCCGACAACGAGTGGCACCAATCGACCGTCAAGCCCCCGCGTCCGTGGGCGAGGATCTTCCGTCCCAAGCTCGGTGAGGCCTACTCCCGAGCGGTGATCGACCGCATGCTGGGCGCCGGGCGCAAACCCCTCATCCAGTCGTTCGGCACCGAGCCGCAGGTCGTGGTGGAGCACTGTCTGGCGGCCCACCGCATCCGGCGGGAACGCGACAACTGGCTGACGGCGGTGACGGTCCTGTGCGGGGTGCTGTTCCTGCCGGGATTCCTGGTGTGGCTGCTGGTGTTCCAGATCCGGACCACGCTGGGCAAGCGCACGGACCGGAGCGCCGGTGCGCTCGCCACGACCCTTCTGGTCGCCGTCGGCGCCCTGGCCGTGATCTTCCTGATCCGTATGCCGTTCTCCGGCTTCTGGGCGTGGTACGCGCGCGCTGCGGTCGTCATGCCGGTCGTCGGATGGTTCTGGGCCAAGCAGATCTGTGAGCGCACGGCGAAGGACCTGCGTGAGCGCTGGGACAGTCTGCTCGCCGGCGGCGGCCTGGGCGCCAAGATCCCCGAGGCGGTGCCCGGGCACCCCGGCGACGCGGCCGAGCAGCTGCGCAAGGAGCTCACCCGGCTGAGCGCCGAGCAGCGGTCCAACTCCGTCTTCTACGCCGGCCCCAAGGGCATCCTCGGCATGGGCACACGCTGGGGCAGCTGGCAGCTGGCCGAGGACCTGGTCTCCGCCGAGCCGGGGAAGGACTTCCACCCCTTCCGCAGCTGGGACGTGATCACCGCGATCCAGGGCGACCTGGCGATGCTGGAGCGGACCTCCATCAACACCGGCGGCTTCCCGAAGCCCTCCATAACGCACTGGATCGTCACGCCGATCGGGGAGAAGGCGAAGGAGGTTTCCCGGCCCAGCGGCACCGACGTGGACGCGTACACGATCAAGACGCACGCGATACAGGACATCTGCAACAAGCAGCAGTTCGGCAGCGGCGACCGGCACTACCTCGGTGTCCAGTGGACGCTGTGGGACGGCCAGTTGATCATCACCATGCTCATCACGGTGACGGTGCTGCACGACACCCTGCGCATCGAGGTCACCGGGCACGCCCTGGGACCCGTCAACTCCCTGTTCACCACGAAGCCCGAGCCCAAGGAGAAGGAGGTGGCGAAGACCGTCAAGTTCTGGGAGACCCACAAGGTGAGGCTGCCGCTGGTCGACGCCGACGAGGTGGTGCGGCTCGCCGCGCGCGCCCCGCTCACCTGGTATCCGCCGTTCCTGAACTGGCTCGGCGGCTCGCTGACCCTCCCGGAGCCGTTCGGTCTGCGCCACGCCTGGGCGGACCAGCCGTGGCGTCACCGTTTCATGGCCGACGACGCCCTGCGCGCGGCGACGCCGGTGCTGCGGGTGGTGCACGCGGCGGCGATCCGGGTCCTGAAGGACCACGGGGTGGACGTGGAGGCGTTCGGGACGCGGTCGACGTTTCTCAGCGCGCAGGTGCAGGATCCGACGCCGAAGAAGGCGGACGTGTACGACGCGTAGCGCCTCCGGCGGGCCGTCCGGTGCCGCTGGCGCAGTGGCCGTGCCGGGGCCGCCGCCCCCCGGGTCCCCGCTTCGGCCTGGACGGCCTGGTCCTCAATCCCCTGGCTCTTCGAGCAGGGGGGTGCCCCAAGACAGGCTGAGGGGCACGTCGGCTATGCAGCGCCCGTCGGCCACGCCTCCGCCAGCATCTTCCGCGTGTCCGCCAGCAGCTGCGGCAGTACCTTCGTGTGGCCGACCACCGGCATGAAGTTCGTGTCGCCGCCCCAGCGCGGCACGATGTGCTGGTGCAGGTGGGCGGCGATGCCGGCACCGGCGACCGAGCCCTGGTTCATGCCGATGTTGAACCCATGGGCCCCGGAGGCCGTGCGCAGCGCGGTCATCGCCTGTTTGGTCAGCTCGGCGAGCTCCGCGGTCTCCGGCTCCGTGAGGTCGGTGTAGTCGGCGACATGGCGGTAGGGGACGACCATCAGGTGGCCGCCGTTGTACGGGTACAGGTTCAGCACCGCGTACACCTGTCCGCCCCGCTTGACGATGAGCCCGTCCTCGTCCGACTTGGCCGGGATGGAGCAGAACGGGCAGCCGTCGTCGGCCCCAGGACCGGTCGGCTTGTTCTCGCCCTGGATGTAGGCCATCCGGTGGGGCGTCCACAGACGCTGGAACGCGTCCTGCGTGCCCACTCCGATCTGCTGCTCCGGCTCACTCGTCATGAGGTGCAGCATATGGCGTCTTCGCCGGGGCAGGGCAAAGGCCCCCGGGATCCCCCGGGGGCCTTTGCGCCCGTCTGTCGGATCGGGACCCTGACGGCTGTCAGACCTGCGCCCGCTCCTCGACGACCTTCACGATCTTGGCGATGGCCTCGTCGAACGGGATGCCGTTCTCCTGGGAGCCGTCCCGGAAGCGGAACGACACCGAGCCGTGGGACATGTCCTCGTCGCCCGCGATGACCATGAAGGGCACCTTCTGCTTCTGGGCGTTGCGGATCTTCTTCTGCATACGGTCGGAGGAGGAGTCGACCTCGACGCGCAGGCCGCGCTCCCGCGCCCGCTCGGCGAACTTCTCCAGGTAGGGCACGTGCGCGTCGCCGATCGGGATGCCGACCGCCTGGACCGGGGCGAGCCAGGCCGGGAAGGCGCCCGCGTAGTGCTCCAGGAGCACGCCGAAGAACCGCTCGATCGACCCGAAGAGGGCCCGGTGGATCATGACGGGCTGCTGGCGCGAGCCGTCCGCCGCCGTGTACTCCAGGCCGAACCGCTTCGGCTGGTTGAAGTCGACCTGGATCGTCGACATCTGCCAGGACCGGCCGATGGCGTCCCGGGCCTGCACCGAGATCTTCGGGCCGTAGTAGGCCGCGCCGCCCGGGTCCGGGACCAGGGGCAGGCCCTGCTTCTCGGCTGCCTGGCGGAGCGCCTCGGTGGCCTCCTCCCAGTCCTCGTCCGAGCCGATGAACTTGTCGGAGTCGTCTCGGGTGGACAGCTCCAGCTCGAACTCAGTGAGGCCGTAGTCGCGCAGCAGGTCCAGGACGAAGGTCAGGAGCGTGTCGAGCTCCTGCGGCATCTGCTCCTTGGTGCAGTAGATGTGCGAGTCGTCCTGGGTGAAGCCGCGCGAGCGGGTCAGGCCGTGCACGACACCCGACTTCTCGTACCGGTACACGGTCCCGAACTCGAAGAGGCGCAGGGGCAGTTCACGGTAGGAACGGCCGCGCGACTTGAAGATCAGGTTGTGCATCGGGCAGTTCATCGCCTTGAGGCGGTAGTTCTGCTCGTCGAACTCGATGGCCGGGAACATGCCGTCCGAGTAGTGCGGCAGGTGCCCGGAGATCTCGAAGAGCTTCTCCTTGGAGATGTGCGGTGTGTTCACGAACTCGTAGCCGGAGACCTCGTGGCGCCGCCGCGAGTAGGTCTCCATCTCCTTGCGGATGACCCCGCCCTTGGGGTGGAAGACCGCCAGGCCGGGGCCCAGCTCCTCGGGGAAGGAGAACAGGTCCAGCTCGGCGCCGAGCTTGCGGTGGTCGCGCTTCTCGGCCTCGGCGAGGAAGTCCAGGTACGCCTTGAGCTCGTCCCTGGACGGCCAGGCGGTGCCGTAGATGCGCTGGAGCTGCGGGTTCTTCTCGCTGCCGCGCCAGTAGGCGGCCGCCGAGCGCATCAGCTTGAACGCCGGGACGACCCGGGTGGTGGGCAGGTGGGGACCGCGGCAGAGGTCCTTCCAGCACAGCTCGCCGGTCTTGGCGTCCAGGTTGTCGTAGATCGTCAGCTCGCCGCCGCCGACCTCGGCGTCGGCGCCCTCGGCGGCCTGCGCGGCGTTGCCCTTGAGGCCGATGAGCTCGAGCTTGTACGGCTCGTTCGCCAGTTCCTCGCGGGCGTCCTCGTCCGTGGTCACCCGGCGCGAGAAGCGCTGGCCCCGCTTGATGATCTCCTGCATCTTCTTCTCGATGCGCTTGAGATCGTCCGGGGTGAACGGCTCGGCCACGTCGAAGTCGTAGTAGAAGCCGTCCCGGATGGGCGGGCCGATGCCCAGCTTCGCCTCGGGGAAGATCTCCTGCACGGCCTGGGCCATCACGTGCGCGGTGGAGTGGCGCAGGATGTTCAGGCCGTCGTCGGAGGAGATCTCGACGCCCTCGACGGTCTCGCCGTCCTTCACCTCGTACGCGAGGTCCCTCAGCTCACCGCCCACGCGCGCGGCGACGATCGAGCGCTCGCCGGCGAAGAGGTCGGCGGCCGTAGTGCCCGTCGTCACCACGCGCTCTTCCCGCTCGGAATCGCGTTGGATGATCACACGGACGTCTGACACCGGACTCTCCTGACTGCTGGTGGATGCGGCGCCATACCGGGAGCGCGCGCATGACTGGGATCGTACCGACCCACGGCGGCCCACCGCGAAACGGTTACGGTGCCCCGGGTGCTTCAGTCCCCGCCGCACGCCTCCTCGAAGAAGTCCAGGTTCTCCTGGAGCGACTTCATCAGCCGATCCCGCTCGGCCTCGTCGACCTGCACCGGCGCCACCCCGGACGCGGCCGCGAGGCGCCGGAAGCCGCCGCGGCTCTCCAGCCGTCCGTGCACTTTGATCGGCAGTCCGACGAGGTGGGCGTGGCCCGCGATGCGGTACGACTCCTCGTCCAGGGTCATCCTTACGTGCGGCACCTCCGCTCCGGCGAGGACGCGCAGCCGTACGGTGCCCTCGCCCCGCGGTCCCGAACGGCGCAGGCGGACGACTGCGCCGGTGATCCGCACCGGTACGGACGGCTCCTCGCGCAGATAGCGGGCTCCGGCCTCACGCAGGGCGGGCAGGTCGCCCGGGGAGAACTCGACCGGTTCGGCGGGCGTCGCACCGCCCTCGGGGACGCCGGCGGCAGGCGCCCACGCGACGGCGATCCGGGCGCCCTCGGATCCGCGGACGAGGGCGACCAGCGCCTCGGTCAGCTCATGGCTCACGCCGGCCTCGACGGCGGTGTCGAAGGCGTCCATCCCGCCGGTGGCCCGCTGGTAGTCGATGGCCTCGCGGGCGGCGTACAGCGCTTGGTGCAGGCGCACGGCGAGCGGCCGGCCGGTGGCGACGGGCACGAAGGCGGTGAGCTCCCGGCCGCCGGTGGCCGCGCCGATCAGGACGTGCTCGAGCGACGCGGCGGCGGGCCTGCGGTGCCGGGCGCCGTAGTAGCCGGCCCGGGCGCGGGTGGCGAGGGCGGCCGCCAGCAGCATCCGGCGGGCGGCGGTGCGCAGCTGGTCCTCGACGTCCCAGGGAGCGGCACCCACGGGTCCCGTCGGCACATCACGCCACCAGTGGATCTCGTCACTGGGCACGGTCAGGCCGACCAGCACGTCGCGGGCGGAGGGCGAGCCGCTGCGGGTCAGGGCGAGGAGGGCCTCGCCGATCAGGTCGTCGCAGTCGGGGAAGGCGCGGCTCTCCGGCACCAGCAGGCTCGTACCACTGCCGCCGGGGCCCGGTGGGGTCCAGCGGCCGTAGCGCCCGGGGGCCCCGCCGCGGCGCTGCCAGCCGTGGCGGTGCAGCAGGGCGCCGAGCACGGCGGGGTCGACCTTGTCGGGGGCGGGCGGCCGGTTCCACAGCGGCTCCGCGGGGTGCGGCCGGACGGTGCGGGACTGCTCGTCGAGGGGACGGTGTGTCACGGTCTGCCTCCCGTTCCGACCCGGGTCATGATCTCGCACAGGGCGCGGTCGTCGAAGATGCGCGAGGTCGGGACGCGCACGGTGGTGCGGTGCCGGCCCGTGATCGGGTGTCCGGCGAGGTTGGTCCAGTAGCAGCAGTGCCGCAGGTCCAGACGGTCGTGACCGGCCCGCAGCCACTGGTCCTGGGTCCGGGGGACGATCATCACGACGAGGATCTTGTGCACGGAGACGGGGGTGCGGGCGAGCTTCCGCAGGTGCTCGTTGTCGAGCGTGAAGGAGAAGAACCGGCCCGGGGGGTTCGGCGGTATCTGGTACGTGCACTTCAGCTGCACTTTGATGGTGACCTCGTCGTCGACCGTGTGGCCGGGCGCGCTGTGGCTGACGTGCCAGTCGATGCCGTTGTCCGGGAAGGGCTGGGACAGCGAGCAGCCGGCCGCCGCGGCGACCGCGTGCAGATAGCCCACCTGCAGCGTCTCCATGCAGGCGGTGGTGGCGAGTGTGCCGCGATGGGGTGCCGTCCGCTCGGGCAGCAGCCCGCCCCGCTCGGGCTGCGCTATCGCCATGACCAACAGCCTTCCCTGCGCAGTGAATCCCCGTCGAGCCCCCTTGAACTGCAAAGACCCGTACTCCTGTTGTCTCCTTCCGGCGTACGGCGCAAACAGCCCGGGTATCACCAAACGGGCAGAAGACGGTACGTCAGCTGCCACGGGTGAACGAGGAGTTGGGTAGGCATGACGTTCTGGTACGAGGGCCCGCTCGCCGCGTTCGACACGGAGACCACCGGCGTGGACGTCGAGACCGACCGGATCGTGTCGGCCGCCGTCGTCGTCCAGGACGCTCCGGGGACCCGGCCGCGGGTGAGCCGCTGGCTGGTGAACCCGGGGGTGCCGGTGCCCGAGGAGGCGACGGCCGTGCACGGGCTGACGGAGGAGCACCTGCAGCGCAACGGCCGATGGCCGTCGCCGGTGATGGAGGAGATAGCCCGGGAGCTGGGTGAGCAGGCGATGCGGGGCCGGCCGCTGGTGGTGATGAACGCGCCCTTCGATCTGACGCTGCTGGACCGGGAGTTGCGGCGTCATCGGGCGTCCTCGCTGGAGCGCTGGTTCGCGTCGGCGCCGCTGCGCGTGCTCGACCCGCGGGTGCTCGACAAGCACCTGGACCGCTACCGCAAGGGCCGCCGCACCCTCACCGACCTGTGCGCGCACTACGGAGTGCCGCTGGAGGGGGCGCACGACGCGGCGGCGGACGCGCTGGCCGCGATGGAGGTCGTACGGGCGCTGGGGCGTCGCTTCGCAACCCGTCTGGAGCGCCTCTCCCCCGCCGAGCTGCACACGCTGCAGGCGACCTGGCACGCGGCACAGGCACGGGGGCTGCAGGCGTGGTTCACGCGCAGCGGTTCGGAGGAGATCGTCAGCACGGACTGGCCACTGCGGCCGGAGCTGCCGGCGGCAGCGTAGGAAGGCACGGGGAAGGCGCCTGCCGAGGACAGGCGCCCACGGATCCATGAGGTAGCGCCGGAACGCCTCCACCTGGAGCCAGAGCGCGGTGCCGCGCGGGGTGCGGGCGTACAGCTCCCAGGAGCGCAGCCACAACGCCAGGCCGGCGCCCACCGCGATCACGCCCGCCACGAGGACCGGCCAGCCGACCGCGTTCCGGCCGCCGCCGAGCAGGGCCCCGACGGCCGTCGTGACGAAGCCGAGCAGGTACCCCCTCCCACTTCACGGGAGCCTCCCCAGCCTCCGTGAAGATCGGAAGCGTATCCCGGCCACGGGCGGACAAAAAGAGCCGGTCCGCATCATGCGGACCGGCTCTCCCGGTGGGCGATACTGGGTTCGAACCAGTGGCCTCTTCGGTGTGAACGAAGCGCTCTCCCACTGAGCTAATCGCCCGGGAACGCACTGAACAATACAGGCCCCGGCAGGGTTCCTTCAAACCGCTTCGAGGTACGCCCGTAGTCCGCGTCGCCCTGCCCGCATCATCAGCCGGTGGTTCGCGCGGAACGCCGGGCGGGCCGGCACGGCCAGCCTCCTGAGCAGCGGCTTGTGCACGTCGACCGCCTGGTCGTAGCGGGCGAGGGAGCCGGGACCGGCCGCGGTGACCGTCCAGCGTGCCCAGCCGTCGACGTCACCGGACAGCGCGACCTCCAGAATCCCGGCCGCCGGGTCGCGCCGCACCTCGCGCACGGTGAAGGTCAGGTCGTACGGCAGCAGGGAGCGGACCCGGACGACGCCGGTCGTGTCATCGAGCCGGGTCACCTCCCGCACGTGGCGCCACCACCGCGGGTACTCCTCGGGCCGCTCCAGCGCCGCGTACACGGCGGCGGGCGGCGCGGACAGGGCCCACCTGCTGTGGAATCGGTAACGGGTCCATTCCATGGCCTGAGTCTGCCCCGGCCCGTCCTCGGTATCTGAGTACGCGTACTCATGCCGCACGACGTGACGAGCGCCACACTGGCCGGTGCGAGCGCCGCCGCCCGTGCGGCGGCGCTCCCCCACCGGTCACGGAGTCAGGACGGCATCTCGTCCCCGAGCAGTGCCAGGTTCTCGACGGCGGCGAGGCCGTAGAGCGCGGTGTCGTTGGTGGACACCCAGGCCGCCTCGCTCCCCGCGACGAGCGTGGCCGGACCGCTCAGCGGTTCCGTCTTCCACGGCGAGGACTCGGTGTAGCCGTCGGAGCTGTAGAACTTGCTCCACGCCCGCTCGGCGAGCGTCGCGTCGCCGGTCTGGACGGCGGCGTACGCGTCGAGGCGCGAGTGGCCCTGGAAGAGCAGCAGGCTTCCGAAGTCCGAGCCGTAGCGGGCCTTCTGCTCGGCCTTGGTGGCGTTGAAGTAGCGGCAGTAGTCCAGGTACGCCTCCTTGAACTCGGGCATGTCGACCAGGTAGTCGAGCTCGGCGCACAGCTCGTTGAGGCCGAAGACGGCCGAGAGGTGGGAGACGGACACCACCGGCTTGTCGGCGACGGCGAACCTGCCGGTGTCGAGGTCGTACAGCCCGCTGCCCTGGACGAAGCCGTTGGGCTGGGCGGCGATGCCCTCCATGGTGGACAGGACGCGTGCCTTGGCCTTCTCCCACTTGGGGCCCTTGCGCTCCCACTCGGTGAGCCAGGCCGACACCAGGCCGCTCCAGTCCGTGCCGAAGCCGATCGACAAGGCGTGCCGGTCGGGGGTGTAGGGGTCGGTGCGTACCTTGCGCTGCGGGTCGAGGACGAGGAACGTCTCGTCGGAGTCGACGTTGGCCCGCATGAGGTCGCCGACCCGTTCGTCGGCGGTGAGGAAGTAGTAGAAGCGCCGGTAGGTGGTGTTGGCGATGCGCTGCTGTTTGGCGCTGTCGGCGAAGTGCTGCACGCCGTGCCGGGTGCCGAGGCCGGCCCACTTGCCGATATGGTAGACGTCGACCTCGCCGGTGTGCCGGGTCATCGCCTCGGCGAAGCGGAAGATGTCCGCGCGGCCGCTGCGCAGGTAGGCGTACCAGAGCCACAGATCGGGCGACAGCTCGGAGTTGTCCCAGGCGTAGCCGCCGATGTCGTACCGCCACACGTGCCGGACGGTGTCGTAGGTGTGCATGATGTCGCCGTAGTCCCAGAAGCCGTACCAGCGGCACTGCTCCACCTGGTCCTTGTAGTAGGTGAAGAGGAAGTCGAGGTGGTCCTCGATCTTCGCCTTGGCCGGCGTGGAACGGTCGGGCTCGGAGTACAGGCCCGGGCCGAAGACCTTGGCCTTGATGAGCTGCCTGGGCGGGGCGGCGAGCTGCGGCAGCGTCCGGACTGCCTTGACCTGGTCGGCGAGCTGGTCGGGGGTCGGGGTGGCGGCGTTCGCCCAGAAGAGGAGTTCGGACGTGCGGGCGATGCCGTACGGGGTGCCGAACTCCGGTTCGTAGTCCTCGTAGGTGATGTTGAGGCCCTCGAGCTGCTTGGCGTAGGTGTCCTGGCCCATGCCGTCGTGGTAGAAGCGCAGGTCCATCGGCTGCGCCTCGGGCGACCAGAGCCAGAGGGTGACCTCGGCCTCATCGGTGTGGGCCTCGCGGATGTCCAGCTGGGCGGGGAACTTCTCCCAGAAGTCCCTCAGGCCGAAGGAGACTCCGCCGCTCGGTCCGCCGACGTAGCCGAAGCCGGAGGCCCGCTTGCCACCGCCGGCACCGATCCAGCCGTAGCCCTTCCTGGTGCGCTTGCGCAGGGTGAAGCCGTCGGCGGAGAGCTGCGAGAGGGTGTAGTCGCCCCAGTGCGGGATGTACTGGAGCCGGGTCGTCACCCGTTGGTCCCACGTCGAGGGGTCGGGCAGTTTCTGTCCGGCGTACTGCGCCGCCTGCACGGCCGCGCCCGGGTCGCGGCGCAGCCCGGTGATGCCCTGCACGGCCTCACGCAGCAGACCGGTGCCCTCTCCGCCGATCCGGATGTGCCGGTCGTAGGCGGCGTCGCGCATCGGCACGGTGAAGCGCACGCCGAGCCCGCGGACGAAGTCGCCGCTCGCCCTGCCGGGTTCCTGCGTCCCGTCGTAGGTGATGGTGTGCACCATGCGGAAGGAGTCGGCGCCCGCGTAGAAGTAGAGCCGGATCGAGAACGGCAGCCAACTGCGGTCGCCCTTGCGGTGCTTGCCGTCGATGCGGACGACGGCCCGGACGGGGCCCTCCTGTTCGACGGCGACCTCGGAGATGGCGCCGTCGAAGCGCTCGGTCTTCACCGTGCCCTGGTCCTCGTCCTCGATCTCCGGCTGGCGGATGAGGACGAGCCGGCCGTTCTTCGCGATCTCGGTGGAGCCGCGGGTGACGGACTTGATCAGCGTGGTGCCGGACTTGCCGATCCTGGCAGTGATGACGCCGGTCGATATGTCGATGGTGCCGCCGCTCTTGTCGACGGTGACCTTCTTGTCGGGCGTCGCGGGGGTGCCGGCGGTGAGCGTGAGCTTGCCGGATCCCGAACCGACCGCGTGCGCCGTCCACTTGAGGGAGCCGTCCGGCCAGTACGCGAGCGGCCAGGACTGGACGGGTACGGCCTTGCCGTTCTGGTCCGTCAGGGCGAACGTCTGGTCGTCCTGATAGGCGCCCTTGGGCCAGGGCACGCCGACGGTGGAGCCGGGCGCGGCGCCGAGACCGCCGTCCTCGAGCCAGTCGAGGGTCACCGGATCGGCGTCGGCCGCCTCGGCTCTGGGCGCCGCCTGCGCGTCCCTGGCCCCCAGCGTCCAGCTGAACTGGGCGGCGGCTCCGGCGACGGCGGCGGCCTTGAGGAGGGACCTGCGGGGGATGGGAGACATGGGAGATGCAGCCTTCCTTTCCTGGCGGTGATGCAGGGAGGTCAGGGGCATGACAGAGGGAGGAGCGGCGCCGGGGCGCCGACCCGGGGGGAGGTGCCGGCCGGCTCAACGACGCCGGTGGCGCTCCTCGACGGCGACGGCGGCCGCCGCCACGGCCCCGAGGACGGGGACCGCGAGAGGCGCGACGAACCAGGCGGAGCAGAGCACCGGGGCGGCGCCGCCGACGAGGAGGAAGGACCCGGCCGGATCGAGGACGGTGCGGCGTCCGGCCGCCGCGAGCAGGGCCCGCCAGGAGGCGCCCGGCACCCAGGCCGCCGCCGCTCGCAGCCCGGCGACGGCCGCGCCGATGAGGGCGAAGACGCCGACTGCGCCGACGAGCGGCCCGCCGGGCAGTCCGGCGCGCACGGCCTGGACGTCCACCCGGACCGCGGCCGCCGCCGCCCAGCCGGCGAGCCCGACGATCCAGCCACGGCGCGCGGCCGCGCCGAAGTCCGCGGCGAACTCCCGCCAGCCGCCGCCCTCGTGGGCCGTGCGCCGGCGCAGATGGCGTGCGCCGGCGGCGAAGGCGGCGGGGTAGGTGACGAGCGGCAGCGAGGCCACGGCGATCCAGACACCGGTGAGCAGGCACTCGGCGAAGAGGGCGAACCTCTCGGCGAGCAGCGACTCGCGGCGGGGCTTCGGGCGGGCGTGGTCGGTGGCCATGTCAGCCCTTCAGTCCGGAGGTCGCCATGCCGTCGATGAGGTAACGCTGGAAGGCGAGGAAGAAGAGCAGCACGGGCAGCAGCGCGACCAGGGACATCGCGATCATGCCGCCGTAGTTCGCGGCCACGCCGTCGGAGTCACGGAACATCATCATGCCGAGCGAGACGGTGTACTTGCCGGGGTCGTTGAGGTAGATCAGCGGGCCCATGAAGTCGTTCCAGGCGTTGATGAACGTGAAGATCGCGCTCGTGATGAGGGCCGGACGGCACAGCGGCAGCACGATCGACCAGTAGATCCTCAGGTGCCCGCAGCCGTCGATCCGGGCGGCCTCGTCGAGTTCCTTCGGCAGACTCCGCATGAACTGCACCATGAGGAAGACGAAGAACGCCTCCGTGGCCAGGTACTTGCCGAGCAGCAGCGGAACGTAGGTGTTGATCAGCTGCATCTTCTGGAACATCACGTACTGCGGGATGAGCAGCACGTGGTAGGGCAGGAGAAGCGTGCCGATCATGAGCGAGAACAGCAGGTTGCGGCCCGCGAACCTGATCCGCGCGAAGGCGTACGCGGTCAGCGAGCAGGAGATCAGGATGCCGACGACGGCGCCGACTGCGTACAGGAGGGAGTTCTGGAAGAACGTCCAGATGGAGATGTCGGCGATGCCCTTCGCCAGGCCCTTGAAGTTGTCGAGGATGGGGTGGACGGGGAACAGCTGCAGGCTGTTGATGATGTCCTTGCTGGGCTTGAACGACGCCCCGATCACCCAGAGGACGGGATAGAGGACGACCGCGAGGACCAGCAGGGCGCCGATGTGCCAGGCGAGCGAACCGGCGCGCCTGCGACCGGGGCCGCCGAGCGGCGTGCGGACGGTGGTGGTGCTCATCGGGCGTCCTCCTCGTAGTGCACCCACTTCTTCTGGGACCAGAAGAGGACCACCGTCACGAGGGCCACGGCGAGCAGCAGCATCCAGGCCATCGCGGAGGCGTAGCCCATCTGGGCGTTCTTGAACCCCTGCTGGTACAGGTAGCAGGTGTAGACGAGCGTGGCGTCGGCCGGACCGCAGTAGGTGTTGGAGACGACATAGGCCGAGGCGAAGATCTGGAACGAGTGGATCGTCTCCAGCAGCACGTTGAAGAAGAGCACCGGGGAGATCATCGGCAGCGTGATGTTCCAGAACCTGCGGAAGGCCCCGGCGCCGTCCATCGCCGCCGCCTCGTGGAGTTCCTTCGGCACCTGTTTGAGCCCGGCCAGGAAGATGACCATGGGCGCTCCGAACTGCCAGACGGTGAGCGCCACCAGGCAGTACAGGATCCAGTCGGGGTTGCCGACCCAGCCCCCCACGTGGATACCGAAGACGGACATCGTGCGGTCCACGACGGCGTCGTCGGAGAAGATCGACCGCCAGACGAAGGCGACCGACACGCTGGCGCCGATGAGCGAGGGGGCGTAGAACGCGGCCCGGTAGAACGCCTGTCCGCGACGGCTCTGCGCGAGGAGCAGGGCGACACCGAGGGCGAGCAGCAGCTTCAGCGGTGTGCCGATGACGACGTACTTCGCCGTCACCTCCACCGACTTCTGCCACCGCGGGTCGTCGAACATCCTGGTGAAGTTGTCGGGGCCGACCCACTTCGGTGTGTTGAAGAGGTTGTAGTCGGTGAACGCGAAGTACAGCGAGGCGACCATGGGTCCCGCGGTCAGGAGTACGAAGCCGGCGATCCACGGGGACATGAAGAGGTAGCCGGCGAGATTCTCCCGGCGGCCCCGCCGCTTACGGGCGGCGGGAGCGGCGGAACGGGTCTTCCGGGTGTCGAGAGGCGAGTCCTTGACGAGCGTCATGGGGGTTCCCATCAGTTCCGGTCAGGCCTGGAACGCGGCCTGCGACTCGTCGAAGAACTGCTTCACCGCGTCGGCGACCTTGACCTTGCCCAGGCCCAGGTCGCCACCGATGCGCAGGAAGGCGGCCTCGATGGTGTCGGCGCCGGAGGGGTGCGGGGTGATCGCGCCGAGGACGCCGGCCTTGGCGGTGGCGTCCTCGTACTGCGCGATCTCCTTGTTGACCTCGTCGGTCGGCTTGAAGGCCCCGTACTGTTCCGTGCCGGCGAGGATGCCGCGGTCGTAGCCCATGATCTTGCCGACCTCGGGGTCGTGGACCATGAAGTTGATGAACTGGGCGACTTCCTTCGGGTGTGAGGTGCGCGCGGAGGCGCTCAGCATCAGGGAGGCCAGGTACTGGCCGGTGTGCTTGCCGTCCATGGTGGGGATCGGCGCGAGACCGTAGGTGCTGTTTCCCTCCGCGGTGTAACGGACCGTGAAGTTGTCCCAGGTGAATTCGGACGCACCGTGCCCGGCCGAGAGCGAGGACTTGGGCCGGTCCTGGGCGACGATCTTCGGGTCGGTGACGATCCCCGCCTTCACGCGGTTGTAGCCGTCCTGCCACCACTCCGTCAGGTCAGCCTTGTCGAAACCGAGTCCGTCCTTGGTGTAGAACGCCTTGCCGTTCTGCCGGAGGTAGAGGTCGTACAGGTACATGATGCTGAAGTAGCCCGTGTCCCCGGGGACCTTGGTCCTGTCGTGGATGGTCTTGAGGGCCTTGAAGTACTCGTCCCAGGTCCAGCCCGTCGCCGGCTCGACGCCGGCCTTCTGGAAGACCTTCTTGTCGACGACGAGCGCCATGGTGTTGGAGCCGACGGGAATGCCGAGCTGCTTGCCGTCGACCTCGCCCACCTTCGTGACACCGGCGCGGAAGTTGCTCAGGCTGATATTGCCCGCGTCGATCTGTGACTTGAGGTCGAGGAGGACGCCTCTCTTGTCGTACTTCCGAAGGAAAGTGACGGCGTTCTGGAATACGTCCGGGGGATTTCCGCCGGACGCCTGCGTCTGGAACTTCTCCCAGAAAGACTGGTAGTCCTGGAAGTCCGTTTTGACCTTGATCTTGGGATACTTCTTCTCGAAGAGCTTGATGGTTTCGTTGATCTTCTTCGCCCGTTCGTCCGCACCCCACCACGAGTAACGGATCATCACGGTCCCGTCCGCCGAGGTGCCGCCGTCGCCACCACACCCTGTCGTGGCGGCCAGCCCGAGGGTGGCCATCGAGCCTCCCGCCGCCTTCAGGATCGTGCGCCTTTCAACATTCCCGGTACCCACAGTCACGCCCCTCCCCGCAGCAACGCCGCCGCTCATGAATCGTTTCAAGTAAGCGCTTGCTGGCACAAGGTACGGAGGCCCTCCGGCCTCGTCAATGATTCGGACAGGAATTGGTGAGAGTGCGGTTGGGCGGTAACGGGCACCGGAGCGGGGCGAGTTCGGACCGGGAAAGAGAAGCGCGCAGGTCGCGAGGGGCGGCACCGCAGAGCTGAAGCCGGCATGGCGGTCGAGAGCCCGATGCCGGTTTCAGTCCGGCATACGCCCGAGAGCCGCATGCCGGACTCAACCGGTGGCGGCGGTCCCGGACGTCCGGCTCCGCCGGGGCAGTGGCGCGCCGGGACAGGGTGGGAGGAGGCGCTGCCCGGCACAGGGGCCCACATACGGGCATACGTCAAGGGCGGCGCCGCTCATCTCCTGGGCAGCGCCGCCCTTGATCCTGTGGGCGATACTGGGATCGAACCAGTGACCTCTTCGGTGTGAACGAAGCGCTCTCCCGCTGAGCTAATCGCCCGGGCGCAGGAAGAACATTACCGCATGTCAGCGGATGCCTCCGACCACGGGCCGGTCACTCCTCCCTGATGTTCCAGGGCGTCACGAGGCCGAACTTCCAGACGTACACGCCGACCAGCGCGGCCACGATCGCCACGCCGGCGGTCGTCAGCAGGAGATTGCGACGCCGCACTCTGGGGTCGAGCGCACGGTGCGTCGCCTCGGTGACCTTCCGTTTCGTCCAGCGCAGAACCAGCTGGGCCCAGACGAACTCGGTCGCCCAGATCGCCATGCCTGCGAAGATCACCAGCCAGCCCGGGCCCGGCAGCGGAAGCAGGATCACGCCGCCCGCGACCACCGCGAGGCCGATCACGAAAACGCCCACCTGCCAGCTGAGGTGCAGCGCCCGTCGGGCCTTGATGAATTCCGGCGCCCTGGAACCGAGCGCCCGCTCGGCCTTCGGCCCCTCGGCGGCCACGGCGGCTTCACCCCGCTCGTCACTCCGCGTATTCATACAGTCAAACCTACCCGAGAGAAACCGGTCACCGGAATGGCCGCATCGCGCGAAGGATGTCTCGGCCGGACGAGCTACGTAAAGACAGGCAAAACACTCAGAGGGGTTTACAACGGCACCGTAGGTGGCATGTCGATTTCGCCGACGTGCGAATCCCCGAGCGCACACTGAGCGAAAGGCCCTGGCGCTTATGAACACCACGGTCAGCTGCGAGCTGCACCTGCGCCTCGTTGTGTCGAGCGAGTCCTCACTGCCTGTACCCGCGGGACTGCGGTATGACACGGCCGATCCCTACGCCGTGCACGCAACCTTCCACACCGGAGCCGAGGAGACCGTCGAGTGGGTGTTCGCCCGCGACCTCCTCGCGGAGGGCCTGCACCGGCCCACAGGGACCGGCGACGTCCGCGTCTGGCCGTCCCGCAGCCACGGTCAGGGCGTCGTCTGCATCGCCCTGAGCTCTCCGGAGGGCGAGGCCCTGCTCGAGGCCCCGGCGCGGGCACTGGAGTCGTTCCTGAAGCGGACCGATGCGGCCGTGCCGCCCGGCACGGAGCATCGCCACTTCGATCTCGACACGGAGCTCTCCCACATCCTGGCCGAGAGCTAGCGCAAGACAGCCACGCCACCCGGCGCCGTCCACTCGGGGAGACGGCTCGGGTCAGGACAACCGCATACGGCACACCCGGGCGCCGTCGCCGCGAGCCCTCGCGGAGACGGCGTACTGGCCTGCTACGGAGAGTCACGCTCCAGCTCTGGTGCGCGACGTGTCCGAAGCCGACCCTGCGGCGCTCCTCTCGGGGCGGGAAGCCGCTAGGCTCGGCCAGCATCGGCGGGCGTCCGCCCGACCCCAGGCCAGGGAGCGACACGTGCTGATCACCCATGACACCCGGTGCGCGCTCGACCTCGTGGTGGACCTCGTGAACACCACACCGGAGGGCGACGAGCCTGACGGGCTCCCGGATGTCGCCGCCCTCGACGACTTCGCGCGCAGACACGCGGTGAGTGATCTCGGCGTTCTGTCGGAGTTCGACCTGTCGGCCGTGCGCAAGATCCGCGGACGGTTCGCCGCGGTCTTCGCCGCGACGGACGCCCGGGCCGCGGCGGGCCTCATCAACGAACTGGTCGCGGCGGCGGGCACCACGCCCCGGCTGACCGACCACGACGGCTACGACTGGCATGTGCACTACTTCGCCCCCGGCGCCTCCCTGGCGGACCACATCGCCGCGGACTGCGGGATGGCGCTGGCGTTCTTCGTGGTGGCCGGGGAGCAGGAGCGGCTGCGCCGCTGTGAGGCGCCCGACTGCCGGCGCGCCTTCGTGGACCTCTCCCGCAACCGCTCACGGCGCTACTGCGACAGCCGTACCTGCGGCAACCGCCTCCACGTGGCCGCCTACCGGGCACGCCGCAAGGAGGCGGCCGGCTGAGCGAGGACTTTCCGGCCGCGGGTGAGGAAGGGCGCGGCCGACCGCGCGGGGCTGGGAAGTCGCGAGGTGGTAGGCGTCGAGAAGCCGGACGCGCAGCGGGCGTACCTGACCCTGGGCCCGCTCAGCTGACATGTGTTTCCCGGGGCCGCCGCACCACGCGTGCGGACACTCACCCGCCGTGACCAGACGTGTGGCCCGCCTTCGTCGCTCACCCGGTGGGCTGACGGAGCCCTCGGCGGGTGGCGCCAGGGGCTCCGCATACGGCTCAGAGCAGCAGCAGATCGTGCAGCGATGCCATGAGCAGCAAACAGCCGATCACCGCAAGGAAGATCATCAGCGGTGGCTGGGAAAGCGCGAAGAGACAACCCCGACGATCCTTGGGAGGACCGGCGGTGTCGCTCTGGGTTGTGTCCAGCATCTCGCGGTGATGATGGCGCAGCCCGCACGCGCCGTGCGATCAACACGCACGGGATGACGATGTGATCGCCGATTCCGCGAGGTGCGGAGCGAAGATGATCTAGACGTGCCCCTACTTGATCGCCAGGGCGCCGCGACCCGACCGCTTCCTCGTTTCCCGTCCGGTCCTCGCCGGGAGAGGCTTCATATGCCGTGCTTCTTCAGGATGGCCTCGATGTCGCTGAAATCGTCCGCGGGCTCGGCCGCCCGGGGCCCCGCCGTGGGACGAACCGCGGGAGGACCCCCGGTGCCGAGCGCCGGCGCGGAGGCCGAGGGAGCCGCAGCCTCCCGCCGCGCGGCACGCGCCGCCCTGCGTTCCTTGCGGGTGCCGCCGCGCCTGCGTTCGACGGCCCGGGTGGTCGCGAAGAGCAGCCAGGCGGCCCCGAGCACGCCGAAGCCCGCCCAGGCCGTGGGACTGAACGCGGTGTCGGCGAGCCAGCCCACCACTCCTGTCATCACCAGGCCGATGGGCACCAGCGCGTACGCGGCGATACGGGCCGCGGCCAGAAAACGCTTGCGGAAGGCCGTGACCGCGGCGATGCCGAGGCCGGCCGCGGAGACGGCGGAACAGACTGTCTCGGCAATCATCCGGTCCTCCAAGCGGAGATCGGTCGTGTGAGGGGGTGGGTCGTGTGAGGGGGTGGGTCCGGTGAGGGGGTGGGGCCGGTGAGGGAATCGGTCCGGTGAGGACGGTTCGCCCTTTCCATCCTGCACCGGACCGCGCCCCGCGGGCCACGGTCCGGACGCACGTCAGGGACATCTCCGGGACATCCGGGGGTCGGCTCCTCCCCAGGGTGCGGCCCCGTCTCCACCCCTGACCTCACCTGCGCTCTCCACGCCTCCACCTCCGGGTGCGGAGATCCCGTTTGGGGGCCGTCGCGGGTGCTGGGAGACTGTGACCATGAGTGACTCCTCCCCAGCCCGTGCAGCCGCCCCCGTCCTGGACGTGTGGTGCGAACTCCAGTGCCCCGACTGCCGTACCGCCCTGGATGATCTGCGCGCGCTGCGCGACCGCTACGGCGACCGGCTGGAGCTGCGGCTGCGGCACTTCCCGCTGGAGAAGCACCGGCACGCCTTCGCCGCGGCGCAGGCCGCCGAGGAGGCGCTGGCGCAGGGGCAGGGCTGGCCGTACGTGGAGGCCGTGCTCGGCCGGGTCGAGGAGCTGGACCGCGAGGGGGAGGCGTTCCTCATCGAGGTGGCCCGCGAACTGGGCATGGACGCCGAGGAGTTCGACACGGCTCTGATCGACGGCCGGCACATCCTGATCGTCGACGCCGACCAGGCCGAGGGCAAGGCGATCGGCGTGACCGGCACTCCGACCTATGTGATCGGCGGTGAGCGCCTCGACGGCGGCAAGAGCCAGGAGGGACTGCGCCAGCGGGTCGAGGAGATCGCAGACCGGCTGCTGGCCGGGCAGGGGGCCTGATCCCGCCCGGCCCTACAGCAGCGGTTTGTACAACGCGTACTCCGTCGTCCGGTAGCCGAGCGACTCGTAGAGGCGCTCGGCCGGGGTGTTGCCCGCGAACACGTTCAGTCCGAGGATCCGCCGACCGGCGGTGAGCGCCTGCGCCTCGGCCAGGAGCAGGAGCGTGCGGCCGTGCCCCCTCCCGCGGTGGGCCGCGTCGGCCTCCACGTCGAAGACGAACGCCATGTCCTCGCGCACGGCCAGCCAGAGGGTGCCCACGTGCGTGCCCTCGTGCTCCAGCACGCTGAACGTCATGCCCTCGGTGCGCATCCCCTGCGGCAGCAGCTGCTCGTGGTCGCGTCGCGCCTTGGCGTGCGCCACGGCCTCGGGCACGCCCCGCTCGATCCACGTGCGCGCGTAGTGCTCCCGTTGGTGCTCCTGCCAGGCCGCGAACTCCACCTCGGTCATGGGGCGTGCGCGGCTGCCCGCGGGCAGCGGGGGCGGGGTGTCACCGAGCCGCTTCTCCATGCCGCGGTTGCGCAGGACGTAGCCGAGCGTCTCGGTGAGCCGCAGTGCGACGCGCGCATCGGCGGGGACCCGGACCTCGATCTGCCGGCAGCCCCAGCCCCGCGCCACCTCCTCCGCGGCGAGCCCGGCCACGGTGCCCCGGCCGCGCCGGCGGTCGGGCTCCTCGATGCGCAGGTCGATGATGCGGGCCACCGACTCGCCCAGGGACGGCGAGGTGCCGAGGTGTATCGCGCCGACGGGACGGCTGTTCACGCACACCTGGTAACGACGTGAACGCGTACCGTCGGCGTGATGCTGAAGCGGCTCGGTCGGCCGCAGGGTCGTGGTCATCACGGGTGTTCTACCCGCGGCGGCGACCCGCGTCAGCCGGTTTTCCCTGCGCTCACGGATCCAGGTCGCTCCCGGACCGCTCGTCGAAGATCCGCATGGCCTTGGCGGTCACCGGCCCCGGCGCCCCGGCGAGTTCCCGGCCGTCCACTCGGTGCACGGCCTGCACGTCCCGCAGCGTCGATGTGAGGAAGATCTCGTCCGCGTGCTCGAGGACGTCCAG
Organism: Streptomyces sp. NPDC001796; assembly: GCF_042892355.1. NCBI lineage: Bacteria > Bacillati > Actinomycetota > Actinomycetes > Kitasatosporales > Streptomycetaceae > Streptomyces > Streptomyces sp. NPDC001796. Next base: position 107,829 of record NZ_JBIAUC010000016.1, on the reverse strand, counting down.
CGGCAGATCGGTCTCCTTGGCTCCGGTCCACTCCACGGTGAGGGCCCGGGTGATGCCCGCGAGGCAGCCGGAGGCGAGCGGCGGGGTGTGGATCTCCCCGTCGAGGACGACGAAGACGTTCGACCCCGTGCCCTCGCAGAGCCGGCCGGCCGTGTTGCCGAACAGGGCCTCGGTCGCGCCCTGCCCGGTCGCCCGGGCGAGCGCGACGACGTTCTCGGCGTACGAGGTGGTCTTCAGACCGGTCAGCGCGCCATGCTCGTTACGACTCCACGGCACCGTGATCACGGCCGTGGAGTCGGGGCGCCGGGTGGTCGCCCCGAGGGCCACGACGAGGGTGGGGCCCTGGTCGCCGCGGTCGGAGCCGAGGGGGCCGTGGCCGCCGGTGTACGTGATGCGCAGGCGCCCGAGCGGCATCGGGTTGGCCTCAAGGACGGCGGCACAGGCGCGGCGGACCTCGTCCAGGTCCGGGTCCGGAAGGCCGAGTCCGCGGGCGGAGCGGGTGAGCCGGGCGAGGTGGCGGGTGAGTGCGAACGCCCGGCCCTCGACGGCCTTGACGGTCTCGAAGACGCCGTCGCCGACGGTCAGTCCGTGGTCGAAGACGGAGACGCGGGCGGACTCGATGTCCTGCAGCCCGCCGTCGAGCCAGAGCTTCACTGGTGTCTACCTCGCAAGATCATGGCGAAAGCGTCGTGCGACGCGCCGTCCGGCCCGTGGCCGTGCCGCGGAGCCGGGGGGGTGTGCCGCGGGATGGAAGGTCATTGCGGCCCCAGGTCCACAAGGTCCTGGTACTCCCCCGACGCTACCGCGAGCAGCCGGGCGGCCTTCAGTTCGGTCTCGCGCCATTCGCCCTCCGGGTCGGAGTCCCAGGTGATGCCGGCGCCGGCGCCGAACCGCAGCACGGCCGCGCCGTCGGCGCTCCGGTCGATCCAGAAGGTGCGGATGCCGACGGCCAGCTCGCCCACGCCCCGGTCGGCGTCGACCCAGCCGATGCCGCCGCAGTAGGGGCCGCGGCGCGCGGTCTCCAGGGCGTCGATGATCCGCAGCGCGCTCGACTTGGGGGCACCGGTGATCGAGCCGGCCGGGAAGGCGGCGGCGAGCAGGTCCGGCCAGCCGGCGTCCGGGCGCAGCTCCCCGCGGACCGTGGAGACGAGGTGGACGAGGCCGGGGTGCTTCTCGACGGCGCACAGGTCCGGGACGGTGACGCTGCCGGTGACGCAGACGCGGCCGAGGTCGTTGCGGACCAGGTCCACGATCATCACGTTCTCCGCGTAGTCCTTCTCCAGCAGCTCCGCCTCGGTGCGGGCGGTGCCCTTGATCGGGCCGGACTCGACGGTGCGGCCGGCGCGGCGCAGGAACAGCTCGGGGGACGCGGTGGCTATCTCCACACCGTGTTCCGGCAGGCGGATCGTTCCTGCATACGGGGCGGGGTTGCCGCGGGCCAGCACGGCGGCCAGGGCGTCCACGTCGGCGCCGGGCGCGACCGGCGCCGACAGCACACGGCAGAGGTTCACCTGGTAGACCTCCCCGGTGGCGATGTGCTCGCGGATCCGGCGCACGCCCGCCGTGTACGCGGCACGGTCGAGGGAGGACGCCCAGTCACCGGCCTCGGGTCCCCGCCACTGACCGGGCACGGGCGCGGGCACCGGCTCTTCCCGTACGTCTGCGAAGCGCGCGCAGGTCAGACGCCCCTCGTAGTCCGCGCAGACCGCCCAGAAGCCGGTGGAGTCGAGGGCGGCCGGGTCACTGGTGACATCGAGGAGACCGGTGGCGACGCGGTCGCCGAAACGGGCGAGAGGAGGCAGGTCGGGCACGTTGCCGAGTCTAGGGCGGGTGTCCACTCGGTGGCCCGCGAGTGTCCTGGCGGTGGTCCGGCCGTGTCCTTGACCAGGCGCAAGGCAGCACGCTGCGCAAACGCGTTTTTGTACTGGCCCCGGAATCCGCTAGAGTTCAACACGTCGCCGGGACGCGGGAGCGGACCGGACAAACGACAAGCGGACGTAGCTCAGTTGGTAGAGCGCAACCTTGCCAAGGTTGAGGTCGCGAGTTCGAGCCTCGTCGTCCGCTCGAAGGAACCAGGGGATCTTCCCGAACCCCTGCACTCCTGGTGGAGTGGCCGAGAGGCGAGGCAACGGCCTGCAAAGCCGTCTACACGGGTTCAAATCCCGTCTCCACCTCCAAGGACGATTAGCTCAGCGGGAGAGCGCTTCCCTGACACGGAAGAGGTCACTGGTTCAATCCCAGTATCGTCCACTGGATCTTCGGATCCCCGCGCGATTAGCTCAGCGGGAGAGCGCTTCCCTGACACGGAAGAGGTCACTGGTTCAATCCCAGTATCGCGCACGCACTGCCCGTGATCTTCGGATCGCGGTCCCGAGGACGATTAGCTCAGCGGGAGAGCGCTTCCCTGACACGGAAGAGGTCACTGGTTCAATCCCAGTATCGTCCACACATCGAAGCCCCCGGCCACACGGCCGGGGGCTTCTTCATGGGCTCAGCTGGAGAACAGCATGTGACCGAAGCTCTTGTGGCGCTGGTGGCCGTAGTGACCGTGGCCCCCGTGGTGGCCCTCGTGGTGGCCGCCGTGCGGGGCGCCCCAGGCGGGAGCGGACGGGTACGCGGGCGGGGGCGGCGGGGCGGGCTGTGCCCACTGGGCCTCCAGACGGGTGAGCGCCTCCAGCTCCCCGTAGTCGAGGAAGATGCCGCGACAGCCGCTGCACTGCTCGATCTGGACGCCATTGCGGTTGTACGTGTGCATCGGCGCATGACACTTCGGACACTGCATGCTCGGCTCAACTCCTCGCCGGTCGGTGGGGCTTCGCCAGATAGGGACTCGGTACCGGCCGGAACGGTTGCAACCCAGGGCGCGCATCACTGCCCCAACTGCTGAGGAATCGCCGCTATTCGGGCGCAGGTGTCGACCACGGCCTGTTCCACCTCGTCCAAGGCCCGGCCTGCGGCGGCGGACTTGGCGACGGCCCGGGCGGCCGTCTGCACGGTCAGGGCGCGGGCGGGAACCTCCAGGGCCGGCCAGGGGTCGCCGCTGGAGGGGACCGCGGGACCGCCGGCCCGGCGGTACGCGTCGAGGAACCGGGCCCACTCGTCCGGTGGGAGCAGACCGCAGGCGTACCAGGCGGCTGGGCGGGCCAGGTCCCAGGACGGTTCACCGAGGCCCAGGTCGTCGACGTCGATGAGGAGCCAGGGACCGGTCTCCGCGGGGTGGCGTACCAGCTGGCCGAGGTGGAGGTCACCGTGACACAGAGAGCGCGAGCGCATGGGCGCCTCGGCTCGGGCCCAGCTCGGCAGGCCGGCCCAGGCCCGCAGGACGCTTGCGGCGGCCGGGTGGGGACCGGCGGCCCGGAGGCGCTGGACAGCGCGGGCGGCCTTGGCGGGGCCGCGCATGGCTGGGAGACCGGTGGGGGCGGGGGCCTGGTGCAGCCGGGCGAGAAGGGTGGCGGCGGCCTCCCAGGGGGCGGCGTCCGGAGTGTCGGGATCCACGGGGGTGCCGTACGGCCAGAAGGTCGCCAGGCGACCGTGGAGGTCGGCAGGCACGGAGCGGAGCGGCGGCAGGAAGATCTCGGGGAGGTCGGCGGCGATCCCGAGACGGAGAGAGAGCTCCCCGAGGTCCGTACCCGGGGGATGCGCCTTGGCGACCGTGCCACCGTGCCGTACGACCGTCCCGTCCTCCCGCTCGGCCAGCACGGCGTCCGGATGCCCACAGCCTCCTCCTCGCGGATGAGCCGCGCACCGGACCTCGGCGGTCAGGGCAGGCAGTACGTCGGCGGTCACGGGGCTCCCTGGGCAGTACAGCACTCGCCCCAGAGCGTACGCACAAGGCAGGAGCTCTGGTCTTTCACCCGAGACCACAGCAACCATCAATTGAGGAACCACGACGGCGAGAACCACGTCCGCGAGAGCGGCGCCGGTTCAGGCGCAAAGAAACGCCCGCGCAGCTCCCCAGCTGCGCGGGCGTTGGTGCCGTCCGTCGTACCCCCGTCCCCACGGGGTTGCATGGGTGGATGTCCCCGCCCGGACCGCTCTTCCGGGCCTGGGGCGCCGCTCAGCGCCCCAGCATCACGCCCACGGACGACGCTTGTGTGACCACTGCATCCCAGCCGCCGAAGGCGTACACGAGCAGGGCCGCCAGGGGGAGGACCATCGCGGTCGCCACCAGGGGGTGGCGGCGGCCCTGGCGGCGGGTGCCGAACGCGGCGTACGCCCTGCGCCCCTGCGTGCGGATCAGTGTCCGCGGTGCCGTGTGGGCCATGGTCCCTCTCCTGACCGTGGTGCTGTTGTCGTTGGCAGCGGCGGGTGCCTGACCTCGGGGGACGAGTGCTGCACCCGCCGCTTGACCTCAAATCTAGGCTTCGGGCGACCCCCGGTCGTCATGCCCTCGTATCGATTCCCTGGCCTCCCCGAGGAGGAGCGATGACCTGCGGCGTACTCCCCTGGGTGGAGACGAGGTCCTAGGTCTCAGGGTCTTCCCGGAGGGGGCGCCCGGTGTGCCCCTTCTGCTCCGAGCCGTCCTCCCTCGGAACCGGCTGCTCCACCAGCGCCAGCACCCGGTTCGCCATGAACCGGGCGGTACGGACGACCGTACCGGAACGCGTGACTTCGCTCACTTCCACCACCCCCCTGCGTACCGCCGTCTCCACCCGGCGGCCCGCCCTGCTCGCCACCACCTCGTACGTACGCGTCGTGTCCCCCGCGTCCACGACTATCTCCACACGATCACCCTTCACGGGTTCAATCCCCCTTCCCCAGCGGGTGTTTGGGATCATGGACAGCGCACTGCTGACCTGCTCGCGTCTGTCCTGACCACCTCTCAAGTCTCCCACGGGGCACTGACAATCGATCGGGGCGAGAGGGCGCGGCCTCTGCGCGCACCCGGCTGTGGAAACGTAAGCTGTGGCTCGTCAAACGGACCGGGCAGCGGGGATGGACATGGCGATGATGCGCCTGAGGCGTGAGGACCCGCGTGTCGTCGGCTCGTTCAGGCTTCACCGGCGGCTCGGCGCGGGCGGGATGGGCGTCGTCTACCTGGGCTCCGACAAGCGGGGCCAGAGGGTCGCGCTGAAGGTGATCCGGCCGGATCTCGCGGAGGATCAGGAGTTCCGGTCGCGGTTCGCACGTGAGGTCTCGGCGGCACGGCGGATTCGTGGTGGGTGTACGGCGCGGCTGGTGGCCGCCGATCTGGAGGCGGATCGCCCATGGTTCGCCACGCAGTACGTGCCCGGGCCGTCGCTGCACGACAAGGTCGCCGAGGAGGGCCCCCTCACGGCCGCCGAGGTGGCCGCCGTCGGGGCCGCCCTGTCCGAGGGTCTTGTGGCGGTGCACGAGGCCGGGGTCGTGCACCGGGATCTGAAGCCGTCCAACATCCTGCTGTCCCCGAAGGGGCCCCGGATCATCGACTTCGGCATCGCCTGGGCGACCGGTGCCTCGACCCTCACCCACGTCGGCACGGCCGTGGGGTCGCCCGGCTTCCTCGCCCCCGAGCAGGTGCGGGGGGCGGCCGTCACGCCGGCCACGGACGTGTTCGCGCTGGGCGCCACGCTGGCGTACGCGGCGACCGGGGACTCGCCCTTCGGACACGGCAGTTCCGAGGTGATGCTCTACCGCGTCGTGCACGAGGAGCCCAAGCTGCACGGCGTGCCGGACGCTCTGGCTCCGCTCGTCCGCGCCTGCCTCGCGAAGGACCCCGACGAACGGCCGAGCACCCTCCAACTCTCGCTCCGGCTCAAGGAGATCGCGGCCCGGGAGACCCAGGGCCTCACGGACGTGCGGCCGTCCGACCGGCGTGGCGAGGCGGACCGGCCGTCGGGGCGGCTCGCGCAGCAGTACGCGGAGCAGCGCACCGTGCGCCGCCCGCAGGGGCCGGGTACTCCCCCGCCCCGCAGCAACGGCTCCCGGCCGGGGTCGCGTCCGACGCCCGCGCAGCGCGGGACCTCGACCCGCTCCGGCGGCCGGCCCACATCGCGCAGCGGCGCCGGGCGGCCGGCGCCCCGCACCACCGGGACGGGGCGGCGCCCGGCCAACCCGCGGCTGCTGCGCCAGCGGATCTTCGTGTTCGTGGTGGTCACGCTGCTGGTGGCGCTGGGCATCGCGGCGGCCCAGGGGTGCCAGGGACCGGCGCGCGGCATGGACGACGGACGCGTACGCAAGGACGTACGACCGGAGCAGTCGTACGCGCCCCTGACCGGCGACCTGATGGCCGAGCAGTACCACAGCTCGCTCGACCGGGACGGCTGACCGGCCACAGACGGCCGGCCGGCGGCCGGCCAAGCTGACCGGCGGCCGACATGGCTGACCGGCGGCCGACCCGGCTGACCCGAAGGCAGGGCGGGCCCTAGGACTGGGGACGCCCGGTGGCGACCGCGTAGAAGGCGACCGCCGCCGCCGCGCCCACGTTGAGGGAGTCGACGCCGTGGGCCATGGGGATGCGGACCCATTCGTCCGCGGCGACCAGCGCCTGGGTGGACAGCCCGTCGCCCTCCGCGCCGAGCATCAGCGCGACCCGGTCCATCTTGTGCGGAGCCGTCTCGTCGAGGGTCTTGGCCTTCTCGTCAGGGGTGAGCGCGAGGAGCGTGAAGCCGGCCTCGCGGACCGACTCCAGGCCCTTCGGCCAGGTGTCGAGGCGTGCGTACGGCACCGAGAAGACCGCGCCCATGGACACCTTCACGCTGCGCCGGTACAGCGGGTCGGCGCAGTCGGGCGACAGCAGGACCGCGTCCATGCCGAGGGCGGCGGCGGAGCGGAAGATCGCGCCGATGTTGGTGTGGTCGTTCACGGATTCCATGATCACGACCCGGCGGGCGGAGGCGAGGAGTTCGTCCGCCGTCGGCAGCGGCTTGCGCTGCATGGAGGCGAGCGCACCCCGGTGCACGTGGTAGCCGGTGACCTGTTCGGCCAGTTCCGGGCTGACCGCGTACACCGGGGCCGGGAGCTCGTCGATGACGTCCCGCATGACGTCGACCCACTTCGAGGACAGCAGCATGGAACGCATCTCGTAACCGGCCGCCTTGGCCCGTCTGATGACCTTCTCGCCCTCGGCGATGAACAGTCCCTCGGCGGGTTCGCGCTTGCGGCGCAGCTCCACGTCGGTAAGACCCGTGTAGTCGGTGAGGCGCGGGTCGTCGGGGTCCTCAACGGTGATGAGATCGGCCACAGGGTGATACTGCCTTGTCCAAGGAACGGTGCCAACGGCTGGAACGGGACGTGTTACCCCGGGTTACTCGACCGGCCTCGGCCCCACCGTCACGACCTCGCCGATGACGATGACCGCCGGGGGCTTCACGTCCTTCTCCCGCACGGTCTCCGCGACCGTCGCCAGCGTCGCGTCGACCCGGCGCTGGGCGGCCGTCGTGCCCTCCTGGACCAGGGCGACGGGGGTGTCGGGCGCCTTGCCGTGGGCGACGAGCGTCTCGGCGATCTTCCCGATCTTGTCGACACCCATGAGGATCACGAGCGTGCCGGTGAGCTTCGCCAGGGACGGCCAGTCGACCAGCGAACGCTCGTCGTCAGGGGCGACATGCCCGCTGACCACCGTGAACTCGTGTGCGACACCGCGGTGGGTGACGGGAATGCCGGCCGCGCCCGGCACGGAGATCGAGCTGGAGATGCCCGGGACGACCGTGCAAGGGATGCCCGCCTCGGCGAGCGCCTGCACCTCCTCCATACCGCGGCCGAAGACGTACGGGTCGCCGCCCTTCAGGCGCACGACCGACTTGCCCTGCTTGGCGTGCTCGATCAGCGCGTTGTTGATGGCCTCCTGGGCCATGAAACGGCCGTACGGGATCTTCGCCGCGTCGATCACCTCGACGTGCGGCGGGAGTTCGGCGAGCAGGTCGCGGGGGCCGAGACGGTCGGCGATGACCACGTCCGCCTCGGCGAGCAGCCGCCGCCCGCGGACGGTGATCAGGTCCGGGTCGCCGGGGCCGCCGCCGACGAGCGCCACACCGGGGGTGCGGGTGCGGTGGTGCGGGGCGACCAGGGTGCCGTCGCGCAGCCCCTCCACCACGGCGTCACGGATGGCGGCGGTGTGCCGGGGGTCGCGTCCCCTGGCCTCGGTGGTGAGCACGGCGACCGTGACGCCCTCGCTGTGCCCGGTGGCGGGGGTCCACGCGGTGGCCGCGTCGGCGTCGTCGGAGCGGACGCACCACACCCGGTTCGCCTCCGCTTCCGCCGAGGCCCGGGAGTTGGCATCGGGGTCGCTGGTGGCGATCAGGGCGTACCAGGCGTCCGCGAGGTCGCCGTCCTCGTACGGGCGCTGCTCCCAGGTGATCTCGCCCGCGTCCGCCATGGCCTCGACCGAGGGGGTCGCTGCCGGTGAGACGAGGACGATGTCCGCGCCTGCCGCGATGAGCGCCGGGAGGCGGCGCTGGGCGACCTGGCCGCCGCCGAGGACGACGACGCGGCGTCCGGCCAGGCGGAGCCCTACGGGGTACGGGGGGTGTTCGGCCATGGAGGTGCGGCTCCTCGTGCGGCGGTGGGGACGGCGGCCTCTGCGGCTTTGGAGGGGCCCGACGTGCGGATTCTATGGTGCGGACATCAGGGGCGGCTCACCTGGTCGAAGGCTGAGCCACCCCTGCACGCGGACGTGGAGTCCTGCTACTTCTCGGTGACCCCCGCCGAGTCGAACGTCGCCACCTCGTGCATCGCCCTCGCCGCGCTCTGGACCAGCGGCAGGGCCAGCAGGGCGCCCGTGCCCTCGCCCAGGCGGAGGTCCAGGTCGACCAGGGGGCGAAGACCCAGTTTGTTCAGGGCGGCCACATGGCCCGGCTCCGCGCTGCGGTGGCCTGCGATGCACGCCGCGAGCACCTCGGGGGCGATGGCGCGCGCCACCAGGGCGGCGGCGCCCGCGCTGACGCCGTCCAGAATGACCGGCGTGCGCAGGGACGCGCCGCCGAGCAGCAGGCCCACCATCGCCGCGTGCTCCAGGCCGCCGAACGCCGCCAGGACGCCGATGGGGTCGGCCGGATCCGGCTGGTGGAGTTCGATGGCGCGGCGCACGACCTCGGTCTTGCGGGCCAGCGTCTCGTCGTTGATGCCGGTGCCGCGGCCCGTCACCTCGGACGGGTCGGTGTCCGTGAAGACGGCGATCAGGGCGGCCGAGGCCGTCGTGTTCGCGATGCCCATCTCGCCGGTGAGCAGTGCCTTGTTCCCGGCCGCCACCAGGTCGCGGGCCGTCTCGATGCCGACCTCGATCGCCTGCTTGACCTCCTCGCGGGTGAGCGCCGGGCCGGTCGTCATGTCGGCCGTGCCGGCGCGGACCTTGCGCGGCAGCAGGCCGGGGGTGGCCGGCAGGTCGGCGGCCACGCCCACGTCGATGACACAGACCTCGGCACCGACCTGGCCCGCGAAGGCGTTGCAGACCGCTCCGCCGCCGAGGAAGTTGGCGACCATCTGGCCCGTCACTTCCTGGGGCCAGGGGGTGACGCCCTGGGCGTGCACACCGTGGTCACCCGCGAAGATGGCGACGGCCGCGGGCTCCGGGATCGGCGGCGGGCACTGCCGGGACAGGCCGGACAGCTGCGCGGAGATGATCTCCAGCATGCCGAGGGCGCCCGCGGGCTTGGTCATCCGCTTCTGCCGTTCCCAGGCCTCGCCGAGCGCCTTGGCGTCCAGCGGGCGGATGCCGGCGACGGTCTCGGCGAGCAGGTCGTGCGGCTCCTCGCCGGGCAGCGCGCGACGGCCGTACGTCTCCTCGTGCACGACCCAGGACAGCGGGCGGCGCTTGGACCAGCCCGCCTGCATCAGCTCGGGCTCCTCCGGGAACTCGTCGACGTACCCGACGCACAGGTACGCCACGACCTCCAGGTGCTCGGGCAGCCCGAGGGCGCGGACCATCTCCCGCTCGTCGAAGAAGCTGACCCAGCCGACCCCGAGGCCCTCGGCGCGGGCCGCGAGCCACAGGTTCTCGACGGCGAGCGCGGAGGAATAGGGCGCCATCTGCGGCTGGGTGTGCCGGCCGAGGGTGTGACGGCCGCCCCGGGTGGGGTCGGCGGTGACCACGATGTTCACCGGTGTGTCGAGGATGGCCTCGATCTTCAGTTCCTTGAACTGCTTCGCCCGGCCCTTGGGCAGCGACTTGGCGTACGCCTCGCGCTGGCGCATGGCCAGTTCGTGCATCGTGCGGCGCGTCTCGGCGGAGCGGATGACGACGAAGTCCCAGGGCTGGGAGTGGCCCACGGAGGGCGCCGTGTGGGCGGCCTCCAGGACGCGCAGCAGCACGTCGTGCGGGATGGGGTCGCTGCGGAAGCCGTTGCGGATGTCGCGGCGCTCGCGCATCACGCGCAGGACGGCCTCGCGCTCGGCGTCGTCGTATCCGGGCGCCGCCGGGCCGGTGGACTGTCGTGCGTCTTCCACGGCGGCCGTGCTCTCTTCCTGGTCGGCGGCCCGGGTGTCGAGGTCGTCCGCCTGCTGTGCGACTACGGTCTCCGGGTCCTCGGCGTGCGGCTCGGAAGCGGGCGCCTCGCCCTCACGGGGGCCGGGAACCATGGCGACGGGCTCCTGCACCGCCGGTTCCTCCTGCTGGGCGACCGCCGGAGCGGATTCCTCGGCGGACGGCTGCTCCTGGGCGGGCAGGGGCGGCACGGTCAGGGCGTGCGGCGGGGTGGGGGCCAGGTGCGGCGTGGTCGGCACGGTGCCCTCGACGGGCACGAAGCGGCCGAACGACTGGTCCGCCTGGGGCTCCACGGGCGCGTCGGCCTGCACACCGGCGGCATCGGCCGGGACGCCGAAGGCGTCGGCGGGCACACCGGGTACGGCGGCCGGATCGCCGCCCGCCTCCTGCTCGCCGTGCGCCTGGGCGGCTCCGACCACCGGCCCGGCCTGCGCGGACTCGGCGCCCTCGGGCTGCACCTCCTCGGGGCCCTGCTGCGGCGCGGGCTCGGCGAAGGGTACGGAGGTGTCAGGAGTCCGGGCCTCGGTGTCCGCCAGAATCGCGTGCTCGTCCGGCGCCGGTGCGGCGGCCGGGGTCCGGCTCGGGTCGTGGACCTGCTCGGCCGGGGCCTGGCCCGGATCGTGGACCTCCTCCTCGGCCGGGGCGTCGGCGACGGGTTCGTGGTCCTCGGCGGGAGCCGTCGGGTGGGTGGTGGGCGCCGGGACGTGGGCCTCCGCGGCCTGCTGGGCCGGCCCCGCTTCGGCCGCGGGCGCGGCCGCGCCGGAGTGCGGCTCGCCGTCCACGGGCGATACGGCCCCGAAGTCCGGGGTGGCATCCGCCATGGGCACGACGTCCGGGACCTGGGGGGCGAGCCCGGCGGGGATCCCCGCCTGCACCGGTGCGGCATCCGGCGCCGCCACGGCTCCGGGATGCTGCGGGCCGCCGCTCTGCCAGGCGTCGCCCTGCGGGCCGCCGCTCTGCCAGGCGTCGCCCTGCGAGCCGTCGCCCTGCCAGGCGTCGCCCTGCGAGCCGTCGCCCTGCCAGGCGTCGCCCTGCGAGCCGTCGTCCGGCGCGCCGTCCGGCAGGACGTGTCCGGCGTCGTCGGCCACCTCGGCCCGGCCTTCCTCGGGCATGCCGAGCGCGCCCTCCGGGGCCGGCACGGCGTGCGCGTCCTCCGAGGCCGGCACGGCGTGCGCGGCCTGCGGGGCCTCCGGCGTCGGCTGCGGCGCCTGCTGCGGCTCCGAGTCGACCAGCGGGCCGGAGTCCTGCTGGGCCTCCGGCGCGGTCTCGGCGGTCACGGGCGCGGCCTCCGGGGCGACCGGCGCGGCGGTCGGCTGAACCGTCGGCGCGGGCTCGGGCGCCGGTGCCGGAAAGACCGTTTCTGCCGCCGTCCCCTCGGGGCCCACCGGCGGCACGGTGTGCTGCTGCGGAGGAGGCCCCCAGGGGACCGCTCCCTGCGGGGAGTTGTCCCCCAGCTGCGGCACGTCGAGGTATTCGGGACCGGTCGTGGGCGGCCCGGAGGCGCGCATCGGGGCGTCCGCCGGACCGCGGTCGGAGAGCGTGCGCACCGGGCTCGCCGAGGTGTCCGGGATGGGCGGGCCGAGGTGCAGCGGGCGGCGCGGCGCCGACTGCGGCGCCGGCGCCGGAGGCTGCGTACGGACCGCGCCGACGTCGATGGAGCCGCTGTCCCGGCCGGCCGCCTCGTGCGGACCGGGCTCGTGGGGATACGGCGCCGGAGCCGGGGCGTGCTGCGGCATCTCGTTGCCCCACGCGCCCTGCTGGCCCGGCATCAGGAGCAGGTCGTCGTCCTCGGGAGCGCTGTCGGAAGGGTCGAGGTAGGTGTACGCGCCCGGCGCGAGGACGCCCGGCTGCTCCACCATGCCTGCGTTCTCCGGCAGCCCCTCGCCCGGGACCTGGCCGGTGTCGGTCATGCGTACCCCTCGCCCATCGGTTAGTGCTTCTACGACCAGCTGGCCCGGAACGGCGCGCCGACCGCCCGCAGTGAAGAACGAGCGTGCGTGCCCAGCGGCACGAACGACCCGCCCACAATGACGACAAAGCCATTGAACGGCATTGTCCCGGTCGTCCCGCCGTCGCGACAGGGTGATCCGCGACGGCCCGCTGTGGACTGCGCCACGTTGCGCGCCCTCCGGTCCGGCCGTACCGCCTCCACCCCAAAAGAGGTGCGCTTTCCGGACATTGACTGATGAATGCCGGATCACCCGAGTACGGTACGACGGTCGGCCAGCCTACCGCGCCGGTACGACAACCGGATCACGGGGAGCGTTCGGTCAATCGGCCGCTGAGCAGGAACGCGACGCTCCGCTCCTTCTCCGTCCAGGCCCGCGTGTCGAGTTCGACGGACTGCAGCAGGGCGCACTCGACGTCGTAGCCGTGCTCCGTGAGGTCCCTGCCGACGAGTTCGGCCGCGTCGCGGGTCGCGGCGTGGGCGACGATGCGCTGCGGGCGGCGGTCGGCGACGGCGGAGACGACCGCCGCTCCCCCGCCCCCGACGCGGACGACGTCCGGTTCGGGCAGGTTCTCCAGGATGTGCGGGGCGGTGCCGTGCACGACCTGGAGCTGGACGCCGAAGTGGCGTGCGGCGGCCGCGGTACGGCCGCACGCGTCGGGGTCCTGGTCGACGGCGATGACGGCGGCCCCGCAGCGGGCGGCCTCCACCGCGAACGCGCCGCTGCCGCTGCCGATGTCCCACACCAGGTCGCCCACCCGGGGCCCTAGGCGGGCGAGTTGGGCGGCCCGCAGCAGATCCGTTTCCCCTTCGCCGAGTCCCCCACCGTACGCCTCGGCGGGCAGGGCCCAGCCGCGCGGTCCGGCGCCCGGGTCGCGGCCGGCGATCCAGCCGCCGTCGGCCGCGCTGACGGGTCCGCCGATGACGATGACGACGTTGGGGTCGCGCCAGGTGTGGTCGGCGGCCTTCTCCGAGGTGACGACGGTGACCTGTTCGCGTTCGGTGCCCAGTTCCTCGCAGATGACGAAGGTGCGGTGGACGCCGTCGAGGAGCAGTCCCAGCTCGGCGGGTCCGGCGCCCGGTGAGGTGAGGACCGCGACTTTGGCGTGGGCGCGGCATACGTTGACCGCGCGTCGCAGGGTGCGGCGGTGTGCGACGACCACCTGTGCGTCGTCCCAGGGCATCCCGGCGCGTGCGAAGGCCGCGGCCACGGAGGAGACGGCGGGGACGACTTCGACCTCCAGGCCGTACTCGGGGGCGCGCAGGGTGCGTACGACACCGAAGAAGCCCGGGTCGCCGTCGGCGAGGACGACGGCGGTGCCGCGGTGGGCGGCGATACGGCGGGCGGCGAGGGCGACAGAGCCGAGGCGGATGCGCTCGGCGGCCGGGGGCACTTCGGGAAGGGCGAGGTGGTGGGCCGCGCCCGCGACGAGCGTGGCGGCCCCGAGGGCGGAGCGCGCCGCGGCGGTCAGCGGCGAGCCGTCCCAGCCGATCACCGTGACCCGGTCGGCCATCGTCGTCAGTCTCCAGGTTTTCGCGCAGGTCGTTCAGGGGCAGCCCGCACGGCGGGCTCCGTGAGGGTATCCCGTTCGGCCGGGTGCACTCGCCCCGGGCTCGGTCCGTGGGAGCGGTCCCTCGCTGTCAGTTCCAGTTGGGGAACGACGTGAAACCCCCCGTGTCGGCCAGCTCGTCGCTGACCCCGTCGAGGTCCTCCGGCAGCAGGCTCCACACGATGAAGTCGGTCCGTACGTCCGTCCAGGTGCCGTCCTCCGCACGGACGTGCGCTATGCAGGCGTTGCGCAGGACCCCCTCGCTGATGCAGCCGATCTTCTGGGCGACCTGCTGGGAGGCGGTGTTGTCCGCCGCGGTGCGCAGTTCGATCCGCTCGAAGTTCTGGTCGCCGAAGAGCCATTGGGCGGTCGCGAGCGCGGCTTCGGAGGCGTAGCCCTCGCCGCGTGCCCAGGGCGCGATGATGTACGACAGTTCGGTGGACCGCACATGCCAGTTCGTCCTGGTGAGCTGGATGACGCCCACCAGGCGCTGGGTGAGGAACTCGGTGACGGCGAGGTCGAGGCCTCGGCCCGCGGCACGCTCGGCCGGCGCGTACTCGGTGATCCAGGTGCGGGCGCCCTCCTCGGTGAACGGCTGGGGCACGTCGGTCCAGGCGCCGACCAGCTCGTCGTTCATCATCTCGGCCAGCGCGGGGACGTCGTCCTCGTCGAGAGGGCGCAGGACCAAACGCTCCGTGCTGATGGAGACGTTGGGGAAGGTGCTCGTCATTGCGCCGCTCCGTAACCTTCGAAAAACCGTCAGGGCCTGCTGAACTGCCCAGCATGCAGCATGGAGGCACAGAAACGCACCACGGGGTCCACACCCGGTGAGGGAGCGGACCCCGTGCGTGGCGATACGCGGTGTACGCGGCGCCGACGGCAGTCGGTGAACGGGATCAGAAGGACGCGATGACCGATCCCTGGTACTTGTCCTGGATGAACTTCTTGACCTCGGGCGAGACGAGGAGCTTGGCCAGCTTCTTGACCCGGGGGTCGCTCTCGTTGCCCTTCTTGACCGCGAGGAAGTTGCCGTAGGGGTTGTTCTTCGCGGACTCCAGGACGAGGGCGTCCTTGGCGGGCTTGAGGCCGGAGGAGATGGCGTAGTTGCCGTTGATCACCGCGGCGTCCACGTCGTCCAGGGAACGCGGCGTCTGGGCCGCCTCCAGCTCCTTGAACTTGAGGTTCTTCGGGTTCTTGGCGATGTCCTGCGGGGTCGCCTCGTTGCCCACGCCGCTCTTGAGCGTGATGAGCCCGTTGGCGTCGAGCAGCCTGAGCGCACGCGCCTCGTTGACCGTGTCGTTCGGGATGGCGACGGTCGCACCGCTCTTCAGCTCGTCGGCCTTCTTGATCTTGTGGGAGTACAGGCCGAGCGGCTCCAGGTGCACCGTCACGACGGGCACGATGTGGGTGCCGTTCTTCTTGTTGAAGTCGTCGAGGTACGGCTGGTTCTGGAAGTAGTTGGCACCGACGGACCCGTCCTCGGTCGCCGTGTTCGGCGTGACGTAGTCGGTGAACTCCTTGACCTGAAGGTCGAGGCCCGCCTTCTTCGCCAGGTTGTCCTTGACGAAGTTGAGGATCTCGGCGTGCGGCGTGGGGCTCGCGGCGACGATGAGCGGGCCGTCGGAGCCGGAGGAGGCGGAGCTGCTCTTGCCGGAGCCGCAGGCGCTGAGCCCGAAGGTGAGGGCTCCCACGGCGAGGACGGCGGTGGTGATCTTGGCGGTGTTACGCACGAAAAGTGCCTTTCCTTATGGGTGGTGCGACCCCGTCATGGTTCACGGGGAGTTCGGGTGGTAGTGGGCCTGGTGTGGCTCAGGCGACCTTGCTCACATCGGCCGCCGCGGGCTCCTTCGCCTTCAGCAGCCGCAGTTTCGGCACCGGTCCGGAGCGGCCGCCGCGGCGGTGCAGGGCGCGGGCCGCGAAGTCTCCGGCGAACTGGATGAGCGAGATGACGACTGCCAGGACCGCCACGGTGATCCACATCAGCTGGGTCTCGAAGCGCTGGTAGCCGTAGCGGATGGCGATGTCGCCGAGCCCGCCGGCGCCGACCGTGCCGGCCATGGCGGAGTAGCCGATGAGGGCGACGACGGTGGTGGTCGCGGACGAGATCAGGGAGGGCAGGGCCTCCGGCACCAGGACCTTGCGCACGACGGTCCAGGTGTTGCCGCCCATCGCCTGCACGGCCTCGACTAGACCACCGTCCACCTCGCGGACAGCCGTCTCGACGAGGCGCGCGAAGAACGGGATGGCGCCGATGGCGAGCGGCACGATGGCGGCCTCGCGGCCGATCGTCGTCCCCGTGACCCAGCGCGTGAAGTTCATCAGCGCGACCATCAGGATGATGAACGGCATCGAGCGGGCGATGTTCACGACCTGCCCGAGGACCTTGTTGGCCACGATGTTCTGGAGCAGTCCGCCACGGTCGGTCAGCACCAGCAGCACGCCGAGCGGCAGGCCGCCGACCACGGCGATGAGGGTGGACCAGCCGACCATGTAGAGGGTGTCGCAGGAGGCCTGGGACAGCAGGGGCTGCATCTCGGACCAGGTCACTTGGCACCTTCCTTCACCAGCGGGGCCTCCTGGCCCACCACGTCGATCTGCAGGCCCTGCTCGCGCAGGAACCCGATCGGCACGACGTTGTCCTCGTAGCGGCCGGGCAGTTCGATGCGCATCCGGCCGACCTGGAGGCCGCCGACGGTGTCGATGGCGGCGCCCAGGATCGAGATGTCGATGTTGTAGGTGCGGGACAGCTGGGAGATGACGGGCTGCGTGGCGGCCTCGCCCTGGAAGGTGACGTCGACGACGGTCCGGTCGTCGCCGGATGCCCGGCCGCCGACCGGGAAGAGAGCGGAGGCCAGGTGGGAGCCGGGGGTGGCGAGCAGTTCGCCGACCGTGCCGGACTCGACGATGCTGCCCTTCTCCATGAGGGCGGCCGAGTCGCAGACGCTCTTGACGACGTCCATCTCGTGGGTGATGAGCAGGACGGTCAGGCCGAGCTGCCGGTTGAGGTCGCGCAGCAGCTGGAGGATGGAACGGGTGGTCTCCGGGTCGAGGGCGCTGGTCGCCTCGTCGGAGAGCAGCACCTTGGGGTCGCCGGCGAGGGCGCGGGCGATGCCGACGCGCTGCTTCTGGCCGCCGGAGAGCTGGGCCGGGTAGGCCTTTGCCTTGTCGGCGAGACCGACGAGGTCGAGGAGCTCGAGGGCCTTGCGGGAACGTTCCTTCCCGGACTTGCCGAGGATCTCCAGGGGCAGCTCGACGTTGTCCTGGACAGTGCGCGAGGACAGCAGGTTGAAGTGCTGGAAGACCATGCCGATCCGGCTGCGCGCCGAGCGGAGCTCCCTGCCGGCGCGTGGTCCGCGGCCGGCGAGCGCGGTCAGGTCCTGTCCGGCCACGGTGACCGTGCCGGAGGTGGGGCGTTCCAGGAGGTTGACGCAGCGGATGAGCGAGGACTTGCCGGCGCCGGACTGGCCGATGACGCCGTACACCTCGCCCTCGCGTACGTGCAGGTCGACGCCGTCGAGGGCGGTCACCTCGCGGCCGCGCGAACGGTAGACCTTGGTCAGGCCCGATGTGGTGATCACTGGGTTTCCGTCACTGTCGAGTGCAGGGCGTGGGTGTGCGCCGGGCACGGGTGCGTGCATGGCAACGCGGCACGGTTCTCGCAAGGGCGATGGAACCGGGGAGAACGTGTGCGCGGGAGGTCAGTCGCGTACGACGCGTGCGTACGGACATTCCACGGCGGTCTCGCTTCGGGGCGCGAGGCTCTGGGTGGTGCGGGGGCCCTCTAGCAGGCGCACATTCGACACATACAACGAGCACCGGGCGTCATGGTCGCCTCGGTCGCAACAGTGCGGCAGCTCGTCGTGGTCATGGATGCAAGTAAAGCAGACGCCGGAGCGGGACCTGACACGACTGTCCGAATAGCGGACGGATCGCGCCGGTTGTGGTCAACGCCACGGCCGGCGGGGCGGCGTCGTGGCCGGCCGCGGGGGCGGGGCCGCGTCCGGCCACGGGGGCGGGGACATCAGTGCTTTTGGCCCGTAATAGGGTCACGGCATGCTTGATGCCCTGACGCTGGCGACCGGTGTCGCCGCGCTGCTGCTCGCCGCCTGGTGCGGCTGGGCCGCGTACCGTGATCAGCCCACAAAGGACTGGCACTTCATCGGCATGGCCGTGGTGACGCTGCTGGCCCTCGTCCAGCTGGTCGTCGGCATCGTCCAGCTGGCGCGGGGCGAGAAGCCGGCGCAGGGCACGACGATCTTCGTGGCGTATCTGCTGGGCGCCTTCGCGTGCGTACCGGCGGCGGGCTTCATGTCGCTGGCCGAGCGCACACGGTGGGGTTCGGTGACGGTCGCGGCCGGCGGTGTGGTCCTCGCCGTGCTGGAGGTGCGGCTCTATGACATCTGGGGAGGCTGAGATGACGGCCACGCAGGAGAAGCCGGGCAGGACGCGGCTCATCGGCGGGCCCGGCATGCTGCTGGTGTGGCTGTACGGGGTGATGGTGGTCGGGGCGGTGTCGCGGTCGGTCGTACAGATCTCGACGCAGTTCGACAAGGCTCCGCTCGCGTACTCCCTGTCCGCGGTCGCCGGCGTCGTCTACGGATTCATCACGTACTCGCTGGTGCGCGGCGGCGAGACGGCCCGCCGGGCGGCGTTGGTGTGCTGTGCGGCCGAACTGGTCGGTGTGCTCACCGTCGGGACGTGGACCCTGGTCGAGCCGTCCGCGTTTCCCGACGCGACCGTGTGGTCGGACTACGGCATGGGGTACATCTTCATTCCGGTGCTGCTGCCGCTGTCGGCCGTGTACTGGTTGCGTAAGGGGGCCGCGCGTCAGGCTGAGGCGGCCTGAGCCCGGCGGGACGCGCCCCTTTCGGGGCGCTCTTGCCCTACGCCGTCGTGGCGTACGTACTCGCCGGCTTCTCCAGGACGATCATCGGTACGCCGTCCGCTCCCTGAGCCGTGCCCACCGTCTCGTAGCCGACCCGGCGGTACAGGCGCAGGTTGCCCTCGCTGCGGTGCCCGGCGCTGAGGCGGAACTTCTTCGCGCCGTGCCGCTCCACCAGTGCCGCCTCAGCCGCGCGCAGCAGCCGGGCGCCGATGCCGTGGCCCTGCAGCCGCGGGTGGACGCAGAGCTTGCCGATCGACGCGGCCCCGTCCTCCGTCACGCGGCCGCGTACCGAGCCGACCACCTCCTCGCCCAGCCGCGCCACGAAGACGCAGTCCGAGGCGACTTCCTCGCGGACCGAGTCCAGGGTCTGGACGAGCGGGTCGATGCGGTAGTTGCCGTACAGCGCGGCTTCGCTCTGGAAGCACAGGTACTGCAGCCTGAAGATCTGCTCGGCGTCCTGCTCGGTCGCCACAGAGATGGTCACGCTCATGCCCATGTGCGCACGCCTCCCGCTCACCTGATCACCGGTCGTCCCTCACTCCTATCCCCGCGGTTCGGACGCCGCAACCTCCGCCGCGAGCAATCGCCGCAGACATCCCAGGCATTTGGAGCGTTCCGGACCAAGACTCCCTTGTGAGATACCCAACTCCCCTGCGATTTCCCGGTAGGTCAGGTCGTGCGGGGAGAGCAACGCCGCCATGAGGCGGGGACACCGGCCGGGCAGGCGGCGTACGGCGGCGTGCAGTGCCCTGCGGCGGGCCGCGAGGAGCGCCTGCTGCTCGGGGCCGGGTCGGGTGTCGTCGGCCGGCTCACCGCTGTACGGCAGTTCGAGGCGGACGGCGCGTCGGCCGCGGCGTGCCTCCAGGCGCACCGCCCGGCGCAGCCATTCCTGCGGGTCGGCGAGCGGCCGGTCGGTCTCCAGCCGCTCCAGGAGCCGTAGCCACACCGCCTGTTCCAGATCGCTCGGCTCCATCCCGGCCGCGTGCGCCTCCGCCGACGCCTCGGCGGCGAGCAGCGGACGCAGGGTGCTGACCATCTCGTGCCTCATACGCGACGGGACGCGTCCGCCCCGGCGGCGGGTTGCCGGGGCGGACGGGAGTCACCTCGACGGGGTACCCGTGGCGCGTGTCGACCGCTCAGCCGCGCAGGAAGTCCTCGCGGGCGAGGACGCCGGTGTCGGCGTTGTCGGTGAACACGCCGTCGATGCCGGTCGCGAAGTACGTCCGGAAGGCGCCGAAGACGTCGCCGTAGGCCGTCGGGTCGGTGCCCTTCTGGAAGTTCGCGGGCAGGAAGGTGTTCTCGTCGCGCATCGTGTACGGGTGCAGGATCAGGCCCGCGGCGTGCGCGTCGGCGACCAGAGTGGAGGGCTTGGTGAGGTTGCCCTTCGCGTCCTTCGGGATGACCAGGTCGAGGGTGGGGCCGATGCCCTGGGCGTAGGAGGCGATCTCCTTCAGGCCCTTCGGGGTGATGAGGTCGGCGACCGTGCGCGGGTCGCCCGACTCGACGAAGTCGAAGGGGCGGGTGTTCGCGCCGGACAGGAGCACCACGAGCGGATTGTCGACGAGCTTGTTCAGGCGCTGGATGCTGCTCGGCTCGAAGGACTGGATGACGACCGGTGAGTTCTTCCGGTCCTTGCCGTGCTTGCGCAGTGCCTTGGAGAGCAACTGCTCCATGTCGAGACCCTGCTTGCGGAAGTACGTGGGGTGCTTGGTCTCGGGGTAGATCCACACCTGCTTGCCGCGCTTGCGGGTCTGCTCGTCCTGCCACTTCAGGACCTCTTCGAAGGTGGGGATCTCCCAGCGGCCGTTGTAGAGGGTGTTGTGCCGGCGGATGGCGGGGATGCGCTCGATCGCGCGCAGCGTCTTCAGCTCGGCGAGCGTGAAGTCCTCGGTGAACCAGCCGGTGGTGGAGACACCGTCCAGGACCTTGGTCTTCCTGCGGTCGGCGAACTCGGGGTGGTCGGCGACGTCGGTGGTCCCGCCGATCTCCGGCTCGTGCCGGCACACCAGGTGGCCGTCCCTGGTGGGCACCAGGTCACCGGCCTCCACGATGTCGGCGCCCAGGTCGAGCGCCAGGTTGTAGGAGCCGAACGTGTGCTCGGGGCGGTAGCCGCTGGCTCCGCGGTGACCGATGATCGTCGGCACGGGCAGGCCCTTCAGTCCGCCGCCCGTGTGCCGCGCGTCCGCTCGCGCGACGCCGGGCAGTCCGAGGACCGCTCCGCCGGCGCCGAGCACCGCGGCCCCGAGCAGCGCCCGCCGGCCCGTCCCCTGCCTCTGCCTCTGCCCCTGCCCCTGCCCCTGCCCCTGCCCGTAAGACTCCTGCGCGCTCATGTGTTCCTCTCGCCACACCCGTCGAAACGGCTCGATCGTAGGTGCGGACGAGTGACGGCCGGGAGACGTGTGCGGGAACGCGCGGCGGACGGGGGCCGTCCTCCTGTGTGCATGGTGACGGCGTTGGCGGATACCCGGACTGACGGCCCGTCAACCGTTGGTGCGGCGTGCGCCACACCCGTCCGGCGGATGACGAACGTGCAACAAAACCGCCATCGCAGGTAAACACTCGTCAATGACGCGTATCCACTCGGTGAACCCGGTGTGCGCCAGGCCGGTCGTCACGAGTATCGTCCTCACCTGCACAGACTCATACCGCTTCCCTTGACACCGGAGGGCCCGTTGTCCCGCTTCGCGCTCATCAAGGCAGTGCTCGGACCGATCATGCGCCTGATGTTCCGCCCACAGGTGGAAGGCGCGGAGCACATCCCGGCCGACGGCCCGGTCATCATGGCCGGCAACCACCTGACGTTCATCGACTCCATCGTGCTGCCGATCGTGACCAAGCGGCAGGTGTTCTTCATCGGCAAGGACGAGTACGTCACGGGCAAGGGCCTCAAGGGCCGGCTGATGGCCTGGTTCTTCACGGGCGTCGGCATGATCCCGGTCGACCGGGACGGCGCGAGCGGCGGTGTGGCCGCGCTGATGACCGGGCGCCGGGTGCTGGAGGAGGGCAAGGTCTTCGGCATCTACCCGGAGGGCACGCGCTCGCCCGACGGGCGGCTGTACCGGGGGCGCACCGGTATCGCGCGGCTGACGCTGATGACCGGGGCCCCCGTGGTGCCGTTCGCGATGATCGGCACGGACAAGCTGCAGCCCGGCGGGCGGGGGATGCCCCGTCCCGGGCGGGTCACCGTGCGGTTCGGTGAGCCGATGGAGTTCTCCCGGTACGAGGGGATGGATCGGGACCGCTATGTGCTGCGGGCCGTCACCGATTCCGTGATGACGGAGGTCATGCGGCTCTCGGGGCAGGAGTACGTGGACATGTACGCCACGAAGGCGAAGGCGGCGTAGCCGCGAGGGCGCGGCCCCGACGGCTCACGACGTACTCTCCAGCCGCTGGCCACGGAGCAGGAACCACGCTGCCACCGCCGTCGCCAGCAGGATCACCGCTCCGGCACCCGTCGCCCATCTGAGGCCCTCGACGAACGCCTCGCGGGCCGACGTCAGCAGTGCCTGGGCGGTGGCCGGCGGAAGGTTCGCCGCCGCTTCCACCGCGCCGCCCAGTGACGCGTGTGCCTGGGCCGGGGTGCCGGCCGGGGCCGGGAAGTTCCGGTAGGTGCCTGTGACGATCGAGCCGAGCAGGGCGATGCCCAGGGCCGCGCCGAGTTCGTACGCCGTCTCCGAGACCGCGGAGGCGGCGCCCGCCCGGTCCTTGGGCACGCCGGCGAGGATCACGTCGGCGGTGACGGTGAACGACAGGCCCGCGCCGACGCCCACGACCAGCAGCGCGATGCCGATCAGCGAGTAGCCCGTGGTCCGGTCGAGCACGGTGAGTGCGGCCAGCGCCAGGCCCACCGCGGCGAGCCCGCCCGAGACCACCGCCCGTACCGAGAAGCGCCGGGCCGCCGCGCCCGCGACCAGGCCCGCCGCCACCGCGCCGACGGCGGCGGGCAGTTCGGCGAGACCCGCCTCGAACGGGCGCATGCCCTGGACGAGTTGCAGGTACTGGGAGAGGAAGAAGACCAGTCCGGACATGCCGAGCACGGTCAGCAGGTCCGCGAGCACCGCACCGCTGAAGCCCCGGCGCCGGAACAGCCGCATGTCCAGCAGCGGGACCGGCAGCGTCAGTTGCCGGCGTACGAAGCCGTGCAGCGCGGCGGCACCGAGGAGCCCGGCGCCCATGGCCGGCCAGGAGAATCCGTGGGCGGCCGCCTCCTTGACGGCGTACACCACGCCGATCATCCCGACGAGCGACAGGATGACGCTCGGCAGGTCCCACGGCCCCGGGTGCGGGTCGCGCGACTCGGGCAGCGTCCTGATGCCGACCAGGACCAGCACCGCCATCACCGGCAGGTTGATGAGGAAGACCGAGCCCCACCAGAAGTGCTCGAGCAGCAGACCGCCGAGGATCGGGCCGACCGCCGTGCCGGCCGAGGCGGTGGCGCCCCAGACGCCGACGGCCAGGCTGCGCTCACGCGGGTCGTGGAAGATGTTGCGGATCAGGGCCAGCGTGGCGGGCATCAGGGTCGCGCCCGCGGCACCGAGGAGCGCCCGGGCCAGGATCATCGTCTCCGGCGACTGGGCGTAGGCGTTCAGGACGGAGGTCGCGCCGAAGGCCGTGGCGCCGCCGAGCAGGAGGCGTTTGCGGCCGACGCGGTCACCGAGGCTGCCCATGGAGACGAGCAGACCGGCGATGACGAAGGAGTAGACGTCGCCGATCCACAGGAGCTGGGTGCCCGAGGGCCTGAGGTCCTCGCTGATGAAGGGGGTCGCGAGGCCGAGGACGGTCGCGTCCACGGCCACCAGCAGCACGGCGAGCACGAGGACGCAGAGTGCGAGCCACCGGCCCTGGCGCTTCTCCGCCTGCGGCGTCCTCTCCCCCGAGCTCCCGGCTTCGCGCGAGCAGGGGGCACCCCCGTGCTGCAGGGTGCTGGTCATGGCTCCTCTCTCCGTAGGGCGCCGCCGAGCAACAGCTCGGCGATCATGTCGGGGAAGTCCCTGGCGGCCACACGGCCGTCCAGTACGGCCCAGGCGCACGAGGCGATCAGTCCGTACAGCGCCTCGGTGAGCCAGGCAGGGGGCAGGTCGACGCGGAACTCGCCGCTGTGGCGGCCGCGCAGGAAGACCTCGGTGATCCGGGTGTCGATCCGCAACCAGCCCTCGTTCTGGCCCTCGCCCTCCCACAGCTGGTTCTCGCCGTAGAGGAAGGCGAGCAGCCCGGCCGCGGGCTGGATCTCGCGCACGAGCCTGCGTACGGCGTCGGCCGCCGAGCCCTCGTCCAGCCGGGCCACGTCCAGCGCCACCTCGCACTCTGCGATACCGAGCACCTCCAGGGCCCGCACGAGCGCCTCCCGCCCGGCGAAGTGGCGGTGCAGCGTGGCCCGGCTGATTCCGGCCGCCTTGGCGACCTCGTCCATGGTCGCGGTGGATTTGCGGGTCAGCAGGGCGGCTGCGCTGCGCAGCACGTGGTCACGGTCGACGGCCATGAGACAATCATAAACCATATGAGACATCATTGTCTCATGCCAGGCATACGCGTCTCACCAGCGTCGACCTCGGCCGTGATGTCAGCGCCAGGGCAACTGCCCGCGCCGCTCCCAGTACGCGCGCGGGTCCTCGGCGAGCGTCTCGAGGCGGGCCAGCTGGTCCTCGTCGAGGTCGACGGCGGCGGCGTGCAGGTTCGAGGCGAGCTGGCCGGCGGTTGCCGCGCCGGAGAGGACGACGCCCGCCCAGGGCCGCCGCAGGATCGCGGCCAGGGCGACCGCGTCGCAGCCGAGGGACATCGTGCCCGCCACGGCCTTCAGGGCGTCCGGCGCGTACGGGTCCGCCAGCCGTCCGTTGGCCATGCCCTCCTTGACGATCACCGTGAGCCCGGCCTCATGGGCCTCGGCGAGGGCGGGCTCGGCGGAGGTCTCCAGCAGGTTGTACGTGGACTGGACGGTACGGAAGAGGGGCTCGCCGTCGACCGTCACGGCGAGCGCGGCGCGGATCGCGTCGGCCTGCGCCGGGCCGCTGGTGGAGAAACCGATGGTGAGCCCCTGCGCGGCGGCCTCGGCCAGCCGGGCGTGGAGTTCCTTGTCGGTCAGGGCCGGGCTGTCAGGGGTGACGGAGTGGATCTGGTAGAGGTCGAGCCGGTCGCCGAGCAGAGCGGCGGTCTCGGCGCGCTGCCGCTCGTAGGTGGCGACACCGTGGTCCTTGACCTCGTGCTGTTCGGCGTCGGTGGTCCACTGCGCGGTGTAGGTGTAGCCCCACTTGCTGCCGACCACCACGTCGTCGATGCCGGGGCGGGCGGACAGCCACTCGGCTAGGAACTCCTCCGACCGGCCGTAGGAGCGGGCCACGTCGAAGTAGCGGACGCCTTGCGCGTAGGCGGCGTCCAGGAGTTCATGCGTGCGCCCGCGCAGGGCGTCGACGGTGCGGTCGGCGGGAAGGTCCCGGTCACGGCCGAGGTTGATGTAGCCCGGGCGGCCGACGGCGGCCAGTCCGAGTCCGATGTGCGCGGCGGCCGTGGTGGCGGCGGCCATTGGGGTCTCCCCTGCTCGAGCGAAGCCGAGAGCTTGGGGAAGGCTGAACGGCATGGCGGGCTCCTTGCACTTTCGGCGGGCCGGGAACCCGTCCCAATCTACCGGGGCCTTTCGATTCGCCCCGCGCCTACCGTCAGGGCCTGCATCACCCCGCGCCGACCGTCAGGGCCTGCCGGTTCACCCCGTGCTGACGCAGCGCGGCTCGAAGGCCGGGTCGGCCGGGCCCTTCCGGTCCAGGGCGTTGAGCACCCACTGCTCGACGAGCGGCGACTTGGGGGCCTGGTCGTGTTCGGTGGTGTCCAGCGGACAGCGGTCCTGGAGCAGAACGTCGGTGACGTAGGAGGCCGGGCCGTCGAGGAAGGCGCTGGTGTACGGGACCACGACCTCGTCGTCACGGGTGGTGATCACCGTGTAGTCCGGCCCGACCGGGGTCTCCGGGTCGGAGTTGAGCTTCGCCAGGAAGGCCGAGCCCGCCGTCTGGTCGACACAGGAGGGGCAGACGGTGGCGCCGGCGGCGAGGGCGAGCGGGTTGGTGGTCCCGTGGTTGGACGGGACGATGCCGACGAGATCGTCGACCTTGGTCGCACCGCCGAGGAACTTGACGTAGTAGCGGGGCATCATGCCGCCCTGGCTGTGGCCGACGATGTCGACCTTCTTGGCGCCGGTCGCACCGAGCACGGCGTTCACGAAGTCCCGCAGCTGGGCCGCCGAGTCGGGGACGGGGGCGGTCTCCATGTCGCCGTAGTCGAAGGAGAAGACGCAGTAACCGGCGTTCACCAGCGCGGGCGAGAGGGTCAGCCAGTTCTCGTACGAGGTCTTGAAGGTGCCGTTCACCAGGACCACCGGCTGCGGGTGGGCCGAGTCCGGCTTGCAGGACCAGTCGTTGGCGCCCGGTGGCGCGATGTCGACGGTGTCCGCGTCGGCCGGAGCGGCGAGGCCGATGGTGCACAGCGCCGCGGTCGCGGCGACGGCGAGGAGCCGGGCTGCTCGCCGTCCACTTCTTCCCCTTGATCCGCGCATGATGTCCCTTTCGTGCTCGGTATGGGCCGACCGCTGTTCGGCAATGCCGACCGCAACCGGAATAGTTACCTCCGAGTAGACGGACGTCAAGAATCCGGACAGTGGCTGAAACCCATCTGTTACCGGGCGCGGCGACAGCGCGACCGGACAGCACGAAGGGCCCGGACGCGATGTCCGGGCCCTCGGAGGGAGATCCTGCTACGCCTGCTTGGCCGTGGCCCACTTCCGCTGCGCGGCGAGGTCCGCCTTGACCTCGGCGAGCTGGACGGCGACCGCCTCGGGGGCCGTGCCGCCGCGGCCGTTGCGGGAGGCGAGAGCGCCGTGGACGTTGAGGACGGAGCGTACCTCGGGGGTGAGGTGGGCGCTGATCTTCGCGAACTGCTCGTCCGTGAGTTCGTCCAGCTCGTTGCCCTCGGCCTCGGCGACCTTGACGCACTCACCGGCCACCTCGTGCGCCACCCGGAACGGCACGCCCTGCTTCACCAGCCACTCGGCGATGTCGGTGGCGAGCGAGAACCCGGCCGGGGCCAGCTCCTCCATGCGCTCCCGGTGCACGGTCAGCGTGGCCATCATGCCGGTGAAGGCAGGGAGCAGGACCTCCAGCTGGTCGATGGAGTCGAAGACCGGCTCCTTGTCCTCCTGGAGGTCGCGGTTGTAGGCGAGCGGGAGGGCCTTGAGAGTCGCCAGCAGGCCCGTCAGGTTGCCGATCAGGCGGCCGGACTTGCCACGGGCCAGCTCGGCGATGTCGGGGTTCTTCTTCTGCGGCATGATCGACGAGCCGGTGGAGAAGGCGTCGTGGAGCGTGACGAAGGAGAACTCCTTCGTGTTCCAGATGATGACCTCCTCGGCGATCCGGGAGAGGTTCACGCCGATCATCGCGGCGATGAAGGCGAACTCGGCGACGAAGTCACGGGAGGCCGTGCCGTCGATGGAGTTGGCCGCACTGCCGTGCTCGAAGCCCAGGTCCTCGGCGACCGCCTCCGGGTCCAGGCCGAGGGAGGACCCGGCCAGGGCACCGGAGCCGTACGGCGACACAGCCGTCCGCTCGTCCCACTGGCGCAGCCGTTCGGCGTCCCGGGACAGCGACTGGACGTGGGCGAGCACGTGGTGCGCGAAGAGCACCGGCTGGGCGTGCTGGAGGTGGGTGCGGCCGGGCATCGCCACGTCCGGGTGCGCCTCCGCCAGGCCGATCAGGGCGTCCTGGAGGTCGGCGATCAGACCGCCGATGACCCGGCCGTGGTCGCGCAGGTACATACGGAAGAGCGTGGCGACCTGGTCGTTGCGGGAGCGGCCCGCGCGCAGCTTGCCGCCCAGCTCGGGGCCGAGGCGCTCCAGCAGCCCCCTCTCCAGGGCCGTGTGGACGTCCTCGTCGGCGATCGTGCCGGTGAAGGAGCCGTCGGCGACGTCCGCCTCGAGCCGGTCGAGCCCCGTCAGCATCCGCGTCAGCTCGTCGTCCGTGAGGAGCCCGGCCTTGTGCAGCACGCGCGCGTGGGCCCGGGAGCCGGCGATGTCGTACGGCGCGAGCCGCCAGTCGAAGTGGACGGACGCGGACAGCTTCGCCAGGGCCTCGGCGGGGCCGTCGGCGAAACGTCCGCCCCAGAGCCGTACGTCACCGGTGTTGCTGCTCACTTGGGTCGCTCCTAGAGGGTGTCGGTGTGCCACCGCCTCCCCACGGCGAGTGAGGAGGCGGTCGTCGGCCCGGTGGGCCGGTCGGGCCGGATCCGTGTCAGGCTCCGCCTGCAAGATCACGCCGTGCCGCGATCTTCGACGACAGGCTGTAGATGTCGATGAAGCCCTTGGCCGCGGACTGGTCGAACGTGTCGCCCGTGTCGTAGGTCGCGAGGTTGAAGTCGTACAGCGACTCCTGCGAACGGCGGCCGGTGACGACCGCGCGGCCGCCGTGCAGGGTCATCCGGATGTCGCCGGAGACATGCCGGTTGGCCTCGTCGATGAAGCCGTCCAGGGCGCGCTTGAGCGGGGAGAACCACTGGCCGTCGTAGACCAGTTCGCCCCAGCGCTGCTCGACCTGCCGCTTGTAGCGGGCGAGTTCACGCTCGACGGTGACGTTCTCCAGCTCCTGGTGGGCCGTGATGAGCGCGATCGCGCCCGGAGCCTCGTACACCTCGCGGGACTTGATGCCCACGAGGCGGTCCTCGACCATGTCGATCCGGCCGATGCCCTGGGCGCCGGCGCGCTCGTTGAGCTGCTGGACGGCCTGCAGGACGGTGACGGGCCTGCCGTCGACGGCGACCGGGACACCCTCCTTGAAGGTGATGATCACCTCGTCGGCCTCGCGCGGGGTGGCCGGGTCGGAGGTGTACTCGTAGATGTCCTCGATCGGGGCGTTCCAGATGTCCTCGAGGAAGCCCGTCTCGACGGCGCGGCCGAAGACGTTCTGGTCGATGGAGTACGGGGACTTCTTGGTGGTCGCGATGGGGAGGTTCTTCTCCTCGCAGAACGCGATGGCCTTGTCGCGGGTCATCGCGTAGTCCCGGACCGGGGCGATGCACTTCAGGTCCGGTGCGAGGGCGACGATGCCGGCCTCGAAGCGGACCTGGTCGTTGCCCTTGCCGGTGCAGCCGTGGGCGACCGTGGTGGCGCCGTGCTTCTTCGCGGCGGCGACGAGGTGCTTGACGATCGTCGGCCGGGACAGCGCGGAGACCAGCGGGTAGCGGTCCATGTAGAGGGCGTTGGCCTTGATCGCCGGGAGGCAGTACTCCTCGGCGAACTCGTCCTTGGCGTCCGCGACCTCGGCCTCCACGGCACCGCAGGCGAGCGCGCGCTTGCGGATGACGTCCAGGTCCTCGCCGCCCTGGCCGACGTCCACCGCGACGGCGATGACCTCGGCGCCCGTCTCCTCGGCGATCCAGCCGATGGCGACGGAGGTGTCCAGACCGCCCGAGTAGGCGAGTACGACGCGCTCGGTCACGGGGTTCTCCTCACACTGCGCTCGCTGACATGCATGAGTATGCAGAACTCTGCATGATTCGTCAATGCGGCGCGCTCGCGACCTGCCGTGCGACCCGCTCTTTGCGACCCGTTGAACGGGAGCAATCGCTTTCCCGTATCTCTCGCCGAACGCAGGCGCCGCGTTCTCACAGCAGTCACGCCAGTGACCGCCGTGTTCGTCACAGCAGTCACCCCGACCCGAGTGAGGCATCTTCATGTCCAGGGCTCTTCCGAAGTACAACAAGCGCCGCGTGGCGATCATCGGCGGCGCCGCCGCAGTGGTGCTCTCCGGCGCGGTCATCGCCGGTTCCGCCCTCGCCGGGGAGACGTCCAAGGGCAACGGCGCCCGGACCCTGGCGGCAGGGCCCGGCACGATCACCTGCCAGGACGTGAAGTCACAGCTCCCCACGATCCCCGCATCCGCCCAGGCCGAGGTGGAACGCAACCTCCAGTTGCTCGACACCCAGATCGCGGAGGCCAACAAGCGCCTGGTGGACACCGTGGGCCAGGGCGGTCCCAACTTCGTCAACAACGCGATCCTCGGTCCCCTCAAGGACAAGCGGGTGGCGACGATCAACCGCATCGCGACGGCGATCGGCCGCACCGCCGCCAAGCCGCAGGGACTGGACGCGCTGGCGCCGTGCACCCTCAACGCCGGCGGCGCCGCGAGCGGCGGCGGCACGAACACCGCCGCGCCGGGCGCGACGGCGACCCAGCAGGCCGGCGGGAACAGCAACGGGAACGCGGGCAAGGGGAATGCCGGCAACAACGGGAACGCCGCCGGCGGCACCAGCGCCGCGGGCACCATCTCCTGCCCCGACGTCAAGTCGAAGCTGCCCGCGATCCCCGCCTCCGCCCAGGCCGAGGTCGACCGCAACCTGACCCTGCTCAACACCCAGATCGACGAGGCCGACAAGCGGCTCGCCTCCTCGGTGGGCCAGGGCGGACCGAACTTCGTCCAGAACGCGATCCTCGGCCCGCTGGCGGACAAGCGGAAGTCCACCATCGACCGCATCGCCATCGCGATCGGCCGGACGTCCGCCAAGCCGCAGGGCCTGGACTCACTGGCCGCCTGCACGCTCACCAAGTGACGTGACAGGCGTCGTGGCCGCCCCGCGCGCCGGCCGGGGCGGCCACGAGCGACCGGACACCGCCGTTCGAGGCGATCGCCGATCATACCGGCGAATTCCTTAGACAGTCGAACGATGTGCCCCGATACTCGTGGACATGGGAAAGACCTATGAGCGCATGGACGGCAGACTGCGCACGTTCATCGAGGCACAACCCCTGTTCTTCACCGCGACCGCTCCGCTGTCGGCCGACGGCACGGTCAACCTCTCCCCCAAGGGCCTCAAGGGCTCGTTCGCCGTGCTCGACGAACGCACCGTGGCGTATCTGGACTTCGCCGGAAGCAACGCCGAGACGATCGCGCACCTGCGCGAGAACGGCCGGATCACCCTCATGTGGTGCGCCTTCCAGGGCCCGCCGAACATCGTGCGCGTACACGGCCGCGGCGAGCCGGTCTTCCGCGACGACCCCCGCTTCAAGGAACTGCTCACGCGTTTCCCCGACATCGACCCCACCCTGCACGGTCTGCGCGCCGTCATCGTCGTGACCGCCGAGCTCATCCGGGACACCTGTGGCTACGCGGTGCCCTTCATGGCCTATGAAGAGGACCGCGACCTGCACGCCAAGCGCTTCGCGCGCGAGGACGACGCCTCCCTCGATGAGTACTTCCGGAGGAAAGAACACGTCCGAACGAGTATGGACGGCCTGCCGGGCCTGCCGTTGCCCCTGCCTCCGTCTACGTTCTGAGGCATGCGCCCCGGTGTCGTCGCCGCTCTCGCCTCCGCCTCCCTCCTCCTGCTCGGTGCCGCACCGGACCCCGCCGAGGACGCCCCGCTGCCCGAACGGATGGCCGACACCGGCGGCGGGACCCAGCTGATCACCGCGGAGGCCGTCACGACCGGAGCGACCTCGGGCACGGTCAGCTGGTGGGACCGCAGCGGCGGGCGGTGGGTGAAGCGGGGCTCGGCACCCGCGCGGTTCGGGGCGAAGGGGCTCGTGGAGGGCGGCTCACGCCGGCAGGGCACGAGCACGACACCGACGGGCCTGTACGACCTGCCGTTCGCGTTCGGCATCAAGGCCGCGCCCTCGGGTGCGAGGGCGCCGTACCGGCGGGTGCGTCAGGACACCTGGTGGTGCCAGGACAACGACTCGCTCTCCTACAACCGCTGGACGGAGCCCCTCCCGGCCGACTGCCGCGCCTCCGAGTCGGAACACCTGATCGCGTACGACCCGCAGTACGATTACGCCCTCGTCATCGGGTTCAACTACCGCCTGCCGGTGCGGGGCCGCGGCGCCGGCATCTTCCTGCACGTCAACGGCAAGGGAGCGACGGAGGGGTGTGTGTCGGTGCCGGAGGACGCGATGGAGCGGATCCTGACGTGGGCGGATCCCGGGCGCCGGCCGCACATCGCGATCGGGACCGCGAGCGGGACGACCGCGATCACCCGCTACTAGAGCGGTCCGGGCCGTCGGCGGGCAGGCGCACCGTGAAGGTCGTCGCCCCCGGGCGGCTCTTCAGACCCACGCTCCCCCCGTGCGCCTCCGTCACCGCCGCCACGATGGACAGGCCCAGGCCCGCTCCGCCGCCCTGGTGTTCCGGGCGACGGCGGTGTTCGGCGCGGGTGAAGCGTTCGAAGACCCCCGGCTGGATCTCGGCGGGGACTCCCGGTCCGTCGTCGTGGACCGTGAGGACGGCTGTCGTGCCGTCCGTCTTCAGGGACACGGTCACCTTGGTGCCGGCAGGTGTGTGCAAACGCGCGTTGGCCAACAGGTTCGCCAGCACCTGGTGGAGGCGGTGCGCGTCACCCGTCACCGTCAGCGGCTCCTCCGGCAGCTCCATCGTCCAGCCGTGGCCGGGACCCGCGGCCCGCGCGTCCGTGACCGCGTCGAGGACCAGCCGGGTGAGGTCGACAGGACGCCGCTCCAGGGGGCGGCCCGCGTCCAGGCGGGCCAGCAGCAGCAGATCGTCCACCATCTCGCCCATGCGCCCGGACTCCGCGGCGATCCGTTCCAGGGCGCGGGTCACCTGCGGCGGCACCGGACCCGGATGCAGCAGCGCCAGCTCGGCGTGCCCCCGGACCGAGGCGACCGGCGTGCGCAACTCGTGGCTGGCGTCGGCGGCGAAACTGCGCAGCCTCTCCTCACTGGCGTGCCGCTTGGTGAGCGCGTCCTCGACATGGCCGAGCATGCGGTTGAAGGCGCCGGCGACCCGGCCCACCTCGCTGCGCGGGTCGCTCTCGGGCGCGCGCGGCGGCAACGCCACCTCGCCGCTGGCGAGCGGGAGTTCGCTGACCCGGGTGGCGGTCGCGGCGACCCGGCTGAGCGGGCGCAGGGACCAGCGCACCCAGACGGCGCCCGCGACGCCGGTGACCGCGAGGGCGGCGCCGAAGACGACCGCGGCGACCAGTTCCAGGCGGTGCACCGCCGCGTCCACCGGCTCGAGCGGCAGCCCGGTGATCAGTACGTCACCGTCCAGTCCGCCGGTCGCCACCAGGCGGTAGTCGCCGAGGGAGGACAGGCAGACGCTGTGGCCCCTGCCGTCCACGGGCACCGCGGCGAGCGTGCGCTCGTCCCCTGTGCTCAGCGGGGCGCTGAGATCGGTGCTGTCGCTGCCGGGGTGCACCAGTCCCACGTTGGTGACGCTGTCGCCGACCAGCCGGGCGCCGAAGGTGCCGGAGGACTGTTGGCGTGTGTCGGCGTGCTCGTCACCGTCGTGGTCCGACGGTTTGACGCCGTGCTCCAGGCTCGCCGCGAAGCGCGGGCCGACGTCCCGCAGCTGCTGGTCCAGCCGGCCGGTGAGGAAACCGTTCAGCTCGATCACGGCGGCCACCCCGACGGCGGCGCAACTGAGCGCCAGCAGCAGGACGAGTCCCGCGGTGAGCCTGGCCCGCAGAGTGCGCGGCCTGGGCAGGCGCGCCACCGCTTCGCGCAGCCGGGCCCTCACCGGGCCACCGGCTTGAGCACGTAGCCGGCCCCGCGGACCGTGTGGATCATGGGCTCGCGGCCCGCGTCCACCTTCTTGCGCAGGTAGGAGATGTACAGCTCGACGACATGG
The DNA here is from genome assembly GCF_042892355.1 of Streptomyces sp. NPDC001796. Lineage (NCBI taxonomy): Bacteria > Bacillati > Actinomycetota > Actinomycetes > Kitasatosporales > Streptomycetaceae > Streptomyces > Streptomyces sp. NPDC001796. The sequence continues at coordinate 74,438 of NZ_JBIAUC010000016.1, read as the reverse complement.
GCCTGGCCGCCGAAGTCGTAGGACCAGACCCGGTCGAGGATCTGGGCCTTGCTGAGGACGCGCCGCGGGTTGCGCATCAGGAAGCGCAGCAGCTCGAACTCGGTCGGTGACAGCTCGATCAGCTCGCCGGCCCGGGTGACCTCGCGGGCCTCCTCGTCCATGACCAGGTCGCCCACGGTCAGCCGGGGCCCCTCCTCCAGCTGCCGGGCCATGCCGGCGCGGCGCAGCAGGCCACGCAGCCGCGCGACGACCTCCTCCAGGCTGAACGGCTTGGTCACGTAGTCGTCGCCGCCCGCCGTGATCCCGGCGATGCGGTCCTCGACGGCGTCGCGGGCGGTGAGGAAGAGCACACATACGTCCGGTTTCACATGGTGGAGCTCCCGCAGCACGGCGAAGCCGTCGGTGTCGGGGAGCATCACGTCCAGGACGACGGCGTCGGGCATCAGGTCACGGGCCTCGGCGACGGCCAAGGCGCCGTCACCGGCGGTGCGCACCTCCCAGCCCTCGTAGCGCAGCGCCCCGGACAGCACCTCGGCGAGGTCGGGGTCGTCGTCGACGACGAGGACGCGCAGGGGCGTGCCGTCGGGGCGGGCGAGGGCGGGGCGGCCGGAGCGGGGAGTGTTCATCGCGCTTACCAGGATCCCTCCTGACGGCAGCGGCCGAGGACGCGGGCCGCTCTGAGTTCCCTATGAGTGCCCCGGGGCGCCCGGGGCGACTTCCCTGACCAGGGCGCTTCTCCGCCGCCGTCTTCAGCGCTGGCTCAGACTCCTCAGAGCCGCCTCAGAGGTTCCGCCTGCACAGTTGCGGCGTCGAAACGTCCGAAAGGAACAGATCATGACCACGGTCCACCGACAGCAGGCGCCACCTTTGTCGCCGGTCGTCCGGCGCTCTCCGGCGGCCCCCCTGCTGGCCCTGCTGTGGGCCGGAGCCGCCGCCGTGGTCGCCCTGTGGTGGCGGAGCACCGGCTCGGTAGTGGGCACGGCGGGCTGGCTGACCGGGGCCGGGCGGATCGCGGGGCTGCTGTGCGGGTACTCCTGCGCGGTGCTCGTGGGCCTGATGGCCCGGGTGCCGCTCCTCGAGCGGCGGATCGGCTCGGACCGGGTGGCTCGCTGGCACGCCATGGCCGGGCGGTACACGGTCTGTCTGCTCGTCGCGCACATCGTGCTGATCCTGACCGGGTACGCCGCCCAGGACCGGGCCTCGCTCGTGCACGAGACGGTCACGGTGGTCCTGGACTACCCGGAGATGCTGAAGGCCGCCATCGGCACGGTCGTCCTGTTCGCCGTCGGGATCACCTCGGCTCGGGCCGTGCGCCGCAAGGTCAGCCACGAGTTCTGGTACTACGTGCACCTGCTGACGTATGCGGCGGTGTTCCTCGCCTTCGGTCATCAGCTGGCACTGGGCGCCGAGTTCACCGGGAACTCGGTCGCGCAGGCCGCCTGGTACGCGCTCTACCTGGGCGTCGCGGCCCTGGTGGTCTGGTTCCGGCTCCTCACCCCGGTGCGGCTGAACCTGCGCCACCGGCTGCGCGTGGAGTCGGTGCACCAGGAGGCGCCGGGCGTGTGGTCGGTCGTCATGCGCGGCCGGCACCTGGACGAACTGGGCGCCGAGCCGGGGCAGTTCTTCCGCTGGCGGTTCCTCACGGACGGGCTGCGCTGGACGTCCACGCCGTACTCGCTGTCGGCGCCGCCCCGCCGCACCCAGCTGCGCATCACCGTCAAGGCGCTCGGGGACCACAGCACCTCGGTGGCCCTGCTGCGGCCGGGCACCCGGGTGTGGGCGGAGGGCCCGTACGGGTCGCTGACGGCCGACCGGCAGACCACCGGCAGGTCCCTGCTGATCGCGGGCGGCGTCGGCGTCACCCCGCTGCGCGCCCTGTTCGAGACGCTGCCGGGCGAGGTGACGCTGCTGTACCGGGCGCGCTCGGCGGAGGACCTGGCGCTGGGCGGCGAGCTGGAGTACATAGCCCGCCGGCGCGGCGCGCAGGTGCTGTACGCCCTCAACGGCGCGGACGGCTCGCGGCCCCGCCTGACCCCCGGCGCGCTGCACGGCGCGGTGCCCGAGCTCGCCGACCACGACGTGTACCTGTGCGGCCCGCCCGCGTTCGCGGAGGACATGTACGAGGCGCTGCGGGCGGCAGGGGTCCCCGACCGCCGTATCCACCACGAGTCGTTCGAGCTGTGAGGCAGTCATGCACGCGTTGAAGAGGAAGAGCCCGCTGCGCCGGATCGTGCTGGCGAGCGCCGCGACCGTCTCCGGGATGGTGCTGCTGCTGTCGATGAAACCGCACTCGTCGCCCGGCATCGCCGTGGCCGCGCCCGCGCCGTCGAGCAGTGCGGGCGTGTCGGCCGGGTCCGGGGGGTCCACCGATTCCAGCGGGTCGAGTGGGTCGAGCGGATCGGCCACGACCGGCACCAAGACCGTCACCGGGGACTCCGTCCAGACCCGCTACGGCCCCGTCCAGGTCCGGATCACGGTGACGAACGGCAAGCTCACCGACGTCACGGCGGTCACCTACCCGCAGGACAGTCCGAGGGACCAGGAGATCAACAGCTACGCCGTCCCGCAGCTGACCCGGGAGGCGCTTACGGCGCAGAGCGCGAACATCGACGTGGTCTCCGGCGCCACTTACACGAGCCAGGGTTACCAGCAGTCACTCCAGTCGGCGCTGGACTCCGTGAAGGGTTGAACGCACGGCGGCTCCGCCACGTACCTCAGGGCCAAGGGGGCCACTGGCCTCACCCGTCCCATGAAGGATCACGGAGGAGACCGTGTCCACGATCGCCGGTGGCCGCGCCGCGCGGCGCCAGACGATGCGCGCCATCCGCCCACGCCGCTCCCCCGCCGTCCCGCTGCTGCTCGCCGTCTGGGCGGGCGCGGCGGGCGTCATCTGGCTGTGGTGGATGAACACGCCGTCCATCGCCGACAACAACAGCAGAATCCTCAACGCGGGGCGGATCACCGGCCTGCTCGCCGGCTATCTGATGGCCCTCGTGGTGCTGCAGATGGCCCGGGTGCCCGCGCTGGAGCGCAGGGTGGGCTCCGACCGGGTCGCCCGCTGGCACGCCATGACCGGCCGGTACACCATCTGCCTGGTCCTCGCCCACCTGTTCCTGACCATGTGGGGCTACGCCCTGCAGAGCGGCAAGGGGCTCGGTGGGATCGTCCAGCAGACCATCGACTCGATCGACCAGCTGCCGGACGTGGGCAAGGCCACCGTCGGCACGAGCCTGCTGGTCCTCATCGGCCTGCTCTCGATCGGCCCGGTCCGGCGCAGGATCTCCTACGACCTCTGGTACCACGTCCATCTGCTCACCTACGCGGCCACGTACCTGTCGTTCTGGCACCAGCTGTCGACGGGCAACGAGTTCGCCGTGCAGCCGGAGGCGAAGACCGCCTGGTACGCGCTGTACGGGTCGGTGACCGCGCTGGTGCTCTGGTACCGGATCATCACGCCGATCCGGCTCAACCTGCGGCACCGGCTGCGCGTGGAGGCGGTCGTCGAGGAGACGCCCGGGGTGGTCTCGGTGCTGATGAGCGGGCGGAAGCTGCACCGGATGGGCGCGGAGGCCGGGCAGTTCTTCCGCTGGCGGTTCCTCGCGCCCGGGATGCGGTTCAGCTCGCACCCGTACTCGCTGTCGGCGGCGCCCCGCCCGAACATGCTCCGCATCACGGTGAAGGCGATCGGCGACCACAGCTCCGCGCTGCGGGACCTCGAGCCCGGGACGCGGGTGTGGGCGGAGGGCCCGTACGGGGCGCTGACCGCCGACCGGCGCAGCCGGGGCAAGGTGCTGCTGGTGGCCGGCGGTGTCGGCATCACGCCGATGCGGGCCCTGTTCGAGACGCTGCCGGGCGCCCCCGGCGACATCACCCTCCTCTACCGCGCCAACACCACCCAGGATCTGGCCCTGTGGGACGAGCTGGCGCAGATCGCGGAGGAGCGCGGCGCCCGGCTGATGTACGCGGTCAACAGCCCGGACGGGGAGCGTCCGGACATCTCGGCGGAGACCCTGAGCCGGAAGCTGCCGGACATCGACCGCCACGACGTCTTCATGTGCGGGCCGCCCGGCTTCGCGCAGCAGGTGTACGAAGCACTGCGCGGCGCGGGGGTCCCCGCCCGCCGCATCCATCACGAGTCGTTCGAGATGTGAGCGACGGGAAATCAGGAGCCTGGAAGAAGATGAGGAAGAGCCACCCCGTGCGGCGTGTCGTGCTCGCCACCGCCGCCACCGTGTCCGGGATCGTGCTGCTGCTGTCCCTGAAGCCGGCCTCGGGTCCCGCCTCGGCCCAGGCGGCGGGCGGTGCGGCACCGCAGCAGACCGCCGCCGCCCAGGAGTCGCCGCAGGGCGGCAGCGGACAGCAGACCGGCACCCGGACCGTCACCGGTGAGGTGGCCAAGACGCAGTACGGCCCGGTGCAGGTCCGCGTGACCGTGAGCGGCGGCAAGATCACCAAGGCCGAGGCGGTGCAGGCGCCCAAGGGCGGGCTCAGCGACCAGAAGACCGCCATGGCCGTCCCCAAACTCAACCAGGAGGCGGTTGCCGCGCAGAGCGCGCAGATCGACGCGGTCTCCGGCGCCACGTACACGAGCGGCGGGTACAAGCAGTCCCTGCAGTCGGCGCTCGACAAGGCGAAGTCCACCTCCGGTGGCGGGTCCTCGTCCGGGTCCGGGGGCGGTTCCGGGGCGTCGGGGTCCTCGGGGGCGGCGGCCCAGGCGCGTACGGTCACCGGTAACGTGGCGCAGACGCAGTACGGCCCCGTCCAGGTCCGCGTGACCGTGAGCGGCGGCAAGATCACCAAGGCCGAGGCAGTGCAGGCGCCCAAGGGCGGGCTCAGCGACCAGAAGACCGCCATGGCCGTCCCCAAACTCAACCAGGAGGCGGTGAGCGCACAGGGTGCGAACATCGACGCGGTCTCCGGCGCGACCTATACCAGCACCGGATACAAGCAGTCCCTGCAGTCGGCCCTGGACAAGGCCGGTGGCTGAGTGGCGGACCAGATGACCGACCCCGGGGCACCGCCCGCGCTGCGTCACGCGGAGGAGGTGATGGGCACCGTCTTCTCCTTCGACGTGCGCGGCGGGGAACCCGAGGCCGTACGGGCCGCGCTCGAGGCGGCGATCGCCCATCTCCACCGGGTTGACGAGGTGTTCAGCCCCTACCGCGAGGACAGCCAGATATCGCGGCTGGCCCGCGGTGAGGTGAGTGCGGAGGACTGCGACCCGGAGGTGGCCGAGGTGCTCGCCCTGGGAGCGGAGGCGGAGCAGGTCAGCGACGGCTGGTTCAGCACCCGCTTCGCGGGCCGGATCGATCCGACCGGGATCGTGAAGGGCTGGGCGGTGGAACGGGCGGCCCGGCGCCTGGCGGCGGCCGGGGCGAGCGGCGTGAGCGTGAACGGCGGCGGGGACGTGCAGATGTACGGCATGCCGGAACCGCACCGGCCCTGGCGGGTCGGCGTGTCGGATCCGCTGCGGCCCGGCGGACTGGCGGCGGTGGTGTCCGCGGCCGGAGCGGAGGAGCTTGCCGTGGCCACGTCGGGGACCGCGGAGCGCGGCGCGCACATCGTGGACCCGCGCACGGGGCGCTCCGCGGTGACCGACCTGGTGGCGGTGACGGTGGTGGGTCCCAGCCTGACCTGGGCGGACGCGTGGGCCACGGCGGCGTTCGCGATGGGGTCACGGGCGGGGCTGGCGTGGCTGGAGTCACTGCCGGACGTGGAGGCGCTGCTGATCACCGCCGGTGACGAGGTGCGGTGCACAGGGGGTCTCGCGGCGCGGCTGGGGTGACCCGGCTGCGGGCACTCGTGCCTCCCCCAGAGCCTTGACGGCGCCTGGGGCCCCCAGGGGCGGCACGGGTGGGCACTGGAGTACCCCCTGTTCGAAGAGTTCGCGAGAGGCACCCCGTCAGCGCCCGGCGGTGCGACCCGCCCCCGCCCAGCCCCGGCGCCGGTGCGCTCGCAGTCGCACCTCAGTGCCCGTTCTGCGCCAGCCGCAGCAAGTGGTCCGCCAGCGCCTGCCCTCCCGTGGGCTCGCGGCTGATCAGCAGCACCGTGTCGTCCCCCGCGATCGTGCCCAGGATGTCGTGCAGTTCCGCCTGGTCGATCGCCGACGCCAGGAACTGCGCTGCCCCCGGAGGGGTACGCAGGACCACGAGGTTCGCGGAGGCCTCCGCGGAGATCAGCAGTTCCTGGGACAGGCGCCGCATCCGCTCCTCCTTGGCCGACTCCCCGAGCGGGGCCCGCGGGGTGCGGAAGCCGCCCTCGCTGGGAACCGCGTAGATGAGGTCGCCGTCGGTGTTGCGGATCTTCACCGCGTTGAGCTCGTCCAGGTCCCGGGAGAGCGTCGCCTGCGTGACGCTCAGCCCGTCGTCGGCGAGGAGTTTCGCCAACTGGCTCTGGGAGCGCACCGGTTGCCGGTTGAGGATGTCCACGATCCGGCGGTGTCGTGCGGTGCGGGTCTGCGGCACGGCGGGCCCCGTGTGCTCGTGGTCCTGCGCCTGACTCATCGTCGTCTCATTCTCCGGATCGTCCGTCCCCATTCGCTGGGTCCACTGCCTGAAGGACACCGGGAAGCGCCTGGAGCAACGCCTGAACCTCGTCGTCGCCGAGGTTCAGCGGCGGCATCAGCCGTACGACGTTCGGGGCGGGCGCGTTCACCAGGAAGCCGGCGTCCTGAGCCGCCTGCTGCACCTGCGGGGCGAGCGGCTCGGTGAGCACGATACCCAGCAGAAGGCCCGCGCCCCGGACATGTTCGATCAACGGGTGGCCCAGAGACTCGATTCCGTCGCGCAGCTTCTCGCTCTGCCGCTTGACGTTCTCCAGCAGGCCCTCGGCCGCGATGGTGTCGAGCACGGCGAGACCGGCGGCACACGCGACCGGGTTGCCGCCGAAGGTCGTGCCGTGCTGGCCCGGCTGGAGCAGCTCCGCGGCGCGGCCGAAGGCGACGGTGGCGCCCAGCGGCAGTCCGCCGCCGAGGCCCTTGGCGAGGGTGACGACGTCCGGCAGGACACCCTCGTGGGCCTGGTACTCGAACCAGTGCCCGGTACGGCCGACGCCGGTCTGGACCTCGTCGAGCACGAGCAGCGCCCCGGTGGCGGCGGTGATCGCGCGGGCCGCCTTCAGGTATCCGGCGGGCGGGACCACGACCCCGTTCTCACCCTGGATCGGCTCGATGACGACGAGTGCCGTCTCCTCGGTGACCGCGGCGGCCAGGGCCTGCGCGTCGCCGTAGGGGACGTGGGTGACGTCGCCGGGCAGCGGCAGGAACGGCTCCTGCTTGCCGGGCTGGCCGGTCAGCGCGAGGGAGCCCATGGTGCGGCCGTGGAAGCCGCCCAGGGTGGCGACCATGTGCCGGCGGCCCGTCAGCCGGCCGATCTTGAAGGCGCCCTCGTTGGCCTCTGCACCCGAGTTGCAGAAGAAGACCTTGCCGTCGCGTCCGAACAGCTGCAGGAGCCGTTCGGCGAGGGCGACGGGCGGTTCGGCGATGAACAGGTTGGAGACGTGGCCGAGGGAGGCGATCTGCTTGCTCACGGCCTCGACGACCGCGGGGTGGGCATGGCCGAGCGCGTTGACCGCGATGCCGCCGACGAAGTCGAGGTACCGGTTGCCGTCGGCGTCCCACAACACGGCGCCCTCACCACGGACGAGGGGCAGCCGTGGGGTGCCGTAGTTGTTCATGAGCGCGCCCTGCCACCGCGCGGTCAGTTCCTCGTTGCTCACGACTCCCCCTGTTCGTCCGGCTTCTCGTCGGGCACGACCATCGTGCCGATGCCTTCGTCGGTGAAGATCTCCAGCAGGATCGAGTGCTGGACCCGGCCGTCGATGACGCGGGCGGTGTTGACGCCGCCCCGCACTGCGTGCAGACAGCCCTCCATCTTCGGAACCATGCCGGAGGACAACTCCGGCAGCAGCTTCTCCAGTTGGGAGGCGGTCAGACGGCTGATCACCTCGTCGGAGTTCGGCCAGTCCTCGTAGAGGCCCTCGACGTCGGTGAGGACCATGAGGGTCTCGGCGCCCAGTGCCGCAGCGAGTGCCGCAGCCGCCGTATCAGCATTGACGTTGTAGACATGTCCGTCGTCCTGACTGCGGGCGATGGAGGAGACGACCGGGATACGGCCGTCGGCGAGCAGGGCCTCGATCGCGCCCGTGTCGATCTGGGTGATCTCGCCCACCCGTCCGATGTCGACGGACTTGCCGTCGATCTCGGGCGTGTGCTTGGTCGCGGTGATGGTGTGCGCGTCCTCGCCGGTGAGGCCGACGGCCAACGGGCCGTGCTGGTTGAGCAGCCCGACCAGTTCGCGCTGCACCTGCCCGGCAAGCACCATCCGTACGACGTCCATGGCGTCCTCGGTGGTGACCCTCAGGCCCGCCTTGAACTCGCTGACGATGCCGTGCCGGTCGAGGGCGGCGCTGATCTGGGGGCCGCCTCCGTGCACGACGACCGGCTTGAGGCCGGCGTGCCGCAGGAAGACGACGTCCTGCGCGAACGCGGCCTTCAGCTCCTCGTTCACCATGGCATTGCCGCCGAACTTGATGACGACGATCTTGCCGTGGTGACGGGTCAGCCAGGGCAGCGCCTCGATGAGGATCTTGGCCTTGGGCAGCGCGGTGTGTTTGCGCGTCGTGCCGGTCTTGGGAGAAGTGTCGCTCATGAGGAGTACGCGCTGTTCTCGTGGACGTAGTCGGCGGTGAGGTCGTTGGTCCAGATGGTGGCGGTCTCGGCGCCGGCGGCGAGGTCGGCCACGATGTGGACCTCGCGGTAGCGCATGTCGACCAGTTCGCGGTCCTCGCCGACCGAGCCGTTCTTGCACACCCACACGCCGTTGATGGCGACGTTGAGCTGGTCGGGTTCGAAGGCGGCCCGGGTGGTGCCGATGGCGGACAGGACGCGGCCCCAGTTGGGGTCCTCGCCGTGGATGGCGCACTTCAGGAGGTTGTTGCGGGCGATGGAGCGGCCCACCTCGACGGCGTCCTCCTCGCTCGCGGCGTTGATCACCTCCACCTTGATGTCCTTGCTGGCGCCCTCGGCGTCGCCGATGAGCTGCCGGCCGAGGTCGGCGCAGACCTCGCGCACGGCCTCGGCGAACTCGTCGTACTCGGGGGCGATCCCGGACGCGCCCGAGGCGAGCAGCAGCACGGTGTCGTTGGTGGACATGCAGCCGTCGGAGTCGACGCGGTCGAAGGTGACCTTGGTGGCGGCGCGCAGGGCCTTGTCCAGGGTCTCGCTGTCGAGGTCGGCGTCGGTGGTGAGGACGACGAGCATGGTGGCGAGGCCCGGGGCGAGCATTCCGGCGCCCTTGGCCATGCCGCCGACACTCCAGCCGTCCTTGGTCACGACGGACGTCTTGTGGACGGTGTCGGTGGTCTTGATGGCGATGGCGGCTTTCTCGCCACCGTGCTCGGAGAGCTGGGCAGCGGCGGTCTCCACGCCCGGGAGCAGCTTGTCCATGGGCAGCAGCACACCGATGAGGCCGGTGGAGCAGACGGCGACCTCGATGGCGCCCCGGCCGAGCACCTCGGCCACCTTCTCGGCGGTGGCGTGGGTGTCCTGGAAGCCCTTCGGGCCGGTGCAGGCGTTGGCGCCGCCGGAGTTGAGGACGACCGCCGAGACCTGGCCGCCCTTGAGCACCTGCTCGGACCACAGCACCGGCGCGGCCTTCACACGGTTGGAGGTGAAGACACCCGCGGCGGCGCGGCGCGGCCCGGTGTTGACCACGAGGGCCAGGTCCGGGTTGCCGTTCTCCTTGATTCCGGCGGCGATGCCCGCAGCCTGGAATCCCTTGGCTGCCGTGACGCTCACGGTGCGACTCCGATCGTCGAAAGCCCGGTGGTCTCGTCGAGGCCGAGCGCGATGTTCATGCTCTGCACGGCACCGCCCGCGGTGCCCTTGGTCAGATTGTCGATGGCGCTGATCGCGATGATGCGGTGCGCGGCGGCGTCGTACGCGACCTGCACCTGAACGGCGTTGGAACCGTAGACGGACGCGGTGGCCGGCCACTGCCCCTCGGGGAGCAGGTGCACGAAGGGCTCGTCGGCGAAGGCCTTCTCGTAGGCGGCGCGGAGCGACTCGGCGGTGACGCCGTCACGGGCCTTGGCGCTGCAGGTGGCGAGGATGCCTCGGGGCATCGGCGCGAGGGTGGGGGTGAAGGAGACGGTGACCGGTTCCCCGGCGGCCGCGCTGAGGTTCTGGATCATCTCGGGGGTGTGCCGGTGGACGCCGCCGACGCCGTACGGGGACATGGACCCCATGACCTCGCTGCCCAGCAGGTGGGGCTTGGGCGCCTTGCCCGCGCCGGAGGTGCCGGAGGCGGCGACGATCACGGCCTCGTTCCCGGCGAGCCCGGCGGCGTACGCGGGGAAGAGCGCGAGGGAGGCGGCCGTGGGGTAGCAACCGGGTACCGCGATGCGCTTGGACCCCTCCAGCGCAGCGCGGGCACCCGGCAGTTCGGGGAGGCCGTAGGGCCAGGTCCCGGCGTGCGGGGAGCCGTAGAACCGCTCCCAGTCGGCCGCGTCCTTCAGCCGGAAGTCGGCACCCATGTCGATGACGAGGACGTCGGGCCCGAGCCGCTCCGCGACGGCGGCGGACTGCCCGTGGGGCAGGGCGAGGAAGACGACGTCGTGCCCGGAGAGGGCCTCTGGAGTGGTCTCGGCGAGCACCCGGTCGGCGAGGGGCAGCAGATGCGGCTGGAGCGCACCGAGCCGCTGGCCGGCGTTGGAGTTGCCGGTCAGGGCGCCGATCTCCACCTCGGGGTGCGCGAGGAGCAGGCGCAGCGCCTCTCCGCCCGCGTATCCGCTCGCTCCGGCGACTGCGGCACGTACCGTCATGGAACCTCCTCCTGGATGGCATGACTATACGTATCGCCGCACGTTTATGCAATCCAGTAGATCGGGTCCCATGATGGAGCCGCGTGGCGGATGCGATCAGGCGGTGCCTTGCTCCCTGGGCAGCATGATCGTGCGGGAGACGACGAAGGTCACCGGAATCGCCGCGGCGGAGGCGAGCAGCGGGGCGAACCGGCTCCCGGCGTGCAGGACGTCGACGATCACGTAGACACCCACCGTGGTGATCACGAAATTGGTGGCGTTCGTCAGCGGGAACAGCAGGAATTTCCTCCAGGTCGGCCGCGTCCGGTAGGTGAAGCGTGCATTCAGGAAAAAGCTGCCGATCATGCTCAGGATGAACGCGAGAATATGCGCGGCAAGGTACGGCAAACGGGTGAGGAACAACAGGTAAAGGCCGTAGTACGTCATGGTGTTGATGACGCCCACCACGGCGAAGGTGACGACCTGCCCCATGATGGGGCGCGTACTGGTGGTGGCCATCAGGGAATGAGGTCCTTCGCGGTGCCGCGGGGCTCGCCGGCCCGCGTCCGCTCCACATTCGTGGCCTTCACCAGGAAGTGCGGGCGGCCCTTCACCTCGTAGTAGATACGGCCGGTGTACTCACCGATGACCCCGAGCATGATCATCTGCACGCCCGCGAGTGCGGTGACGGCAGTGATCATCGTGACATAGCCGGGTGTCTGCACACCGTGGATGAGCGCGGCGCCCACGATCCATGCCGTGTACAGCCCGGCGCACAGCAGCAGGCCCATGCCGAGGTAGAGCGCGGCGCGCAGCGGCCTGTTGTTGAAGGAGAGCAGTCCGTCGAGGCCGTAGTTGAGCAGGCTCCGGAAGCTCCATGAGCTGCGGCCGTGCTCACGTACGGCGTTCTCGTACTCGAAGGTGGTGCTGGGGAAGCCCACCCAGGCGAACAGGCCCTTGGAGAAGCGGTTGTACTCGGTGAGGGCGAGGATCGCGTCCACCACGCGCCGGGACAGCAGACGGAAGTCGCCGACGCCGTCCACGAGCTCCACGTCGACGAGCCGGTTGATGAGCCGGTAGTACAGGCGGGCGGTGACGGTGCGGGTGATCCGGTCACCGCTTCTGGTGCGCTTGGCGATGACCTGGTCGTAGCCCTGTTCGCTCAACTCCACCATCCGCTTGATCAGCTCCGGCGGGTGCTGCAGGTCCGAGTCCATGACGACCACGCAGTCCCCCGAGGCGTGGCGCAGACCGGCGAGCAGGGCCGCCTCCTTGCCGAAGTTGCGGCTGAAGGAGACGTACCGCACCCGTGCATCGAGCTCGCCGAGCTGCTTCAGGACTTCGAGGGTGCGGTCCCGGCTGCCGTCGTCCACGTACACGAACTCCATGTCGTGACCGAGCGGAAGGAGCTCGTTCGCGACCTTCTGGACCACCTCGTGGAAGCGTCCGATGACTTCTTCCTCGTTGTAGCAGGGTGCGACGATCGAAATGAGCATGGCTGTTCCCTTGGGGACGCGGTCAGAGAGCGTGGGTCGTGCGCTCGAGCGGTCGGGTGGTCGGGGGCGGTGCCGGTCGGCCCGTGGCGCGCCGCCGCCGGACGGCGGTGAGGACGCCGAGCACGATCAGGGCCAGCAGCGAGGTGGCCCCGACGGCCGTGCCCAGCCGCAGCCCGGGCGGATGGAACGTGCAGGTGAGACTGGTGGAGGAGCCGTCGAGAGGCACGGCGATCAGCCCGTGGTAGTTCCCCGCGGGTACGGCCGGAGCGTTCCCCGCGGCGCACCGCCAGCCTGCGATCCGGGGTGCCGCGACGACGGCGGTCCCCTTGCTGCCGGCGGGGACCGTGGCCCGGATCGTGCCGTCGGAGACGGTCACCTCGGTGGCGCCGGTGGCCTTGAGCCCCTCCACCGTGGTGTGCAGCCGGGCGGTGTCCAGGCAGCCGACCGCACCGTCGGGGACGACGCTCGTCCAGTCGGGCGACAGCTCGATCCGCACGCGGCCCGAGGCCGGTGCCTCGCCGAGCCGCTGCATGGCGGCGATCCTGGTGACGGGGCGGCTGGACGTGAACCGCCCGATCGTGCCCGGCGGGGCGCCGGCGAGCGTTGCGGTGCCCGAGTAGTACGGCGCCCACAGGTACACCTCGCTGCGCGCCGGGCACCGGGCCGTGATCGTCGGCTTGCCTGCGGCGCTCCCGGCCGCCGGCGGTTCGACGACCAGGCCCGGCCGGTCGTCGTGGCTGCGGGCCGACGGCTTCCCGTCGCCCGTGCGCACGGTGAGCGCGGGCAAGGTGTAGACGCGGGCGCCCAGCAGCATCTCCTGGTTGCGGTACGGCGACGGCCCGAAGGCGGACACGCCTGTCCGCGCCTGGTCGAAGGTGCCGGACGACCGGACCGTGACCAGCGGCGGTACCTCCTGCCGGGACACGGTCACCGGGCCGCCGCCGCGCGGATTCCACCACTGATGCGGGTCCGGCGGGGAGTGCACCCGCGCGCCGACGGAGAAGATCACGTCCGTGACGGCGTTGTCCAGGCTCTGCAGGCTCCGGCCGCGTGAGGTCCAGCCGCCGCCGAGGGCGGTGAGCATGCGGTTGAGGACGTCGGAGGTGAGGCTGCTGTAGTACTGGGCGCCCTGGCCGCCCACCAGCATCGGGTCGTTGGCGACGGTCTGCTCCCGGCCGGGGTCGGTTCGGTACCGGGGCCAGCCGTCGGCCTGGGCGATCGCCTCCGCCTGCTGCTCCTGGCGCGTGCCCCAGGGCGCGTAGTCGTCCAGGTGCTCGAGCCGCTGCCGGGTGGCCTCGGCGGAGGTGGCGGCGGCCTCGCCGAACTGCCCGCCGAGGAGCAGCACCACGGCCAACCCGGCCAGTGCGGTGCGGCGCCTGCTGCCTGCTCGGCGCCCACCGTCCGCGCGGCCGAGCAGGGCCAGCCCGCCGAGCGCGCCCACGACGGCGAACAGCAGCACCCACCAGGTGGTGGACTTCACGAGAGCGCTTCGGCTCGCGACGGCAGTGATCAGTGCGAGCAGCGCACCCGCCGGGGCCAGCGCTCGCCAGTCGGGCGCGCCGTACGAGAGCGAGTGCCACGCGGCGATCACGAGCAGCGCGCACAGGACGAAGGCCTGGCGGTACGAACTGCCCTGAGGCTCGGTGAAGGCGTGCCAGGCCAGCTGGGTCGGCGCCCACTGCATCGACAGCACCATCGCGGCCACCAGGAGCGGCCAGCCCACGCGCACCCGCCGGGGAACCGCCCGGTGGAACGGCAGGGCGAGGGCGAGCAGTAGCGCGGTGACGCCCACATAGACGGCCGGCGTGCTGAAGTTGTACGTCGTCGGCAGCAGTCGGGCCAGCAGGTCCCGCGCCGCCACCGGCACGAAATGCCCGTAGGTGCCCGGGGAGGCGTGCTTGGTGCCGAAGTACACGACCATCACCGACGGTGCGGCCAGGCCCATGCCGAGTACCACGGTGAGGACGGCGCGGCCCGCCGCCCCCAGCGCCCGGCGGCGCGGAAGTCCGGCGAGCAGCAGCCGGAGCAGCAGCACCAGACCGGCGCCGAGGGTGGCCATGTACGCGGTGTAGAAGTTGGCGGTCCAGGCGAGCGCCACGACCAGCACGCCGAGGACCCGGTGTCGTCCGTTCAGCACCCATTCGCCGACCAGGCACAACAGTGGCAGGGCGATGAGCCCGTCGAGCCACATCGGGTTGTACACGGCGGACGCCACGCTCCAGCCGCACAGGGCGTAGGAGGTGCCCAGCAGCCCCGCGGCCCACCAGCGGCCGGGACGCAGGGTGAGCAGCAGCCAGGCCATGGCGGCGCCGGCGCACGCCGTCTTCAGCACCGTGATCACATAGACCGCGAGGTCGATCTCGTCGCGCGGGAACAACGCCACAAGCAGGGCGAACGGGCTGCTGAGGTACGTGCCGAGGTCGGGCAGGAAGCTGGAGCCGTACCCGGACTGCCAGTTGAGGAGAAGACCTCCGTCGCCCCTTCCGTGCAGCAGGTCCCACAGGTGCGCGTGGAACGGGACGTACTGGTTGCCCAGGTCGTTGACGCTCCGGGTGCGGGGGCCGAACGGGTAGCTGCGGGCGACGGCGTCGGCCGCGCAGAACGCGGCGGTGGTGAGGACCGCGGCGAGCAGGGCGCCGGCCGGCCGGGGTCCGGCCGGGCGCGGCAGCCGGAGCCGCGCCCGGCGGTCGTGCCGAATGGTGAGCTTCACACCCTGTTCCTGTTCGGTCGGCGCCGTATGTCCCCGTGAGCGGTGTCACGTGCACGAAGAGAGCCGACTGAGGGAAATACAGCGACTGCCGCGAATACCGGAGAAACGTCCGGTGAACGTGCAATGAACAGGGTCGAACACATCATTCTCGGCAAGCTCCGGAGAATTCAGGACGCATGGCGTCCTACCTGGGAATTCATTCCCAGGATCGTCATGGATTCGCCGGTTAGACTGGCAGTGTTTCCGAATGGTTGCGGCACCGCCAGAGAAATAAAGAATGAATTCCGAATTTCAGTCGGGTGTCGTGCGGAGGTTCACCCGGCGCGGTGCCCCGGCCGCGGCGGTGCCCGTCAGGCTCGTCCGGGCATGCTCACCGGGCATCGCTTGACCTGGAGCACGCTCCAGGTTCTACGGTCTTGTCATGACCCGCGGACAACCCCTCCCGCAGGATCGGCAGCCGACCCTGACCATCGCCCAGGTCGCCGAGCGCACCGGCCTCTCGCACGACACCCTGCGCTACTACGAGCGGGCGGGCCTGATCGAGCGGGTCGGCCGGACCACCGGCAACCAGCGGCGCTACGACGCGGCCGACCTGGCCTGGTTGGAGTTCCTGCTGCGGCTGCGGGAGACGGGCATGTCGATCGCCGACATGCAGCGCTTCGCGCGGCTGCGGGCGCAGGGGGACGCCACGGTCACGGACCGGCTGGCGATGCTGCGGGAGCACCGCGCGGAGCTGGCGGAGCGGATCCGCGCACTGCGCCGCAACGCGGCCGCGCTGGACGACAAGATCGACCACTACGAACGGCTGCTCGGCGACATGCCCACGCAGCCGGGAACGGATGAGCGGACATGAGCGAGAGCACCACCCGTGACGAGCGTTTCGCCCACGGCCTGGAGGTCCTGAGGAAGGTCGACGGCGAGGCCGGGCAGCGGGTCGTCGACTCGCTCGCCGACATCAGTCCCGAGCTCGGTCACCAGATCGTCTCCTGGGCCTTCGGCGACATCTACGACCGGCCCGGGCTCGCCCCCCGCGACCGTCAGCTGGTGACGCTGGGCATGCTCACCGCGCTCGGCGGCTGCGAGGCCCAGCTCGATGTGCACGTGAACGCGGCACTGAACGTGGGCCTCACTCCCGAGCAGATCGTCGAGGCCCTGCTGCACTCGGCGGTGTACTGCGGCATACCGAAGGCGCTGAACGCGACCTTCGCCGCGAAGAAGGTCTTCGCCGAGCGCGGGCTGCTGCCGCTGGGGCAGCAGCCCGCGCAGACCGCGGCTACCTCTGCTTGATCCTGAGGAAGCTGATCGAGTTCGCCGGGAAGGTGTACGTGAACTTGTCGGCGACCCCGCTGAAGGTGGACGTGACCGGTCAAGGGGAGCTGTTCGAAATATCGGATATTGGTCAGCACTTCGAACGGCAAGATAGAGAGGGGGCATGATCGCGTCAATGGGGCGTGCGGGGACGGGAGGAGACAGTGCGATGACGGCGGGCGCCTTCTGGCCGGTTCCGGACGTTCTGACTCATCTGACCGGATGTTGGCACGTGGAGCGTGCCGTGCGGGATCTCGCGAGCGACGAGGAAGGCCGGTTCAGCGGGACGACGGTGTTCTCGCCGCGGGAGGGCGGCGGTCTGCTGCACCACGAGTCCGGCACGTTCCTCTGGCGGGGTGCGTCCCGGCCCGCCGAGCGGACGCTGCTGTTCCTGCCCGGCGCCTCGCCCGGCGCCTCGGACGTCGCGTTCGCGGACGGCCGCCCGTTCCACGACCTCGACCTCACGACCGGCCGCCACGTCGCCGAGCATCCGTGCGCGGCAGACCTCTACCGAGGCGAGTTCACCGTGTACGACGAGGACCGCTGGCGCACGGTGTGGCGGGTCGGCGGGCCCGCGAAGGACCTCGTCCTGACCACCGACTACACACGCGAGCGCCGGTCTCCGGGAAGGTAGGAGGGCTGAGGTGACACGGCCTCGAGGCGCAGGTTCCAGCGGCCCCCGTGCCCGGCCAGGGTCACGGTCGACAGGGGTCGGACGTCGATGTTCCAGTACGACGACGGCTGCGCCCTCAGCGCGTACACCAGGGCCGCCCGCACCACCGACGGCTCCGCCACGGCGACGATACGGCTGCCGTCCTCCACGGGGCGCGTGTCCAGCCAGCCGCCCACGCGGGAGATGAACGCCAGCAGCGACTCACCGCCGTGCGGAGCGGAGCGCGGGTCCGCGAGCCAGGCGTCCACCGCCGAGGGCTCCCGGGCCATCGCCTCGCCCAGCGTGAACCCGCGCCAGCGGCCCATGTCGCAGTCCCGCAGCGCCGGTTGCACCAGCGGCGCGTACCCGAGCGCGTCCCCGGTGGCCCGGCTGCGTGGTGTGGGCGAGCAGTAGCGCAGCTCGGCCGCCGCCAGCGGTACCAGGTCGGGGGCGACACGTTGCACCTCGTCCCAGCCGGCCTGGTCCAGCGGCCGGTCGTCCTCGAAGCGCTCCGCGAGCAGCGAGGAACTGCGCGCGGCGGCGACGAACGTGACCCGAAGATGCATGCGGCGATCGTCGAGCGCGCAAGTGCGCAGGTCAAGAGGGATTACTCAGGAGTTACCAACGGTATCGCCGACGTCACACACGGACCTTGTTCGACGTGTCGAACCGATGCACCATCCACTGGTCCGGCCGGTCGAGCGGCTCGAACCCGAGCTTGGCGTAGACCCCGTGCGCATCGTGCGTCGCCAGGAGGACGCGGCGCAGCCCGAGCGGGGCGAGATGGTCGCGGACGGCGCCGACCAGGGCGGTGCCGATGCCCTTGCCGCGCACCGAACGGTCGACGTAGACATCGCAGAGCCAGGCGAAGGACGCCTCGTCGGTGACCACGCGCGCGTACGCCACCTGCTCGCCCGAAGCGGTGTCGTACACCCCGAAGTTGAGGGAGTTCGCGACCGCGCGCTCGTGTTTCTCCCGGGGCCGGTCGATCGCCCAGTACGCGTCGGTCGCGAGCCAGTGGTGGGTGCGGTCGATGTCGATCCGGGCGGAGTCGGCGGAGAATTCGTAGCCGTCCGGGAGGCCGGGCGCGTCGGTGGTGGCTGTCATGACGGGAGACTCGCAGGTCGGGGCAGTGCTGTCGAACGAATTCGGGCGGATGGCGTGTGCTAGCGGGTCAGGGACACCTCGTCGCAGGCCGTGCGCAGGCGGCGTACGCCCTCGGCGATCTCTCCTTCTCCCGCGGCGGCCGCGAAGCTCAGCCGCAGGTGCGGGGCCGGGGGTTCGGCGCTGAAGTAGGGGCGGCCGGGGGTGACCGCGACGCCGGCGCGCAGGGCGCCCGCGATGAGGGCGGACTCGTCGGTGCCCTCGGGCAGGCGCGCCCAGAGGTGGTAGCCGCCGGACGGGACGTACGGCAGGGCGAGTTCGGGCAGATGCAGGCGCAGGGCGGCGGTCATCGTGTCGCGGCGGTGCTTCAACTCGGTGGCCACGGCACGCAGATGCCGGGGCCAGGCGGGCGAGCCGACGAGTTCCAGCGCGGCCTCCTGGAGGGGTCGGGGCACGAAGAAGGTGTCGACGATCTGGATGGCGCGCAGCCGTTCCAGGACCGGACCCCGGGCGGCCAGGGCGCCGACCCGGAAGCTGGGCGAGGTCGCCTTGGTCAGGGAGTTGACGTGCACGACGACGCCGTCGAGGTCCTCGGCCGCCAGCGGGGGCGGCAGGGGGCCGGCGTCCTCGTGCACCAGCCGGCGGACGAAGTCGTCCTCGATCACGAACGCTCCGGCGTCGCGCGCGATGCGCAGCACCTCGCCTCGGCGTTCGGGGCCGAGGACCGCACCGGTCGGGTTCTGGAACAGCGGCTGGCAGACGACGACACGGGCGCCGGTCGCGCGGAACGCGTCCGCGAGCAGGGCGGGCTTGACCCCGCCCGCGTCGACCGGCACGGGTACGGGCCTCAGGCCGGCCGCGCGGGCGATGGCGAGCATGCCGGGATAGGTGGGCGACTCGACCAGGACGGGGGCGCCGGGCGGTGCGAGGGCCCGTAGCGCGGTGGTCAGCGCCGACTGGCCGCCCGCGGTGATCAGTACGTCGGCGGCGGTCGTCGCGCCGCCGATGCCCCGCGCGAACCACTCGCGCAGTTCGGCGACGCCCTCGACGGGCGGGCGGGCCCAGACGCCGGGGCGGCGGCCGGCGCGCGACAGGGCCGCGGCCATGGCCCGCTCGGGCTGCAGCGAGGGGTGCAGATAGCCGCCGGTGAACTCGATGACACCGGCGGGCGGGGCGGCCAGCGAGACGACCACTCCGGACGCGTCGACGCTGCGCGGCACGAGCTCGGCGGAGGCATCGGCGCTGAGCGCGACCTCCTGCCAGGCGGTGTCGCCCACGGCCGGGGACGCCGCCCGCGGCTCCGCCCGGAAGGCCCCGGCTCCGGGGCGCGTGACCACCAGCCCCTCGGCGGCCAGCTGGGCGAGCGCGCGCGACACGGTCACCGGGCTCACCCGGAACCGCTCGATGAGCGCACGGCTGGACGGCAGCTTCTCTCCGGGTGAGTAGCGCTTCAACTCATGCCGGAGGCAATTCACCAGTTCGGCCACACTGCTACCCTCTTGCATGAGGACTCAGGATAGCGCTACTCCCCTTACTGCGATAGCAGTGACTGCGGCCGTCACGGAGGCCGACACGGCCCGCCGCCGCACCGGCACCCTCCAGGCCGCCCTCGGCGTCGTCGCCTTCTCACTCACCTTTCCCGCCACCGCCTGGGGGCTCGAAGGGTTCGGCGCCTGGTCGCTCGTGGCCGCGCGCAGTGTGCTCGCCGCCCTCATCGCGGGCGGGTGCCTGCTCGCGCTCCGCGTGCCGGTGCCCGCGCGGGCCCACTGGGCGGGGCTCGCCGTGGTCGCGGCCGGCGTGGTGCTCGGCTTCCCGCTGCTGACCACCCTCGCCCTCAAGACCTCGACCACCGCGCACGCCGCCGTGGTCGTCGGGCTGCTTCCCCTGACCACCGCACTCCTCTCCGCGCTGCGCGTCCGCACCCGGCCCTCCCGCACCTTCTGGCTCGCCGCCCTCGCCGGCGCCGCCGCCGTCATCGCGTTCACCGTGCAGCAGAGCGGCGGCGCGCTGACCGGCGCGGACGCCTACCTCTTCGGCGCCCTGCTGATCTGCGCCGCCGGCTACACCGAGGGCGGCCGGCTGGCCCGGGTCATGCCCGGCTGGCAGGTCATCGGCTGGGCCCTGGTGCTCTGCCTGCCGCTCACCGTGCCCGCCGCGGCCGTGGCGCTGTCGTACGAGCCGGTCCACCTCACCGCGCACGGCGTGGCCGGGCTGCTGTGGGTGGCGGCCGGATCGCAGTTCCTCGGGCTGGTCGTCTGGTACCGGGGCATGGCCGCCATCGGCATCCCCAAGGCCAGTCAGTTGCAGTTGGCCCAGCCCCTGCTCACACTGGTGTGGTCGGTACTGCTCCTCGGTGAGCACCTCACCCCGGCCGCACCGCTCACGGCCGCCGCGGTCCTCGTGTGCATCGCGATGACCCAGCGGGCGCGGGGCTGACCGGGGCGGGGGCGGACCGGGACGTCCGGCGCCACCGGCCGCGGCTCGCGGCCGCGGCGAGTGAGCCGAAGGCGCTGTAGCCGCCCGGAGGCGAGCCGCCTTGAAAAGGGGACCGACACTCCCGCTACGCGACGAGGAGGGCCCAACAGATGCGCGCAACTGTGGGCGACAAGCTGGTGCAGCACGGCAGGATCGTCGGGCAGCACGACAAGGTCGGCGAGATCGTCGAAGTGATGGGCACGGACGGCAACCCGCCGTACCGCGTCCGCTTCCAGGACGGGCACGAAGGGGTGTGCTCACCCGGCCCGGACACCGAGATCCGTCACAAGGAGGACGCCCGCCGGCCGATCGGACAGTAGAGGCCGGGGTCAGCGCGGAAGCCCCGCCGGCTGCGGGTAGTGGTCGGCGACCACCCGTGTCATCGCGCCGATCGGGTCCTGGGACACGTCCTTGGCGGCGAAGAAGACGTGCCCGCGGACCTGCGGGTAACGGCTGGCCAGAGTGAGGTGCAGGGAGAGTTCGGCCGGGTCCTGCCAGGCGCCGGGCTCGGCCGCCGCACCGGCCTTGTACAGCGCCTCACCCACGAAGAGCTGTACGTCCGTGCCCTGGACGACACCCGCCCACCAGGGCACCAGTCGCGCGTAGTCGGCGGCGGCGTAGCCGATGTTCCAGTAGATCTGCGGGCAGACGTAGTCCAGCCACCCCGACCTCACCCAGGTCCGCGTGTCCGCGTACAGGTCGTCGTAGGTCTGCACCCCGGCCCGGGTGTCCGAGCCGCGGGGGTCGGTGCCGGCGTTGCGCCACACCCCGAAGGGGCTGATCCCGAAGCGCGCGGCCGGTCTGGTCTGCCGCACACGGCTCGCGGTCTCGCGCACCAGCTGGTCGATGTTGTCCCGGCGCCAGGCGGCCCGGCTCGGGAAGTCGTCGCCGTACTCCTCGTACGCGCCCTCGTCGTCGAAGTCCTCCCCGGCGACCGGGTACGGGTAGAAGTAGTCGTCGAAGTGGACGCCGTCGACCGGGTAGCGGCGTACGGCGTCCAGGATCGCGTCCTCGACGAAGGCACGGACCTCGGGCAGCCCGGGGTTGTAGTAGAGCTTCCCGCCGTAGGCCACGACCCAGTCGGGGTGCTGCCGGGCGGGGTGCCGGGCGGCGAGCCGGGAGGTGTCGGTGTGCTGGGCGATCCGGTACGGGTTGAACCAGGCGTGCAGCTGCAGGCCCCGCGCGTGTGCCTCGGTGACGGCCGTGCCGAGCGGGTCCCAGCCGGGGTCGCGCCCCTGGACGCCGGTCAGGTACTGGGACCACGGCTCGTACGGGGAGGGCCACAGGGCGTCGGCCGTGGGGCGCACCTGCAAGAACACCGTGTTCAGCCGGCGCCGCACGGCCACGTCGAGCAGGGCGCACAGCTCGGCGCGCTGTGCGGACGCCGTCAGACCGGGACGCGAGGGCCAGTCGCGGTTGGCCACGGAGGCCAGCCACATGCCCCGCATCTCCCCGGCCGCCGCGCCCGGCGGCGCGGCCGCGGCGTCACCCGCCGTCACCAGGCTCGCCAGTGCGGCCACCGTGAACGCCCGGCGTGACAAGCGGCCCATCGGCACACCCCCGTACTCTGAGGACCCGCCTCGTCACGGATCGTCCCGGTGCCCCAGCATGCTCCCACCCGGACGATCGATCATCGATACTTGGGAGTAACGTGCACGATCGGAGCAGGCGACCGGAACCCGATCGGACCTGCCACAGCCGTAGATCAGCGAAAGGGACGATGTGACCGACATCGAACGCGTCGGAGTGGTGGGCTGCGGCCAGATGGGCGCGGGCATCGCCGAGGTGTGCGCCCGCGCCGGACTGGACGTGAAGGTCGCCGAGACCACCGGCGAGGCCCTGGAGATCGGCCGGACCCGCCTGTTCAACTCCCTGTCCAAGGCAGCCGAGCGCGGCAAGATCTCCGAGGAGGAGCGGGAGGCGACGCAGGCGCGCCTGACCTTCACCACCGACCTCGGCGAGTTCGCGGACCGCGACCTGGTGATCGAGGCCGTCGTCGAGAACGAACAGGTGAAGACCGAGATCTTCCAGGTGCTCGACCAGGTGGTGACCCGTCCGGACGCCATCCTCGCCTCCAACACCTCCTCGATCCCGCTGGTGAAGCTGGCCGTGGCGACCTCGCGGCCGGACCAGGTGGTCGGCATCCACTTCTTCAACCCGGCCCCGGTGCAGAAGCTCGTCGAGCTGATCCCGGCGCTCACCACCTCCGAGGGCACCCTGAGCCGGGCCCAGCTGTTCACGGAGAAGCTCCTCGGCAAGCACGCCATCCGCGCCCAGGACCGCTCGGGCTTCGTCGTCAACGCGCTGCTGGTGCCGTACCTGCTGTCCGCGATCCGGATGTTCGAGTCGGGCATCGCCGGGCGCGAGGACATCGACAACGGCATGGAGATGGGCTGCGCCCACCCGATGGGCCCGCTGAAGCTCGCCGATCTGATCGGGCTGGACACCGTCGTCTCGATCGCCAACTCGATGTACCACGAGTACAAGGAGCCCCTGTACGCCGCTCCCCCGCTGCTGCAGCGGATGGTCGAAGCGGGTCGGCTGGGGCGCAAGACCGGCTCGGGCTTCTACACCTACCCCTGACCACCCAGCGTCAAGACCCGGCTCGCGTGGGCCCGGCACCGTCCGACGGTGCCGGGCCCACGCCCTTCACACGGCGTGTGCGCGCCGAACCCGCATATGCCGCTCGCACACTCTCCTCATGTGCCCACCAGGCGAGTTGACTCAGCATGCGCATGCAAGGGATGTGAGACGACTACGGAAAGGAGCGGACTTGTGACCGCCGATCCCGAGCATCCCGTCGTCCATGGAGAACTCGCAGAGTTACGCCGCCGACTCGACGTGGCCTACACGCGCGTCGAGGGTGGGCTGGCGCTGCTCAGCCATCGCACCGAGGAGACGGCCAAGGAGCTGGACGAACTGCACACCCGCCTCGTCACGCTGGAACACGCACGCTGGCCGCTGCCCGCCGTCGCCGCCCTCACGGCGGTGGGCGCGCTCGTCGTGGCCGTCTGGCAGGCCCTGGGCCGCTAGCCCGCCGGACGCGCGGGCTCAGGGCATCGCGTCCTGCCCGAGCCTGAGGTGATGAAGAAGCAGTAACGCGGCCGCCATGTTGGCGGCCGGGACCTCCCCACGGGCGACCATGTCGGGGACGAGTTTGAGGGGAACCCATTCCCGGCGGTCCGACTCGAAGTCGTCCACGGGGTGCCCGACGTACTCGCCCTCGTCCGCCCAGTAGACATGGTGCCGGGCGTCGGTGAGTCCGTTGGAGGGCTCCACGCTCATGAGATGGCGCAGAGGTCCCGGCCGCCAGCCGGTCTCCTCCTCGAGTTCACGGGCCGCCGCGTCGGCGATGTCCTCGCCGTCCTCGACGACGCCTGCCGCGAGTTCCCACCCCCAGCTGTCGGTGATGAAGCGGTGCCGCCACAGCAGCAGCACCTCGTTGGCGTCGTTGACGACGGTGGCCACGGCGACGGGCCGCAGCCGTATCAGGAAGTGGTCGAGATGCCGGCCGTCCGGCAGCTCGACATCCGCCAGGTTGACGCTGAACCAGCGGTTTTCATACACAGTTTGCTCGTTCTGTTTCGTCCACTGCATGGTTCTGCCACCTTCCGCCGAGTAAGGGGCAATATCGCAGCAGGAGCGGCGTCTCAGCAGGCTCACAGCGGCGCACGCCCGGCGCAGCGGCGGGCGCAGTCGGCCGTGCCGGCGGACATCGCGCGGCTCTCACGCAGTGGGTGGGGCGGTGACTACAGCGGTACGCGCAAGGCCCCGTCGATGAGTTCGGCCGCCTCGGCCGTTCCGGCGCAGCCGCTGCGGACCAGGTGTTCGCGCACCGCCCGGAGTCTGTCGCGCAGGCGCATGGACTCCATTCCGCGCGCCTGCTGCGCCATCTCCACAGCGGTGGCCACCGCCTTGTCGGCGTTGCCCTGGCGCAGTTCGATCTGGCTGAGCATGGCAAGCCGATGCACCCGGCCCCGGTCGTGCGCGGGTGTGCCGACGGCGGCCGCGGCGTGCTCCCCGGCCGCCGTCAGGTCGCCGAGGCTGAGCAGCGCCTCGGCGACCTGGACGTTGACGAGGCCGGGCTGGACGTAGCCGGTCTCGTCCGGTTCGTGGCCGCGCCGGATGCGCTCGGCGGCCGACTCGGCCCGCCGGATGCAGGACAGCGCGCCCGACGCGTCCCCGAGGTGCGCGTACGCCTTCGCCTGCATCGCGTACAGGTCGGAGGCGAGCGCCGGGGTGATCTGCTTGCCCGCGGCGCGCAGCGCGGCCTCGGCGAAGGCCACGGCCTGCCGGTACTCCCTCATGAACAGCGACTGGTTGACCAGCAGGGCTATGACGTACGCGCCGAGCCCCCGGTCCCCGCTGGCCTTGGCCAGGCGCAGGGCCTGGTGGAAGTAGCGCTGGGCGAGGCCGTGGGCGTCGGAGTCGTACGCGCAGATACCGGCGATCGCGACGAGTCCCCCGGTGGCGCGGTGCAGTTGGCGGCCCGTCGCGTCGGTGTAGCCGCCACGCAGCAGCGGGGCCGTCTCGGCGTTGAGGAAGCCGACGATACGGGCACGGGTGGCTATGCCGCCGGCCTTGCGGTACATCTGCTCGTAGTGGGCGCGGGCGGCGCGCAGCATGTCGATGTCGGCGGGGGTGACCCGGTGGCGGCCGCCGCGGGAGACGTCCACGTCCTCGGGCGGGTTCTCCCACTCCCACACGGGCATCACGGCGGGCGTGCCGGTCACGGCCGGGGCGCCCAGGATGTGGGGGCGCTGCTGTTCGTCGGAGCGCCACAGGGCGGTGGCGCGCTCGACGAACCCGGAGAGGCTGGAGCCGTGCGGGGCGGCCGGTTCGCCCGGCACGCCGAGGCCGATGTCGTCGAGGGTCACCGGGCGGTGCAGCCGGGCCGCGAGCACCTCGCAGATCAGGTCGGGCACCTGGCCGCGCGGGCGCTGGCCCTTCAACCACCGTGCCACGGCCGTGTGTTCGTACCTCAGCGCGAGGCCGCGTGCCCGCCCCGCCTGGTTGACGTGCGCGGCCAGTCCCGCGTGGGATATTCCGGCCTCGTCGAGGATCGCGTCGAGCAGAGTGTTGGGCTGCATGGGTGCACTCCGGTGGCTCGGTTTCGCCAGGGTAGTGCGAACCGATTCACACGGGGTGTGAACGGAGTGCGCGAATCCGGGCTGTGCGTGCGCTGTCGCGGAGAGTTTCCGGCCGCTTGACTTGAAATCCCTCGCAAGAGGCCGGCCGGGCCGCCGGCTCCCCCTCGTACAGTGCGGCGGCCCGCTCGGCGCCGTCCGCCCAGCCGCCTGCCCGACACTCCGTGGCGGGGCGGACGGCTCCGCCGGCGGGGCTGAGCGGCTGAGCGCCGGGTACCGCGGGTCGTTCGTCGGCTGCGGTCCGATGTGGTTTCTCGCGCAGTTCCCCGTGCCCCCAAAGGGGCGCGGGGAACTGCGCGATCAGCCACCGACCACCCGCGGCCGACACCCGACCCGCAGTCCCCGGCGCTCGCCGGGCCTAGCTCCGCAGCACGGCCCCGGTGCGCTCAGCGGCCAGCGCGACCGCCGCGTCGCGCGCGGCGGACGCCTCGTCCACCGTGAGCGTCCGGTCGGCCGCACGGAAGCGCAGCGCGTACGCCAGCGACTTGCGGCCCTCCCCCAGCTGCTCCTCGTTCTCGTAGACGTCGAACAGCCGGATGGACTCGAGGAGTTCACCGGCGCCCTCGCGCAGCGCGGCCTCGACATCCGCCTGCGGCACCGGCTTGTCGACGACCAGCGCGACGTCCTGCGTGGCGACCGGGAAGGTGGAGATGCCCGGTGCCTGCGGAGTGCCGTCGCCGACCGCCTCCAGCACGTCCAGGTTCAGCTCCATCGCGCAGGTGCGCTCGGGCAGCCCCAGCGCCTTCACGACGCGCGGGTGCAGCTCGCCCGCGTGGCCCACGACCCGCTCGGCGCCGTCCGTGACGACGGCGAGCTCGGCGCAGCGGCCCGGGTGCCACGGCCCGTACTGGCCCTTGCGGACGATCAGCTCGGCCCCGGCCTCGCGGGCCACGGTCCGGGCGGCCTCGATCGCGTCCGCCCAGTCGGCCGGGCGGCCCTTGCCCCACCAGCCGGCCTGTTCGCGGGCGCCCGCCAGGACGACGGCCACGTGGCGCGGCTGCTCGGGCAGCACGGCGGTCAGCGCGGCGATCTCCTCGTCGGTGGGACGCCGGTCGACCGGCAGGTGGGCGGCCACACGCCGCTCCTCGCGCGGGTGGAAGACCAGCCCGGTCTCGAACAGCGCCAGGTCGTGCGTGCCGCGGCCGTCGTTGCGGCGCAGCGCGCCGAGCAGGCCCGGCAGCAGCGTCGTGCGCAGCGCGGGCTCCTCGTCGCTGAGCGGGTTGACCAGCTTGACGACGCGGCGGGCCGGGTCGTCGGCCTCCAGGGCGAACTGGTCGAAGACCTGCTCGCTGACGAACGGGTAGTTCGGCGCCTCGACGTAGCCGGCCCCGGCCAGGGCCCGGCCGACGCGGCGGTGCAGCCGCTGCCGGTGGGTCAGACCGCGCCCGGACGGGAGCTTGGGCAGGGTGGAGGGCAGGTTCTCGTAGCCCTCCAGCCGGATGACTTCCTCGGCCAGGTCGTTCGGCTCCGTCAGGTCCGGCCGCCAGGACGGCACGGTGACGATCAGCTCGTCCTGACCGTAGACGTCGCAGCCGACCTCCTGCAGGCGGCGTACGACGGTCTCGCGGCCGTAGTGCACGCCGGCGACCTTGTCCGGGTGGTCGGCCGGCATGGCGATGGTGTGCGGCGCGGACGGCGCGATGATCTCGGTGACGCCGGCGTCGGCGGTACCGCCCGCGAGCAGCACCAGCAGGTCGACCGTGCGCTGGGCGGCGGCGGGCGCGGCCAGCGGGTCCACACCGCGCTCGAAGCGGCGTGACGCCTCGGAGGACAGCTTGTGACGGCGCGCGGTGCGGGCGATGGAGACCTGGTTGAAGTGCGCGGCCTCGATGACGATCTCAGTCGTGGCGTTCTCGCCGTCGTCGTGGTCCGCGATCTCGGTGTTGGCGCCGCCCATGACGCCCGCGAGGCCGATCGGGCCGCGGTCGTCGGTGATGACGAGATCCTCGGAGTGCAGGGTGCGCGTCACGCCGTCGAGGGTGGTGAACTTCTCGCCCTCCTCGGCACGGCGCACGCCGATCGTGCCCTGGACCAGCTTGCGGTCGTAGGCGTGCAGCGGCTGGCCCATCTCCATCATCACGTAGTTGGTGATGTCGACAGCGAGCGAGATCGGGCGCATGCCGACCTTCTGCAGCCGGCGCTGCAGCCAGATCGGGGAGCGGGCCTCGGGGTCGACGCCGGTCACCGTACGGGCGGTGAAGCGGTCGCAGCCGAGGGGCTCGGAGATCTTCACCGGGTGGCCGAACGCGTTCGGCGCCGGCACGTCGAGCAGCGCGGGGTCGCGCAGCGGCAGGCCGTAGGCGATGGCGGTCTCGCGGGCGACGCCGCGGATCGACAGGCAGTCGCCGCGGTTGGCGGTCACCGCGATGTCGAGCACCTCGTCGACCAGCTCGAGCAGCTCGATCGCGTCCTTGCCGACCTCGGTGCCGGGCGGCAGCACGATGATTCCCTTGGTGCCGTCGTCGCCCATGTCCAGCTCCTCGCTGGAGCAGATCATGCCGCGCGACATCCGGCCGTACGTCTTGCGCTCGGCGATCGCGAAGTCGCCGGGCAGGACGGCGCCGGGGAGGGCCACCACGACCTTGTCGCCGACGGCGAAGTTACGGGCGCCGCAGACGATCTCCTGCGGCTCGCCGGTGCCGTTGGCCTTGCCGACGTCGACGGTGCAGTAGCGGATCGGCTTCTTGAAGCCTTCCAGCTCCTCGATGGTCAGCACCTGGCCCACGACCAGCGGACCCGTGAGGTCGGCGCCGAGCTGCTCGACGGTCTCCACCTCGAGGCCGGCCGAAATGAGCTTGGCCTGGACGTCACGCCCGGTCTCAGTCGCCGGCAGGTCGACGTACTCCCGCAGCCAGGAAAGCGGGACCCGCATCAGATCTCCATCCCGAACGGCCGGGTGAACCGGACGTCACCCTCGACCATGTCTCGCATGTCTTCGACGTTGTGGCGGAACATCAGCATCCGCTCGATGCCGAACCCGAAGGCGAAGCCGCTGTACTTCTCCGGGTCGACACCGCAGGCGGTCAGCACCCGCGGGTTGACCATGCCGCAGCCGCCGAGCTCGATCCAGCCCTCGGAGGAGCAGGTGCGGCAGGGCCGGTCGGGATTGCCGACGGACTCACCGCGGCAGACGTAGCACACCATGTCCATCTCGGCGGACGGCTCGGTGAACGGGAAGAAGTTCGGCCGCAGCCGGGTCTTCATGCCCTCGCCGAACAGCGACTGGACCATGTGGTCCAGCGTGCCCTTCAGGTCCGCCATGGTCAGGCCCTCGTCGACCGCGAGCAGCTCGACCTGGTGGAAGACCGGGGTGTGGGTCGCGTCCAGCTCGTCCGTGCGGTACACGCGGCCGGGGCAGATCACGTAGACCGGCAGCTCGCGGTCGAGCAGGGAGCGGATCTGCACGGGCGAGGTGTGGGTGCGCAGCACGACACCGGACTCCGAGCCGCCGTCGGGCGCCTGCACGAAGAAGGTGTCGGCCTCGCCGCGGGCCGGGTGGTCCGGGCCGATGTTCAGGGCGTCGAAGTTGAACCACTCGGCCTCGACCTCGGGGCCCTCGGCCACCTCGTAGCCCATGGCCACGAAGACGTCCTCGATGCGCTCCGAGAGCGTGGTCAGCGGGTGCCGGGCGCCCGCGGGCACGCGGTCGTAGGGCAGCGTGACGTCCACCGACTCCTCGACCAGCACGCGGGCGTCCCGCTCGGCCTCGAGTTCGGCCTGGCGGCCGGCGAGGGCCTTGTTCACGGCGCCACGGGCCTGGCCCACGCGCTTGCCGGCGTCGGCCTTGGCGTGCGGGGGCAGGGCGCCGATCTCGCGGTTGGCGAGAGCCAGCGGCGAGGTGGGGCCGGTGTGGGCGACCTTGGCCTCGTGGAGCGCGTCGAGGGAGTCCGCGGCGGCGAAGGCGGCGAGCGCCTCGTCCCGCATGCGCTCGATCTCTTCCGGTTTCAAGGCCTCGACCTCGACAGGGTCGTACGACTTATTGGGTGCCGACATCTCTTCCCGTGCTTCCGATTGGCTGGCTGACGGTCCCCGTCACCGACTCGTGGACGAGTCGTCTCCGGATATTGGGACGCAAAGGTGCCAATGGCCGAGTCTAACGGGGCTGGGGAAAGTGAATGCGCCCGTGGGTTGCTCAGGCCAGGTACGCCGGTGCCCCCACGGGCAGCGTAAATCGGAACTCGGCGCCGCCGCCGCGGGCGCGGCCGACCGTGATGGTGCCGCCGTGGGCCTCGACGATGCCCTTGACGATATAGAGCCCGAGGCCCGTGCCACCGCGCTTGCTGCCCCGCCAGAAGCGGGTGAAGACGCGGTTCATGGACTCCTCCGGGATGCCGGGGCCCTCGTCGCTCACCGTGACCGACGTGCCGACGTCCTCCCCTTCGCGGGGCGACACCGAGGGCGTGATGTCAATCGTGACGGTTCCCTCCCCGTGGCGCACGGCATTTTCGAGGAGGTTGCTGAGCACCTGGTCGATCTTGTCGGGGTCGGCCCACAGGGCGGGCAGGGGCTGCTCGATGCGCAGCAGGAAACGGTCGGCGGGCTGGCCGGCGGCGACGTAGGCCTGGATGTGCCGTCCGACGGCCGCCCCTATGTCGACGGGCTGGCGGCGCACCTCCAGCCGCCCGGAGTCGATCCGTGAGATGTCCAGCAGTTCGGCGATGAGCCGGGTGACCCGGTCGGCGTCGGCGTCGACGGTCTCCAGCATGAGCCGCTTCTGGTCGTCGGTGAAGCGTTCCCACTTGGCGAGGAGGGTGGCGGTGAAGCCCTTGACGGAGGTGAGCGGGGAACGCAGTTCGTGGGCCACGGTGGCGATCAGTTCGGCGTGACTGCGTTCGGTACGGCGGCGGGCCTCCGTGTCGCGGAGGGTGACGACGACGCGCCGGATGGGCCCGGTGGGGTGGGTGCGCACGTAGCGCGCGGAGACGAGGACCTCGCGCCCCCCGGGCAGCAGGAGGTTGCGCTCCGGCTGCCGTACACGGATCGCGAGCCCCCCGTAGGGATCGGTCAGCTGCCACCAGCGCCGCCCCTCGAGATCTTCTAATGGCAGGGCTTTGTCGAGCCGTTGTCCGAGGGCGTCGGCGGCGCGGACGGCGGTGATGCGTTCGGCGGCGGCGTTGAAGCAGATGACGCGGCCGTGCTCGTCGGCGATGAGGAGTCCGTCGGGGAGCTCGTCCGGGTCGATGCCGAGCTCGGCGGGATCGCCGTGCCGGGACCCGGGGGCGCGGTGCGCGTCCCGTGCCTCCGGTGCTCTGCTCGTGCCGACCCTCATCCCCGTACCCCACCTCTCGTCAGGCCGTGGGCCCCGAGCCCGTCACCCTACTAGCCGGGAGTGACGGAGCGGCACCCTCCGGGGGCGCGCTGTGCACGGGCGGACGCATAGAGACATACGGCCGCGGCGGTCGCGAGGTTCAGGCTCTCGGCCCTTCCGTGGATGGGCACGCGGACGACGGCGTCGGCCAGCTCCCGCGTCTCCTCGGGCAGTCCCCATGCCTCGTTGCCGAACACCCAGGCGGTGGGCACTCCCATGGTGCCCTTGTCGAGCTCGTCGTCGAGGTCGTGGTCGCCCGCGCCGT
This sequence comes from Streptomyces sp. NPDC001796, assembly GCF_042892355.1. Taxonomy (NCBI): domain Bacteria; kingdom Bacillati; phylum Actinomycetota; class Actinomycetes; order Kitasatosporales; family Streptomycetaceae; genus Streptomyces; species Streptomyces sp. NPDC001796. The sequence goes on along the minus strand of NZ_JBIAUC010000016.1, from coordinate 43,173 downwards.
CGGCCGCGAGGATGCGCACGCCGGCGTCCTGGAGCCCGCCCACGGCCCGCTCGACGGGGACGCCGACGGCGACGGGCAGGTGGAAGAGGGAGCCGACGGAGGCGCGGACGGCCTTGGGGTTGTACACGTCGACGGAGGCGTCGGTGAGGACGACGGCCTCGGCACCGGCGGCGTCGGCGCAGCGCAGGACGGTTCCGGCGTTGCCCGGGTCTCGCACGTGGGCGAGGACGGCGACCAGGCGAGGGCGGGCCCTGAGGATCGCGTCGAAGTCGGTGTCCAGGAAGCGGCAGATCCCGACCAGGCCCTGCGGGGTGACGGTGGTGGAGATGTCGGCGATGACCTGCTCGGCGGCGAGGTGGACGCGGGCGCCGGCGTCATGCGCCGCCCCCACGATGTCCGGGTACCGCTCCGCCGCGTCCGGGGTGGCGAACAGCTCGACCAGGGTCGCCGTGCCCCCGCTCCGGTGCCCCGCGGCCTCCCGCACGGCCTGCGGCCCCTCCGCGAGGAACAGCCGCTCCTTGCCCCGGAAGTTCCGCTTCGCCAGCCGCCGCGCGGCGCTGACGCGGGGGGATCGGGGGGAGATGAGCTCGGGGGTGGCCGAGGGCATGCTGTTCACCTTCAGTACTTGTTCCCGCCGCAGCGGCGCTGAGCCGCGGCGGCGGACCTGGTGCCCCCACGCCCTTGGGGCAGTGAGGAGGTGCCGAACTGCCGGGGACGACGCGCAGCGCGTGCCGCAGTGCCGCACCGGGGGGACCGGCCGGCGGCGGCTACGGCGGACACAACCGGACCCGCAGGCTTCGCAGCCTGCGGGTCCGTTCAGTCACGTCGGCCTGAGCCGGCGCGGTGCCGTCGCGTCACGCAGCCTTGGGCGCGTTCACGTCCGACGGCAGGGCCTTCTGCGCGACCTCGACGAGCGCGGCGAACGCACCCGCGTCGTTGACGGCCAGCTCGGCGAGGATCTTGCGGTCGACCTCGACGTTCGCGGCCTTCAGACCCTGGATGAAGCGGTTGTAGGTGATGCCGTTGGCGCGGGCAGCGGCGTTGATGCGCTGGATCCACAGCTGACGGAAGTCGCCCTTGCGCTTCTTGCGGTCGTTGTAGTTGTAGACCAGCGAGTGGGTGACCTGCTCCTTGGCCTTGCGGTACAGGCGCGAACGCTGACCGCGGTAGCCGGAGGCCTGCTCGAGGATCGCCCGGCGCTTCTTGTGGGCGTTGACTGCCCGCTTGACGCGTGCCACTTGTTAACTCCTTGTAGCGGGGCCGTGGTGGTCCTCACACGGCCCGAAACGATTGGGTCCCGGTCCTGACGTACGTACGGCGCGGACTGATCAGAAGATCGAGCGCCGTGGCGTCACTTGCCGAGAAGCTTCTTGATCTTCTTGGTGTCACCCGGGGCCATCTCGGCGTTGCCGGTGAGGCGACGCGTCAGACGGGACGACTTGTGCTCGAGCAGGTGGCGCTTGCCGGCGCGCTCACGGAGCACCTTGCCGGAGCCGGTGACCTTGAAGCGCTTGCTGGCACCGCTGTGCGACTTGTTCTTCGGCATAGCGCCGTTCTCTCCTCGTCGGTGGCGCTCCGGTGCCCGGTCGCTAAACCGGGCACGATGGAGCGTCGCTCTTGTATCGGTTACATCCTGGGACTGGCGTCCCGGGCTTTCCGGGGTCCGTACGTCCGCCCTGCGGCGGTCGTACGTCCGTACGTCCGGCTCCCCCGGGGCTCACGCCCCGGGATCAGGCCTCGGCGGATGCCTCGGCCGGGGCCTCGGCGGTCTCGGCGTCGGCGGGGTTCTGCGAGCGGCCGGGGTTGGCCTTCGCAGACGCCTTGCGGGCTTCCTGCGCCTGACGAGCCTCGGCCATCGCCTCGGTCTTCTTCTTGTGCGGACCGAGAACCATGATCATGTTGCGGCCGTCCTGCTTCGGGTTCGACTCCACGAAACCGAGGTCCTGGACGTCCTCCGCGAGGCGCTGCAGCAGCCGGTAGCCCAGCTCGGGACGGGACTGCTCGCGGCCACGGAACATGATCGTGATCTTGACCTTGTCGCCCTGCTTGAGGAACCGGACGACGTGACCCTTCTTGGTGTCATAGTCGTGCGGGTCGATCTTCGGCCGGAGCTTCATCTCCTTGATGACCGTGTGCGCCTGGTTCTTGCGCGCCTCACGGGCCTTCATGGCCGACTCGTACTTGAACTTCCCGTAGTCCATGAGCTTGCACACGGGCGGACGGGCGTTCGCCGCGACCTCGACCAGGTCCAGGTCGTACTCCTGCGCAAGCTCCAGGGCCTTGGCAAGCGGCACGATGCCGACCTGCTCGCCACTGGGACCGACAAGTCGCACCTCGGGAACGCGAATCCGGTCGTTGATGCGGGGCTCGGCGCTGATGGATCCTCCTCGGTAGCACCTACGGCCGCCTGGCGGACGGCCGCGTGTATGTCTGGGTTGACATAGGGACCAACCATCACGGCGCATGAAAAATGCCCCGGACGGGACACAGGCGGGACTCCGAGCTTTCCGGAGCACCGCCGCGGTGGACCGCGGGGCGCAATTTCGGGCGACTCCACCGTCCGTACGGAACGGTGGTGGCCGCCTGACCGGTGACCCGCCGCCCCTAGGGGCAGCCAGGTGGGAGATCGGAGCCTCCACTTGTGGGCCGGGCAACCAGGTGTCCGGCCGGTCGTCAGTCAAGGCTAGCAGCTTCGGTCGGCCAGGGCTAATTCAGGCGAACGCACGTCCGGCACCTATCGTGTGGTGCATGAGTGACACCTCCCCCTCGGAATCCGAGGCCCCCACGGAATACCCGGATTCCGCCGCGCAGCCCGACTTCGACGCCATGACCCGCGACATCGCGGAGGTGCCCGCGGTCGAGGTGATCGTGACGGTCGCCGTCAACCTGATGAGCGCCGCCGCCGTGAAGCTCGGCCTCACCGAGGAGGGCGACAAGTACAAGGACCTGGACGAGGCCCGCAAGCTGGTGCACGCCCTCGCCGGGCTGCTCGACGCGAGCGCGACGGAGATCAGCTCCTTCCACGCGGCGCCGCTGCGCGACGGCCTGAAGTCGCTGCAGCTGGCGTTCCGCGAGGCGTCGGTCGTCCCGGACGAGCCGGGCCAGGGCCCGGGCGAGAAGTACACCGGGCCGGTCTACGGCTAGGGCCTCTCGTCTGGCTCATGGCGGGTTCGTAGGGCCTGGCACGGGCCCTGAGGCGAACCCGCGGCCGTACGGAGATCGTTCACGAACGCACGAAAAGGGGCTCGCCCGGAGGCGTCGCTCCGGCCGGCATGACTGCCAGGTCGAGGCCGCGCACCAGGCGGGCCCTCAGTGTGTCGTCGGCGGCCATCCGCTCGGCCACGGCGCGCGCGGCCTCGGCCGGGCTCGCCGCCGGGTCCAGGACGAGCGCGAGGATACCGTCCGCCCGGCCCGGGCCGAGGTAGGCGCGCAGCACGGCGGGCTCGGCGGCCACGGCGGCCCGTACGGCGCCGGTGACGGCCGGGTCGGCGAGCGGGTCGGTCGTCGTACGGCCCTCGGCGAGGGCCAGCAGCGCGGGGCCCGTCAGTTCGAACGGCACCGGCCCGGACAGGTCCAGCACGATCGTGTCGGCCTTCTCGTGCACGGCGGCCTGCAGGGCCTGGTGCAGCGGGACGGCTACCGGGCGGGCCTCGGGGTCCCAGCGGGCCAGCGCGTCCGTGGAGGTGAACGCGGGCAGGGCGGTGCGGTCACCGGCCTTCAGGGTCGGTACGGCCATCTCGCTGGTCTTCTCGCGGCGCAGCCCCTTCTCGTCCTCCTCCACCTCGCCGAGGATCGCGACGACGGGGACGAGGAGCCGTGCGCCCTTCAGCGCCTCGAGGACAGGCCCCACGGCGGTGCGGTCCTCGGCCCAGGCGGCGAGCGCCGCGCTCAGCCGGGGGTCGGCCGAACCGTCGTCGTCGGAGAAGCCGGAGTCGGGAATGTTCTTGTTCGCCACGGTCACCGACCCTATCGGGGGGTCTTCGCCGGGGTCGTGGCGCCCCTGAGTCACGCCGGTCACCGCTCTCACCGGTTTCTCAGCGTCTCCTGACACACCTCTCACGCCCGTCCCACGGCGTGCACAGCACGGGTGAAGACCATCGGCGGCCATGGAGTCCCCGAGAACCCACCGTCGCCGCCGCGCCCGCGCCCGTAGGCGCCGTTCGTTCTTCTGTACGGCGCTGGCGGCGGCCGTCGTGGCCGGCGGTACGGCGACGGGGACGGTGTATCTGAGGGAGCGGGCGCACGCCGACGCGGGCGCCGTATCGTCGGCGGCGTCGGCCTCGTCGAGCCAGGAGGCATCGGTGGAACCTGCCGCGGAACCCTCGGTGGACCGGGACGCGCTGCTGAAGCGGGCGATGGCGTCGGTGGCCGTCGAGGACACGGCCGACGTGGCCGTGGCGGTCCTCTCGATGGACTCCGGGGAGAGCGCCGCGTACGGCGACGGCACCTTCGACACGGCGAGCATCGTGAAGGTGGACATCCTGGCGGCGCTGCTGCTCCAGGCGCAGGACGCCGGCCGGCACCTGACCGCGCAGGAGAAGGCGTACGCCACCACAATGATCGAGAACAGCGACAACGCCTCCGCCTCGGCGCTGTGGACCGCGATCGGGCGCGCCCACGGCCTGGACAGCGCGAACGAACGCTTCGGTCTGACGGACACGGTCGGTGGTGACGGCACGCTGTGGGGGCTCACGCAGACCACGGCGGCGGATCAGCTGACCCTGCTCCGGCAGGTCTTCGAGGAGGACTCGCAGTTGAGCGAGGCCTCGCGGTCCTACCTGCGGGGGCTCATGGGCGACATCGCCGAGGATCAGCGGTGGGGGGTCTCCGCGGCGGCGGACGGCTCCGCGTGGGCGCTCAAGAACGGATGGCTGGCGCGGAGCACGACTGGGCTGTGGGACGTCAACAGCATCGGACGGGTCACGGCCGGCGGACGCGACTACCTGGTGGCGGCGCTGTCCGACGGGCACTCGACGAAGGAACAGGGGATCTCCGTGGTGGAGGCCGCGGCGCGGGCGGCCGTGGCCGCGTTCGGGTGAGAGCGCCGTGGCACCGCGGGACGCCTACGGGGTGCTTCTGCGGCTCTTCCACAGCAGTACCGAAGCCACCAGCAGTGCCACGCCCAGGGCGCCCGCCAGAGAGCCCGCCCAGCCCGGGGAGTCCGAGGCGGCAGCTGCCGCGTCCGGGCCGGAGCCGAAGTACTCCTTGCCGTACGCCGCCGGGTGCAGGTTGTCCGGTCTGAGGCCGGCCGCCGCCTTGATGGCTGCCGCGGGGTCGATGAAGCCGAAGCCGCGGGCGTCGTCCCGGCCGCCGGTGGGGGCGTTGCGGGCGGTCTTCTCCAGGAGTTGCTTGATCTGGGCCGGGCTGAGTCCCGGATGAGCGGCCTTGATGAGCGCCACGGCGCCCGAGACGAAGGCGGACGCCGCGCTCGTGCCCCATCCCTCGTAGTACTTGCGGTCCGGGTCGGCGATGACGACGTCGACGCCGGGGGCGCTGACCGTGGCGTACCAGCGGCGGGTGGAGAAGGAGGCGCGGGTGCCGGCGCTGTCGACGGCGGTGGCGGCGATGACGCCCGGGTAGGCCGCCGGGTACGACGTGTGGTCGCCGAGCTCGCCGCCGTTGCCGGCCGAGGCGACGACGACCGTGCCCTTCTTGAGCGCGTACTGGATCGCCTCGTCCTCGCCCGCTTCGGGGTGCGCGGAGTCGGAGTCGTCACCGAGGGAGAGGTTGATGACGTCGGCGCCGTGGTCGGCGGCCCAGCGGATGCCTTCGGCGAGGGCGTTGCCGCGGGTGTTGCGGGCCTTCGCACGGGCCGGGTCGCCGTCCTCGAGGATGACGCGGACGGGGAGGATCTTCGCCTGGGGGGCGACGCCGATGACTCCGTCGGTGTCGCCGATGCCGTGGCCGTGCCCGGCGATGATGCCCGCCATGGCGGTGCCGTGCCGGGCCCAGGCGCGGTCGCCGCGCCGGGCGCCGAAGCCGACCAGGTCCTTGGTGGGCAGGACGTTGCCCGCCAGGTCGGGGTGGGTGTCGTCGACGCCGGTGTCGAGGACGGCGACGGTGATGCCCTTGCCCTTGGTCGTCTGCCAGGCCTGCTGGATGTGCAGGGCGTCGAGGGCCCACTCCTGGGCCCGTATGCCGTCGGCGTGGGCGGCGGTGGCGGGCAGCACGGCGAGGGCGGCGGTGAGGAGGAGGGTGAGCAGGCGTGCGCCGGTCGTACGGGCGCTCATGAGGGCTTCTCCGTGGCCGAGGTGAAGGTCTTGCGCAGGGCCGCCTCGACACGGTCGGCGAGGCCGGCCGCGTCATTGCCGAGCCCCGCCTGGGCGGGGGCCGTGGTGGCGCCGGTCTTCATGGCGTTCTCGGCCGGCTCGGGTTCGGTGACGGTGCGGCCGTCGGCGAAGCCGGAGACGGCGTAGACGACGACGGGGGCGTCCGTGAGGACGGATATCGTCCAGGACGCGCGCTGGGCGTCGCCGAAGCCCGCCGCGACGGTCCCCTCGGCCGCGTACGGGCGGGGCATGAGGTCGGTGCGGCGGTCCAGGCCCTCGTCCTTGAAGCGGCTGGCGAGGGCGCCCATGGCGGCGGCGTCGGCCCGTGTGAACAGCAGGCCGACGGTGGTGACCTGACTGCGGGTCGCGTCGGTGTAGGTGGCGCGCAGCAGGCGCAGGCAGCCGACGGGGGCGAGGGCCTTGCGCAGGAGCGGGTCGAAGGCGTCCGCGCAGCCGCCGTCGGGGGCGACGGCGATACGGGTCCAGGTGCGGTCGGCGCCGCCGGGGCCCGCGCCCGGGCCGTTGACGGTGGGCGGGAAGAGCCGGTCGACGGGGACGCTGTGCCACAGGGTTCCGGCGACGGCGTACGCACCCCGCGCCCCGTCCGGCGAGTCGTCCCCGGTGAGCCAACTGCCCGTCACGGCACCGCCGATCAGTCCGAGCCCGAGGACGAGGCAGGCGGCGGACGCGGCGACCCGGGGGCGGACGCGGGCGCCCAGGTGCAGCCGCGGTCCTGGTGGTTCGACACCGCGGGTGTCGGGCTGCGCGAGGGTCACGAAGGGCCGCGCCGGCTGGACGGGACGCAGCCGAGCGGTGGTCTCCACGATGCCGGGGGCGTCCGCGGCGGGGGCGGCGCCGACGGCCGGGGGCGCATCGGGGAAGCGTGCGGTGGCCGCCGGCGGGGGCGGACCGGGGGTCTCGGCGTGCGGGTCGCGCTGGACGTCCGCGAGCCGGCGCGACTCGGGGGCGGGCCGCACCGACGGTTGCCCGTCACCACCGGGTGCGCCCTCGGAGACGCCGGCGGGCCGCTGGGGCACGCCCGTGCCGAGCCTGAACGGCCGCTCGACGGCACCGGTCCGGCCGGAGGCACCGACCGCACCGGAACGGGCAGAGGGCCCGGCCGCGGAGGAGTGCCCGGGGGCGTCCGCCACGTCCGGCCGGCGAGAGCCGGCCTGCGCACCGGAACGGCCGAAGAACTCGTCCGTACCGGGCCGCACCAAGGCCCCGGCCGCGCCGGACCCGGTCGCGGTCTGGTTCCGCGGCGGCTGCTCGGGGCGGGGCGGGACCGGCGGGAAGGTCGTGCGGGCAGGCGGCGTTCGCCGCGGTACGGCCGGGGCCTGCGGACCGGACGGGGGTGCCGCGGCGGGCGGCTGCTCCGGGCGGGGCGGGATCGTTCCGGCGGAGCCGTTGAGCTGCGTCGGCCGAAGTCGGTCGCCTCCGGGCGCGGAAGTGCCGTTCGCACCCGCGGGCGGGACACCCGGCGCGGACGACGGGCGCGGCTGAGGCACGGAGGCGCCGGAGCGCGTCGCCTGGCGGGACGGAGTCGCCGACTCGTCCGGTGCCGTCGACGGACGGCGCGGAGTCATGGGGTCACCCGGCGGCGTGGCCGGGCGGGGCGGGGTCGAGGGGCGCGGAGGGATGGAGGCGCGGTGCGCTTCCGTGCTCATGCACCCCCCGTTTCGTTGTAGCCGGACCTCCCGGGATGTCCCGGGCGTTCGACCGCCCAGGGCGGACGGCCGGTGGGCGTGGTGCGGACGCCGACCCGTCCTGGGCAGGCATACCCCCGCGAGCGGGCGCCCATCCCAGGCGTACGCGCCCGAGCGGAGCAGCCGCTTGCCCACGTGCGCGTCACTCTACGGGTTGATCCGCCTCGAACGGGAACCGGTCCACGTCACCGGCGGCATCTGCCCGGATCGTCCCCCTACCCTGCGGTAATCACATCTGGCAGGCTGCGTCCATGACTGCCCGCGCCGCAGACCGGGCCCGCTACGACCGGGCCACCGCTCATCTCGACGCCCCTGTCGCGATCGTGGACCTGGAGGCGTTCGACGCGAACGCCGACGACCTGCTCCGCCGGGCCGGCGGCAAGCCGGTCCGGGTGGCCAGCAAGTCCGTACGCTGCCGCGCTCTGCTCGAACGCGTGCTCGCCCGGGACGGTTTCGCCGGCATCATGTCCTTCACGCTCGCCGAGTCCCTGTGGCTGGCCCGTTCCGGTTTCGACGACGTCCTGCTGGCCTACCCCTCGGCCGACCGCCGGGCGTTCGCCGAACTGACCGGCGACCCCAAGCTCGCCGCCGCCGTCTCGGTGATGATCGACGACCCGGCCCAGCTGCGCCTCATCGACGACGCCCGCCGGGGCGGCACCGAAGAGGTGCGCGTCTGCCTGGAGTTGGACACCTCGCTGAAGCTGCTCGGCGGCCGGGTCCGCGTCGGCGCGCGCCGCTCGCCGCTGCACTCCCCCGAACAGGTCGCCGAGATGGCCCGCACGGTGGTCCGCACGCCCGGTTTCCGGCTGGTGGGCATCATGGCGTACGAGGGCCATGTCGCCGGTGTCGGCGACGCGGTGGCCGGGCGTCCGGTACGGTCGCGGGCCATCCGGCTGATGCAGGCCACGGCGCGCAGGGAACTCGGCAGGCGGCGCGCGGAAGTGGTGCGCGCGGTCCGGGACGTGGCGCCGGACCTGGAGTTCGTCAACGGTGGCGGCACGGGCAGCGTCCAGTACACGGCCGCCGAGGACGCGGTGACCGAGATAGCGGCGGGCTCGGGGCTCTACCAGCCGCGGCTGTTCGACAACTACACCTCGTTCCGCGGCCGTCCGGCCGCCCTGTTCGCCCAGCCGGTGGTGCGCAGACCGGGCGTCGGGGTGGTGACCGTGCTGGGCGGCGGCTACCCCGCGTCGGGCGCCGCGGGCCCCGACCGGCTGCCCGTGCCGTATCTGCCCGAGGGGCTGAAGTACGACCCGCAGGAGGGGCCCGGCGAGGTGCAGACGCCGCTGCTGGGCTCGGCCGCCGACGACCTGCTCATCGGCGACAAGGTGTGGTTCCGGCACGCCAAGGCGGGCGAGCTGTGCGAGCGTTTCGACGCGCTCCACCTGATCGAGGGCGACCGGGTCACGGCGACCGTGCCGACGTACCGCGGCGAGGGGCACACCTTCCTCTGACGCCGCCACCGGCACCGGCGCCAGGCGCCGGTGCCGCCCTTGGGCCGCCCCTGATGCCGCCGTGACCCGAAGGCAGGAGGCCCGGGCTCCCTACAGGGGCGTGACGTACGCGCCCGCGATTCCGCCGTCCACCAGGAAGTCGGTGGCGTTCACGAAGGACGAGTCGTCGCTGGCGAGGAACGCGACCGCCGCGGCGATCTCCTCCGCCTCCGCGAACCGGCCGACCGGGATGTGCACCAGACGGCGCGCGGCCCGCTCGGGGTCCTTGGCGAACAGCTCCTGCAGGAGGGGGGTGTTGACCGGCCCGGGGCACAGCGCGTTGACCCGGATGCCCTCCCGCGCGAACTGCACGCCCAGCTCCCGGGACATGGCGAGGACGCCGCCCTTGGAGGCCGTGTACGAGATCTGCGAGGTGGCCGCGCCCATGCGGGCCACGAACGAGGCCGTGTTGATGATGGAGCCCTTGCCCTGGCGCCGCATGTAGGGGATGGCGGCCTTGCAGCACAGGTAGACGGAGGTCAGGTTGACCTCCTGGACCCGCTTCCAGGCCTCCAGGCCGGTCTCGAGGATCGAGTCGTCGTCGGGCGGTGAGATCCCCGCGTTGTTGAAGGCGACGTCGACGGACCCGTAGGTGTCGTAGGCCGCCTCGAACAGCGCCTCCACCTGCTCGGGGTCGGTGACGTCGACCTTCACGAACAGCCCGCCGACCTCCTCGGCGGCGGCTTTGCCGCGGGTCTCGTCGACGTCGCCGCAGACGACGTTCGCGCCCTCGGCGGCGAGGCGGCGCGCGCTGGCGAGGCCGATGCCGCTGCCGGCACCGGTGACGACGGCGGTGCGGCCGACCAGGCGGCGGCAGATGATGTCAGAGGTCTGCGAGGTCACTGTCACTGTGCGGGGCCCTCCGTGCTGATGAAGACGTTCTTGGTCTCGGTGAAGGCGGTCAGGGCGTCCGGGCCGAGTTCGCGGCCGATCCCCGACTGCTTGAAGCCGCCGAAGGGGGTCCAGTAGCGGACGCTGGAGTGGGAGTTGACGGACAGGTTGCCCGCACGGACGGCCTGGGAGACGCGCAGCGCGCGGCCGACGTCCCGGGTCCAGATGGAACCGGAGAGCCCGTACGGCGTGTCGTTGGCGAGCCGGATCGCGTCGGCCTCGTCCTCGAAGGGCAGGACGACGGCGACCGGGCCGAAGACCTCCTCGACGGCCACGCGCGCGTGCGGGTCGACGCCGGTGAGGACGGTCGGCGGGAACCAGAAACCCGGCCCCTCGGGTGCCTTGCCGCGGATCCCTTCGGCGCCCGCGGGGATGTACGAGCGGACGCGCTCCAGCTGTGTCCTGGAGATCAGCGGGCCCATCTGTGTGTTCTCGTCGGCCGGGTCTCCGACGAGGACCGACTCGACGGCGGGGGCGAGCAGGTCGAGGAAGCGGTCGTAGGCGGAGCGCTGGACGAGGATACGGGTACGCGCGCAGCAGTCCTGGCCGGAGTTGTCGAGGAACGACATGGGGGCGGTGGCCGCGGCGGTCTCGAGGTCGGCGTCGGCGAAGACGATGTTGGGGCTCTTGCCGCCGAGTTCGAGGGTGACGCGCTTGAGCAGTGCGGAGCCCTTTGCCAGCACCTGTTTGCCCACGGCCGTCGAACCGGTGAAGACGATCTTCGCCACGCCCGGGTGCTCGACGAGCGCGGCACCCGCGACCGGGCCGTGGCCGGGCAGCGCCTGGAACAGTCCTTCGGGCAGGCCCGCCTCCAGGGCCAGTTCGGCCAGGCGCAGTGCGGTGAGCGGGGTCGTCTCGGCGGGCTTGAGGAGCACCGCGTTGCCCGCCGCGAGCGCCGGGGCGGCGCCCCATGCGGCGATCGGCATCGGGAAGTTCCAGGGCGCGATGACGCCCACGACACCGAGCGGTTCGAGGATCGTGACGTCCAGGCCGCCCGGGACGGGGATCTGGCGCCCGGTCAGGCGCTCGACTCCGCCGGCCGCGTAGTCGAGCAGGTCACGGACGTTGCCGGCCTCCCAGCGGGCATTGCCGATCGTGTGGCCCGCCTCGCGGACCTCCGACTCGGCCAGTTCCTCGAGGTGTTCGTCGACGGTCCGGGCGAACCGGCGCAGCAGCCGGGCCCGGTCGCCGGGCGGGAGCGCCGCCCACCGGGACTGCGCCCGCGCGGCCCGCACGACGGCGGCGTCCACGTCGGCCGCGGTGGCGGCGGGGACGGTGGCGACGACCTCCTCGGTGGCCGGATTCAGCACCTGCAGATCGAGCTCGCTCGACACGGCGTTCGGCACGAAAGAACCCCTCACATGCGTTCGAAGGAGCGGCGCAGCTCCCAGTCGGTCACCGCGGCGTCGAAGGCGGCCAGTTCGACACGGGCCATGTTGCTGTAGTGCGCGACCACCTCGTCGCCGAAGGCGGCCTTGGCGAGGGCGCTGTTCTCCCAGAGTTCGGCGGCCTCGCGCAGTGTGGTGGGCACGTGCGCGTACTCGGCGGTGTAGGCGTTGCCGGGGCACGGCTCGGGCAGCTCCAGCTCCTGCTCGATGCCGTACAGCCCGGCCGCGACCATCCCCGCGACGGCCAGGTGCGGGTTGACGTCGCCGCCGGGGACCCGGTTCTCGAAGCGCGTCGAGCGTCCGTGTCCGACGACCCTCAGGGCGCAGGTGCGGTTGTCGTACCCCCAGGCGACCGCGGTCGGGGCGAACGATCCCGGCTGGAAGCGCTTGTAGGAGTTGATGTTCGGCGCGTACAGCAGCGAGAAGTCGCGCAGGGCGGCCAGCTGCCCGGCGAGGAAGTGCCGCATGACCTTCGACATCCCGCCGGGGTCGCCGGGCCCGCCGGCCATGGCGTTGTGGCCGTGCTCGTCGGCGAGCGAGAGGTGGATGTGGCAGGAGTTGCCCTCACGCTCGTTGTACTTGGCCATGAAGGTGATCGAGACGCCTTCCTGGGCGGCGATCTCCTTGGCTCCGGTCTTGTAGATGGCGTGCTGGTCGCAGGTCACCAGGGCGTCGTCGTAGCGGAAGACGATCTCGTGCTGGCCCGGGTTGCACTCGCCCTTGGCGGACTCGACGGTCATCCCGGCGCCGGCCATCTCGTTGCGGATGCGGCGCAGCAGGGGCTCGATGCGGCCCGTGCCGAGCACGGAGTAGTCGATGTTGTACTGGTTGGCCGGGGTCAGGCCCCGGTAGTTCGCGTCCCAGGCCTGCTCGTAGGTGTCCTTGAAGACGATGAACTCCAGCTCGGTGCCGACCTGGGCGGTGTGGCCGAGGGCGGCCAGGCGCTCCAGCTGGCGGCGCAGGACCTGGCGGGGCGCGGCGAGGACGGGTGAGCCGTCGTTCCAGGCGAGGTCGGCGATGACCATGGCCGTGCCCTCGTGCCAGGGCACCCGGCGCAGGGTGCCCAGGTCCGGGTGGAGGGCGAAGTCGCCGTAGCCGCGGTCCCAGGAGGACATGTCGTAACCGTCGACCGTGTTCATCTCGGTGTCGACGGCGAGGAGGTAGTTGCAGCCCTCCGTGCCGTGCTCCAGCACCTCGTCGAGGAAGAAGCGCGCGGCGAACCGCTTGCCCTGGAGGCGCCCTTGCATGTCGGGGAAGGCCAGGACGACAGTGTCGATCTCGCCGGCCGCGACGAGGGTGTGCAGCTCCTCGAGCCCGAGCGGGGATGTGCGGTCTGCCACGGGAGGTCTCCTTCGGGTCCGCCGGAAGTCATAAGGTATTTCCGAGAACCATTGCTTGGGAAGGGGGCACGGCCAGATGTCGCAGGCGGAACCCGGCGGCCTCCCCGCCGGCGCGCGGGACCGGTTGACGCCGGTGCTGCGGCCGGTGCGGGCGGGCAACGGCTTCGAGGAGGCGCTGGAGCAGATCCTCCAGGTGGTCCGCCTGGGGCTGGTGCCGGGCGGCGAGCGGCTGCCCGCGGAGCGTGAGCTGGCGGAGCGGCTGGGGATCAGCCGGGTGACGCTGCGCGAGGTGCTGAAGGTGCTCCAGGACCAGGGCCTGGTGGAGTCGCGGCGCGGGCGCTACGGCGGCACGTTCGTCCTGCCGCGCGTGGACGCGGGCGGCGAGGACGAGCTGCGCCGGCGCATCGAGAAGGTCGACATCGAGGACGTGCTGCGGTTCCGCGAGGTGCTGGAGGTGGGAGCGGCGGGCCTGTGCGCGACGCACGGCCTCACCGACGAGCAGGCGGCACGGCTGCGGGAGGCCCTGGCCGGCACCCACGACGCACCGCTGACGGAGTACCGGCGCCTGGACACGCTGCTGCACCTCACACTGGCGGAACTCGCCGGGTCGCCGTCGCTGACGGCGCAGTACGCGGCCGTGCGGGCGTCGGTGAACGACCTGCTGGACTGCATCCCGCTGCTGGTCCGCAACCTGGAGCACTCGCAGCGGCAGCACGAGGCGCTGGTGGAGGCGGTGCTGGACGGGGACGCCGACGGCGCGCGGGAGATGATGCGGGAGCACTGCGCGGGGACGGCGGCGCTGCTGCGGGGCTTCCTGGCCTGAGCACTTGTAAAGGTATTAACGTTGACCATTGGAGCTCTGGGAGGCCCGTATGACCGGACGGCCGCTGATCGGCGTGAGCACGTATCTGGAGGCCGGGGCGCGCTGGGGCGTCTGGGAGCTGGAGGCGGCGCTGCTGCCGGCGGGTTATCCGCGGCTCGTGCAGCGGGCCGGCGGGCTCGCCGCGATGCTCCCGCCGGACGATCCGGCGCAGGCGGCGGCGACGGTGGCCCGGCTGGACGGTGTGGTGATCGCGGGTGGCCCGGACGTGGACCCGGCCCGCTACGGCGCGGAGCGCTCCCCGCGCACCGGGCCGCCCGCGCCGGAGCGGGACGCCTGGGAACTGGCGCTGATCGGGGCGGCACTCGCGTCCGGCACACCGCTGCTCGGCATCTGCCGCGGGATGCAGCTGCTCAACGTCGCCCTGGGCGGCACACTCGTGCAGCATCTCGACGGGCACGTCGTCCAGGTGGGCGCGTTCGGCGGGCACACGGTCGAGCCGGTGCCGGGCACGCGCTACGGGGAGGTGGCGCCGGAGTCGGTGTCGGTCCCGACCTACCACCACCAGGCCGTGGACCGCCTCGGGGACGGACTGGTGATCTCGGCGTACGCGGAGGACGGCACCCCGGAGGCGGTCGAAGTGCCGGGTGCCGCCTGGGTGCTGGGTGTGCAGTGGCACCCGGAGATGGGCGAGGACGTCCGGGTGATGCGGGCGCTGGTGGAGGCGGCGTCCGCCCGCGTCCAGGGTCTTTCGTTCGGATCAGACCCCGCGAGCCCGGCCTGATCCGAACGAAAGGCCCCAGGCCGCGCGCCGTCCTTGCGCTCATAGGCTCGACTTCCGCGTCGGCCCTGGCCTCGTCCCGCGTCAGCCCTCAAACCTCCTCCCGGCGTCAGCCCTGCCCCCTGTGCCGCGTCAGCCCCAGCAGATCCCGTCCCGGGCCCGTCGGACGGTGCCCGGTGCGCCATACCGCTCGCAGCGCGCGGTCCAGGCGTACGCCGTCGACCGGCACGCTCACCAGGCGGCGGGCCGAGAGTTCCTCGCCCACGGCGAGTTCGCTCAGGACCGCGGGGCCCGCGCCGCTCACCGCCGAGGCCTTCACCGCGGTGGTCGACGACAGTTCGAGCAGGGGGCGGGCAAGGCCGCCCAGGGCCGCGGCCAGGACCTGACGGGTGCCCGAACCCTCCTCCCGGAGGATCAGCGGGGTCGAGGCCAGTTCCCCGGCCGTGAGCGGCCCGCGGCGGCGTACCCACGGGTGCCCCGGCGCCGTCACGACGATGAGCCGGTCCCGGGCGACGACCGCCGCGTCCAGGCCCGCCGGCACGGAAACCCCCTCCACGAAGCCCAGGTCGGCCTCGTCCGCGAGCAGCCGTTCCGCGACCGCCGCCGAGTTCCCGGCCAGCAGCGACACCGCCGTGTCGGGCCGCTGGGCGCGCAGGGCGATCAGCCAGCCGGGCAGCAGGTACTCCGCGATCGTCATGCTCGCGGCCACCCGCAACCGTGAGTCCCGCCGGCCCCGGAGCGCCTGTGCCCCCGCGTCGAATGCCTCCGCCGCCTCCACGATCCGCCGCGCCCAGTCGGTGACCAGCGCCCCGGCGTCCGTCAGCCGGGAGCCCCGGGGCGAACGGTCCACCAGCGCCACCCCGAGCTGCCGCTCCATCGACCGGATGCGGCTGCTGGCCGCCGGCTGGGTGATCCCCAGCTCCCGCGCGGCCCGCCCCAGGCTGCCCAGCCGGGCCACGGCGAGCAGCAGCTCCAGCGCGCCCAGATCCGGCACCCGGTGCGCCAGAGACGCCCCCGGAAACCCCGCCTCAACACCCTCCGCCATAAACACAGCTTATGCCCACATAGAAGCGTGATCCCTGGTGCCGGCCACTGCCCGGCGGGACCGTGCATGCATGGTCACCGCAGCCCGGCCCCCACGGTCCTTCTCACCGAGATCCGTGAGAAGCGCCCTCGCCCTGCCCGCCCGCCCCCGGCGTGCCCCCGCCGTCCGGCACCTCGGACCGAACTGGTACGCCTCCGTGATGGGCACCGCGATCGTGGCGACCGCCGGCTCCGGTCTGCCCGGCGCCGTGCATGTGCCGGGGCTGCGGACCGTCTGCACGGCCGTCTGGGCGCTGGCGTCGGCCCTGCTCGCGGCCCTGCTCGTCGCCCGCGCCCTGCACTGGGTCCACCACCGCGACCAGGCCCGCGCCCATCTCCTCGACCCCGCCGTGGCCCCCTTCTACGGCTGTCCGGCCATGGCCCTGCTCGCCGTGGGCGGCGCCACCCTGGCCGTCGGCCGGGACTGGACAGGGCCGGGCCCCGCCGTCGCCGTGGACGCCGTCCTGTTCGCCGCGGGCACTGTCGTCGGTCTCGTCGCCGCCGTCGCCGTGCCCTATCTGATGGTCGCCCGGCACCGCGTCGAGCCCGACCAGGCGAGCCCCGTGTGGCTGCTGCCCCTGGTCGCCCCCATGGTCTCCGCGGCGCAGGGTCCGCTGCTGGTCCCGCACCTGCCCGCCGGCCGGCCCCGCGAGACGCTGCTGCTCGCCTGTCTCGCCCTGTTCGGGCTGAGCCTGCTGGCCACGCTCGTGACCCTGCCGCCGATCGTGACCCGGCTCATCACCGCGGGACCGCTGCCACTTCCCCTGACACCGACCCTGTTCCTGGTGCTGGGCCCGCTCGGCCAGTCCACCACCGCCGCCGGCACCGCCGCGGATGCCGCACGCGGCGCCGTGCCCGCCCCGTACGCCGAGGGCTTCGCCGTCCTCGCCGTGCTGTACGGCGTCCCGGTCATGGGCTTCGCCCTGCTGTGGCTGGCGCTCGCTGCCGCGCTGGTGGTGCGGGCCCTACGGCAGGGCATGGGCTTCGCCATGACCTGGTGGGCGTTCACGTTCCCGCTCGGCACCTGTGCCACCGGCGCGGAGGCGCTGGGCCGGCGCACGGGGCTCGCCCCCTTCGACGGGCTCGCGGTCGGCCTGTACGCGCTGCTCGTCGCCGCGTGGGCCGTCGCCGCCGTCCGGACGGGGCGGGGTGTCGTCAGCGGCGAGCTGCTCGCAGCGCCCGGGCGAGGACGTGCGGCGCCTGGATCAACGAGGGCCCGTACCAGGTGAGGTGACGCCCGCTGACCAGTGCGCACGGCAGCCCTTCGAATGCCTCCGGACCGTCGTCGGCGGTGAAGCGGTACGGCTCGTCGGGCAGCACCACCAGGTCGGGGGCGGCGTCCCGCAGCTCCTGGAGGGGCACCTTCGGATAGCGCTCCGGGTGTGTCCCGTACAGGTTGCCGACGCCGAGCCGGGCCAGGACGTCCCCGGCGAAGGTGTCCCGGCCCAGCACCATCCAGGGCCTGCGCCAGACGGGGACGACGGCGGTCGCCCGGGTACCCGGCTCCGGCAGCCGTGACCAGGCCGCCTCCGCCTCGTCCAGCCAGCGGGGCCGGGCCGGCGCGCCGCACGCCGCCACCACCCGCTCCAGCTCGCGGAAGGCCTGCGGCACGTTCCGCACCTCGGTGACCAGGACGTTCAGGCCCGCTTCGCGCAGGGCGGCGAGGTCCGGTCCGCGGTTCTCCTCCTCGTTGGCGAGCACCAGGTCGGGGGCGAGCCCGACGATCCGGTCGACCTTCGGGTTCTTGGTGCCGCCGATCCGGACGACGTCGAGGTCCGCCGGGTGGGTGCACCAGTCGGTGGCGCCGACCAGGGCGCCCGGCACGGAGACGGTCACGGCCTCGGTCAGCGACGGCACCAGTGAGACGACCCGCATCCTGCCTCCTCGGCCCCGGCGGTGACGGCAAGCGGGTCAGCGGCGGCGGGACCGGTCCTCGACCGCCTCGATGTGGTCCGCGACCGCGACCACCACCACACGGGTGTCCGGCACGGTCGCCCGCCAGCGGTGCCGCACTCCCCCGCTCAGGTACAGCGTGTCCCCCCGCCCGAGCCGGTGCGCCCGGCCCTCCGCCTCTATTTCGACGGCGCCCTCGACGACGTACATCAACTCGTCGTTGCGGTGCTGGAATTCGCGGCCCTCGTCGTGGTCCCCGATGAACTCCATCGCGTGCAGTTGGTGGTGCCCGCGCACCAGCGGGCGCACCCGGGCCTGCCCGGGCGGGACGGCTTCGTCGTCGGCGCGCAGCACGTCCACGCTGCACGCCGGGTCGGCCGCGGCCAGCAGGTCGACGGCGGTGGTCCGCAGGGCGTCGGCGATCCGTTCCAGGGAGGGCCGGCTGGGACGCGCCCGCTCGTTCTCCACCTGGCTCAGGAAGGGCACCGACAGGCCGCTGCGCTCGGCCACTACGGCGAGGGTGAGCTCGAGCGCGCGGCGCCGCCGCCGTACGGCTGCGCCCACTCGAAGGGGCTGCTCTTTGTGGTCGCCCATCGCTCCGGCTCCCTCCCTCGCTCGTCGGTCCTCTGCTTCTTCTGAGTTGTCTGCACCCTACGCATGTTCGGCAAACCGTTTCATGCGCCCGTCACATCGGTGTCATATACAAGAGTGGTGAAGGTCAGGGTTCGCGCCACCGGACGAGCCGTCCCGCCTCCCCGCGCACTCCGCGCTCACCTGCGAGGAAACGGCTGACCAGAGGCGCGGGGCGGCCCGGGCGAGGTGCCGGAGGCGTCGCCGACCGGTCAGGGAAGAGAGCCGTTCGGTCACGATCGGTGAATTGGGCCGTTGCGGGGTTGTCCGGATTCTTCTCGTACGGCCTCGTACGGCGCTCGTACGGGAGTACGGAGCCGCCCGGCGCGGTGAGGGCGCCGGGCGGCTCGTTGTCCTCGGAGTGCTCGGGGTGTCCTCCCGGGCACCAGGCGGGTTACTGGGGGGTCATCCGCTGCACGATGTCCGGGTGCCGCTGCACCCACGCGGCCACGGCGGCCTCCTCATGGCCCTGGCCGCGGTTCTTGATCTCGCTCTCCAGGCTGCCCAGCTCCGCCTCGCTCATCCTGAAGTTCCTGATCCACTTGGTGAGCTGCGGATACCGGTCCGGGAACGCCCGGGTGGCGATGGTGCGGATCGTGTTGCCCTCGCCGAACAGCTTCCTGTCGTCCGCGAGCTTGGTGAGCTTGTACTCGCTGTACGCCCAGTGCGGCGACCACAGGACGACGGCGACCGGCTTCCTCTGCGCGTAGGCACGCTCGAGCTCGGCGAGCATCGCGGGTGTGGAGCCGTCGACGACCTGGTACTCCTTGTCCAGGCCGTAGCCGGGCAGCACCTTCGTCTTGAGCAGGTTCATCTCACCGGTGCCGGGCTCGATGCCGATGATCTTTCCGCCGAAAGTGCTCGCCCTGCCCTTGAGGTCCTCCAGGGACTTCACGTCCTTGACGTAGGAGGGCACGGCGATCTCCAGGGAGGTCGGCTGGTACCAGGTGCCCAGGTCCGTGAGCCTGTCCTTCGTCCTGTCCCAGTAGTTCTTCTGGGCGTACGGCAGCCAGGCGTCGAAGTTGAGGTCGAGGTCGCCGCCCGCCAGTCCCGTGTAGACGGGGCCGACGTCCATCTGCTTCAGGTCGAGCCGGTAGCCGCGCCGCTGAAGGACGTTCTTCCACAGGTAGGTGACGGCGACGTCCTCGTCCCAGGGGAACCAGGCGACGTTCAGCGGGCGCTTCGCCTCGGCCGGGCTGCCGGCCGCGGACTTCTGCACCGGGGCGAGCTTGTCGACGACGCCCGGGTTCTTCTTCAGCCAGGCCCGCACGGCGTCCTGCTGCCTGCCCTTGCCGGCCTTGTTGATCTCGGCTTCCAGGCCGGTGAGCTGCTTCTCGTCCATCCTGAAGTTCCTCAGCCACGTCCCGACGACCGGGTTGTCCTGGGCGAAGCCCTTGCGGGCGAGCGTGTGCACCGAGTCGCCCTTGCCCCAGGCGCCCTTGGGGTCCTTGAGCTTCTTCAGGTCGTAGTCGTTGTACGCCCAGTGCGGCGACCAGAGCGTGACGACGATCGGCTTCTTCTGCCCGTAGGCACGCTTGAGCTCGGCGAGCATCGCGGGCGTGGAGCTGTCGACGACCTGGTACTCCTTGTCCAGGCCGTACTTCTTCAGGACGGTGCTCTTGAGCAGGCCCATCTCACCGGCGCTGGACTCGATGCCGGTGATCTTCCCGCCGAAGGTGGCGGCCTTGCCCTTGAGGTCCTCCAGCGAGTCGACGCCCTTCACATAGGAGGGCACGGACAGCTCCAGCGACGTCGGGCCGTACCAGGAGCCCAGGTCGTCGAGCCTGCTGCCGTACTTCTTCCAGTACTGCTGGTGCGTGGTGGGCAGCCATGAGTCGGTCTCGAAGTCGATGTCGCCCTGCGCCAGCGAGGTGTATAGCGGACCGGCGTCGAACTGTTTGACGTCGACCTGGAAACCGCGCTGCTCCAGGACCTCCTTCCACAGGAACGTGGAGGCGACGCCCTCGTCCCACGGGATGTAGCCGATGGTGATCTTCTTGCCCTGGCCGACGTTCTGTGCGTCGGCCGCGGTGGCGGACTTGCCGCCGCCCGCGAAGACGCCCATGCCGCCGGCGACCAGCGCGAGCACGACCACGCCGATCACGGCCACGGCGGGCCGGGGCCGGTAGGACCAGATCTTCAGGCCCTGCGCGGCGCGCAGCCGGGCGGCGGCGCGGCGGCCCAGCGGGGAGACCTGGGTGCCGAGGGCGCTGGTCATGCGGTCCAGGTAGATCGCCAGGATGACGATGGCGACGCCGGCCTCGGAGCCGAGGCCCACGTCGAGCTGGCCGATGGCCTCGTTGACGTCGCCGCCGAGGCCGCCGGTGCCGACCATGCCGGCGATGGCCGCCATGGACAGACCCAGCATGATCACCTGGTTGACGCCGGCCATCACGGTCGGCAGGGCGAGCGGCAGCTGGACGCGCAGCAGCGTGTCGCGCGGGGTGGTCCCGAACGCCTCCGCGGCCTCCACCAGCTCCTTGTCGACCTGGCGGATGCCGAGCTCGGTCATGCGGACGCCGGGTGCGAGGGCGAAGATCAGGGTGGCCACGATGCCGGCGGGAGCACCGGTGCCGAAGAAGAGGATCGCCGGGATGAGGTAGATCATCGCGGGCAGCGTCTGCATGAAGTCGAGCATCGGCCGCACAAGGCCGCCGACCCGGCTGGAGCGGGCCGCCCAGATGCCGACGGGCACGGAGACGAAGAGCGCGATCAGCGTCGCGACCAGGACGAGCGACAGGGTCACCATCGCGTCGTCCCACAGCTGAAGGGAGTCGATGAAGGCGAAGCCGGCGAAGGTGAGCACACCGGCGGCCGTGCCGCGCAGCCAGAACGCGATCACGGCGAAGATGCCCGCGAGCAGCAGCGGCTCGGGTGCCTGCAGGACGGTGTTGATGCCGTCGAAGGCGCCCAGGAAGACGGTCTTGCAGAAGTCGAACAGCCACGCCATGTGGTGCAGCAGCCAGTCGACCAGGGAGTTGACCCAGTCGCCGAACGGGATCCTAGGCACGGGCGGCCACCTTCCCGCCGTGGGCGTCGCGCCGGTTGTCGCAGGGTGCGGGGCCGGCGGCCTCGTTGCCCAGGAAGCTCACCAGCCGCTCCCGAGGTACGACGCCGATGAGCCGGTTGGCCTCGTCGACCACCCCGACGGGATGGGAGAGCCGGGCGCTGATCGCGCACAGCTCGGCGAACGGGGTGTCGGGGGTCGCGGTCTCACAGCCGCAGCCCGGGTCGTCGCCGGTGACCGTGGTGTCCATGACCGCGCCGGCGGTGAGCACCCGGGAGCGGTCGACGTCCTGGGTGAAGGAGGCGACGTAGTCGTCGGCGGGGCGGACCAGGATGTCCTCGGCGGTGCCGGTCTGCACGATGCGGCCGTCCCGCATCACGGCGATGCGGTCGCCCAGGCGCATGGCCTCGTTGAGGTCGTGGGTGATGAAGACGATGGTCTTCTTCAGGGTCTGCTGCAGCTGCAGCAGCTGGTCCTGCATGTCGCGGCGGATCAGCGGGTCGAGCGCGCTGAACGACTCGTCCATCAGCAGCAGGTCGGCGTCCGTGGCGAGCGCCCGGGCCAGGCCCACGCGCTGCTGCATACCGCCGGACAGCTCGTCGGGCCACGACTTCTCCCAGCCGGCCAGGCCGCACAGGGCGAGCGCCTCGTCGGCGCGCTTGAGGCGCTCGGCGCGGGGCACGCCCTGCACTTCCAGGCCGTACGCGGCGTTCTCGCGGACGCTGCGGTGCGGGAAGAGCGCGAAGTGCTGGAAGACCATGCTGATCTTCCGTGCGCGGACCTCGCGCAGCTCACGGGGGCCGAGGGCGGTGAGGTCCTGGCCGTCGAAGCGGACGTGTCCGGCGGTGGGCTCGAGCAGGCCGTTGAGCATGCGCAGCAGCGTGGACTTGCCGGATCCGGACAGGCCCATGACGACGAAGATCTGGCCCGGCTCCACCGTGAAGGACGCGTCGATCACAGCCGCGGTGGTCCCGTCGGCGCGCAGTTCCTCACGGTCGGCCCCCTGCCGGAGCCGTTCCACCGCCCAATCCGGTCGTCTGCCGAACACCTTGTACAGGTGCTCGGTCTCAAGCCTGGAAGACACAGGTACCTCTCGTCTCGAAGCCTCCGAGCCGCTGCAAACGTTGAAACTGCAACCGGCATCGCTTCGAGGCGCCCCTGCCCCCGTCCCTCGAGGCCAAACGCAGGGGTGGCCCAGTTCACAAGGCGTTTACTTCTGCCACGCATGCACACGGAACGCACACGGAAGGGGCACTGTCGGCGGCGTACGGCATGATGCGGACCGTGACGCAGAGAACTCGACGGCTCATGCTCCTCGACACCGCCTCGCTGTACTTCCGCGCCTACTACGGCGTTCCGGAGTCCGTGAAGGCCCCCGACGGCACGCCCGTGAACGCCGTGCGCGGGCTGCTCGACTTCATCGACCGCCTGGTGAAGGACCACCGCCCCGACGACCTGGTGGCCTGCATGGACGCGGACTGGCGCCCGCACTGGCGGGTGGAGCTGATCCCCTCCTACAAGGCGCACCGCGTGGCCGAGGCCCACGAGGCGGAGCCGGACGTGGAGGAGGTGCCGGACACGCTGTCCCCGCAGGTGCCGGTGATCGAGGAGGTCCTGGACGCGCTGGGCATCGCGCGCGTCGGCGTCGCCGGGTACGAGGCGGACGACGTGATCGGCACGTTCACGGCGCGTGCCAAGGGTCCGGTCGACATCGTCACCGGTGACCGCGACCTGTACCAGCTGGTCGACGACGCGCGCGGGGTGCGGGTGCTGTACCCGGTCAAGGGCGTCGGCACGCTGCAGCTCACCGACGAGGCGGCACTGCGCGAGAAGTACGGCGTGGACGGGCGCGGCTACGCGGACCTGGCGCTGCTGCGGGGCGACCCCAGCGACGGGCTGCCGGGCGTCCCGGGCATCGGCGAGAAGACGGCCGCGAAGCTGCTGGCCGAGTTCGGCGACCTGGCCGGGATCATGGCCGCGGTCGACGACCCGGCGTCGAAGCTCACACCGGCCCAGCGCAAGCGGCTCGCCGAGGCACGGCCGTATGTCGCGGTCGCGCCCTCGGTCGTCCGGGTCGCCGAGGACGCACCACTGCCGGAGGTCGACACGGCGCTGCCGCGCACGCCGCGCGACCCGGCCGCACTGGACGCCCTTCAGGCCCGCTGGGGTCTGGGCGGCTCACTGCGGCGGCTGCTCACCACGCTCGGGGCGTGACGGTTCCGGGAGGAAGTGTCATCCCGTTCTCACGGGAGAGTCGGGAAAGAGGTGTTGACTGGCAGGAGATGCTAACTTAGGTGAACCTAACTCAGGGAACCGGGAGGCCGTCATGGCAGAGCGCCCCGCAGGCAAGGCGCGCAGGGCCCACACCGCGCAGGTCGTCCGCACGCAGCGGCTGACCCCGCACATGCAGCGGGTGGTGCTCGGCGGTGAGGGACTCGCCGGCTTCGCGGTGGGCGGCTGCACCGACCACTACGTGAAGCTGCTCTTCCCCCCTGCCGAGGGCGTCACCTATCCGGAACCCTTCGATCTGCAGCGCATCCGCGAGGAGTTGCCGCGCGAGCAGTGGCCCGTGACCCGGACGTACACCGTGCGTGCCTGGGATCCGGAGCACCGCGAGCTGACCCTGGACTTCGTGATCCACGGCGACGAGGGGCTCGCCGGGCCGTGGGCGTTGCGGGTGCGGCCGGGCGAGACCGTGCGGTTCATGGGGCCGGGCGGCGCCTACGCCCCGGACGCGAGCGCCGACTGGCATCTGCTCGTCGGCGACGAGAGCGCGCTGCCCGCGATCGCGGCGGCCCTGGAGGCGCTGCCGGACGGTGCCCGGGCGCACGCGTGCGTGGAGGTCGCCGGCCCCGAGGAGGAGCAGAAGATCGACTCCGATGTGGAGGTGGTCTGGCTGCACCGTGGGGACCGGCCGGTGGGCGAGGCGCTGATCGAGGCCGTGCGCGCGCTCGAGTTCCCCGAAGGCCGGGTGCACGCGTTCGTGCACGGCGAGGCCGGTTTCGTGAAGGAACTGCGCCGGCTGCTGCGCGTCGAGCACCGGATCCCGCGCGAGGACCTCTCCATCTCCGGCTACTGGCGCCTCGGGCACGACGAGGACGGCTGGCAGGCGTCGAAGCGGGAGTGGAACGCACGTATAGAGGCGGAGCAGGAGGGCGCGTCCGCCGCGTAGGGCGTCGCGGCCGGCCATCCAGGGCGGCGGCACTCCGGGGATGCCCGGGGTGCCGCCGCCTTGTCGGTGCTCTCGTGAGGGCGTGAGGACTTGGGTCCGGCCCCGACACCGCGGCGTGACGCCGGTGAAACAGGTGCTCCCTACGTTCGGTCGCCCGACAGCAATTTCTGTCGCCCGACAGGAACTCTCGCGCGCAGTGCGAAAGCAGGTTGCCGCCATGACGAGCACCGCCCCCGCCGACGTCCGCCCCGACCCTCCGGGCCCCGAGGGAGCCGCCGACCTGGCGCGCTTCGGCTACCGCCAGGAACTGCACCGCAGCCTGGGCCGGTACGCCTCCTTCGCGGCCGGGTTCTCCTTCATCTCCGTCCTGACGACCGTGTTCCAGTTCTTCGCGTTCGGGTACGCGTTCGGCGGGCCCGTCTTCTTCTGGACCTGGCCCGTGGTGATGGTCGGCCAGGTGCTGGTGGCCGCGTGCTTCGCCGAGCTCGCCGCCCGTTATCCGATCTCCGGCGCCGTCTACCAGTGGTCCTCACGCCTGTCGAACGCCACCTTCGGCTGGTTCGCCGGCTGGATCATGGTCATCGGGCAGGTGGTCGTGGTCGCCGCGGCGGCGCTGGCGCTGCAGATGGTGATGCCGCCGCTGTGGTCCGGCTTCCAGCTGGTGGGCGGGGACCCGTCACCCACCTCGCCCACGGGTGCGGCGAACGCGGCGGTCCTCGGCGTCATCCTGCTGGTGCTCACCACGCTCGTGAACGTCGTCGACAACCGGGTGATGTCCGCGGTCAACCGCGTCGGGGTCACCGCCGAGATCATCGGCGCCTGCCTGATCGTGGTGCTGCTGCTCACCCACTCCCGGCGCTCCCCCGGCATCACCTTCCACACCGGCTCCGGCACGGGCGGGCTGCTCGGGGCGCTGCTCGTCGGTTCGTTCACGGCGGCGTACGTGATGATCGGCTTCGACAGCGCCGGCGAGATGAGCGAGGAGACCCACAACCCGCGCCGCACCGCGCCGCGCACCATCCTGACCGCGCTCGGCGCGGCGGGCCTGCTCGGCGGGCTCATCGTCCTCGGCGGCATTCTCGCCGCGCCCAGCCTTACGGACGGCCGGCTCGGCACCGACGGTCTCAGTTACGTCCTGACCAGCAGCCTCGGCGACGGGGTGGGCCGGGTGCTGCTCGCCGACGTGGTGGTGGCGATCGCGGTGGCGACGCTGGCGATCCAGACGGCGGCCTGCCGGATGCTGTTCTCCATGGCCCGCGACGGCCGGATGCCGTTCGCGCGGCGGCTCGCCCGGGTCAATCCGCGCACGGGCATGCCGAGCGCGCCCGCCCTGGTGGTCGGCGTCCTCGCCGCCGCGCTCCTGCTGCTCAACTTCGCCTCGCCGGACGCCTTCCTGGCGATCGGCACCACCTGCATCGTGATGCTGTACCTGGCCTACGCGATGGTGACGGGCCCCCTGCTGCTACGGCGCCTGCGCGGCGGCTTCCCGGCCGGCGGCACGGACGAGGTGGGCGCCCCGCTGTTCTCGCTGGGCCGCTGGGGCATCCCGGTGAACGCCCTCGCCCTTCTCTACGGCCTCCTGATGACCGTCAACCTGGCCTGGCCCCGAGCCGCCGTGTACGACCCCGCGGGCGGGCACTGGTACTTCCGGTGGTTCACGCTGCTGTTCCTCACGGCGACGGTCGCAGCCGGCGCCGCCTTCCGGACGTACCGCAGTCGGACCTCCGCTTCGGCTCCCGTACCGGAGGCGGCTGTGCAGGAGGCGACCGCCTAGGCTTTCGCGCCCCGCTCCGGCCGCCTCGTAGGCTGGAGCCCCATGAGACGCCGACCCCGTACACCGCCCTCTCCCCTGCCGCAGCGCAGCGGGGTCGATCCCGTGCGGGTGCGGTTGCCGTTCGACGGGGGATGGGCCACCGTGCGAGAGCATCTCGTGGCGCGACTCGCGGCCGGGGACGGGGTCATCGACGGGATGCTCGAGGCGGGGCTCGTCGTCGGGGCGGACGGGCGGCCCGTCGCCCCGGACGCGGCGTATGTGCCGGGCATGTACGTCTGGTTCCACCGTGCGCTGCCCGACGAGCCGCGTGTGCCGTACCCGGTCGACGTGGTGTACCGGGACGAGCACATCGTCGTCGCCGACAAGCCGCACTTCCTGGCCACCACGCCGCGCGGCAGCCATGTCGCCGAGACCGCGCTCGCCCGGCTCCGGCGCGACCTGGGCGTCCCGGCGCTGACCGCCGCGCACCGGCTGGACCGGCTCACCGCCGGGCTTGTGCTGTTCACCGTGCGGCCCGAGGAGCGCGGCGCCTATCAGTCGCTGTTCCGGGACCGGCGCGTCACCAAGGAGTACGAGGCCGTCGCCCCGTACGACCCGGAGGTCGCCCTGCCCCGCACCGTGCGCAGCCGGATCGTGAAGGAGCGTCGGGAGATGACGGCCCGGGAGGTGCCGGGCGAGCCCAACGCGGTCAGCCGGATCGAGCTGCTGGAGCACCGCGCCGGGCTCGGGCGCTTCCGGCTGCTGCCGTACACCGGGCAGACCCATCAGCTGCGCGTGCACATGAACGGGCTGGGTCTGCCGATCCTCGGGGACCCGCTGTATCCGGTGGTGGCCGCCCCCGTGCCGGCCGGTGACTTCCGGCGCCCGCTGCAACTGCTGGCGCGGGTGCTGGAGTTCACCGATCCGGTCACGGGGCGCGCGCACCGCTTCGTCAGCGAGCGGGTGCTGAAGGCCTGGTCGGCGTACGAGGCGTGGGCGGGGTAGCGGCTCAGCGGCCCCGCCACCGTCGCAGCATCCGGCGCCACAGTCCGGGCCGGGGCCGCGGCTCGACGGCCGGTTCCGTGGGCGCCGGCACGGCGGCAGGTGGCGGGGGCGGAGCGGGCAGCGGCTCCGGGGCGGCAGTGGCGCTCCCGGCAGCGGAGGCCGTCGTGATCTCCCAGTCGCTGCGCTGCGCGGGCGTCGGCCGCAGGGAGGGCTGCTGCGTCACGTCCTGCGGCGGCTTCGGCTGGAACCGCACCGGCAGCTGCACCAGGTGCCGCGACGCGATGGACGCGGTCCAGCGCAAGTCGTCCGCGTCGCAGTCGAGTTCGAGGTCGGGCAGCCGCGTCAGCAGCGCGTCGATGCCGGTGTCGGCGATGGCACGCCCGATGTCCTGGCCGGGGCACTCGTGCGGGCCGCCGCCGAAGGCGAGGTGGGAGCGGTTGCCCTGCATGTTGGCCGAGAGGTCGGGCCGCACCCGGGGGTCCACGTTGCCGGGTGCGATGGCGAAGAGCAGTCCGTCGCCCTTGCGGATGCGCTGCCCGCCCAGTTCCGTGTCCTGCTTGGCGAAGTAGCCGAGGATGCTGCTGAACGGCGGCTCGTCCCACAGGGACTGCTCGACCGCCTCGGGCACCGTCATCTGGCCGCCCCTGAGCTGCGCCCGGAACCGCGGATCGGTGAGGATCATCCGCAGCACGTTGGCGAGGAGGTTGGCGGTGGCCTCGTAGGCGGCGATCAGGACCACCCGCAGGTGCTCCCTGATCTCGTCGTCCGTGAGCCGGGCGGGGTGGTTGACGAGGTGGGTGGTGAAGTCGTCGTCGGGGTCGGTCCTGCGGCGGGCGACGAGCCGGCCGAGGGCGTCCACGATGTACTGGTTGCTGGCGATCGCGGTATCGGTGCCCTTGAGCATGTCGCGGGCGGCGTGCACGATCCGGTCGTTGTACTCCTCGCCCATGCCGAGCACCTCGCACATCACCGCCATCGGGAGGTGGTCGGCGAACTGGCCGACGAGGTCGGCCCGGCCCTGTTCGCAGAAGCGGTTGACGAGGTACTGCGTCGCGCGGTTGATGAACCGGCGCAGGCCCCGGTAGTCGATGGTCGACATGGCGCCGGTGACCGCGCCGCGCAGCCGCAGATGCTCGTCGCCCTCGGCGTGCGAGCAGATGGGCTGCCAGGCGAAGTGCGGCGTCAGCGGGTGGTCGGGCTTGACCTCGCCGCTCGCCAGCGGAGCCCAGATGCGGCTGTCGCGGGTGAAGTGCGCGGGGCTGCGCACCATGTGCAGGTTCTCCGCGTGCCCCAGCACCACCCAGATCGGCACGTCGTCGTGGAGCAGCGCGGGCGCCACGGGGCCGTGTTCGGCGCGGAGTTTCTCGTACAGGGCTCCCAGGTCCTCCGCTTCGGGACCGTACAGCCGGCGCACTCCGCCGGGGCCGAGGCCGTGGGCCGGGCACCCGGGCGGCGGGACGGCCGAGGAGGCGTCCGTGCCGGTGTGGTCGCTGCCGGTCAGGGAGGGGGATTCAGGCGTCACGATGGTCGCTCCGGAACGTCAGGTCGAGCCTGTGTCTTGGGTGGGGATGGGAATGGGTTTGGGAATGGGTTTGGGAATGGGTTTTGGGCAGGAAACATGGGGACGGCGACGCGGGCGCTCTCGCGCGGTCGCGATCGCCTTCACTGCGGAGGCACGGGCGCCTTCACGCGGGGGCACGGGCACCTTCACGGGGGCCACGAGCGCCTTCACGCAATGGCATGAGCGCCTTCGCGCGGGGGCGCGGGGCCCTCACACGGGGGCGCGGCGCATCGCCAGGGAGTGCAGGAAGCGCATCAGCGTCATCAGGACCTCACGGCTGGAGGCCCGGCGCCGGGCGTCACACTCCATGATCGGGATCTCGAGGGGCAGATCGAGTGCCCCGCGCAGCTCCTCAATGGGGTAACGGGGTGCGTCGGGAAAGGAGTTGACGGCGACCACGAAGGGCACACCGCGCTCCTCCAGCCGGCCGATGACATCGAAGCTGACCTCGAGGCGGCGGGTGTCGAGCAGGACGACGGCCCCGAGCGCGCCCTCGAACAGGCCGTTCCACAGGAACCAGAAGCGTTCCTGGCCCGGGGTGCCGAACAGGTACAGCACCAGCTGCTCCGTGATGCTGATCCGGCCGAAGTCCATGGCCACGGTGGTGGCCGTCTTGCTGTCGGAGCCGTAGTTGTCGTCGACTCCGATGCCCGCCTGGGTCATGGTCTCCTCGGTCGTCAGCGGCCTGATCTCGCTGACGGAACCGACCATGGTGGTCTTGCCGACCCCGAACCCGCCCACGATGACGATCTTGACCGCGGCCTGCGTGGTGTGCGGCAGGTGGTCCTCGGGGGGTGGCCCCGGGACGGTGTCAGAGCTTTTGAAGTCCATGCATCACCGCTTCGAGGAGGGAACGGTCGGGCACCGCCTGCCGGACGATCGGGGCGCGCGCCTGGACCAGTTCGGCCGCCAGCAGGTCGGTGATCAGCATGGTCACCACACTGAACGGCAGACTGAGGTAGGCCGAGATCTCGGCCACGGACAGGGGGGTCTGGCAGAGCCGGAGCAGCGCCGACTGCTCCGGCGTGGCGGCGGGCGGCGGGTCGGCGCCGGTCACGATCAGGGTGACCAGGTCGATGGGGGCCCGTTCGCCCCCGTCGGCCGCGCCGGCGAGGATGTACAGCCGCTCGGGCTGCTTCCCCTCGCCTTCCGCCGCGCCGCCTTCGGTGACAGGCTCCGGGGGGAGCTGTTCCTGGGGATGGCGCCGGCGCCGTTGCGGAGGAGTCATACGGTCTGCCCGGTCCGTCGCGGCGGACTCGTCAGGTGGTCGCCGATGCGGATGACGAGATCGCGCATGCGGTTGCTCATCAGGCCGGCCTCGGCCACCACGTCGGAGAGCACCGCCAGGTAGGCGTTCGGGCCGGCCTCCATCATGTAGAAGTAGCCGCCGTCGATCTCGATGATGACCATGCGCATCCGGCCGTCGCTGTCCGGCATCTCGGCCGCGACCGCCCCGGCCAGGCTCTGCAGTCCGGCGCAGGCCGCGGCGACACGGTCGGCGGCGTCCGGGTCGCCGCCGTAGCGGGCGATGCGCAGTCCGTCGGCGGAGAGCACCACGATCTGGTGGATGCCCGGCACGCCGTCGGCGAGTTCCTTCAGCAACCAGTCCAGGTTGCCTCGCTGCTGGATCATTTCGGGTCCCCCTCGTCGTCGGCCTGGGCAGCGGCCGGCTCGTCGGTGCTGGTGGTTGCGTGCGCGTCGTCGTCCGGTGGCCCGGAGGAGAAGGCGTTCGGGTCCGGGTCGGCCTTGAGCCCGGCGAAGAACGCCTCCACCCACATGCCGGGCGGCGGCTCGTCCTTCTTCTTGCGTTCGCGCTCCGGCCTGACGGGCGCGTGGCTCCTGGCCTGGATGGCCTGGGCGGCGGCTTCCGCGGCGGCCGCCTCGGCGATCTGCTGGCTCAGCGGGATCTTCACCCGGCTGCGGCGCTGCGGCAGGCCGCCCGCCGTCCACTCGGTGACCACGGGGACGTCGTCCTCCAGGGACAGCCGCTCCCTGACCCGGGGCCCGGTGGTGGGGCGGCGGGGCTTGTCCTTGCGCTTGGGGCCCTCGACGCCGTCGTTGTCCAGGGTCGGAATGGAGGTGATGCCGACGCCGTGGGCCTGCCCGGGGGCGGGGTCGGTGGTCGTCATGTCGTTCGGGACGACGAGGATGGCGCGGACACCGCCGTACGCCGACTTCCGCAGCGAGACCTCCATGTTGAACATGGACGACAGGCGGCCGACGACGGCCAGGCCCAGGCGCGGGGCCTCACCGAGCTGCTGGACGTCCACGCCGGCCTGGGCCTCGGCGAGCATCCTCTCGACCTTGGCGCGGTTCTCCCCGCTGAGGCTGACTCCGCCGTCCTCGATCTCGACACAGACACCGGTCTGCACCTCGGTGGCGGTGACGTGCACCTTGGTGTTGGGCGGCGAGTAACGCGTGGCGTTGTCGAGGAGTTCGGCGGCGGCGTGGATGATCGGCTCGACCGACTCGCCCCTGATGTTGACCTTGGCGATGGAGTGCAGCTCGATGCGGCGGTACTCCAGGATGCGGCTCATCGCACCGCGCAGACAGCTGTACAGCGGCACGGGCGCGGGCCACTTGCGGCCGGGGCGGCCGCCGCCGATGACGGCGATGGAGTCGGCGAGGCGGCCGATGAGCGCGTTTCCGTGGTCGAGGCGCAGCAGGTCGTCGAAGACCTCCGGGGTCAGGCCGTGGTCCTCCTCCATCTCCCGCAGTTCGTTGGCCTGCTGGTGGACGATGGCCTGGACGCGGCGGGCGATGTTGACGAAGGCGCGCAGTGCGGAGTCGCGCCGCGCGATCTCACGGTCGATGACCTGCAGCACGGTTTTCAGCAACCGGCGCTGCGCGTCGGGGATCCCGCGGAACTCCGGGGTGCCGTCGACGAGCTGGGTGAGCACCTGCCCGGGCGAGATGGCTTCGCGCAGCTTGGCGACCGCTCTGGGCACGATCTCGGTGCGGAGGTAGTCGAGGTCGTCGTTCTGGGAGGCGATCCGCCGTTCCAGGAAGGCGGTGCGCTCCGCGCACTCGGCGCGCAGCGCACGCAGGGCGCGTTCACGGTGGACCGCCACGGCGGCGACGGCGGTCACCAGGACCGTGGCGATGGCCCCGCACCAGCCGACGGCGGTCCGGGCCGGCCCGGAGAGCACGGCGGCGGCCCCCGTCGCCGCGCACATCAGTATGAACGGCACCAACAGCACGCGTGTGTAGGGAAGTTCACGGCCACCGGGAGGCGATTGAACACTCACCATGTATGCCCTCTGAGACTGAATCGGCTGGATCGGGGGTGCTTGCGAGGAAAGACGGGTAGGTACCGGATCGAAACGGGGTGACAACTGGATCTTCGGTATGTTTGGGAACAGACGCACGAATACGCCTCAACTCGGTGCGCCGCGGGCGAGCTTAGTCCGACCGGATCATCGCCATGTCATATTCGGCAAGCACCTGAAATACCCATCGGGACAGGGGTACGCTCGGCATTTTTCCTACGGTGCGCTGCGATTCGAACACGCACCGTCACGGCGTACGCGAAGGCGAGACTGGTCCCACGTGCAGGCGAATTCCCCTGCAAGGCAGTGGACTTGACGACCTGAGAGCCCGAGACCCGAGGCCCCGAAAACCCCGGGGCTCTGAGGCCCCGGGGCTCCGAGGCGCCGAGGCTCTGCGGAAGGCCTCAGACTCCGGCGATGCGCAGCGCCGCGTCCGCCGTGGCCTCCGCGAAGACGGACACCGGGCGGTCCGGGTCGGAGCGGTGGACCAGGATGACGCCCTCGATCAGCCCGAAGACCAGATCCGTCCGCAGATCCAGCTCACCCTTGGCGAGACCGGAACCCGCCCGGGTGGCGGCGATCAACTGCCGGTAGGCGTCCTTGAGTTCGGCGCGCACGGCATGGAAGCCCGCGAACCGCTCGGAGCGCACCTCGGGCAGCAGGTAGAGGCCGCCCAGGTTGTGCGGGCCGCCGCAGAGCAGCTCGACGTCGGTGCGGCACAGCTCCCTCAACCGGTCCTCGGCCGGGGCGGTGTCGTCGGCGAGCAGGTCGCGCGCACAGGACAGCGAAGGCGTGACGGTGGACTCCAGCAGCTCGGCGAGCAGTTCCTCCTTGCCGGACACGTAGTGGTACATGGAGGCCTGCCGCATCCCGGCCCGCTCCGCGACGGCGCGCGTGGTGGTCGCGGCATATCCGTGGGTGGTGAACAACTCGGCGGCGGCCGCGAGGAGCTCGTCGCGCGGCGGCAGTCCGCTGTCGGGCCGCCGCTCCGCCCGCGGCCTGCCGACCCGCCGCCCACCACCGGTTCCCATGCGGTCGATCCTCGCACATGACGCCGTACGGCGATCTCGGCCCGGCGTGACGCCGGCCCCGCCCGGCGCCGGCGGTGAGGGACCGGAAACCGACCGGCAACGCCCGGGACACAGCGGCGACCCGCCCCCCGCCTAATTTCTGTCACGCGACAGAAATCAGCGCAGCAGTCACCCGACCCCGGAGGTCCCGCGATGGCGACAGCGACCACCTACGGAGCACGCGACCACGCCCGGGCACAGGAGGGCGCCCGTGCCGAGGCCATGCCCGTCGTGCCGGCGAACGCCTGGCCCGCGCCGCCCTGCGAGGCGGGCCACCTGGTGTGGGCGGAGACCGTGGCGGGCGGCAACTACACGCACCGGGTGCTCGCCCGCGGCACCGAGTTGCGCCTGACGGATCTGCGCGGCGACGCCTGCGCCCATCTGCTGCTGTTCGTCGCCGACCGCCCGTGGGAGCGGCTGAACGTGGCCGACACGGTCAAGGTGCAGTGGAACGCGTACCTCGGTGAGGGACGGCTGCTCCTGTCCGACCAGGGCCGCGTCCTCGCGTCGGTCGTCGCCGACACCTCCGGGCGCCACGACGCCCTGTGCGGCACCTCCACGCTCGCCCGCAACACCGAGCGCTACGGGGACGGCACCCCGCAGTCCGCCTCCCCCGCCGGACGCGAGCTGTTCAAGCTGGCCGCGGCGAAGAACGGGCTGGAGCCGCGCGACCTGCCGCCGTCGCTGTCGTTCCTCCAGGGCGTGGAGGTCCGCGAGGACGGCGCCCTCGACTTCACGGGCTCCGTCGGCCCCGGCGGCAGCGTCACCCTGCGCGCCGAGCAGGACGTCACGGTGCTCATCGCCAACGTCCCCCACCCGGTCGACCCGCGCCCGGACTACGTGTGCACCCCGCTGGAGGTCCTCGCCTGGCGCTCGGAGGCGACCCGCCCCGGCGACCAGCTGTGGGAGGCCGCCCCCGAGGGCCGCCGTGCCTTCCTGAACACCACCGAATTCCTCGCCGCGAGGGGGCTCGCATGAAGAGCGTGAAGACCGTCGTTCCGGCCCGTGCCGCCTGGTCGTCCGTCGTGCGCACCGGCGACACGCTGACCGTCACCGACCTGTACGGCAACCAGGCCGTCGACTTCCTCGCCTACGACGCGCACGACACGTCCGTGCGCTACAGCGCCCCCGACACGATCCAGGCGCAGGGCACCATCTTCCTGACCACGGGCAGTGTGCTGCTGTCCAACGAGCACACCCCGCTGATGACGGTCGTCGCGGACGACGTGGGCCGCCACGACACGGTCGGCGGCGCCTGCTCCAAGGAGTCGAACACGCTCCGGTACGGCCACCACACCTGGTCGCAGCACGCCTGCGTGGACAACTTCCTCGCGGAGGGCGCCAAGTACGGCCTCGGCAAGCGCGACCTGGTCTCCAACATCAACTGGTACATGAACGTCCCCGTCGAGAAGGACGGCACCCTCGGCATCGTCGACGGCATCTCGGCCCCCGGCCTCTCGCTGACCCTGCGGGCCGAGCGGGACGTCCTCGTGCTCGTGTCCAACTGCCCCCAGATCAACAACCCGTGCAACGGCTTCGAGCCGACGGCGGTGGAGATGACGATCGAGGCCGGCCTGGGGGACACCGCATGAGCTTCGACACGCTGCTGGTCGCCAACCGGGGCGAGATCGCCGTCCGGATCCTGCGCACGGCCCGCGAGCTCGGCCTGCGCACGGTCGCGGTCCACTCCGACGCGGACCGCTCGGCACCCCACGTCCGTCTCGCCGACCAGGCGGTACGGCTGGGCCCGCCGCCCGCGAAGGAGTCCTACCTCGATCCGGACCTGGTGCTGAAGGCCGCCAAGGACACGGGCGCGGGGGCGATCCACCCCGGCTACGGCTTCCTGTCCGAGGACGCGGCGTTCGCGCGCCGCTGCGAGGACGCCGGGATCGTGTTCGTGGGTCCGACCCCCGAACAGCTGGAGCTGTTCGGCACCAAGCACACCGCGCGGGCGGCGGCCCGGGCGGCGGGAGTACCGCTGGCCCCGGGCACGGGCCTGCTCGCCTCCCTGGCGGAGGCGCTGGACCAGGCCGACGTGATCGGCTATCCGGTGATGCTCAAGGCGACCGGCGGTGGTGGCGGCATCGGTATGTCGGCTTGTCGATCCGCAGCCGAACTGACCGAGGCGTGGGAGCGGGTGCAGCGGGTCGCCGCCGCCTCCTTCTCCACGGCCGGTGTCTTCCTGGAGCGGCTCGTCGAGCACGCCCGCCATGTCGAGGTGCAGATCTTCGGCGACGGGGCGGGGAAGGTCGTCACCTTCGGCGACCGCGACTGCTCGCTCCAGCGCCGCAACCAGAAGGTCGTGGAGGAGGCACCGGCCCCGGGACTGCCGCCCCGCATACGGCGGCAACTGGCCGACTCCGCCCGGGACCTGTGCGCCTCCGTCGGCTACCGGTCCGCCGGCACCGTCGAGTTCGTGTACGACGCGGCGCGCGAGGAGGCGTACTTCCTGGAGGTCAACACCCGCCTCCAGGTCGAGCACCCGGTCACCGAGGCGACATACGGAGTCGACCTGGTCGGCTGGATGCTGCGCCTGGCGCGCGGCGACCACGGCGTCGTACGGGACCCGGGCCCGCCCCGCGGCCACGCCGTCGAGGCCCGCCTCTACGCCGAGGACCCCTCCCGCGACCACCGACCGGGGGCCGGACTGCTCACCCGGGTCGAGTTCCCGCAGGGCGTGCGCGTGGACGGCTGGATCGAGACGGGCACGGAGGTCACCACCTCCTACGACCCCCTGCTCGCCAAGGTCATCGCCTACGGTCCGGACCGGGAGCACGCGCTGCGGCGGCTGGACGAGGCCCTGGCCCGCACCCGGGTCGACGGCATCGAGACCAACCTGGGCCACATCCGGGCGGCCCTCGCGGCCGACGCCTTCCGGTCGGCCACGCACTCCACGGCGACCCTCGCCACCGTCACGGACCCCACCGCGCGTATCGAGGTCGCGGCCGCCGGAACCCTCACCTCCGTGCAGGACTGGCCGGGCCGCACCGGTCACTGGCAGGTCGGCGTGCCCCCGTGCGGCCCGATGGACGACCTGTCCTTCCGGCTCGGCAACCGGGCGCTCGGCAACACGGAGGGCGCGCCCGGCCTGGAGTGCACGCTCCAGGGCCCGACGCTGCGCTTCACACACGCCACCACCGTGTGCGTCACGGGCGCCCCCGCACCGGTCACGGTGGACGGTGCGCCGGTCGCACAGTGGGAGCCGGTTACGGTGCCGGCGGGCGCGGTCCTGGAGATCGGGGCGCCGTCCGGACCCGGGCTGCGGACGTATGTGCTGTTCGCGGGCGGCGGGCTGGACGTGCCCGCCTTCCTCGGCAGCGCGGCCACCTTCACGCTGGGCCGGTTCGGCGGCCACGGCGGCCGGGCGCTGCGCACGGGAGACGTCCTGCACGGCGGCACGGTGACGACGGGCACCCCGGTGCCGCCCGCCGACCGCCCGGCCTTCACCTCGTCGTGGCTGCTGGGAGCCCTGGAAGGCCCCCACGCGGCACCGGAGTTCTTCACCGAGGACGACATCCACGACTTCTACGCCGCCGAGTGGAAGGTCCACTTCAACTCGGCGCGCACCGGAGTACGCCTGGTCGGCCCCAAGCCGCGCTGGGCGCGCCCGGACGGCGGCGAGGCGGGCCTGCATCCGTCCAACATCCATGACACGCCGTACTCGGTCGGCGCCGTGGACTACACGGGCGACATGCCGGTCCTGCTCGGCCCGGACGGCCCGTCGCTCGGCGGTTTCGTCTGCCCGGCGACGGTGCCCACCCGGGAACGCTGGAAGCTCGGCCAGCTGCGCCCGGGAGACACCGTCCGCTTCGCACCGCTGGCCGACGACGGCACGCCCCGGCCCGCCATCGTGGACGGCGGCATACTGGCCCGCGACGGCGACGTGACGTACCGGCGCAGCGGCGACGACAACCTGCTGGTCGAGTTCGGCCCGATGCGCCTGGACCTGGCGCTGCGGATGCGGGTGCACGCGCTGATGGAGGCGGTGTCGCAGGCGTGCCCGGACGGAGTCACCGATCTCACCCCCGGCATCCGCTCCCTCCAGATCCGGACCGACCCGCGCAGGCTCGCCCAGCCCGAACTGCTCGCGTTGGTGAGGGAGCTGGTCGCGGCTCTTCCTCCCACCGGCGAACTGGTCGTGCCGTCCCGCACGGTCCACCTCCCCCTGTCCTGGGACGACCCGGCCACCCGTGAGGCCATCGCCCGCTACATGGCGGGCGTCCGCGACGACGCGCCCTGGTGCCCGTGGAACATCGAGTTCATCCGGCGC
The DNA here is from genome assembly GCF_042892355.1 of Streptomyces sp. NPDC001796. Classification (NCBI taxonomy): domain Bacteria; kingdom Bacillati; phylum Actinomycetota; class Actinomycetes; order Kitasatosporales; family Streptomycetaceae; genus Streptomyces; species Streptomyces sp. NPDC001796. The sequence goes on along the minus strand of NZ_JBIAUC010000016.1, from coordinate 5,772 downwards.
GTCAACGGCCTGCGATCGGTGGAGGACGTCCACCGCACGGTCTTCGACGCCGAGTACCTGGTCCTGGGTCTGGGGGATGTCTACCTGGGCGCCCCGGTGGCCACACCGCTGGATCCGCGCCACCGCCTGGTGACCACGAAGTACAACCCGGCCCGCACCTGGACCGCCGAGAACTCGGTCGGCATCGGCGGCGCCTACCTGTGCGTCTACGGCATGGAGGGCCCCGGCGGCTACCAGTTCGTGGGCCGGACGACACAGGTCTGGTCGGGATGGCAGCAGCGGGGCGCCTTCGAGCCGGGCTCCCCGTGGCTGCTCCGCTTCTTCGACCGCATCAAGTGGTACCCGGTGAGCGCGGACGAACTGCTCGAACTCCGCGCGGACATCGTCTCGGGCCGCTTCGTGCCGCGTATCGAGGAGGGCGTGTTCTCCCTGGCGGAGTACGAGGCGTTCCTCTCCGAGAACGCCACGTCGATCGCCGAGTTCAAGTCCCGTCAGCAGGCCGCCTTCGCCGCGGAACGCGCCGCCTGGGAGGCGTCGGGCGAGTTCGCCCGAGCAGAGACGGCGACCGTGCCTGCGGCGCCGTCCGAGGTGACGGTTCCGCCGGGTGGCCGGCTCGTGGAGGCCGACTTCGCCGCGTCCGTGTGGCAGGTGAACGTGGAGCCGGGAGACGCGGTGACGGCAGGACAGCCCCTGCTGGCCCTGGAGGCCATGAAGATGGAGTCGAGGGTGCACGCGCCGATGCCGGGCGTGGTGACAGAGATCCTCACGAAGCCGGGAGCCCAGGTGGAAGCGGGAACCCCCCTGGTGGTCCTCGGCCCCCTGCAGCCGACAGGAACGTGAAAGCGACCCGGTGGTGTGGGGCCGGTCGTTCCTCCCCCGAGCTCCCGGCTTCGCTCGAGCAGGGGTGCCCCCAGGGCGGAACGGGTGGGCACACACCCACCCGTCGGCGGCAAGCCAACAAACCCTCACCAGCCCAGGAGCACAGATGTCCACCGTGACCCGAGTCCGCCAGGCATACGCCCGGATGGAAGCGGTAAACCGCCCCGAAATCTGGATCGACCTCCGCCCCCGGGAAGAGGTGGAGTCGGAAGCCCAGGCCGTGGATGCCCGAGTGGCCGCAGGGGAACACCTCCCCCTGGCCGGCAGGCTCTTCGCCGCGAAGGGCAACATCGATGTCAAGGGCCTGCCCACCACGGCCGGCTGCCCGGCGTACGCGTACGCACCCGAAAAGGACGCCCCGGTCGTCGCACGCCTGCGCGCAGCCGGCGCGGTGGCGCTCGGCACCACGAACCTGGACCAGTTCGCCACTGGCCTGGTCGGCACCCGCTCCCCCCACGGTGCCGTACGCAACGCCCACGACCCGTCCCGCGTCAGTGGCGGCTCCAGCTCCGGCTCGGCCGTGGCGGTGGCGCTGGGCATCGTCGACTTCGCCCTGGGCACCGACACCGCGGGCTCGGGCCGCGTCCCGGCCGCCTTCAACGGCATCGTCGGCCTGAAGCCCACCCGCGGCCTCGTCCCCACCACCGGTGTCGTGCCCGCCTGCGCCTCGATCGACTGCGTGACCGTGTTCGCCCGTACGCTCCCGGAGGCCGAGCAGGCCCTGGCCCACATGTCCTCACCGCCCGACCGCGCGCTCCCGCCGCTCCCCCAGCGGGCTCCCGGCCCGTGGCGCATCGCGGTCCCACCGCTCGCCGACCTCGGCGAACTGGACGAGGGCTGGGCTGAGGCCTACGCCGTCGCGGTGGGCCGGCTCGCCGACGCGGGCGCCGAGGTACGAAGCATCGACCTGGCTCCGTTCACGGAAGCGGCCGCGATGCTGTACGAGGGCGCGTTCGTGGCGGAGCGTTACGCGGCGGTCGGAAGCTTTGTCGACAAGTTGATCGCTGAGGGTGGGGAGGGTCTGGACCCCACGGTAGCCGGCATCATCACCCGCGCCCGCGACGTCCCGGCCCACCAGCTCTTCGCCGACCAGGCCCACCTGGCCGCCCTGCGGGCCCGCGCCCTGGTGGAACTGGCCGATGCGGACGCCCTGTTGCTGCCCACCGCCCCGGGGCACCCGACCCTCGCCGAGGTCGCCGCGGACCCACTGGGCGCCAACGCCCGTCTGGGCCGCTTCACCAACTCGACGAACCTGTTCGACCTGGCGGCAGTGGCCGTCCCAGCGGGCGAGGTGAAAGGACTGCCGTTCGGCGTGATGCTGATCGGCCCGGCGTTCACGGACGAACGGCTGGCCCGGATCGCCCGAGTGCTGGAACCGGAGACATGTGTGGCCGTGGTGGGCGCACACCTGTCGGGCCAGCCCATGAACCCCCAGCTCCTGACACTGGGCGCCAGGCTGGACCGTACGACGACCACGGCCCCGCTCTACCGCCTGCACGCCCTGCGCACGGACCCGCCGAAGCCGGGCCTGGTGCACGTCGGCGCGGGCGGAGCGGCGATCGAGACGGAGGTCTGGCGCCTGCCCGCGGAGGGCCTGGGCCGCCTGCTCACCGCTCTGCCCCGCCCGATGACGCTGGGCAGCGTGGAACTGGCGGACGGCGACCGAGTCCCGGGCTTCCTGTGCGAACCCGGCGCCTTGACCAACACCGAGGACATCACGGAGTACGGCAGCTGGCGGACATATGTGACTCGGAGGCAGGGTCGACAGGCCTGAAGGGGCGCGGGGTCGACACGCCTGATGGGGCGCGGGGCCGTGACATTGTGCGGCTCCGCCGCGTGGGCGCGAACAACCTCAGAGGACCCGCACCCGCCCGAGGACTCTCACCCCACCGACGAATAGGCGACAACACCCCGCAGCAACTGGTCAACCGCCTTGCGCGCGGCCTTGGCCACGGTCGAGCCCTCCGCAGGAGAAGCCGCCGCGATCTGCCCCAGCACATCGATCACCTGCTTGCACCACCGCACGAAGTCACCGGCCGGCATCTCCGCCTCGTTCAGGACCTCGTCCAGTCCCTTCCCACTGGCCCACATGTACGCGGCCCAGGCGAACCCGAGGTCGGGTTCGCGCTGGCCGACGCCCTCGGTCTGGCTGATGCGGAACTCCTCCTCCAGCGCGTCCAGACGCCCCCAGATCCGCACCATCTCACCGAGCGCGGCCTTGGCCTTGCCCGAGGGCAGCTTCGGCGCCATCGCGTCGTCGCCGACCCGGGCCTCGTACACCAACGCGGAGACGCAGGCAGCGAGTTCGGCGGGGGCGAGCCCCTCCCAGACGCGCTCGCGCAGGCACTCACTGGCGAGCAGGTCGAGTTCGCCGTAGAGCCGGGCGAGCCGCTTGCCGTGCTCGGTCACCTCGTTGCCGCGCAGGTAGTCCAGTTCGGTGAGCAACGCCACGATGCGGTCAAACGTGCGCGCGATCGTGTTCGTCCGGCCCTCGATACGGTGCTCCAGCTGCTTGGTGTCACGCATCAGCCGGTGGTAGCGCTCGGCCCAGCGGGCGTGGTCCTCGCGGTCGTTGCACCCGTGGCAGGGGTGGGCGCGGAGCGCGGCGCGCAGCCGTGCGATCTCACGGTCGTCGGCCGCCTCGGAGCGCCGCTTGCGGTGCCGCTCCGGCGGGATGTGCCCGGCCTTGGTGCGCAGCGCGGAGGCGAGGTCCCGGCGGGACTGCGGGGAGCGGGGGTTGAAGGACTTCGGGATCCGCATCCGCTCCAGCGGTTCGACGGGCACCGGGAAGTCCATCGTGGCCAGCCGCTTGACCTGCCGTTCGGCGGTGAGGACCAGCGGGCGCGGGCCGTCCTGGTACTCCAGGCCCCGGTGGCCGTTGGAACGGCCGGCGGGCAGGCCGGGGTCGAGGACCAGGGCCAGGCCCGCGTACTTGCCGGTGGGGACGTGGATGATGTCGCCGGGCTTGAGCTTCTCCAGGGCGACGGCGGCCTCGGCGCGGCGCTGGGCGGCGCCCTGCCGGGCCAGTTCGGTCTCGCGGTCCTTGAGCTGGCGGCGCAGCCGGGCGTACTCCTCGAAGTCGCCCAGGTGGCAGGTCATGGCCTCCTTGTAGCCCTCCAGGCCCTCTTCGTTGCGCTGCACCTGGCGGGAGATGCCGACGACCGACTTGTCGGCCTGGAACTGTGCGAAGGACGTCTCGAGGAGTTCGCGGGAGCGGTGCCGGCCGAACTGCTCGACCAGGTTGACGGCCATGTTGTACGACGGCTTGAAGCTGGAGCGCAGCGGGTAGGTGCGCGTCCCGGCGAGGCCCGCGAGGTGCTCGGGGCTCATGCCGCGCTGCCACAGGACCACCGCGTGGCCCTCGACGTCGATGCCGCGGCGGCCGGCGCGGCCGGTGAGCTGGGTGTACTCGCCGGGGGTGATGTCGGCGTGCTGTTCGCCGTTCCACTTGACGAGCTTTTCCAGCACCACGGAGCGGGCCGGCATGTTGATGCCGAGCGCGAGGGTCTCGGTCGCGAACACGGCCTTCACCAGGCCGCGGACGAACAGTTCCTCGACGACCTCCTTGAACGTCGGCAGCATGCCCGCGTGGTGGGCGGCTATGCCGCGCTCGAGGCCTTCCAGCCACTCGTAGTAGCCGAGGACGTGCAGGTCCTCGGAAGGGATGGAGGCCGTGCGCTCCTCGACGAGGGCGCGCACCTTTTCCCGCGACTCCTCGTCGTTGAGCCTGAGGCCGGCGTAGAGGCACTGCTGGACTGCGGCCTCGCAGGCGGCGCGGCTGAAGATGAACGTGATCGCGGGCAGCAGGCCCTCCGCGTCGAGCCGCTCGATGACCTCGGGCCGGCTCGGTGTCCACACCCGGGCGCGCTGTCTGCGCTCCCGCTCGCGGTCGGCCTCACGCATGGCGCGGCCCCGCCTGCGGTCCTGGAACATGGGGCGGCTGGCCTCCATGCGGGCGAGGCGCATGAGGTCGGGGTTGACGGCCTTCCTGTGGCCCTCGCCCTCCTCGAACAGGTCGTACATCCGGCGGCCGGCCAGCACGTGCTGGAACAGCGGCACGGGCCGGTGCTCGGAGACGATCACCTCGGTGTCGCCGCGGACGGTGTCCAGCCAGTCGCCGAACTCCTCCGCGTTGGACACGGTCGCCGACAGCGACACCAGCGTCACCGACTCGGGGAGGTGGATGATCACTTCCTCCCAGACGGCGCCGCGGAAGCGGTCGGAGAGGTAGTGCACCTCGTCCATGACGACATAGCCGAGGCCGAGGAGGGTCTGCGAGCCCGCGTACAGCATGTTCCGCAGGACCTCGGTGGTCATCACGACGATCGGCGCGTCGGAGTTGACGCTGTTGTCGCCGGTGAGCAGACCCACCTTCTGTGTGCCGTAGCGGCGGCACAGGTCGTTGTACTTCTGGTTCGACAGCGCCTTGATGGGTGTCGTGTAGAAGCACTTCTTGCCCTGTTTGAGGGCGAGGTGGACGGCGAACTCGCCGACGATCGTCTTGCCGGAGCCGGTGGGCGCTGCCACCAGCACGCCCTTGCCGGCCTCGAGTGACTCACAGGCCTCGATCTGGAAGGGGTCGAGGCCGAAGTCGTACATCTCGCGGAAGGAGGCGAGCGCGGTGGCCTGCTCGGCAGCGCGCCTACGTGCTGCCGCGTACCGCTCGGCCGGGGAGAGGTCCTCTGTCATCGTGCTTTCGAGCGTACCGGGAGCCACTGACAACAGGACGATCATTATGAGGATCACGGACGCGGACCGGGGCGCGGACGGGCGGGGGGGGCCCCCCCCGGGGGGGGGGGGGGGCCCCCCCCCCCGCGGGCGGGCCCCCCCCCCCCCCCCCACCCCGGCCCCCCCCCCCCCCCAAAAGAATTCACCGGCGCCGCGGGGCCCGCG
>NZ_JBIAUC010000015.1:0-177152 GCF_042892355.1 Streptomyces sp. NPDC001796 | reverse complement strand
GCAGATACCACCCGCCCCCACCCAGCCACCAGTCCAAAGCGGACTCAGAACTCGATCGAGAGATCACTCTCGAACCACCTCGGTGGATCAAGGCTTAGCCACTCTCGGTGGCTCGGCCCTCACAGGATGGATGAGCTTGCGGGTCCAGAATCGGCAGTGGGAGCGCCAGGCTGCTGTGGCCGCCGAGGAGCGTGCTGAGCGGCTAAGAGAGAGCCGCAGGGACGAGCGCAAGGTCGCTTACTCCGAGTTCATCACCCAGGCGGTACGCACAGCGAACGCCAACCTGGCGATGTGTCGATCGGACGCCAGCGATCCTGCTGTCTTTGAGCAGGCGAGAGCGGAAGCTAGGGCGCACCTGGCGGAGCTCTGGCCGATGCTCGCTTTGGTCAACATCCTCGGTCCCGCGCACATCGCCGCATTAGCGGACGAGGTACCGCGCGCCCTTCGTCGCGAGATGAAAGCAGCCGAGGAGCATCCAGGCGGGCCGCTCTCAGCCATTAGAAGCCTGTCAGACCCGCGTCAGCAAGCTCAACGAGCCTTCGCGGACAGTGCTCGGAGCCTGATGGAGGGGCTAGGGCCTAACCAGACGTCACGTGGCGTGCCGCACCAGGCCGTTGGCGAGCTGACCTCCAATCAGAACTATCCGCAGTAACCCTTGCGCCTCTGACCTGCGCGAGCGTAGAGTCTGTCATCCTGGTGTCACCTGCATGCCGAGATGGTCATTGAGTCTCAACTTTGGGAGCGGGTGCATGGTCCTAATCGATCCGGAGGCCGCCGCCTACTGGACTGGCCGCCCAACGAGCACACTCCGACGTTGGGCACACGAGGGTCGCATCACCACCTACGGATCTGGGCGAGGTCAGATCCGATACGACCTAACAGAACTCCCCAAGGCGCACCGGGACGAATGGACTCGCGAATTGATCAGTCCCGGGCAGACACCTCCGATCCCGAAGACACCGCGGGGGCGCCAACCCATCCCGGAAACCTGACAATCACCCGAGTTGTGGCAAGGTCGTCCGCTACACTAGCCGCGTTGTACGCGATGTGTCCCATTAGGCCGTTCCGAAGCGCCGGAACGGCCTTTTTGCTGCCCTAGCAGATTTAGGAACGACACAGAGTCAGCCGCGCAACTACTCCCTCAGGCCCGAGCAGCTAGCTCGGGCCTTTTTCATGCCCGGAATCTTCCGGCCAGGCAGCGCCACGCCCACCGCGCGAGGTGCGAAAGGAAGCGATCATGCGTTCTTCCCTCACATCTTCGCTGATTGGCGCGACAAGCTCAGCCGGTGCAGCAGCGAGTGGAGCTCCATCATGGGTCATCATCACACTTGCGGCTGTGGCGCTCCTGCCCTTGGTGCTCAAGGAGTGGCGAACCTGGCGGGTAGATCTCCACAGCCGGATCAGGGACCGCTGGGCCGAAGATCGAATTCTCCGTACAGAAACCCAGCGGCATGAGCTGCACCGCCGCATAGCGGAGGAGATAGGACAGCTTCCGGAGGGATCGGATCGCGTTGAGCTCTACTTGAGACTGCTCGATAGAACACAGCTAGACGTTCCAGCCGAGAGCCCACCTGAACCTGGCGAAGGCGCAGCCAACTCGCCGTGAGGTCTAGGCCCGGGGCCGTGACGGGGCCGTCGAAGGGCGCTCAACGACGACCAACGCTGACAACCGACGACAGCTAAGTCGCAGGTCGCAGCGTTGATCGATTACACGGCCGCAGGTCAGAGACCCGTCCCTTCACTTCTTCGGCTACTGACCCACTCCTGCCGCAGCCGTACGCGCGTGCCCCCGCCCGGGGTGTCCGGGGCGGGGGCCGCGGTCGTGTCCGGGCGGCTCAGGCGGCCGCGCGGCCGAGCGTGAAGACGCGTGCCGCCTCCGCGACGCGGTGGCCGAGGTGCCGGGCGGTGGCGATGTCGGCCTTGTGGACGGCCTCCGGGCCCTGGTCGTTGTTGGTCTGGGCGGCGGCACCGGCGAAGACGCCGAGGCGGTTGAGGTCGTGCTCGGAGCCGGTGCTGACGTTCCAGCCGGGGTGCAGACCGAGGTTGACCCAGTTCATGCCGTGCTGCGCGGCCAGGATCTGGAAGAACTGCAGGGTGTGCAGCTTGTCGCCGCTCTTGGACCCGGAGTTGGTGAAGCCGGCGGCCAGCTTGTCCTTCCAGTCCTGCCCGAACCACCGCTTCGAGGACGCCTCGGCGAAGACGTGGAAGGCGCCGGACGCGGTGCCCATGTAGGTCGGCGAACCGAAGACGATCGCGTCGGAGGCGTCGAGGGTCGCCCACTGCTCCTCGGTGATCTCGTCGACCTTGATCAGGTGGACCTGGGCGCCGGCGTCGGCGGCGCCGTCCCGTACGGCCTCGGCGAGGACGGCGGTGTGGCCGTAGCCGGAGTGGTAGGCGATGGAGACAACAGGGGTGGTCACGGTGCGCTCTCCTCAAAGGTCATGAAACGGCAGCCACAGCAAATGCATGCAGCTCACCGGTGGTGACCAAAGGAAAGCACTAACTTCCGGTTAGTGCAACCTGGCGGTTAGCGCTGCGCTCACGTACGCTTGGGGCATGAACGGGACCCAGGAGCGCGCGGAGGAACAGGACCTCGCCTACAACGTGTTCGCCAAGGCATGCCCCTCGCGCGGCACGCTGGAGCACGTCACCGGCCGCTGGGGCGGACTCACGCTCGGCGCGCTGTACGAGGGCTCGATGCGCTTCAACGAGCTGCGCCGCCGGGTCGACGGCGTGAGCGAGAAGATGCTGTCCCAGACCCTGCACGCGCTGGAGCGCGACGGCCTGGTGCACCGCGAGGCCCAGCCGACCAACCCGCCGCGGGTGGACTACGAACTGACCCCCGTCGGCCGCGAGGTCGCCGAGCGCCTGCTGGCCCTCATCCACTGTGTGGAGGGCCGTATGGACGACGTGCTTGCGGCCCGCGAGCGTTACGACGAGACGCGCGGCGCCCTCTGACAGCTCGGGCAGAAGTAGCTGGAGCGGTTCATCCAGGGGCGGCGGCGCATGGGCGTGGTGCAGCGCCGGCAGGGCTCGCCCTCGCGGCCGTACGCGTCCAGCGACCGGTCGAAGTAGCCCGACTCCCCGTTGACGTTGACGTAGAGGCTGTCGAAGCTGGTGCCGCCGACGGCGAGCGCCGCGTTCATCACGTCCCTGATGTGACCGAGGAGTTCAGCGGTACGAGGGCGCGTGAAGTGGGCGGTGGGGCGCTCGTAGTGGATGCGGGAGCGCCACAGCGCCTCGTCCGCGTAGATGTTGCCGACGCCACTGATCAGCGACTGGTCGAGCAGGGCCCGTTTGATGGTGGTGCGCTTGCGGCGCAGTGCCTGGTGGAAGGCCTCGTCGTCGAAGAGCGGGTCGAGCGGGTCGCGGGCGATGTGCGCGATGACGTCGGGCAGCCCGTCGGGGGCGGTCTCGTGCAGGGAGAGGCCGCCGAAGGTGCGCTGGTCGACGAAGCGCAGCTCGGTGGCGAGGGCGTCGTCGAAGCGGACCCGGATCCTCAGGTGCTTCTCGTCCGGCGCATGGTGCGGCTGGACGAGGAGCTGACCGCTCATGCCGAGGTGGGCGAGGATCGCCGTGCCGGTGGTCTCGACGGGGATCCAGAGGTATTTCCCGCGGCGGCTGGGGGTGCCTATGCGCTGCCCCTTCAGCCGGTGCGCGAAGTCGTCCCCGCCGGCCAGGTGACGGCGCACGGAACGCGGGTGCAGCACCTCCACCTCGGCGACCGTCCGCTGGGCCACCCAGCGCTCCAGCCCGCGCCGCACGACTTCGACCTCGGGCAACTCGGGCACGGACTCCTCCGGAGGGGTGAACAGGGGGCGACGTCCGCAGCGTACCTCTTGGCCCGCAGGGGTGACGCCCCGTCCGGGACGGCGGACGAAGGGTGCCGACGGTCGGTGCGCACCGGCACGGAAGGACCGGCGCGGCGCGCACGGGAGCGGAGGCCGGCCGCACCGCTCGCCCGGCGTGGCATCGCCGCTGGCCTCGGGCGCGACGGAGTGTCCGGGCGCGCACGGAGTGGACGTCGTCGAAGCGTCTTCGGGCGCCTCAGGTCGCCTCCGGCTCGGCTCGGGTCGGGTCGGGTCGGGTCGGGTCATGAAAACGGCTCCTGCCCCGGCACAGGTGCCGGGGCAGGAGCCGTGAGGAAGGAATCAGGCCGTGGCCGTGTCGCTGGCCGGGGCCGTGGCGGCGGTCTCGGTGGTCCCGTCGGGGGCCCCCGCCTCGGCCGCCGCCTTGGCGCGCTCGTCCGCGGCGGCGCGGATGGAGCGCCAGGCCGACTCCGCGGCCTGCTGCTCCGCCTCCTTCTTGCTGCGGCCGGTGCCGGTGCCGTACGAGACGCCTCCGACGCGGGCGGCAGCAGTAAAGGTCTTCTCGTGGTCCGGGCCGGTCTCCGTGACCAGGTACTCGGGCACGCCGAGCCCCTCGGTCGCGGTCAGCTCCTGGAGGCTGGTCTTCCAGTCCAGGCCGGCGCCGAGATTCGAGGACTTCTCGATCAGCGGGTCGAACAGGCGGTGCACCAGCTCCGCCGCCGATTCCAGCCCCTGGTCGAGATAGACAGCACCGATCACCGCTTCGAGGGTGTCGGCGAGGATGGACGCCTTGTCCCGGCCGCCCGTGCCCTCTTCACCACGGCCGAGCCGGATGAAGGAGCCCAGGTCGAGGCCGCGGCCGACCTCCGCCAGCGCACGCGAGTTGACCACCGCGGCCCGCAGCTTGGCCAGCTGGCCCTCGGGCAGGTCGGGGTGGGTGCGGTACAGCGTGTCGGTGACGACGAGGCCGAGCACGGAGTCCCCGAGGAACTCCAGGCGCTCGTTCGTCGGCAGACCGCCGTTCTCGTACGCGTAGGAGCGGTGGGTCAGCGCACGCACCAGAAGGGCGGACTCGACCTTGTAGCCGAGCCGCCCTTCCAGAAGCGTGTGGGACGAGGCTGTGTTGTCCGCCTTCTTCCTGGCGTTTGGGTCCGCCTTGGCGTCAGACATCAGACCTCTCACCAGCCGCTCAGACCTCGAGGACCTGGCGCTTGTTGTAGGTGCCGCACGAGGGGCACGCGATGTGCTGCTGCTTGGGCTCGTGGCAGCGCTCGCACGCGACCAGGGTGGGGACCGCAGCCTTCCACTGCGACCGGCGGTGGCGCGTGTTGCTGCGCGACATCTTCCGCTTCGGAACAGCCACGGCTACTTCTCCTGCTTCTCGTCGACGCCCGCTTCGGCGCCGCTCGTCTCGTCCTTGTCGCCACTCCGGAGTGAGTCGGCGACTCCCTGCAGTGCCGCCCAACGGATGTCGACGGCGTCGTGGTGGTGGTCCGGGTCGTCCGCGAGCCGCGCCCCGCATTCGGGGCACAGGCCCGGACAGTCTTCCTGGCACACCGGCTGCATCGGCAGTGCGAGCACCACCGCATCGCGCAGCAGAGGTTCGAGGTCGAAGAGTCCGTCCTCGAGGAAGAACCTGTCCTCGTCGTCCTCGGCGTCGTCGCCCGGTTCCGCGATCACACGGCCCCGGTCGTCGGCGTCAGGGTACGAGAACAGCTCCTGGAAGTCCGCTTCGAGCTCCAGCTCGACCGGCTCCAGACACCTTACGCACTCCCCCTCGGCCCTGGCACGGGCGGTGCCCGTGACGAGCACCCCTTCCATGACCGACTCCATGCGGAGTTCGAGCTCCACCGGGGCGCCTTCCGGCACTCCGATGACCCCGCGGATACCGAAATCCTTGGGGGCGTCGACCGTGCGGGTCAGGCGCTGCAGCGCACCAGGCCGCCGACCCAGCTCGTGCGTGTCGAACACGAGGGGGTTGCGGTGGTCGAGGCGGGCGTTCAGGGCCATTCCTGCTTTCGGTCTTCGAAGCTCGAGGGGACGCTGCCCTCCGGTGTTCCCGGGCAGCGGTGATCGCGGACGTCTACGAAACAGCGTGTGCGTACGCGCGACCGAAGAGCCAGGATACTGGACCTTCCGCTCTCGGCCCAATCCGGTGCGCCCGAAGGGCCCCGGGACGCGTGCGCCGGGGCGCTCAGTGACCGCCGCGTCCCTGTTCGTAGGCCCGCAACTGCTCGGCGCTGATCATGCTGGTGTCGAAGAGGCTGGTCTCGTCGAGGGCGCCGGTCCCCTCGTATCCCTGCTGGCTCTGCCCCTGGTCGTACGCGGCCTGCTGGTGCTGGTCGTAGCCCCCGGCCTGGGGGTATGCGGCGTACGGGTCGGCCTGCTGGTAGCCGTAGGCGTCCTGCTGGGCGTACGTCTGCTGGTAACCGTACTGGTCGGGCTGCTGGTAGCCGTACGGGTCCTGTGCTTGCGCATAGGCCGGCTCCGTCTGCTGGGCCGGGATCACGGGCGCCGGGTCCGGGGTGTCGGCGAGGGCCGCGAGGTCGGCGAGGTAGTCGGCGTCGCTGGTGTGCTGGACGGTGGTGGTGTCGCCGGCGAGGGCGCCGAGGTCGTCGGTGGCGATCCGGCCGTGCAGCTTCTGGCGGCCCTTGCCGACGGCCTCCAGGGTCTTGGCGAGGACGGCCTCGAAGGCGCCGAGCTTGGCGTCCACGTACGCGTCGGCGTCGCGGCGCAGGGTCTCCGGGTCGTGGCTGCGCTCGGGGGCGTCCTCGTCCTCGTAGCCGTTCTCGTCGAGGCCGGGACCGGTGCCGAGGAGCTTCTCGCGGCCGCGGCCGACCGAGCCGAGCGTCTTGGTGAGGACGACCTCGAAGTTGGCGAGCTTGGAGTCGACGTAGTCGTCGGCCTCGGCGCGGATCTCCTCGGCCTCCTGGCGGGCCTCGGCGAGGATCCGGTCGGCCTCGGCCTGGGAGCGGCGGGCGACCTCGGTGTCGGAGATCAGGGAGCCTCGCTGGGCGTGCGCGCTCTCGATGATCCGCTCGGCCTCCTGGCGAGCCCGCTCCACCATCTGTTCCCGGTCGCCGATCAGCTCCTGGGCCTCGGCCAGCGAGTCGGGCAGCGCCTGGCGCAGCTCCTCGAGCATCGAGAGCAGCTGGGCGCGGTTGACCACGCACGACGCCGACATGGGCATGGACCGGGCGCTGGAGACCACCGCGACGATCTCGTCGAGCTTCTTCTGCACGTCCACCGTGTGCTCGCCACTCTCTACGGATGTGTTGGAGACGGACGGATCGACTGTACGGCCACTGCCGCACCACCCGACACCGAGTGACGGGCTGTCAGGTTCTCGGGGGGTCCCGCCGGGATCGCTCAGTCCTTCTTCAGGCGCTGGTCGAGGGCTTCGAGGACGATCGGGGGCACCAGGTGGGAGACGTCCCCGCCCCAGGCCGCGACTTCCTTGACGAGCGAGGAGGACAGGAAGCTGTAGGTCGGGTTGGTCGGGACGAAAAGGGTCTCGACGCCGGAGAGGCCGTTGTTCATCTGGGCCATCTGCAGCTCGTAGTCGAAGTCGCTGACGGCGCGCAGGCCCTTGACGATGGCGGGGATGTCGCGCTGCTTGCAGAAGTCGACGAGGAGGCCGTGGAAGGACTCCACCGTGACGTTCCCGAACTCGGCGGTGACCTGGCGGATCAGGTCGATCCGCTCGTCGATCTCGAACAGGCCCTTCTTGGCCTGGTTGATCATCACCGCCACGTACACCTCGTCGTACAGCTTGGAAGCGCGGGCGATGATGTCGAGGTGTCCGTTGGTGATCGGGTCGAACGACCCGGGACAGACGGCGCGGCGCACTTGTGATCCCTCGCTCTCCGGTCCGGTCATCGTGCGTCTTCGCACGTAGAGGCGGCGCGACCGTACCAAAACGTGCCCTCGCCGTAGCGACGGGCCCGGATGGCGTCGAAGCCGTCCGGCCACCGGAATTCCCCGCCTCTGGTGCTGCGCTCCACGGTGACGAGGGCGTCGGCCGCGAGCCAGCCCCCTGAGCGGAGTGTGAGCAGAATCTCGCGAAGATCGTCGTCGGACACGGCGTACGGGGGGTCGAGGAAGACGATGTCGTACGGCTCCACCGGCGCCGATGTCCGGATGATCTGTTCCGCTTTGCCCGCCCTGACCTCCGCGCCGGGCAGGCCGAGCGCCCTGACGTTCTCACGGACGGTGCGGGCGGCGCGGGCGTCGGCCTCCACGAGGAGGGTGTGGCCGGCCCCGCGGGACAGGGCCTCCAGGCCGACGGCACCGGAGCCGGCGTAAAGGTCGAGCACCCGTTCGCCGTCCAGCGGGCCGCCGAGGAGGGCCTGCCAGGTCGAGAAGAGGCCCTCGCGCGCCCGGTCGGAGGTGGGGCGGGTCCCGTGCCCGGGCGGAACGGCGAGCCGGCGCCCACCGGCGCGACCGGCGATCACGCGGGTCATCTCTTCGGTCCTTGTCGGTCTTGTCGGTCTGCGTGGTGACGTCTTCAGTCTCTCAGCCACGTCCGGCCCCGAGCACGCCCGCCCTGGGAGCGACGGAGTCACCCCTTCTCCAGGTACTGCTCCCTCTCGTCGTCCAGCAGGGCCTCCAGAGCCGTGCGCAGCCCGGGCAGCTGTTCAAGGTCCGGGTCGGCCGCCACCACCGCCGCGGCCTCCTCGCGGGCCTGGGTGATGATCTCCTCGTCGTCGATGACGGCGAGCATGCGCAGGGAGGTACGGGCGCCGGACTGGGCCTGGCCGAGGACGTCGCCCTCGCGCCGCTGCTCGAGGTCGAGCCGGGAGAGTTCGAAGCCGTCGAGCGTGGACGCGACCGCGGTCAGCCGCTGGCGGGCCGCGCTCGCCTCCGGCATCTCGGAGACCAGGAGGCAGAGCCCGGGCGCCGAGCCCCGCCCGACCCGGCCGCGCAGCTGGTGGAGCTGCGAGACCCCGAAGCGGTCGGCGTCCATGATCACCATCACGGTGGCGTTGGGGACGTTGACGCCGACCTCGATGACCGTCGTCGCGACCAGGACATCGGTCTCGCCGGCGGCGAACCGGCGCATCACCGCGTCCTTGTCGTCGGGCTGCATCCTGCCGTGCAGCACCTCCACCCGCAGGCCGTTCAGCGGGCCCTCGGCGAGCTGGCCGGCCACGTCCAGCACCGCGAGCGGCGGGCGCTTCTCCGTCTCGTCCTCGGGCGACTTCCGCGCCTTTTTCGGGTCTTCTTCCTCGTCGCCGATCCGCGGACAGACCACGTACGCCTGATGGCCGCCCGCGACCTCCTCCCGCACCCGCTCCCAGGCGCGCGCGAGGAAGTGCGGCTTGTCCGCGGCGGGCACCACATGGCTGGCGATCGGCGACCGCCCGGCCGGAAGCTGGTCGAGGACGGAGGTCTCCAGGTCGCCGAAGACGGTCATGGCGACGGTGCGGGGAATCGGCGTGGCGGTCATCACCAGCAGGTGCGGTGGCTGCTTGCCCTTGCCGCGCAGTGCGTCGCGCTGCTCCACGCCGAACCGGTGCTGCTCGTCCACCACCACCAGCCCGAGGTCGTGGAACTGCACCTTGTCCTCGATCAGGGCATGGGTGCCGATCACGATCCCGGCTTCCCCGGTGGCGAGATCGAGCAGCGCCTGCCGTCTCGCGGCCGCCCCCATGGACCCGGTGAGCAGCACCACCTTGGTGGCCTGCTCGGCCCCGCCGAGCATCCCCGACTCGGCCAGCTCGCCCATCATCTCGACGATCGAGCGGTGGTGCTGCTGGGCGAGCACCTCCGTGGGCGCGAGCATGGCGGCCTGCCCACCCGCGTCGACGACGGCGAGCATGGCGCGCAGGGCGACCAGGGTCTTGCCGCTGCCGACCTCGCCCTGCAGCAGCCGGTGCATCGGGTGTTCCGTCGCCAGGTCGGCGAAGATCTCCTTCGAGACCTTCTGCTGGCCTTCCGTGAGTGTGAAGGGCAGGCGCTCGTCGAAGGCCGCCAGGAGGCCGTCCGGCTTCGGTCTGCGGGCCACCGCCGGAAGTTGGGTGTCGGCGTGGCGGCGGCGGGCCAGGGCCACCTGGAGGACGAACGCCTCGTCCCACTTCAGGCGGGAGCGGGCGTCGGCGATGTCCGCCTTCGTGTGCGGGCGGTGGATCTTCAGCAGGGCCTCGGGGAGGGGGAGCAGGCCGCGGCCCGCGCGGAGCGAGTCCGGCAGCGGGTCGATGGCCTCCTGGGCGCTGGGCAGCACCGTCTGCACCGCCTTGGCGATCTTCCAGGACTCCAGCTTGGCCGTGGCCGGGTAGAGCGGGATCAGGGCGCCCGCCCAGCTGTCCACCGCTTCGGCCACGTCGTCGCCGCGCAGCAGTTCGTAGGCCGGGTGGGCGAGTTGGAGCCTGCGGTTGAAGACCGAGACCTTGCCCGCGAACAGCGCGCGGGTGCCCGGCAGGAGTTCCTTGTGGGGCTTGTGCACGCCGTTGCCGAAGAAGACGAGTTGGAGGCGGCCGCTGCCGTCGGTGATGGTCACCTCCAGGCGCTGGCCCTTGCCGCGGGGGGCCTTGGCCGAGGCGAACGTGTGCAGGCGGGCGTCGGCGACCTGGGCGACCACCGTGACGTGCTCGTCCATGGGGAGGTCGGCGAGGTGGGTGAGCTGTCCGCGCTCCTCGTATCTGCGCGGGTAGTGGTGGAGCAGGTCGCCGACGGTGTGCAGGCCGAGGTGCTCGGCCATCACCTTCGCGGTGGCGGGGCCGAGCACTGACTTCAGTGGTTGTTTCAGTGGTTCTTGCAGTGCGGGCACGAGATCCATTGCACACCACGGCACTGACAATGCCGTATACGTCTTGCAAAACCGCTGGTCAGCGGGGTGGTTTCCAGCCTACGATGGCCCACCCCCGGCTCGCTCCGCGGTCACCGCCCCACCGGGACCGCCCGACCCCGCGCCGTCGAACGTCCCCCACCCGCGGCGCCGTGACGATGGATTCCCAGACCTCACAGCCCTCACCGGCCCCACAGTCACCCACGTCGGCCCATACCTTCCAGGTCGACCTGCGTGGCCTCGTGGACCTGCTCTCCCATCACCTCTACTCCAGCCCCAAGGTCTATCTGCGCGAGCTGCTGCAGAACGCGGTGGACGCGATCACCGCCCGCCGCGCCGAGCAGCCCGATGCGCCCGCCACGGTCCGGCTGTACGCGGATGGCGGCGCGTTGCGCGTGGAGGACTCGGGCATCGGGCTCACCGAGTCCGATGTGCACAACCTCCTCGCCACCATCGGGCGCAGCTCCAAGCGGGCCGACTCGGCCGCCGGGCTCCAGGAGGCACGCTCCGACTTCCTCGGGCAGTTCGGCATCGGACTGCTGGCGTGTTTCGTCGTGGCCGAGCGCATACGGGTCGTCAGCCGCAGCGCCCGTACGCCGGATGCGCCGCCCGTGGAGTGGACGGCCGCCGACGACGGCTCGTACGTCGTGCGCACCCTGCCGCCGGACGCGCGGCCCGAACCCGGCACGACCGTGCACCTGGTGGCGCGTCCGGGTGCCGGCGACTGGCTCTCTGCGGACCGGGTGCGGTCCCTGGCACGGGACTTCGGGTCGCTGCTGCCGTACGACGTCCGGGTCGGCGACGAGCCGGTCACGGACCTGCCCGCGCCCTGGGACCGCGCCCACCCCTCCCCCGCCACCCGCAGGGTGGCCCTGGCGCGCCACTGTCACGACCTGTTCGGGTTCACCCCGCTGGACTCCATCGACCTGGATGTGCCGCTCGCCGGCATCCGGGGTGTGGCGTACGTGCTGCCGAGCGCGGTGAGCCCGGCGCAGCGGGCGGGTCACCGGGTGCATCTGAAGGGCATGCTGCTGACGGAGCGGGCCGAACAGCTGCTGCCGGACTGGGCGTTCTTCGTGCGCTGTGTGCTCGACACGGACAGCCTGCGGCCCACGGCGTCGCGCGAGTCGCTGTACGAGGACGAGACCCTCGCGGCCGTGCGCGACGCGCTGGGCGAGCGCATCCGGTCCTGGCTGACCTCTCTCGCCGCCGGTGACCCCGAGCGGCTCGCCGCCTTCCTGTCGGTGCACTACCTGGGCGTGAAGTCGCTGGCGCGGCACGACAAGGAGATGCTGCGCACGATGCTGCCGTGGTTGCCCTTCGAGACGACCGACGGGCGGCTGTCCCTGGAGGAGTTCGCGCAGCGGCACCCGGTCGTGCACTTCACCCGGACGGTGGAGGAGTACCGCCAGGTGGCGCCGATCGCGTCCGCGCAGGGTGTGGGGGTGGTCAACGGCGGCTACACGTACGACAGCGAGCTGATCGAGGCGCTGCCGTCGGTGCGCCCGGGTACGGCGGTCGCCGAACTGGACGCGGACACGGTGACCGCGCACCTGGACGCGGTCGACCCGGCCGAGGAGCTGGCGCTGTCCGCCTTCCTGGCGGCGGCGCGCGCCAGGCTCGATGCGCTGGGCTGCGACGTCGTGCTGCGCGCGTTCCATCCGCTGTCCGTGCCGGCGCTGCATCTGGACGACCGTCAGGCGCGCCACGAGCAGGCACGCGCGGAGGCCGAGGGGCAGGCCGACGAGCTGTGGGCGGGCATCCTGGGCTCGCTGCGGGGCAGTGCTGCACGCGCGCGTCTGGTGCTCAACCACCTCAACCCGCTGGTCCGCAGGATCAGTTCCCTGAAGGACCCGGAGCTGATCGGCACGGCCACCGAGTCGCTGTACGGGCAGGCTCTGCTGATGGCCCAGCGGCCGCTCAGGCCCGCGGACTCCGCACTGCTGAACCGTGCCTTCATCGGCCTTCTGGAATGGGCCACCCACACCGACTCGCCCAAGGACGGCTTCCGATGAGCCAGGTCATGGACTTCGACTCGCTGCGCCAGGCGATGGCGGACAACTACCAGCAGCCGGAGGGCCCGGCGCGCAACGCGCGCGCGGAGCAGCTGCTGGCGGAGGCGGAGAAGCTGGGCATCCCGCTGGCCGTGATCGAGGCGCTCGGACACCAGCTGCAGGTCTACAACTACAGCTCCGAGAAGGACAAGATGTTCGTCCCGTTCGCGCGGCTGCTGCGCATGTGGGACGAGCGCCCGGAGGACTTCGACGAGTACGAGGCCCATTCGCTGCACTGGGTCTTCAAGTGGATGTCGGCGGGCATGCTGGGCCAGCCGCACGTCCCGCTCGCCTCCATCGAGAAGTGGCTCGGCGAGATGGAGCACCGCTACCGGCTGGCCGGGTACTCCGAACGGGCCGTGCGCAGCGCCGAGTTCAACATCGCCGCGCATGTCGGGGACCTGGAGCGGGCAGAGCGGGCGTACGCGGCGTGGCTGGCCGCCGACCGGGACGCGATGGCCGACTGCCATGCGTGCGAGCTGCACGACCAGGGCTGGTGGCAGTCCCGCAAGGGCGAGGACGAGCGGGCGCTTCAGTTGTGGCGGCCGGTCCTGGAGGGCGAGCACGTCTGCGCTCACGAACCGCACGCCGCACTGGCCTCCTCCCTGCTGCCGCTGCTGCGTCTGGGCCGCCTGGACGAGGCACGGGCGCACCACCTGCGCGGGCTGCGGCTGGTGCGGGACATGGAGAGCATGCGGTCCTCCTACGCGGACCATGTGGAGTTCTGCGCGCTGACCGGCAACGAGGCGCGCGGCCTCGAACTGCTGGCCGAGCGGCCGGCGTACTTCACGGACTCCGGGGAGCCGCGCAGCAAGCTGAACTTCCTCGCCGTGGTGGCGCTGCTGATGGACCGGCTGGTCGAGCGCGGGCTCGGCGACCAGGTGGTGCCGGGCCCGGCGGGCCGGGAGTGGACCGCCCGGGAACTCGCCGTCCACGCGCGCGGGGAGGCGCTGGCGCTGGCCGCCCGCTTCGACGCGCGCAACGGCACGCCGTACGTCGGTGAGCGCACCCGGGAGCGCATGGACCGCCGGCCGCTGGTGGACCGGCTGCCGCTCGGCGTGCGCGCCACCCGCCCGGCACCGGTGGCGCCGCCCCCACCGCCCGCCCCGCGGGCCGAGGAGCGGGACCTCGCGGACCTGCTCGCCGAGGCGCGGCGGCTCGCGGACGCCCTGGACCCGGCCGCCATGGACGCCTGGACGGCGGTGGCGCGCGCCGCGCAGGGCGGGGAGCTGGACCCCCGCGACCAGGCGGACCTCGTCGACCACGAGGCGATGAGCCGGGGCCCGGAAGGTGTCGAACTGTTCGAGCGGGCGGCCGAGTTGTACCTGGCCGCGGGCGACCCCGGTGAGGCGCTGGCGGCACGCGCGCGTGCGGCCTTCGTCCGCTCCCTGACGGGCCGGCCGGAGGAGGCGCTGGAGACGGTCACCGCGCTGCGCGCGGAGGCGCTCGCGCTGTACGAGGCGGGCGGGACGGGGCTGGGGCAGACGGCGTCCGTGCTGGTCGGGCGGGCCCGCGTCCTGATGAACCGGCTGCACGAGGAAGGGGGCGACGCCGGGGCCGCCGAGGAGGCCGCCCGGGAGCTGCTGGCGTTCGCCGGGCCGCACACCGCCGATGTGCGCCTTGCGTCGAGGGCGGCCGAGGCCAGGGCCATGCTCGGGGAACTGGCGCTGCATGCCGGGGACCCTCGGACCGGGGCGGAGCTGCTGGCGCGGGCGGCCGAGGAGTACGTGGCGGCGGGCCTGCCGTGGTTCGCGGTGGAGTACGAGGCGCGGCTGGCCGGGGTCGCCCGGCAGCTCGGCGACGCGGAGTCGGCCGAACGGGCGGCCCGTGCGGCGCTGGAGCACGGCCAGGGGCACCTGGAGCCGATCGGGCAGGCGCAGCTGCACCTTCAGGTGGCGGAGGTGCTGGCGGCGTCGGGGCGGTTCCCGGAGGCCGCCGGGCACGCCCTGGAGGCGGCGCACTGGGCCGACGAGGCGGGCGAGGGCCCCACGCTGGGCGCCTGGGCGCGGCACCAGCTGGGCGGGTTCCTGCTGCGGCAGGGACGGTTCGCGGAGGCGGCGGAGGTGCTGGAGTCGGCGCTGCCCGACCTGACCGCCGAGACGCACGGCGACGGGGCGATCGTGCAGACCCAGTGGTGGCTCGGCGACTGCCACACGCAGCTGGGCGAGCACCGGGATGCGGCCGAGCGCTGGCTGCGGGCCGCGGAGATCGCCCGGCACTGGCCGGACCAGCGCGACCACGCCATGCTGGCGCACCTGGCCGCCGAGGCGCTGGGTCGCGCGGACCTGCCGGCGGAGGCGGACCGTGCGTACGCGCGCGCCGGTGACCTGTGGCGCGAGCTGGGCAACACCCCGGGGCTGGTACGCGCGCTGCGCGCCCGTGCGTGGCTCGCGGCGGGCGGGGAGGCAGGCCTGGCCGCGGGGCGGGAGCTGATGGCCGAGGCGGCGCGGGAGTGCTCAGCGGCGGCGGACGACGCGGCGGACGACGACGCACGCGCCCGGCTGATCACTGAACTCGGCCACACCCACCGCCAGTTCGGCGACCTGGTCGCGCGGTCGGTCGGCGACGACGCGGACGAGGAGGCGATGCACGCGGCGTTCGAGGAGGCGCTGACGCACCTCGCGGAGGCGATCGCCGCCTTCGCGTACCTCGGAGCGGGCGCCCTCGGCTCTCGGACCGCAGCCGAACTGGCCGCGGGATGGCTGGAGGCCGACCTCGGGCGCCCGGACGAGGCGGCGGCACGCGCGCGTGCGGTGCTCGCGGCCTACGAGGACGCCGGCGACGACGCGGAGACGGCCGAGGCCCGGAAGGCCGAGGCGGAACGTCTGCTGGGCGTGGCGGCGGCCCGGCAGGACGGGTGACGGCCGCCGCCGGGCGCGCCTCCCCGGGGAGGCGCGCCCGGCGGCACTCCGGATCACTCCACGCCGATCAGCAGCAGCGGCCCCTGGCGGCCGCCCCGGTACACCACCGTGTCCACCGCCAGGTACGACTCGCGCACCCGCGCCTCCAAGTGCTCCGCGACGGCTTCCGGGGCCTCGTCGGCGAGGACCAGGGTGACCATCTCGCCGCCCGCCGCGAGCATGCGGTCGAGGACCGTCTCGGCCGTCACGGTGACGTCGGAGCCGATGACCGCGACATCGCCGTCGATCAGGCCGAGGACGTCCCCGGCCTGGCAGATGCCGGCCATCGTCCAGGACCGCTCCGCCGCCACGGTCACCTCGGCGTACCGGGTCGCCCCGGCCGCCGACGTCATCGCCACGACGTCCTCGTCGAAGCGCCGCTCCGGCTCGTGCACGGCAAGCGCCGCGATGCCCTGCACCGCGGACCGGGTCGGGATCAGCGCCACGCGGACGCCCTCGGTGCGGGCCTGCTCGGCCGCGGCGGCCGCGGTGTGGCGCAGGTCGGCGTCGTTGGGCAGCAGCACGACCTCGCGCGCGTGCGCCCGCCGTACCGCCTCCACCAGCTCCCCGCTCGCCGGCGGCTCCCCCGGGCGGGCGAGCACGGTGGTGGCCCCGGCCTCCTGGTAGAGCCCGGCCAGGCCCTCGCCCGGCACCACGGCCACCACCGCCCGCTGCACCCGTTCGCGCGGCGGTCGCCCGGCGCCCGCGGTGTGCGCGTCGTCGGCGCCGAAGTGGGTGATCCGGATCCGGTGCGGCCGCCCGGCCTCGATGCCCGCCTCCACGGCGGCGCCCGCGTCGTCGGCGTGCACATGGACGTTCCACAGCCCGTCCCCGCCGACCACGACGAGTGAGTCCCCGAGGGCGTCGAGCCGCTCCCGCAGCCGCGCCACGGCCGTGTCCTCGGCCTCCAGGAGGTAGATCACCTCGTACGCGGGGCCACCCCCGTCGGCGGAGCAGTCCCCGGACCCCTGACGGGGCACGGTGATCCTGGGGTCCGGCAGGCGCGCGCGGCCCCCGGAAGCGGCGGCCGGCTCCTCCACGGCCACGCGGGGGGTCTCGCCGGTGAGCGTCTCCACCAGCGCCGCGAGCACCGCCACCAGTCCCCGGCCGCCCGCGTCGACGACTCCGGCCCGCTCCAGGACCGCCAGCTGCCCGGGCGTCGCCGCCAGGGCCGCCCGCGCTCCCTCGTACGCCGCCCGTGCGACGCTGCCGCAGTCGCCCTCGGTGCCGGTGACCGCGTCCGCGGCAGCCGAGGCGACGCTCAGCACGGTGCCCTCCACGGGATGCGCCACGGCCTGGCGAGCGGAGTCGGCGGCCTGCCTCAGGGCGAGCCGCAGCCCCTGCGCATCGGCGTGGGCCGTCTCACCGTCGGCGGCGAGCACCTGCGCCATGCCGCGCAGCAGCTGCGCGAGGATCGTCCCGGAGTTGCCGCGGGCCCCGATGAGCGCGCCGTGCGCCATGGCCCGTACGGCGTCGGCGAGCGCCGGCCGCCCCTCGCTGCCTGCGGCACCCGTCTCGTAGCCGGCGAAGACGGCCTCGACCGCCGCCGCCGCCGACTCCACGGTCAGATACAGGTTCGTGCCGGTGTCCCCGTCGGCGACGGGGTAGACGTTGATCGCGTCGATCTCCTCACGCGCGCGCCCCAACGCCTGAAGGGCGAGAGAGCACCAGGTGCGCACCGCGAGAGCATCCAAGGGCTGCGGCACCTGCGCCACCTGCGCCTCCTTCAGCTGCTGGACGTGGGAGGCAGCGTAGACCCACAAGGGGTCCGGGCCGGAAGAGGGCCGGGGGCGCCGGTGGTCGGGCCGCCACGGGGCCGCGACGAGGTACGGCGCGACCGTGGTAGTTTCGTTCTACGGGCGCAGCCGATGTATGCTGCTCCGGTTGCCCGATCCAGGTCGGGTGTTTTCCCTGGCAGCGCCACTCAGATCCTGCGATCTCGATCCCGGCATGCCGGGACCATAACCGTAAGTGCATCTGAAGTCTTTGGAGTGACCCGTGGCTGCCAACTGCGACGTCTGCGGCAAGGGGCCGGGCTTCGGCAACAACATCTCGCACTCGCACCGCCGTACGTCCCGTCGCTGGAACCCGAACATCCAGCGTGTGCGTACCGTGGTGGGCGGGACGCCGAAGCGCGTGAACGCTTGCACCTCGTGCATCAAGGCCGGCAAGGTCTCGCGCTGACGTCCAGTTAAGCGCGCGGCCACCGCTGGTTCGCTGCACTGAGCCGGTCCACCTCGGTGGGCCGGCTTTTTGCTGTGCCCTCGCGGGCGCAGGCCTGCCAGAATCCGCCGCATGCGCTTCGGCATCCTCGGCCCCCTCGACGTCCGCACCGATGAGGGCACCCCGCTCGACGCCGGCGGCCCCCGCCCCCGCGCGCTCCTCACCCTGCTGCTCCTCGACGCCGGGCGAACGGTGTCCACCGAGCGCCTCACCGACGGCCTGTACGGCGACCAGCCGCCCGCGGGAGCCGCCAACGCCCTCCAGTCGCAGATCTCCCGGCTGCGCAGGCGGCTGGGCCCCCACGCGGAGATCGAGGCCGCCCCCACCGGCTACCGCCTCGCCGTCTCACCCGACACGGTCGACGCGCACCGTTTCGAACGGCTCGCCCGCGAAGGTTCCACCGCCCTGGCCGGCGGGGACCACCGCACGGCGGCGGCCGTGCTCCGGGAGGCGCTCGCCCTGTGGCGCGGCCCCGCGCTCGCCGACCTTCCCGGCGCACCGGCCGAGCGCACCCGGCTCGAGGAGCTGCGGCTGGGCGCCGTGCAGGACCGCGCCGAGGCGGACCTCGCCCTCGGAGCGGGCTCCGACCTCGTACCCGAACTGCGCGCACTGCTCGCCGCGCACCCACTGAGCGAACGTCTGTACGAGCTGCTGATGCGGGCGCTGCACGCGGCCGGACGGCCCGCCGAGGCGCTCACGGTCTACGAGCAGGCGCGCCGCACCCTCGCCGACGAACTCGGCGCCGACCCCTCGCCCGGCCTGTCCGCCCTCCACCAGGAGCTGCTGCGCGGCACGGGTCCCTCCCGGGCGGCGCGCGTGCCGACCCAGCTGACCGGCTTCGTCGGCCGGGCCCCGGAACTGGCCCGCATCCACGATCTCCTCACCGCGCCCGGCACCCGCCTGGTCACGCTGACCGGCCCGGGCGGCGCCGGCAAGACACGGCTGGCCATGGAGGCGGCCCGCAGGCACCCCGACGTCCACTTCATCGAGCTGGCCCCGCTCACCGACGGCTCCGCCGTCCCGTACGCCGTCCTGACCGCGCTCGGTGTGCGCGACGGCTTCCGCGGGCCGGCCGTGGACGCCACCGAACGGCTGCTGGCCGCACTGGAGGACCGTGAGCTGCTGCTGGTGCTCGACAACTGCGAGCACCTCGTCGAGGACGCCGCACACCTCGCCGCACTCGTCCTCGCCGCCTGCCCCGGTGTGCGCGTCCTGGCGACCGGGCGCGAGGCGCTGGGCATCACCGGCGAGGTCCTGTGCCCGGTGCCGCCGCTGCCGCCGGAGCACGCCGAGCGGCTGTTCCTCGACCGGGCCCGGGCGGTGCGGCCCGGTTTCGAGGGGCACGCACGCGTGACGGACGTCTGTGCCGCGCTCGACGGGCTGCCGCTGGCCATCGAGCTGGCCGCGGCCCGGCTGCGCACCCTGACCCCGGACGAGCTGGCCGACCGCCTGGACGACCGGTTCCGGCTGCTGTCCCGGGGCGACCGCACCAAGGCGCCCCGGCACCGGACCCTGCGCGCGGTCGTGGAGTGGAGCTGGGACCTGCTGGACGACGAGGAGCAGGAGCTGGCCCGGCGGCTGTCCGTGTTCTCCGGCGGCGCGACCCTGGAGGCGGTGGAGGCGGTGTGCGGCGTGCCGTTTCCGGAGGACCTCATGGCGTCGCTCGCCGAGAAGTCGTTCCTGGAGGTGGCCGAGGGGCGCTACCGGATGCTGGAGACCATCCGGGCGTTCACCGCCGAGCACCTCGACCGGGCGGGAGAGCGGGAGCGGCTCAGGGACGCGCACGCCGCGTACTACCTGCGGCTGGCCGAGCGGGCGGAGCCGTACCTGCGCAGCGGGCAACAACTGCCGTGGCTGGCCCTGCTCACCGCCGAGCACGGCGATCTGGAGGCGGCGCTGCGCCACCTCGTGTCCACCGCTCCCGGGGACGCCCTGCGTCTGATGGCCGACCTCGCCTGGTTCCGCCGGCTGCGGGGACCGCACGGCGAGCAGGTTCCCCTGGCCCGGGCGCTGCTGGCGGCCGTCGGCGACGAACCGCCCGGGCAACTGGCCGAGGAGTACGCCCTGTGCGTGATGAACACGATCACCGGACGCGGCGACGACCCGGCCGAACCCGAGCGCATCGCGCGGGTGTCCACGGTCATGCGCACTCTCGACGCGCCGCTGCGTCGGCCTTCCGCGATGGTCCTGTGGGCCCTGGCCGGAGGCCCGCTGCTGTCCGCCGACACGGAAGCCCGGGCCGTCCAGGTCGGTGACGACCCCTGGGGCCGCGCGGTGCTGGACCTGGGCCTCGCCTACCAGGTGCTGTTCTCGGGCGGTGCCGCCGCCTCGGAGGCCGCCTTCACCCGCGCTCTGGCCGGTTTCCGCGCCACCGGCGACCGCTGGGGCATGGCCAACTGCCTCGATCCCCTGGGAGCCTTCGCCGACTGGCGCGGCGAGTACCAGCCGGCCCTCGAGCTGCTCGACGAGGGCATGGCGCACGCCCGGGAGCTCCAGGCCCCGGAGGAGACCGCGGACCTGCTGCGTTCCCGGGCGACCGTGCTTCTGCACCTCGGCGACTTCGAGGAGGCGGCCGCCCAGTTCGAGCAGTCGGCCGCCCTCGCGCACTCCGCCGGCGCCCCCGACAAGGTGGCCGGCGCCCAGCGCGGCCTGGGTGACCTGGCCCGGCGGTCCGGTGACACGGCACGCGCGCGCGTGCGGTACGAGAGGGCCCTGGAGGCCTGCGCGGCCAGTTGGTTCAGTGCCGGTGAAACCGTCCGCATCCTCATCGGGCTCGGCCGCACGGCCGCCGCCGAGGGACATCCGGAGCAGGCCCGCGACTGGCTGGCACAGGCGGCAGACCTCGCCGCCGAGCAGCCGGGTGTGCTGGAACTCGCGGAGACCGCCGAGGCGTTGGCGTCGATCGCCGAGTCGCCCGAGCGGGCGGCCGTGCTCCTCGGCGCGGCCACGGCCCTGCGGGGCGCACCGCTGCTGGGCGACCCCGAGGTCGTGGGCATCCGCCGGGGCACCCGGGCGAAGCTGTCCCCCGAGGCGTACGAGAAGGCCTTCGAGGAGGGCCGGCGTCTACGGTCAGCGGCGGTCAGCGAACGGTAGGGGCACGGTCAGCGGCCCCGGCGACGCTCCTTGCCATGACGAACACACACCGCCTCGGCCACCTGAACGTCCTCGTCTCCGGCGCCAGCGTCGCCGGACCCGCGATCGCGCTGAACCTCGCCCGGTACGGCGCCCGTGTCACCGTCGTCGAGAAGGCGCCCGCCCTGCGCGGCGGCGGCTTCGCGGTCGACTTCCGCGGCCATGTGCACCGCAGGGTGCTGACCGCGATGGGCATCTGGGACGACGTCCACGCCCATCAGACCCACATGGGCCGGCAGACGGTCGTCGGCCCCGACGCCAGCCCGCGCGTCGATCTGCCGTCCGAGATGATGAGCGGCGACGTGGAGATCTTCCGCGGCGATCTCTCCCGGATCATGTACGAACGCACCAAGGACCGTGTGGAGTACGTGTTCGGCGACTCCATCGCCACGCTCACCGACACCCCCGACGGCGTCGACGTCACCTTCGAGCGCGGCGCGCCCCGCCGTTTCGACCTCGTCGTCGCCGCCGACGGCCTGCACTCGCACACCCGCCGCCTCGTCTTCGGCGACGAGTCCCGCTACCTGCGCTTCTTCGACCACTACGTGGCCGGCTTCGAGATCCCCAACCACCTGGGGCTGGACCGCACCGGCCGCCTGTACAGCGAGCCGGGCCGCGCGGTCGTCATCGGCAACTACGACGGCGACCCGGACCGTGCGGGCGCCCTGCTGGTCTTCCGCTCCGAGCGGCTCACCTACGACCGCCGCGACACCGCCGCGCAGAAGCGGATCCTCACCGAGCGGTTCGCGGGCATGGGCTGGGAGGCGCCGGCGGTGCTCAAGGCGCTTGAGGACGCCGACGACCTGTACTTCGACGCGATCGCCCAGATCCATGTGGACCGCCTCACCGAGGGACGCGTGGTGCTGCTGGGGGACGCCGGGTACGGGGCGACGATGGGCGGCATGGGTACGGGCGTGGCGGTCGTCGGCGCGTACGTCCTGGCCGGTGAACTCGCCCTCGCGGGCGGCGACCACCGCAGCGCCCTGGCGGCGTACGAGGCGAGGATCCGGAACTTCGCCAAGGGCTGCCAGAAGACCTCCGGCAACGCGGGCCCGTTCTTCGCACCGGCCACCGAGCGGCGGATCCGCAGCCGGGACCGGATGTACCGGCTGCTGAGCTCCCGGCCTCTGGCGGGCTTCTTCAAACGGCTGACGGAGAAGGCGGCGACGGCCATCGAGCTGCCGGAGTACCCGGTGTGAGACCCCGGCTGCTACTCGATGTCCGAGAAGTGGTCCCAGCCGCCCTTGCTGGTCCACGGCGCCCCGTCGACCGTCACCTGGGGCAGTGCCGACGGGTTGAGGACCTCGCCGATCACCTTCCAGCGGGCCGGCAGCTTCACGTCCGGCGGGAAGGTGGCGACGATCGCGTGGTCCTCGCCGCCGGTGAGCACCCACTGCAGGGGGTCCACGCCCACGGCCTGCCCGATGTCGTTCATCTGGGAGGGGATGTCGATGGCGCCGGAGCGGATGTCGATCCGCACCTTGCTCGCCTCCGCGATGTGCCCGAGGTCGGCGATGAGCCCGTCGCTGACGTCGCACATCGCGGTGGCTCCGAGCCCTGCGGCCGCCGGACCGGCGTGGTACGGCGGCTCCGGGCGCCGGTGCGCCTCCACGAACGCGCGCGGCGAGCGGAAACCGCGGGAGAGCACCGCGTACCCGGCCGCGGACCAGCCGAGCCAGCCGGTGACGGCGACCACGTCGCCGGGCTGGGCGCCGGCCCGGGTGACCGGTTCCTGGTTGCGCAGGTCGCCGAGCGCGGTGATCGAGATCATGATGGTGTCACCGCGTACGACGTCGCCGCCGACCACCGCCGCGCCCGCGACCTGGCACTCGTCGCGCAGGCCGTCCATCAGCTCGGTGGGCCAGGTGGCGGGCAGTTCGGCGGGGACGACCAGACCGAGCAGGAGCGCGGTCGGCACGGCGCCCATGGCGGCGATGTCCGCGAGGTTCTGCGCGGCCGCCTTGCGGCCGACGTCGTACGCCGTCGACCAGTCGCGGCGGAAGTGCCGGCCCTCCAGCAGGATGTCGGTGCTCGCCACCACCCTGCGGTCGGGCGCGGCGACCACCGCGGCGTCGTCGCCGGGGCCGACCCGGACCGCCGGGGTGGTGGTGAGCCGGGAGGTGAGCTCCCTGATGAGCCCGAACTCGCCCAGCTCGCCCACGGTGCCCTTCATCGTCGTACGTCCCCTTCTCTTGCCTTCCGCGCCCGGTCGCGAGCCCTCGTCGTCCTCGGTACGGTCGTCTCGACCGTCACCTTGTGTCGCCGGCGTTGCCCGGCGCTCACGCCACAGCCCCCGCGGGTCTCCCCTCGGCGAGCGGCGACGCGGTACCGTGGCGTCCCTTCTCTCCACATGATCCTCGTGGCCGCCCTGGAGGTTCCGTGGTACAGGCGTACATCCTGATCCAGACCGAGGTCGGCAAGGCGTCGACCGTCGCCGAGACGATCAGCAAGATCCCTGGGGTGATCCAGGCCGAGGACGTGACGGGCCCGTACGACGTCATCGTGCGCGCCCAGGCCGACACCGTCGACGAACTCGGCCGCATGGTGGTCGCGAAGGTCCAGCAAGTGGACGGCATCACCCGCACCCTGACCTGCCCGGTGGTGCACCTGTAGCCCCCGTCTACGCTTGCCCGGTGAACATCCTGCGTCACCGGCTGCTCGGTCTGCCCGCCCTCGCCCTGCTGATCGCCGCCGTGGGCTGCTCCTCGAGCGACGCGCATCCCTCGGCCGCGGTTCCCAGCCCGGACGCGAAAGTCGCGAAGCTGTGCCGGAACCTGGACGAGGTGCTGCCGCGGAAGGTGGGCGGCCAGGGCCGGAACGACCCCGAGCCCCGGTCCGCGCTGACGGCGGGCTGGGGAAGCCCGGCGATCATACTGCGCTGCGGGGTGGAGCGGCCCGCGGAGATGTCGGACCCGGACGCCGACGGTGTGGAGGTCAACGGGGTGGGCTGGCTGCTGCAGAAGGAGAACGACGGGTCGTTCCGGTTCACGACGACGCTGCGGCAGGCGTATGTCGAGGTGACCATTCCCAAGGCGCGGACGGCCGGGGGCGCGGGGCCGCTCGTCGATGTGGCCCCTGCCGTCAAGAAGGCGATCCCCGAGGGGATCGCCTCCTGAGAACGGACGTGGCATCCGCTCCGAGCCGTGCGGTCCTCAGCGCAGCCCGGTGGAGCGGTTCAGCGCCGCCTGGATCAGGCGGTCGACCAGCTCGCCGTAGGAGATCCCGCTCGCCTGCCACATCTGCGGGTACATCGAGATGGGCGTGAACCCGGGCATCGTGTTGATCTCGTTGATGACGAACTCGCCCTCCTCCGTCAGGAAGAAGTCCGCGCGGACCAGCCCTTCGCAGGACGCGGCCTCGAACGCCGCCACCGCGAGCCGCTGCACCTCGGCGGTCTGCTCGTCGGTCAGCGGAGCGGGCACGATGCCGGGCGTGGAGTCGATGTACTTCGCCTCGAAGTCGTAGTAGGCGTGCGTGTCCGGCGGCGGGATCTCGGCCGGCACGGAGGCGCGCGGGCCGGCCTCGAACTCCAGGACGCCGCACTCGATCTCCCGACCCCGCACCGCCGCCTCGATGAGGATCTTCGGGTCGTGGCGCTGGGCCTCCGCGATCGCCTCGTCGAGGCCGGAGAGGTCCTCGACCTTGGTGATGCCGATCGACGAACCCGCCCGTGCGGGCTTCACGAACAGCGGCCAGCCGTGCTCGCCGGCGAAGTCGACGATCTTCTTGCGGGCAGCGGACTCGTCGCGCTGCCACTCACGCGGCCGGATCACCTCGTACGGGCCGACCTTGAGCCCGAACGAGGCGAACACCCGCTTCATGTACTCCTTGTCCTGGCCGACAGCCGAGGCGAGCACGCCCGAACCCACATACGGGACGCCGGACAGCTCCAGGAGACCCTGCAGGGTGCCGTCCTCGCCGTAGGGGCCGTGCAGCACGGGGAAGACCACGTCGACCTCGCCCAGTGCCTTCGGCACCGAGCCGGGCTCGCTGTAGACGACTTCGCGGCTCGCCGGGTCGACGGGCAGGACGACGCCGCCCTCCTGCGCTTCCGCGAGGTCCTCGACGCTGGGCGTGCGGCGTTCGGTGATCGCCATGCGCTCCGGCGCATCGGCGGTGAGCGCCCAACGGCCTTCCTGAGTGATGCCGATCGGCAGGACGTCGTACTTCGTCCGGTCGATGGCGCGCAGCACCGCGCCGGCGGTGACCACGGAGATCCCGTGTTCGGAGCTGCGGCCGCCGAAGACGACGGCGACACGCGGCTTGCGGGGCGGCTGCCCAGGGCTCTGGGGGAGGTTCTCGGTGCTCATATCGCGATGAGAGTACCCGTAGGTAGTGCCCTGGGTCAGCGTGCGCCCCGCAGGTGAACGATCAAAAACGGGGCGGGATCGCTCAGCGTCGTTCGGGCTTCGCGCTGCGCGACATCAGTTCCTTCAGAGCGACCACCGGGGGCTTGCCCTCGTGGACGATGCCGACGACCGTCTCCGTGATCGGCATGTCGACTCCGTGCCGGCGGGCCAGATCCAGCACGGACTCACAGGACTTGACTCCCTCGGCGGTCTGGCGGGTGACCGCGATGGTCTCCTGAAGCGTCATGCCCTTGCCGAGGTTGGTGCCGAAGGTGTGGTTGCGCGACAGCGGCGAGGAGCAGGTCGCGACCAGGTCGCCCAGCCCGGCCAGTCCCGAGAACGTCAGCGGGTCGGCGCCCATGGCGAGCCCGAGCCGGGTCGTCTCCGCGAGACCGCGGGTGATGAGCGAGCCCTTGGCGTTGTCGCCGAGGCCCATGCCGTCCGCGATGCCGACCGCCAGGCCGATGACGTTCTTGACCGCGCCGCCGAGTTCGCAGCCGACGACGTCCGTGTTGGTGTACGGGCGGAAGTACGGCGTGTGGCAGACGGTCTGCAGCCGCTGTGCGACGGCCTCGTCGGTGCAGGCAACCACGGCGGCGGCGGGCATGCGCGCGGCGATCTCACGGGCCAGGTTGGGCCCGGTGACGACGGCGACGCGTTCCGGGACGACCTTGGCGACGTCCTCGATGACCTCGCTCATCCGCATGGCGGAGCCGAGTTCGACGCCCTTCATCAGGGAGACGAGGATCGTGTGGGGCGCGAGCAGCGGCGCCCACTCGGCGAGGTTCCCGCGCAGGGTCTGGGAGGGGATCGCGAGTATCGCGAAGTCGGCGTCGCGCGCGGCCTCGGCGGGGTCCGTGGTGGCGCGCAGGTTTCCGGGGAGTTCCACGCCCGGCAGGTAGTCCGGGTTCGTACGGGTGGAGTTGACCGCCTCGACGAGTTCGGCGCGGCGCGCCCAGAGGGTGACCTCGCACCCGGCGTCGGCGAGCACCATGCCGAATGCCGTCCCCCACGATCCCGTTCCGAACACGGCCGCCTTGACCGGCTTGCTCACTGGCCCTGCCCCTCCTTCTCCCGTGCCTGCTGCTGTGCGGCGGACCGGCGGCGCTGCTCGATGCGCACCTCGCGCGGGTCGTACGGCTTCTCGGGCGCCTTCTCGCCGCGGATCTCCTCCAGCTGGCGGGTGATGGCGGCCATGATGACCTCCGTCGCCTCCTTCAGGACGTCGGGGGACATCTCCTTGCCGTAGAAGCGCGTGAGGTCCACGGGTGGGCCGGCGAGCACATGGTGGGTCTTGCGCGGAAAGAGGTCGGGCTTCTTGGCGTAGGGCGGCAGCAGCTCGTTGGCGCCCCACTGGGCGACGGGGATGACCGGGCACCTGGTCTGCAGGGCGACGCGGGCGGCTCCGGTCTTGCCGGTCATGGGCCAGCCGTTCGGGTCGCGGGTGAGGGTGCCCTCGGGGTAGAAGGCGACGCACTCACCGCGCTCCACGGCGTCGATGGCGGCCCGGAAGGCGCTGAGCGCGTCCGTGGACTCGCGGTAGACGGGGATCTGGCCGGTGCCGCGCATCGCGGCGCCGACGAATCCCTTCTTGAAAAGGCCGCTCTTCGCGAGGAATCGGGGAACGCGCCCTGTGTTGTACTGAAAGTGGGCGTAGGCGAAGGGATCCACATGGGAATTGTGGTTCACCACGGTGATAAATCCACCCTCGGCCGGAATGTTCTCCATTCCGCGCCAGTCCCGCTTGAGCAGAACCACCAGCGGCGGTTTGCAGAGGACCGCTGCGAAGCGGTACCAGAAGCCGATTCTGCGGCGGGGCACGCGGACACCTTCCTCTAGGGACCCGGCACGATGGGCCTGGCGCTTGGCTGTGGGCCGCACAAGTGTCGCCCCAGGCCGCCCGTCTGTCGAGAACACCGTACGCCCGCCTGTCTCCGACGACCGCGCTGCGTGCGGCTTCGCACATGTTCTCCATGGGGGCGGGTGACAATGGGCGCGACGAGGAAAGGGACGGAGCGCTCGTGCAGTGGACTGTGGTCGTACCCCTGAAGGCCCTGGCGCGGGCCAAGAGCAGACTCTCCGGCACCGCTGCGGACGCGGTGCGTCCGGGGCTGGCGCTCGCCTTCGCGCAGGACACGGTGGCCGCGGCGCTGGCGTGTGCCGCGGTGCGTGATGTGGCGGTCGTCACGGACGACCCGGTGGCCGGGCGGGAGCTGGCGGCCCTGGGCGCCCGGATCGTCCCGGACGAGCCGGCGGGCGGGCTGAACGCCGCGCTCGCACACGGTGCGGCCGCCGTACGGGCGCTGCGCCCGCGTGATGCGGTGGCGGCGCTCAACGCGGATCTTCCGGCGCTGCGGCCCGTGGAATTGGCCCGAGTCCTGGACGCGGCCGCGGAATTCCCGCGCGCTTTTCTGCCGGACGCCGCCGGAATCGGTACGACGCTGCTGGCCGCGACATCGGGCGATGAATTGCGGCCGTCGTTCGGCCCCGATTCCCGGGCGCGTCATCGCGCGTCGGGAGCGGTGGAACTCGACCTCGACGAGGTGCCTTCGGTACGCCAGGACGTGGACACGGGCGAGGACCTGCGCGCGGCCCTGTCCCTGGGCGTGGGCCCGCACACCACGGCGGCTGCGGCCCGGCTGCTGATTCCCGGGCAGCCGGGGGGCTGACGGACGCCTCCGGCGCGTGCGCGGTCCGGCGGGCTCGTGACCGGGAGCGGACGGCGGACGCACGGTACGCACGGCACGCGCGGCCGGTGCTCGTGCGACACAGGGGCGCGCATGGTGAGCGGGAGAGGGGCCGACGACTCCCTCCTCGGGCGGTGCCGTCTGCCGGCGGTGCGCGCGGGCCGCCGCCACGCGGTTCCGGGACACCGTGGCGCCACCTCGACGGGCGCCAGGTCCCGGCAGCGCACGGTCCCGCCTCCGGGCCCCTGCCGCCGGGCCCGCCGCCCACCGGCGCCGATAGGCTGCGGTCATGCAGGCGACCGCGTACACCTACGACCCCGACAGCCGCACCGGGCAGGTACTGCTCGACGACGGCACCCCTGTCCCCTTCGACGCGGCGGCGTTCGACGCGGGCGGGCTGCGCCTGCTTCGGCCGGGGCAGCGGGTGCGGGTCGACATGGAGGGCGAGGGCGAGGGCCGGCGGATCACGCTGGTGACCCTGCACACGTTCTGAACACACCGCGGGCCGGGCTCCTGACGGGAGCCCGGCCCGGCGCGTGAGTGCCCGTGCGCCCCGGTTACCTGCGGGCGGTGGTCTTCTTGGCGGTGGTCTTCCGTGCCGTCGACTTCTTGGCCGGAGCCTTCTTGGCCGGGGCCTTCTTCGCCGCCGCCTTCTTCGTGGTGGTCTTCTTGGCCGTGGTCTTCTTGGCGGCCGCCGTGGTCTTGGCGGGGGCCTTCTTCGCCGTGGTCTTCTTGGCCGCCGCCGTGGTCTTCTTGGCGGGCGCCTTCTTCGCCGCGGCCTTCTTGGCCGCCGCCGTGGTCTTCTTCGCCGCGGCCTTCTTGCCGACGGCCTTGG
This sequence comes from Streptomyces sp. NPDC001796, assembly GCF_042892355.1. Taxonomy (NCBI): domain Bacteria; kingdom Bacillati; phylum Actinomycetota; class Actinomycetes; order Kitasatosporales; family Streptomycetaceae; genus Streptomyces; species Streptomyces sp. NPDC001796. The sequence goes on along the minus strand of NZ_JBIAUC010000015.1, from coordinate 148,376 downwards.
CGATGGTGGGCGGCGCGCCGGACAGGCTGCCCTTGGGCGCCTTCTTGACGGCGACCTCACCACCGCGCGGGAGCTTCTTCGTGCCGCTCACCAGGTCCTTGAAGCCCTGGCCCGCGCGGAAGCGCGGCACGGAGGTCTTCCTGACCCGAACCCTCTCGCCGGTCTGGGGGTTGCGGGCGTAACGGGCCGGACGCTCGACCTTCTCGAACGAACCGAAGCCGGTGACCGAGACCCGCTCGCCCGCGACGACAGCGCGGACGATGGCGTCCAGGACATGATCGACAGCATCGGCGGCCTGCTGGCGGCCACCCAACTTGTCGGCAATCGCTTCTACGAGCTGCGCCTTGTTCACGTCTTCCCCTTCGGAGACATCGCCGGAACGAAAGTGTTCAAGCTTTTTCGCACGTTAGGCAGATATATACCGCAAATCAAACACGAAACGGGCTTATCACCCTTGTGCCGCAACAGACTCGGCCGCTTCAGACTTCCTCTTCGGGGATGCGCTCCTCGTCGAGGTCGCCCATGAACCGCTCCAGACGCCGGGCCGCTTCGGTGGGATCGTGCTTGGCTGCGGCCGTGATGACCAGCAGCTTCCGGGTCAGCGCCATCCGTACGCCCTCCGGGACTTGCAGTGTGCGCACCCTTGCGTGCGCTTCCTTGAGTTGGCCCGCGACCGCCGTATAGAGCTGGAGTTGGCCGTCGTTGTCCATGCACAGATTGTGCCATCTGGGGCGAGTTGTCGCCCCCGCTGGGGGCAACTGCCGCGCCCCGGAACTACTCCGGGCGTCTCGGCACATCGCGGTGTCAAGATCCGGGTACCCAGGCAATGACCTCTGTAACTGCGGCAGTTGATGACTATCGCGGCGACCCGCGGCCCCAGTCGGGGGCAGATACGGCTGTACCCCCAACCGTCCACGATTGGGGGTACAGAGCGATGCTGCGATGGCCGAAACCAGCTCTTGCGCGAGGGCCGGCCGTCAGACCTGGGTCAGACCTCGAGCGTCCGCGGCTTGTAGGAGGGGCGACGGGCCTCGTACGCGGCGATGTCGGCCTCGTTCTGGAGCGTGATGGAGATGTCGTCGAGGCCGTTCAGCAGCCGCCAGCGGGAGTTCTCGTCCAGCTCGAAGGTGGCGGTGATGCCCTCGGCGCGAACCTCACGAGCCTCAAGGTCCACAGTGACCTCAGCAGTGGGGTCCTTCTCCGTGAGCTCCCAGAGCGCGTCCACGATCTTCTGCTCGAGGACCACCGTGAGCAGCCCGTTCTTGAGCGAGTTGCCGCGGAAGATGTCGGCGAAGCGGGAGGAGATGACCGCCTTGAAGCCGTAGTTCTGCAGCGCCCAGACGGCGTGCTCACGCGAGGAGCCGGTGCCGAAGTCGGGGCCGGCAACCAGCACCGTGGCGCCCTGCCGCTCGGGGCGGTTGAGCACGAACTCGGGGTCCTTGCGCCAGGCCTCGAACAGCCCGTCCTCGAACCCGTCGCGCGTGACCTTCTTGAGCCAGTGGGCCGGGATGATCTGGTCGGTGTCGACGTTGCTGCGGCGCAGCGGGACGGCCCGGCCGGTGTGCGTGGTGAATGCTTCCATGACTCTCAGACTCCAGCGGGCGTACGAGTGTCGGCGTCGGACAGGTCGGCGGGGGACGCCAGGTGACCGAGGACGGCCGTGGCGGCGGCGACCTGCGGCGAGACCAGGTGCGTCCGGCCGCCCTTGCCCTGCCGGCCCTCGAAGTTGCGGTTGGAGGTGGACGCGGAGCGCTCGCCCGGGGCCAGCTGGTCGGGGTTCATGCCGAGGCACATCGAGCAGCCCGCGTGCCGCCATTCGGCGCCGGCCTCCTTGAAGACCACGTCCAGGCCCTCGGAGACGGCCTGCAGACCCACGCGCGCGGAGCCCGGCACGACGAGCATCCGTACGCCGTCGGCGACTTTGCGGTCCTTGAGGATCGAGGCGGCGGCGCGCAGGTCCTCGATACGGCCGTTGGTGCAGGAGCCTACGAAGACGGTGTCCACCTTGATGGAGCGCAGCGGCTGCCCGGCCTCCAACCCCATGTACTCCAGGGCCTTTTCGGCGGCCAGGCGCTCCGAAGCGTCCTCGTACGAAGCCGGGTCGGGGACGGACGCCGAAAGCGGCGCACCCTGGCCCGGGTTGGTGCCCCAGGTGACGAACGGCGAGAGCGCGGAGGCGTCGATGTGGACCTCGGCGTCGAATTCGGCGTCGTCGTCGGTCCGCAGCGTCTTCCAGTACTCGACGGCGGCGTCCCAGTCGGCGCCCTCGGGGGCGTGCGGGCGGCCCTTGAGGTACGCGAAGGTGGTCTCGTCCGGAGCGATCATGCCCGCGCGGGCGCCGGCCTCGATCGACATGTTGCAGATGGTCATCCGGGCCTCCATCGAGAGCTTCTCGATGGCCGAGCCGCGGTACTCCAGGATGTAGCCCTGGCCGCCGCCGGTGCCGATCTTCGCGATGATCGCCAGGATCAGGTCCTTGGCGGTGACGCCCTCGGGCAGCTCGCCGTCGACCGTGATGGCCATGGTCTTCGGGCGGGCCAGCGGCAGCGTCTGGGTGGCCAGCACGTGCTCGACCTGCGAGGTGCCGATGCCGAAGGCCAGCGCGCCGAAGGCGCCGTGCGTGGAGGTGTGCGAGTCGCCGCAGACGACCGTCGTGCCGGGCTGGGTCAGGCCCAGCTGCGGGCCGACGACGTGCACGACGCCCTGCTCCACGTCGCCCAGCGGGTGCAGCCGGACGCCGAACTCCGCGCAGTTCTTGCGCAGCGTCTCCAGCTGGGCGCGGGAGACGGGGTCCGCGATGGGCTTGTCGATGTCGAGGGTCGGGGTGTTGTGGTCCTCGGTCGCGATGGTGAGGTCGAGCCTGCGCACCTGGCGGCCGCTCTTGCGCAGCCCGTCGAAGGCCTGCGGGCTGGTCACCTCGTGCAGCAGGTGCAGATCGATGTAGAGGAGGTCGGGCTCGCCCTCGGCGCGCCGGACGACATGGTCGTCCCAGACCTTCTCCGCGAGTGTCCTACCCATCGCTTTCCCTCCGGTCGGCAAAGAGTGCGCCGACCCAACTAGAGATCCTGGGGGTGGCGGCGCCCGTACCCCTGGTTTCCGGGTGTGTGCCGCCCGGGCCCGAATGGTCCGCGGGCCGCCGTGACATCAAGGGTGGCGCGTTCCACGAAAAATTGAACTTGCGTTTCACAGAGTGAGACGTGAGTATCGTTGCATGGACAACAGTAGCGGCGTCGGCGTTCTGGACAAGGCGGCCCTCGTCCTGAGCGCTCTGGAGTCCGGTCCGGCCACCCTCGCGGGCCTGGTCGGCGCCACCGGACTGGCACGACCCACGGCGCACCGCCTCGCCGTGGCGCTTGAGCACCACCGCATGGTGGCGCGCGACATGCAGGGCCGTTTCATTCTCGGCCCCAGGCTGGCCGAGCTGGCCGCGGCGGCGGGCGAGGACCGCCTGCTGGCGACGGCGGGCCCGGTGCTGACCCACCTCCGCGACGTCACGGGCGAGAGCGCGCAGCTCTACCGGCGCCAGGGTGACATGCGCATCTGTGTGGCCGCGGCGGAACGTCTGTCCGGCCTCAGGGACACGGTCCCGGTCGGCTCGACGCTCACGATGAAGGCGGGCTCCTCGGCCCAGATCCTGATGGCCTGGGAGGAGCCCGAGCGGCTGCACCGCGGACTGCAGGGCGCCCGCTTCACGGCGACGGCCCTGTCGGGCGTACGGCGCCGCGGCTGGGCCCAGTCCATCGGCGAGCGCGAGCCGGGTGTGGCGTCCGTCTCGGCGCCCGTACGCGGCCCCTCGAACCGCGTTGTGGCCGCGGTGTCCGTCTCCGGTCCCATCGAGCGCCTGACCCGCCACCCGGGCCGTATGCACGCCCAGGCGGTCATCGACGCGGCCGCCCGGCTCTCCGAGGCGCTGCGCCGCTCGGGCTGACCAGCGAGTACGTCCCCGGGGAGGGCCCGCCTCAACGCCGCGGCAGGCCCTCCCCGACAGGGCGGCTCAGGAGACCCGGAGCCGGTCCGCCGCGCGTGCCGCACCGCGGCCACCGGATCACCCTGTGCCCGCGCGTGCCCGCGCGATGCGGCCGATCGCCGTCACCGACCTGGACGTTGTGGAGCGCTACGGGACTCCGGACGAACAGGTGGATGCAAAAAGGGCCCTCCCGAGGGAGGGCCCTTCCGACTGCGTACCCCCGACCGGATTCGAACCGGCGCTACCGCCTTGAGAGGGCGGCGTGCTAGGCCGCTACACAACGGGGGCGTAGATCATGCGTTTCCGCAGATCAGCTGGTCTACCTGGACTCGAACCAAGACTAACTGAACCAGAATCAGTCGTGCTGCCAATTACACCATAGACCAAAGGTGGTTTAGACCTTTCAGTACCCCCGACCGGATTCGAACCGGCGCTACCGCCTTGAGAGGGCGGCGTGCTAGGCCGCTACACAACGGGGGCCCATGTGATCCTGGAAGGATCCGTACCCCCGACCGGATTCGAACCGGCGCTACTGCCTTGAGAGGGCAGCGTGCTAGGCCGCTACACAACGGGGGCTTGCGGATGAGATCCGCGGGTGCAGATGAGCTCTGCGAGCTGGCCTACCTGGACTCGAACCAAGACTAACTGAACCAGAATCAGTCGTGCTGCCAATTACACCATAGGCCACTGGAACGCAAGCCCCTGAGGGGATCTTGTTCTAGTTCTGCGCTGCTGGGGTTCCGGCCTTCCGGCCCGCTCCCCTCGGCGCAGGAAGAACATTACCTGAAGGTGGACGGCGCTCCAAAACGGGTATCGGCGCGGAGGATCGCGGGGAGTTCGGCGAGGGACGAGATCCGGTGGGGACCCTCGGTGGCGTCGCCACTGATGAGCGCGGTGTCACGGCAGATCCAGACCGACAGCAGACCCGCCTCGGCGGCGCCCCGCCCGTCGATCTCCGGATGGTCGCCGACGTACGCCACCTGGTGGGGGGCGAGCTCGAGGGCGTCGCACGCGGCACGGAAGGCCCGGGCGTCCGGCTTGGAGACGCCCAGCTCGGCGGCGCACAGCACGGCCTCGAAGCGGTCGCGGACGCCGAGGGTGCGGAGCTTGTGCTCCTGGACGTGGACGCTGGAGTTGGACAGCACGGCGTGTCGGTGGCTGGCGGCGAGGGCGTCGAGGACGGGCAGGACGTCCGGGAAGAGCGCCCAGGCGGCCTCGTAGTGCTCCCGGTACCGCCGGAACCAGGCGTCGGCCTCGTCGTCGGTCAGTTCCTTCCCCAGAAAGACACGCACCCGGTCGCGCCGCTGCCCCTCGAAGGAGACCTCCCCCGCCGCGTACCGCGCCCACTGGAGGTCGGTGATCTCGCGCCACCGCGCGAGGGCCGTCTCCACGGCACCGAAGCCGTCGAGCAGCCCCTCGGCCGCCAGATGGGCACGCATCCCGGCACGGTCGGCGGTGGTGTAGTCGAAAAGGGTGTCGTCGACGTCCCAGACCACGGCCCGAATACTCATGGCCCGACAGTAACTCGGACCGGTGACGCCTCTGCCGTTTCCCAAGGTTAGGTCGCCCGCGGATGTCGTAGCGTGGTGGAACCGACGAGCGAAAGACCGAGCCACAGCCATGACCGAGTACCGCGTCCAGTTCACCGTCGAGGCCCGTGCGACGTACGACGCCCTGCCCGCGGAGCGCCGGGCTCAGTTGGACAAGGCGCTGCGCATACTGGCCCGTGACCCGTTCCACAAGACGGCCACCGCCCAGCTCGGCCCGGACGAGCATCTGCGCAAGGCTTACGTCGCTCCCGGCGTCGTACTCGAGTACATGGTGGCAGGCGCGATCATGGTCGTCGTGGTCCTGGAGGTCTTCGACGAGAGCCACTACCTGATCGACGAGAACGACGCCGCCTGACGTACGCCGAAGGGGCGGCACCCGAGTCCGGGTGCCGCCCCTTCGGTGTGCTCACGCTGCCAGCTTCACCAGCGCCGCGTCGATGCGCGCGATCGTCTTCTCCTTGCCCAGGACCTGCAGGGACTCGAAGAGGGGCAGACCGACCGTACGGCCGGTGACGGCCACGCGGACCGGGGCCTGGGCCTTGCCGAGCTTGAGACCGTGCTCCTCGCCGGCCGCGAGCACTGCGTCCTTCAGTGACTCCGGGCTGCTCCAGTCGGCCTGGAAGAGCTTGGCGCGGGCCGTGGTCAGCAGGGCGTCGGAGCCCTCCTTCATCGCCTTCGTCCAGCTCGCCTCGTCGAACACCGGCTCCGGGAGGAACAGGAAGTCGACGTTGTCGGTGATCTCGGACAGGACCTTGACGCGGGTCTGCGCGTGCGGCGCGATCGCCTGCCACTTCGCCTCGTCGAAGTCCTCGGGCGCCCACGGGGCGGACGGGGCCTTCAGCCACGGCCGGCAGCGCTCGGTGAAGTCCTTCACGTCGAGCAGCCGGATGTGGTCGGCGTTGATCGACTCGGCCTTCTTCAGGTCGAAGCGGGCCGGGTTGGGGTTCACGTCCGCGATGTCGAAGGCGGCGACCATCTCGTCGATCGAGAAGATGTCGCGGTCGGGTGCGAGCGACCAGCCCAGCAGGGAGAGGTAGTTGAGCAGGCCCTCGGGGAGGAAGCCCCGCTCGCGGTACAGATTCAGCGACGACTGCGGGTCGCGCTTCGACAGCTTCTTGTTGCCCTCGCCCATCACGTACGGCAGGTGGCCGAACTCGGGCACGGCCTTTGCGACGCCCAGCTCGATCAGCGCCTTGTACAGGGCGATCTGCCGCGGCGTGGAGGAGAGCAGGTCCTCGCCGCGCAGGACGTGGGTGATCTCCATCAGGGCGTCGTCGACCGGGTTGACGAGCGTGTAGAGGGGGGCGCCGTTGGCGCGGACGATGCCGTAGTCCGGCACGTTCTCCGGCGTGAAGGTCAGCTCGCCGCGGACCAGGTCGGTGAAGGTGATCGGCTCGTCGGGCATCCGGAAGCGGACGATGGGCGTGCGGCCCTCGGCCTCGTACGCCGCCACCTGCTCGGCGGTCAGGTCCCGGCAGTGCCCGTCGTACCCGGACGGCTTCCCCGCGGCGCGCGCGGCCTCACGGCGGGCGTCCAGCTCCTCCGTGGTGCAGTAGCAGTGGTAGGCGTACCCGCCGTCCAGGAGCTTCTTCGCGACGTCCTTGTAGAGGTCCATCCGCTGGGACTGGCGGTACGGCGCGTGGGGGCCGCCGACCTCGGGGCCCTCGTCCCAGTCGAAGCCCAGCCAGCGCAGCGAGTCCAGAAGCTGGACGTACGACTCCTCGGAGTCGCGGGCCGCGTCCGTGTCCTCGATGCGGAAGACGAACGTGCCGCCGGTGTGGCGGGCGAACGCCCAGTTGAACAGGGCGGTGCGGACCAGGCCCACGTGGGGGTTGCCGGTCGGGGACGGACAGAAACGTACGCGGACGTTCGCGTTAGCCACGCTTGATCACCTTGTTGGTGAGAGTGCCGATGCCTTCGATGGTGACGGCGACCTCGTCGCCGACGTTGAGGGGGCCGACCCCCGCGGGGGTGCCCGTGAGGATCACGTCGCCGGGGAGCAGCGTCATGGCCTCGGAGATGTTGACGATCAGATCCTCGATCGGGTGGATCATCTCGCTGGTACGGCCGAGCTGGCGTTGCTCGCCGTTGACCGTGAGCTGGATGGTGAGGTCGCCCGGGTCGACGTCGGTCTCCACCCAGGGGCCGAGCGGGCAGGAGGTGTCGAAGCCCTTGGCCCGGGCCCACTGCTTCTCGCGGCGCTGGACGTCGCGCGCGGTGACGTCGTTGGCGCAGGTGTAACCGAGGATCACGTCCTTGACGCGCTCGCGCGGGACCTCGCGGCACATGCGGCCGATCACCACGGCGAGCTCGGCCTCGTGGTGCAGCTCCTGGGAGAAGGAGGGGTAGGCGATCTCGTCGCCGGGGCCGATCACCGAGGTGGACGGCTTGAAGAAGGCGAACGGGGCCTCGGGGACCTCGTTGCCCAGCTCGCGGGCGTGCTCCGCGTAGTTGCGGCCGAAGGCGACGACTTTGTTGGGGAGCACCGGCGGCAGCAGCCTGACCTGGCTCAGCGGGACCTTGGTGCCGGAGAGCTCGAAGTCCGCGAACGGGATGCCCTTGATGATGTCGAGGACGAGCTCGTCCGGCTTGTCACCCTCGACCGCGCCGAAGGCGACGTTCCCGTCGATGGAGAATCTGGCGATGCGCACGGGATCCTTGCGCCCCTTAACTGAGCTGGCTGGAGTCTGACGCTCCAGGCTAACGCGGCAGGGGGCACGCACCTCGCGGTTTACGGGCGCCGCGGGTCCCATATGGGTCGGCGGGGCACCCACGGCGCATGCCGGCCCGGTGGACGCCGGCATGCCGTACAGGTCGGCGGGACGCCACCGGCCCGGTGCCGTCGGCGGGACGCCATCGGACCCTTGCCCCATCGGCGGGCACCGAAGGACCCGTGCGGGATCTGCGGTGCGCGTCGGGAGGAGATCATCCGCCGGGCCCGCGGTGAGCGGCCGCTCACCGAGCGCCGCTGGATCCGGCACCGCGTACGCGGCGCCCCACGGTGCCCTCGCCCCGTTGAGCGTGCGGCGCCCGTCGTGCGTACTACTGCGCGACGGAGGCCTGGACCGGGACCTCCATGAGGACGGTGCGCTTGGGATTGGCGGTCTGGGTGGGAAGGTCGACGTCGTGTTCCGGTGTCGCCGGCGCCTGCAGCTCTCCGGCGTCGGTGAGGTGCACCAGCGTCGTCCGCCGCGGGTTCGCTATGGTGCGGAACATCATCGTGGTCTTCACGGTTGTCGTTGACCTCGTCGTTGCGGGCGCCGGGCGGGCCTCAAGGGCCGTCGCCGGGGCGCAGGTTGTCGGATTCGCCATCCCTGTAAAGCGTCAGGCTAAACATCCAATTCCCGCGCAAAGCCCTGAAGAGGGTTTGATCACCGTGTGAGTTTGCTCACTGACCGATGGATAAAACGGGCAATCGGCACCACCAACCGCCTTCAGCGAAACGGACATTGTTCCATTGAAGCCCGCATTCCGCTCCTGATCATGGCGACTGGGACACCTGACACCCATCGGCACCTCGTCCCCATCCGCCCGTTATGTACGGGATCAGCATCTACGTCGGGTGACGCGCCCCTCACAAGGTGTCACGGTAGTCACACGCTCGCCCGTTGGCCTTGTTGGAGATCCGGCACTGTGCTGGAATTCCACGGACCGCCGCGGGATCGCACCGGCGCACAGGGGGCGCAACGCAGCGCCGAAGAGCGGCGGGAAGGGGGAGCCAGCGCCGGTCACTCACGACCACCCGGGGAGCGTATTCAGGGCGCCCCCCACGACGCCGACACCGCCCCACCGCTCGCGCGGAGGGGCGCCTGGTCCAGAGGTTGCGACGCTAGTGCAGGGACGTTTCAAGAGGGATGGCAGCGCTTCGGCGGAGCCGGAGCCGCACGGCGGGACCGACCGCGGTTCCTCGCCCCAGCACGCCCAGAACCCGGGACCGGCGCCGGCCGCCGGCGGCTCCGATCGGCCCGGGCGCACCGGCGTGCCCAGGCTCGGCACGCCGCCCCAGGCGCCCGCAGCCACCGCGGCACCCAAGGGCAGCACTCCCCCGCTCGACGCCGGTTCACGCTTGGCGCTGCGCAACTGGCGCATCTCCACGCGCCTGGTGTCACTGCTGGCGCTGCCCGTGGTCGCGGCGACCTCGCTCGGTGCCCTGCGCATCAGCGACAACGTCGACCAGATCCAGCAGCTCGACAACATGAAGCTGCTGACGGACATGACCCGGCAGGCGACGCAGCTCGCGGAGGCGCTCCAGGACGAGCGCGACCAGTCCGCCGGCCCGCTCGCCCACGGCGCGTCCGCGAGCGACTACACGGTCAAGGGCGTCCGCGACAAGACCAACCGCGCCCGCTCCGCCTTCCTGGAGGGCACCCAGGAGATCGGCGACGCCTCCGGCAGCGGCCAGCTCTCGGGTGTGCGCGACAGCATCGTCGGCATCGCGAGCGAGCTGAACAACCTCAGCGCGATACGCGCCAACGCCTACAAGGACCAGCAGAACTCCACCCAGACGGTGGAGGCGTACCACCGTCTGGTCACCGGTCTGCTCAGCCTGTCCCAGGACATGGCACAGGCCACCAGCAACCCGGAGATGATCCAGCGCACCCGCGCCCTGGCGGCCTTCTCCACCGCCAAGGAGTACGCGTCGATGCAGCGCGCGGTGATCGCGGCGGCCCTGCCGTCGAGCAACACCACGTTCGGCCATCTCTCCGAGAACGACCGCCAGTACGCCCTCTCCGCCCTGGAGAGCCAGGACTCCGAGCTGGACAGCTTCCGCAGCATCTACGGCGACGGCGCCGAGGACCTGACGAAGCCGATCGACCAGGGCAGCCCGACGATCGAGGCCGCCGACCAGTACGCCGGCCGCGTGCTGAAGAGCGCCAACGGCCTGCAGTCGCAGGACAAGCGCTCGTACAAGGACTGGATCGACGACGACTCGACCAAGATCCAGCAGATGAAGAGCATCGAGGGCACGCTCCTGGAGCAGATGGAGCAGAAGGCCCGCGAGCTGAAGAACGTCTCGCAGCGCGAGGCGATCATCTCCGGTGCGCTGATCCTCCTCGTCCTCGGCGTCTCCCTCGTCGGCGCCTTCGTCGTGGCCCGCTCCATGATCCGCTCGCTGCGCCGGCTGCAGGAGACCGCGACCAAGGTCGCCCAGGAACGCCTGCCCGAGCTGGTCAAGCAGCTGTCCGAGTCCGACCCGCAGGACGTCGACACGTCCGTGGAGTCGGTCGGTGTGCACTCCCGGGACGAGATCGGCCAGGTGGCCGCGGCCTTCGACGACGTGCACCGCGAGGCGGTCCGCCTCGCCGCCGAGCAGGCCCTGCTGCGGGGCAACGTCAACGCGATGTTCACCAACCTCTCGCGTCGCTCCCAGGGTCTGATCCAGCGCCAGCTGTCGCTGATCTCCGAACTCGAGTCCCGCGAGGCCGACCCGGACCAGCTGTCCTCGCTGTTCAAGCTCGACCACCTCGCGACGCGTATGCGCCGTAACGGTGAGAACCTCCTCGTCCTCGCCGGTGAGGAGCCGGGCCGCCGCTGGACCCGCCCGGTCCCGCTGGTCGACGTGCTCCGCGCCGCCGCGTCCGAGGTGGAGCAGTACGAGCGCATCGAGCTGGCCGCCGTACCGACCACCGAAGTGGCCGGCCGCGTGGTCAACGACCTCGTGCACCTGCTCGCCGAGCTGCTGGAGAACGCGACCTCCTTCTCCTCGCCGCAGACCAAGGTCAAGGTCACCGGTCACGCGCTGCCCGACGGCCGCGTCCTGATCGAGATCCACGACACCGGCATCGGCCTGTCGCCCGAGGACCTCGCGGCCATCAACGAGCGGCTCGCCTCGCCGCCCACCGTGGACGTCTCCGTCTCCCGCCGCATGGGCCTCTTCGTGGTCGGTCGTCTGTCGCAGCGCCACGGCATCCGCATCCAGCTGCGCCCGTCCGACTCCGGTGGTACGACCGCGCTGGTCATGCTCCCGGTCGACGTGGCCCAGGGCGGCAAGAAGCCCGCCCCGGGCAAGCCGGGCCAGGGCGCCCCGCACAGCGGTGGCCCGGCCGCCGCGCAGGCCGCCGCCGGCGCGGCCGCGGCCCGACGCCAGGCGCAGCAGGGCAACCGGTCCGCCGGTGGCCCCGGACTCGACGCCGCCCCGGAGCGCGGACAGGTGGGTGCCGGTCAGGGCCCGCGCACCGCGCTGCCCGGCGCCTTCCCCGGTGGCCGCCCCGGCGGACCCGGCGGTCCGCAGGCCCCCGTCTCCCCGCAGGGCCGTCCGGCCCCGGCGGGCGCGGGCGCCGGTGCCTTCGGGCAGAGCGGCCCGCAGGGACTGCAGGCGGCCCAGCCCTTCCAGGAGCCCGGTTCCCGGCATGGCGGCTTCGGTGACGGCGGCCCGGGGCTGCGCCCGGCCGGGTTCGGCGACAGCGCCCCCGTACCGCCGCAGCAGCCCAAGCAGCAGCAGTCGCAGCAGCCCAAGGAGCGCGGTGGCCGTCGCCGTCCGCAGCTGCCCGGGCGTGGAGGTCCGCGGCCGGAGCTGCCCGGTGCCGGCGCGCAGCAGCGCACGCCGAGCTGGAGCGACGAGAACGCGCAGCCGCCGGTGCCGCGCGCCTCGCTGGACGCCCCGCGCGGCCACGAGGAGCCGGACGCACTGACCTCGACCTCGCCCATGCCGCGGATCGACGACCGACAGGGCCCGGGTTCGACGGCGGAGGTCCCGCGCGTCGACGACCGCCAGCAGTTCCCGCGGATCGACGACCGGCAGGGCCCCGGCTCCACCTCCGAGTTCCCCCGGCCGGACTTCAACGCCCCGCGCCCCGCTGCCAATGCCGCGGACAACGGGCAGTTCGTCCGCTCCGACGTCTTCGGCACCCCGGGCGCGGGCGGCCCCACGGGCCAGTTCCCGGCCGGACAGGGCCAGGACACGGGTCGCTTCCCGGCGCCCGGCCGCGCCCAGGGCCCGGCCCCGCAGGGCCAGTACGCCCCGCAGGGCTACGACGGCTCCAGCACGGGCCAGTTCGCGTCCCCGGGCTTCGGCAACCGTCAGGACCCGTCGTCCACCGGGCAGTTCGAGCGTCCGCAGGCTGGCGGTGACGCCTACGGCGCGCCCCGGCCGCCGGCCCCGCAGCAGCCTCAGCGTCGCCAGGAGCCCGAGGCCCTGCCGCCGGCGGCGGGCCCCGGTGACGGGCGCACACCGCTGTACGACACGCTCGAGACCAACTGGTTCCGCGAGCGGCAGGGCGGCGCCTCCGCGCCTCCGCAGGCCGCCCCCCAGGCCCAGCCCTCCCCGGGTCCCCAGCGTCCGGCCGGTCCGGCCTGGCGGACCTCCCCGAACGACGAGCTCGTCCGCCAGGCCGAGCGCGTGCGGCAGCCCGCCTCCGGCGGGGTCACCACCTCCGGCCTGCCGCGCCGGGTCCCGCGCGCGAACCTCGTGCCGGGCACGGCCCAGCAGCAACAGCACCACAGCGGTCCGCAGGTCTCGCGCGCCCCCGACGACGTGCGCGGTCGGCTGACCAATCTCCGACGGGGCATCGCCCAGGGTCGCCAGGCCGGTACCGGCCAGACCGGCAGCTTCCCCAGCCCCACTCACCAGCAGGAGCGTTAGTTGAGCCCGATGAGCCAGGCGGCACAGAACCTCAACTGGTTGATCACCAACTTCGTGGACAACACCCCCGGGGTGTCCCACACCGTCGTCGTGTCCGCCGACGGTCTCCTGCTGGCGCTGTCGGAGGGTTTCCCGCGTGACCGCGCCGACCAGCTCGCGGCCGTGGCCTCCGGGCTCACGTCGCTGACGGCAGGGGCCTCCCGGATCTTCGAGGGCGGCACCGTGGCACAGACCGTCGTCGAGATGGAACGCGGCTTTTTGTTTCTGATGTCCATCTCGGACGGCTCGTCCCTCGCCGTGCTCGCTCACCCCGAGTGCGACATCGGCCTGGTCGGCTACGAGATGGCGCTCCTGGTCGACCGCGCGGGCGCGGTACTCACCCCCGACCTGCGCGCCGAGCTCCAGGGCAGTCTGCTCCACTGACCGGCCCCGGTACCACCCACCTCACGAAATCACCGTCAGGCCGCCACAGTCCCCCCACCGGCCCCGTCAGACGGCCAGCCCGACCGACTTGCTGTCCCGCCCGGAGGATTCATGACCCCGCCCACCGCCTCTCACGATCCGTACGCCGAGCCGTACGGGGACGAGGGCGACCAGCCGCTGGTCCGTCCGTATGCGATGACGGGCGGCCGGACCCGGCCGCGCTATCAGCTCGCCATCGAGGCACTGATCAGCACCACGGCCGACCCGGCCCAGCTGATGGGACTGCTGCCGGAGCACCAGCGGATCTGCCACCTGTGCCGTGAGGTGAAGTCGGTGGCCGAGGTGTCGGCCCTGCTGGCCATGCCGCTCGGTGTGGCCCGGATTCTCGTCGCGGACCTCGCCGAGGCCGGACTCGTCGCGATCCACCAGCCGGGTGGCGACGAGAACAACGGCGGCGCGCCGGACGTGACACTGCTCGAAAGGGTGCTCAGTGGACTTCGCAAGCTCTGACGGAGGGCGGGCGACCACCTCCGCGAAGATCGTGGTGGCGGGCGGCTTCGGCGTCGGCAAGACCACTTTCGTGGGCGCCGTCTCGGAGATCAACCCGCTGCGCACGGAGGCCGTCATGACCTCCGCGTCCGCGGGCATCGACGACCTCACCCACACCGGGGACAAGACCACCACCACGGTGGCGATGGACTTCGGCCGTATCACCCTCGACCAGGACCTGATCCTCTACCTCTTCGGTACGCCGGGCCAGGACCGCTTCTGGTTCATGTGGGACGACCTGGTCCGCGGCGCGATCGGCGCGGTGGTGCTCGTGGACACCCGGCGCCTGGCCGACTGCTTCCCCGCCGTCGACTACTTCGAGAACTCGGGTCTCCCGTTCGTGATCGCACTCAACGGCTTCGACGGGCACCAGCCGTACACGCCCGACGAAGTGCGGGAAGCACTGCAGATCGGCCCGGACACCCCGATCATCACCACGGACGCCCGGCACCGGGCGGACGCGAAGAGTGCGCTGATCACGCTGGTGGAACATGCGCTCATGGCCCGCCTGCGGTAGATCAAGTCGGCGGGACCATACGGCAGTTGTCGTAGATCAACGGGCGCCGGCTGTGGCGTTTGACACGGTCGGCCCCGGTGTTCATAACGTTTCGACAGAGAAATTCACCGGTACCGACACACCGCGCGGTCGGTCGGTACCGCTGCGCTCACAAAAGCCCCGCCTTTTGGCGGGGCTCGCTCTTTATGACCGTTTTATCTGCGGCATCCCGCCCCCGGAATCCTCGATTCCGAGTGTTTGGAATCGCGCAGGCTGACGTGCTGGAATGCCTGAACTGCCCATGGGTCAAAGACGTACCAGTCTCGGACAGGGCTCTGGAGACACCGCGGCACGACGTAGGTGCCGTCGCCGAGAGGTTGTTGGTCGAGTGAGGCGAAGCAAGAACGGTCCCGAGCCGTCGGCACGGGGCAACTTCACCCCGCCGCCGCGCGGAGCGGCACCCGCACAAGTGCCCGGCCAGGAGCCGACGGCTCTCCCGCCCAGCGGCAGCCGCTTCTCCCCGCGCAACTGGCGCGTGCCGACCAGGCTGAACGCGATCCTGCTCATACCCGTGCTGGTCGGCCTGGTGATGGGCGGCTTCCAGGTGAAGAGCTCGATCGACACCTGGCGGCAGGCGCGGGACGCGGAGAACACGGCCCGCCTCGTCCAGGCCTCCCTGACCTACGCCAACGCGCTCATCACCGAGCGCGACGTCAGCGCCGCACCCCTCCTGCAGGGCAAGGGCCAGAACGACTCGACGGTCGTCCAGGCACGCGGTGCCACCGACCAGGCGGCAAGGGCCTTCGACCAGGCAGCCCAGAACATGCCCCACAAGTCGGGTCTGGAGCGCCGCCTCTCCATCTTCCGCAAGGCCGAGACCAAGCTGCCGGCTCTGCGCCAGGGCGCCTACACCTCCGCCCTGAGCGGGGTGCAGACCGAAGAGGGTTACGTCCAGGTCCAGCACCCGCTGATGGAGTTCGCCAACGAGCTCGGCCTGGGCACCGGCAACATCACCAGCTACGGCCGGACCGTCTATGCCATCTCGCTGACGAAGGCCGCTCTGTCCCTGGAGCGCTCGATCGGTATGCACATGCTGATCAAGCCCGGTACCTCGGACACCAGCCTCGCCAAGCAGCGCGTCGCGCTGTCCTCGTACGCCTATCTCGAGGGCATCGCCGTCGAGGAGTACATCGGCGGCGGTACCCAGGCGGACGCCGACAAGCTCACGGTCCTCCAGAAGAAGATCCAGTCCGACGGCGCGGCGATGGCCCAGCAGGCCAAGGCCAAGGACCCGAGCTACGTGCCCCCGCCGTCCGACCCGACCAAGATGGTCGCGGCCCTCGCCTCTCTGCAGTCCACCGACACCACCGCCCGTGCCGCGCTCGCCCAGCAGGGCATCACGCCGCAGAACTGGTGGGCGGTCAACACCCTCAAGTTCAACGCGTACCGCCAGATCGAGTCGGACATGGCCGACAAGGCCGTGGCGGACGCCTCGGCCATCGCCGACGACGCCAAGCAGTCCGCGTTCGTCACCGGCGCCATCGTGGTCGTCGCCCTGCTCGCCGCGTTCATCATCGCCGGCCTCATGGCCCGCCAGATGAGCCGCTCGATGCGCCAGCTGCGCAACGCGGCCTTCGGGGTCGCCGAGCAGCGCCTGCCGATGCTGGTCGACCAGCTCTCGCGCACCGACCCCGGCCGTGTCGACACCCGGGTCGCCCCCATCCCGATCTCCTCCACGGACGAGATCGGCGAGGTCGCCCGCGCCTTCGACCAGGTCCACCGCGAGGCCGTCCGGCTCGCCGCCGAGCAGGCCCTGCTGCGGGGCAACATCAACGCGATCTTCACCAACCTCTCGCGCCGCAACCAGTCGCTGATCGAGGGCCAGCTGACCCTGATCACCGAGCTGGAGAACAACGAGGCCGACCCGGACCAGCTGGAGAACCTGTTCAGGCTGGACCACCTCGCGACCCGTATGCGTCGCAACGGCGAGAACCTCCTCGTCCTCGCCGGCGAGGAGCCCGGCCGCCGCTGGGACCAGCCGGTCCCGCTGATCGATGTGCTGCGCGCCGCCTCCTCCGAGGTGGAGCAGTACGAGCGCATCGAGCTGTCCGGCGTCCCGGAGGCCGAGATCCACGGCCGCGCCGTGACCGACCTCGTGCACCTGCTCGCCGAGCTGCTGGAGAACGCCACGACGTTCTCCTCGCCGCAGACCAAGGTCCGCGTCACCGCGACCCGTCTCCCCGACGGCCGCATCATGGTCGAGATCCACGACAAGGGCATCGGCCTGACCGCCGAGGACTTCGCGGACATCAACCACAAGCTGGCCAACCCGCCGACGGTGGACGCCGCGATCTCGCAGCGCATGGGCCTGTTCGTGGTCGGCCGGCTGTCCGACCGGCACGGCATCCGGGTCCAGCTGCGCCCCTCGGGCGAGCAGGCCGGCACCACCTCGCTGGTCATGCTTCCCGACGCCATCACCCACGGCGGTGGCGGCGAACAGCCGCTGGAACGCGACGAGTTCACCGTCTCCCAGATCATCCCCGAGCAGCAGCCCTTCCAGGGCGAGAACTTCGACGGGCAGCCGCTGCGGACGGCGGCGGAGCTGGGCTTCGACGACAGCCGCTACGCCGAGGTCCCGAACGACATACGGGAGTTGGACCCCGTCGGCCGCTCGCTGATGCGCGAGGAGCGCCGTGCGGCCCTGGAGGCTCAGGTCCAGGGCACGAACCGGGAGCAGGAGCCGCAGGAGAGCGATCGGACCGCTCCCTCGTACCGGGACGGCTACGAGACGCGGCAGCCCGCGTACGACAACGGTCAGTCCCCGTACGACAACGGTCAGTCCCCGTACGACAACGGGCAGCACGCGTACGAGGAGCAGCGGGCCGCGTACGACCAGCAGACGGCGTACGCGGAGCCCCAGCAGACGGCGTACCAGGACCCGTACTTCTCCCAGAACGGCGGCCTGCCGCAGAACGACGGCTTCCCGTCCGGTGGCGGCTACCCGGAGCCCGCGTATGCGGAACAGGTGCCGGAGGGCCGTACGGCGGACCGGTCCGCTCCGGCGGAGACGTTCTCCGCCTTCCAGGAGCCGTCGTACCAGGACGACTGGCCGCAGCGGGACGACTTCCAGAGCGGCTACCGCTCCGAGTACGCTCCCGAACCGGAATCCGCGCAGGCCGGTGACGTAAGTGAGCGGGACCGCGTAGGCTTCGACCGTCCGGGACCGGCTCCCTCCGCCGGCCACGAGCTGACCGATGCCGGACTGCCCCGCCGCGGCTCCACCGCGAACGGCACCGCCGGCCGGCCCCAGCCCGTGAAGCAGGATCCGCCGGCGGCCGAGGAGACGGGCGGCGACTGGCGCTCCGCGAACGACGAGCGGTGGCAGCAGGCGGCGCAGCTCCGGAAACCCAAGGCGGGCGGGGTCACCGCTTCCGGTCTGCCTCGACGGGTACCCAAGGCGAACCTGATCGAGGGCGCCGCGGAGGCGACCCCGCAGGGAGGCCCCCAGGTCTCCCGTGCCCCCGAGGACGTCAGGGGCAGGCTGAGCAACCTGCGCCGAGGCGTCCAGCGGGGACGCCGAGCAGGCAGTGAAACGAACGGCCAGGGCTTCGGTCCTGACAGCACCTACAACCAGGAGCGTTAGTGTGAGCCCGATGAGCCAGGCGGCACAGAACCTGAACTGGTTGATCACCAACTTCGTGGACAACACCCCCGGGGTGTCCCACACGGTGGTGGTCTCCGCCGACGGACTCCTTCTGGCGATGTCCGAAGGCTTTCCGCGCGATCGCGCCGACCAGCTGGCGGCCGTCGCCTCCGGTCTGACCTCGCTGACCGCGGGCGCCTCCCGCATCTTCGAGGGCGGCAGTGTGAACCAGACGGTTGTGGAGATGGAGCGGGGATTCCTCTTCATCATGTCCATCTCCGACGGTTCGTCGCTCGCGGTTCTCGCACACCCGGAGGCGGACATCGGCCTCATCGGGTACGAGATGGCGCTTCTGGTCGATCGTGCCGGTACGGTCCTGACTCCGGACCTTCGTGCGGAGCTCCAGGGCAGCCTTCTCAACTAGAAGACGGACGGTGCGTTTGAGCGTCCCGGGGCCGTAAGGTTTCGGGACGCGGCTTCCACAGGCATGGGTGCCCGGCGCAGTCGGAGGAGGAGAGAACGTGGCAACACCCCCAGGCGGTTCGCCTACCGGCAACTGGTCCTACGGCCCCGGTCAGGGCCCGGGCCAGGGTGACCAGAACCGGTACGACTTCCCCTCCGCGCCGGGCCAGTGGCGGCAGCCGTACGCGCCGCAGGGCCCCCAAGGTCCGGGTCCGTCGCCGTACGACCAGCCGCCGGCACCGCGTATCCAGCCCGTGCAGCCGCAGCGCCGCTCCCCCGAGCCGGCGCCCGCCGGGTCCTCGAACAACCCTCTGGTGCGCCCGTACGCCATGACGGGTGGCCGCACCAGGCCGCGCTACCAGCTCGCCATCGAGGCGCTGGTGCACACCACCGCGCAACCGCACCAGATGCAGGGCCAGTTGCCCGAGCATCAGCGGATCTGCAACCTGTGCCGGGAAATCAAGTCGGTGGCCGAGATCTCGGCCCTCCTCACGATCCCTCTCGGCGTGGCCAGGATCCTCGTCGCCGACTTGGCGGAGGCGGGCCTGGTCGCCATCCATCAGCCCGGCGGCGACGAGAACGCCGGCGGCCAGCCAGACGTGACACTGCTCGAAAGGGTGCTCAGTGGACTTCGCAAGCTCTAGCGGCGGTCCTTCCCGCTCCACCACCTCCGCGAAGATCGTGGTGGCGGGCGGCTTCGGCGTGGGTAAGACCACGTTCGTCGGCGCCGTCTCGGAGATCAACCCGCTGCGCACGGAGGCCGTCATGACGTCTGCTTCGGCGGGCATCGACGACCTCACCCACACCGGGGACAAGACCACCACCACGGTGGCGATGGACTTCGGCCGTATCACCCTCGACCAGGACCTGATCCTCTACCTCTTCGGTACGCCGGGCCAGGACCGCTTCTGGTTCATGTGGGACGACCTGGTCCGCGGCGCGATCGGCGCGATCGTCCTGGTGGACACCCGGCGTCTCGCCGACTGCTTCCCCGCCGTCGACTACTTCGAGAACTCGGGTCTCCCGTTCGTCATCGCCCTGAACGGTTTCGACGGGCACCAGCCGTACACGCCCGACGAAGTCCGCGAGGCGCTGCAGATCGGCCCGGACACCCCGATCATCACCACGGACGCCCGGCACCGGGCGGACGCGAAGAGTGCACTGATCACCCTCGTGGAGCACGCGCTGATGGCTCGCCTTCGTTAGGCGGATGTCGCGGCTACCGGGCTGCCCATCTGCCGCACGCCGTCTGCGGGCCGTACCCGGCTGGTCGCGCAGTTCCCCGCGCCCCTTGAGGGGCGCACCCACGGGCCCCTTCCTGCGGAGGGGCCCACACTCTTTTTCCGGCCCAGCAAGAAGGGCCCCTCCGGCGGAGGGGCCCTTGCGAGAACGGCTCGGGCAGCGCGGCTACGCGTGCCAGCTGTGCGGGGCGCGGAAGCCCGGCTCACGCTCGAGGCGGCGCCAGCCTGCCTTGGCGCGGCCCCGGTGGGACGCGGTCGGGGCGGGGGTCTCGGCCGCGGCGCGGGCCAGGAGAACGGCCGTGATGGCGGCCACTTCCTCGGGCTCGGCGTGGCCCTTCTCGACGCGGATGTCAGGGTTGCTCATGGGTGTCAGTCTCCGTGAGAGAGGGGTCCGCGGGGTTGCCGCGGTGGGTCCGCCCGGTTACTGCGGAGGGTTGCCGTGCTTGCGGGACGGCAGGTCGGCGTGCTTCGCGTGCAGCATCGCCAGGGACCTGATCAGGACCTCGCGGGTCTCGGCCGGGTCGATGACGTCGTCCACCAGGCCCCGCTCGGCCGCGTAGTACGGGTGCATCAGCTCGGACTTGTACTCCTTGACCATCCGCGCCCGCATGGCCTCGGGGTCCTCCGCCCCGGCGATCTGGCGGCGGAAGATGACGTTGGCCGCGCCCTCCGCGCCCATCACGGCGATCTCGTTGGTCGGCCAGGCGTAGGTGAGGTCCGCCCCGATGGACTGGCTGTCCATCACGATGTACGCACCTCCGTACGCCTTGCGCAGGATCAGCGAGATCCGCGGCACGGTCGCGTTGCAGTACGCGTACAGCAGCTTCGCCCCGTGCCGGATGATGCCGCCGTGCTCCTGGTCGACACCCGGAAGGAACCCGGGAACGTCCAGGAACGTCACCAACGGGATGTTAAAAGCGTCACACATCTGCACAAAACGCGCAGCTTTTTCACTGGCCTCGATGTCGAGCACACCGGCGAGCGTCTGCGGCTGGTTGGCGATGATGCCGACCACCTGGCCGTCCAGCCGGCCGAGCGCGCAGATGATGTTCCGCGCCCAGCGCTCGTGGACCTCGAGGTACTCGCCGTCGTCGACGATCTCCTCGATCACCTTGGCCATGTCGTACGGCCGGTTGCCGTCCGCCGGGACCAGGTCGAGCAGGACCTCCGAGCGGCGGTCGACGGGGTCGGTGCACTCCACCGTCGGCGGGTTCTCCCGGTTGTTCTGCGGGAGCAGGGAGAGGAGGTAGCGCACCTCGGCGATGCAGGTCTCCTCGTCGTCGTACGCGAAGTGGCACACACCGCTGGTCTCGGCGTGGACGTCCGCGCCGCCCAGACCGTTCTGCGTGATCTCCTCGCCGGTCACCGCCTTGACCACGTCCGGGCCGGTGATGAACATCTGCGAGGTCTCACGGACCATGAACACGAAGTCCGTCAGGGCGGGGCTGTAGGCCGCGCCGCCCGCGCACGGGCCGAGCATCACCGAGATCTGCGGGATGACACCGGAGGCCTTGGTGTTGCGCTGGAAGATGCCGCCGTAGCCGGCGAGGGCGCTCACGCCTTCCTGGATGCGGGCGCCCGCACCGTCGTTGAGGGAGACGAGCGGCGCCCCGGCCGCGATGGCCATGTCCATGATCTTGTGGATCTTGGTGGCGTGGGCCTCACCCAGCGCGCCGCCGAAGATGCGGAAGTCGTGGGCGTAGACGAAGACCGTGCGGCCCTCCACCGTGCCCCAGCCGGTGATCACACCGTCGGTGTACGGCTTCTTCGACTCCAGGCCGAACCCGGTCGCCCGGTGCCGGCGCAGCTGCTCGACCTCCTGGAAGGAACCGGGGTCCAGAAGCAGTTCGATGCGCTCCCGGGCGGTCAGCTTGCCCTTGGCGTGCTGCGCCTCGGTCGCCTTCTCGCTCGGGCCCGCGAGCGCCTGCTTGCGGATCTCGTGCAGTTCGGCGACCCGCCCGCGCGCATCCGCGGGCTCGCTCCCGGAATCCACAGCCTCGTCCAAAACGGTCATGTAGCGACCTTACGAAGTCCACCAAGGAAAGCTCGCCGTCGACTCCGTACAGTCTCAGGCCCGTTTTCCTGGTTACCCTGAACAGAACACAGCCCGGATGCAGCCGTTCTGACTGCCCAGAGGGCCTCGGTGTTGTCAGGCTCCCACAAAGCCGGAGGCGGAGAGTGATCACACCTTGGCGGGCGGCACATGCCATCACCCGAGTGACGAGGGGCCTCGAACGGCCGCACGCGACATGCCCACGGTACCGGTCTACCCGAAGGCCACGCGCCGCGGCGACTCCGTGGGGACACGCACCAGATGATGTTGAAACTCGTACGGAATAGGTCTACCGTTTCTCACGTTGACCTCGTTGAAGATTAAACAGTTTCGAGCCGCGGCCTCCCTCCGGGACCGCGATCCGTCCCCCAAAGGAGCACGTCATGAGCATCTTCAGCCGCAAGAACAGCACCGAGGCCGCACCGGCCGCCGCGGTGAACCCGGACCTCGCCGCACTGACCGGCGAGTACACGCTGGACCCGGCGCACAGCACCATCGGCTTCGTGGCCCGGCACGCGATGGTCACCAACGTCAAGGGCAGCTTCAAGGACTTCACCGGCACCCTGCACCTGGACGGCTCGGACCCGTCCAAGTCCACGGCTGCCATCGACGTGAAGATGGACAGCATCGAGACCGGCTCCGCCGACCGCGACAACCACCTCAAGAGCTCCGACTTCTTCAAGATCGACGAGCACCCGACGATGACGTTCCGCTCCACCCGCGCGGAGGCGCTCGGCGGCGACGACTACCGGATCACCGGCGACCTCACGATCCTCGGCACGACCAAGCCGATCAGCATCGACCTGGAGTTCAACGGCGCGGCCAAGGACCCGTTCGGCAACGAGCGCGTCGGCTTCGAGGGCAAGGCGGAGATCGTGCGCTCCGAGTGGGGCCTGACCTGGAACGCGGCCCTCGAGACGGGCGGCGTGCTGGTCTCCGACAAGATCAAGCTGGTCTTCGACATCTCGGCGATCAAGCAGGCGTGACCCCGCCGGAACCACCGCGAGCGCCCGCCCTCCCGGATCAGGAGGGCGGGCGCTCGCGTCTTCTCCCGACGTCTGCTCGGACCGACGCTGACGCTCCGCAGGCGGTCAGAACCCCCCGCTGAAGTCCCCGCCGCCTCCGCCGAAGTCTCCTCCCCCGCCGAAGTCCCCTCCCCCGCCGTCCCCGAAGCCGCCGCCGAAGTCCCCGGGGTCGAAGTCGGCGCCGGAGACGTCGCCGCCCTCGTACCCGCCGAAGTCGCCGTAGCCGGTGCCGTAGTCGGCGGCGTACGAGGGGGTGGCCATCATGCTGCCGAGCAGCGTGCCGACGAGCAGGCCGGGCAGGAGGCCGCCACCGAAGTAGCCGCCCGCCCAGGGGCCGTAGGCGGGGCCGGCGTCCCAGTACGGACGGCGGCCGTACTCCGTGTCCACCTCGCGGATCACGGGGTCGCGGCCGTCGGCCAGACGAGCCCGGTCGGCCGCGCAGACCGGGACCTCGCGCGGGGCCCCGCCCGGAGGGGTCCAGGCCGCGTCGGCGACGGACGGGCCGTGGCGCGGGTCGAAGAAGCAGGGCGCCCGGCGCTCGGGCAGCGGGCGGCCCTCGCGGCGGGCGGCGAGCGTCGCCAGCGCGAACCGGCCGTCCTCCAAGGCCTGGGTCACGGCCTTCACGTCCTCCGGGCGCCGCGCCGCCGCCATGGCCGACTTCGCCTCCTCGTACGTGTCCAGGGCGCGCGCGTAGTCCGCGCGCATCGCGTCGTCGGCGCCCGGCTCCCCCGGCCGGAAGTCCAGGCGGTCGAGTTCCTCGCCGAAGGCGGTGATGTCCTCGTCCACCACGACCCGCAGCTTCTCCAGCGCGGCCTGCTGCTCCTCCTCGCGCCGGCGCCGGCCGCGCCGTACGAGCATGTAGGCGCCGGTGCCGCCGAGCACCAGGACCACGGCGAGCGTGATCAGCGCGGTGGACGACACCTGGTGGCTGGTGCCGGAGGTGCCCCAGCTCGACGGGGCGTGGCCGCCGACGTTGGCGAGGGCACGGTCGGTGAAGTCGTTGAGCTGGGCCTTGGCGGTCTCGCCCTGGACGCTGGTGACCAGGTTCCGCACGGCGCTGTGCCCGAGGACCGAGGAGTCGGCGCGGGCGTCGAAGCGGTCGCCGAGGCGGACGCCGTACAGGCCGGTGATGCCGGTGGCCGTGCGCAGGTCGGCGAAGAGGTCCCGCGTCGGGTAGTCGGCGGGCAGGACCACGAGGAAGACGGGCTTACCCGCGTTCTCGATCTTCTTGGCGAGCGCGTCGGCGTCCGCGACGGTCAACTGCCGGGAGGCGGCCGGATCGACGTACACGGGACCGCTGCGAAGCGCCTGGGCGATGGCGGAGACGTCCGTGGCGGCCTGCGCGCGGGACGCGCCCGGGGACAGCACCGTGAGCGCGGCCATGAGCAGGGCGACCAGCGGTGCGAGGAGTCCTCGACGGATCACGGCGTTCATACTTCGAACCTACCGGAAGCCTCCC
This sequence comes from Streptomyces sp. NPDC001796, assembly GCF_042892355.1. Lineage (NCBI taxonomy): Bacteria > Bacillati > Actinomycetota > Actinomycetes > Kitasatosporales > Streptomycetaceae > Streptomyces > Streptomyces sp. NPDC001796. The sequence continues at coordinate 123,926 of NZ_JBIAUC010000015.1, read as the reverse complement.
AAACCCGGGCGCCGGTCCGGGTGGGCGGCACGCACCGCCAACCCGGACCGGGTTTCCGTCAGGCCGCGGCCCGGTAGGCCTCCGCCAGCTTGGCCACGGCTGCCGCGTACCTGCCCGTCAGCAGCAGGTGGTCGGCGTCGGCGAACGGTTTCGCGATGGCCGCCGTCATCGCGGACCCCGCCTTCTGCTGCACGAGCAGCCGGGCCCTGCCGACGATCTCGCGCCCGGCCCGGTCGGAGCCCGTCCTGTCGGCCCCGGCGGCCGCGAGCGCGAGCGCCTTCAGGGTCGCCGTGCCTCCCTCGGGGACCTTGGTCAGCGTGGTGAGTCCCCACCCGTACGGGAACTGCGGATCGTACGAGGCGTCGCCGACGTTGATCGGCAGCTGGTTCTCCGACCTCGGCCAGGTGACGGGGAGTTGCCCGGTGAAGGGCCGCCTGCCGTAGAGGACGTCCGCCACGCCGTCGCCCTCGCTGCCGGGCAGCCAGGACGCCACGAGCGCGTCGATCTCGCCGAGCCGGTCGCCGATGATCTGCGGGCGCCCGGAGACGATCAGCACCGCGCACTTCATGGCCCCGCACACCTTGTCGACGGCGGCCTGGTCGGCGGCGGAGAGCCGCAGGTCGTGCCCGTTGCCGACGTCACCGACACCCTCGGCGTAGGGGGTCTCGCCGACGACGACCACACCGACGTCGTAGCCGTTCGTCGGTGCCGAGGCGTCCTTGGAGTAGGTGATGGTCGCGTCCGGCGCGGCCTTCCGCATGCCCTGGAGGATGGTCGTGCCCTGGGTGTGGGTGCCGGAGGCGCCCTGCCAGGTGAGGGTCCAGCCGCCGGTCTGGTTGCCGAGGTCGTCGGCGTTGGAGCCGGCGACGTACACCTTCTGGTTCTTCTTCAGCGGCAGCACACCGTGCGCGTTCTTCAGCAGCACCTGGGACTCGGCGGCCGCCTGCCGCGCCACGGCCCGGTGGGCCGCCGAGCCGATCCGCGCGGCACCGGTGGTGTCGGCGTAGGGGTGCTCGAAGAGCCCCAGCCTGAACTTCTGCGTGAGGATGCGGGAGACGGCGTCGTCGATGCGCCGCTCGCTGACGCGCCCGGCCTTCACCTCCTCGACGAGCGTCGTACGGAAGTCCTTGTACGTGTAGGGGACCATCATCATGTCGACGCCCGCGTTCACCGAGGTGCGGACGTGGGCCGCGTAGTCGCCGGGGAGCTGGTCGATGGCGTTCCAGTCGCTGATGACGAAGCCGTCGAAGCCCATGCGGCCCTTGAGCACACCGTTGATCATGTCGCCGCGGGCGTGCATCTTCACGGGGCCCCGGCCGTCGCCGACGATGTCGAGCGAGGAGTACGACGGCATGACCGAGCCGATGCCGCGCCGGACGGCCGTCTCGTACGGCGCCAGGTGGACGGCCTCCAGCTGCTGCCGGGTGACCGTGGTGACGCCCTGGTCGATGGTGTAGGAGCCGGTGGTGGACGAGCCGTACGCGGTGCCGCCGTCGCCGACGAAGTGCTTGGCGGTGGCGAGCACCTTGTCGTCGCGGCCGAGGTCGCGTCCGTCCGGCCTTCCCTGCAGCCCCTGGATGATCGTCTCCATGGACTGCACGAGCGCCGGGTCCTCGCCGAAGGACTCGTAGGAGCGGCCCCAGCGTTCGTCACGGGTCACGCACAGGCAGGGCGCGAAGTCCCAGGGGACGCCGGTGGCGCGTACCTCGGAGGCGGTCACCGCCCCGGTCCTCTCGGCCAGTCGGGGATCTCTGGTCGCTCCGATGCCGATGTTGTGCGGCATGATCGTGGCGCCGGTGAGGTTGTTGTGGCCGTGCACCGCGTCCACGCCGTAGATCAGCGGGATCTGGAAGCGGGTGGCCTGCGCCTGGAGCTGGAAGCCGTCGATCATCTTCGCCCAGGCCTCGGGGGTGTTGGGCGTGGGGGTGGAGCCTCCGCCCGAGAGGAGTGAGCCGAGGGCGTAGGCGGCGATGTCGCCCTGGTCGGTGAGCGCGGCGCGCTCGGCCTGGGTCATCTGGCCGGCCTTCTCCTCCAGGGACATGCGGGAGAGGAGGTCCGCGACGCGTTTGCGCACGGGCAGCCTGCTGTCCAGGTACGGCAGTCCGTGAGCGTCGACGACCACCTGGGGTGTCTGGGCCGGTGCCTTGGCTCCGGTGACCGTGAGCTTGACGGGGATGGTCTCGGCGGGCTCGGCGGACCTGTCCTTCAGCGTGGGGACCTGGATGGTCCCGGAGGCGCCGGAGGCGGTGCCCGCGGGGAAGGTGAGGGTGCCGGAGAGCGGGGTGTAGTCCTTGCCGGGCTCGGCGCTGCCGCCGCCGGTCTCGTACCGCACGGTCACGGGCTCGTCGATCGGAGCGGAGCCGGTGGTGGCGACGGTGACCCTGACGGTCGCCGTTCCGCCCTCCTTCACCGGATAGACGGGGGCATCGGTGGTGACGGAGGCGCGCAGCGACTGGTCGGCCTTGCCGTACAGCTCCACGTCGTCCATCGCGAAGTGGCCCTTGACGCCGACCGGGAGGGTGACGGCGTAGCCCCACATCTGTGTCAGGCCGAGGACGTGGTCGATTCCGCCGACCGGCTGGTAGTCCGTGCGATAGGTGAAGTCGGTGAAGGGGAGCTCGATCTGTTTCCAGCCGGTGAAGTCGTCGGTGAAGGAGGTCGTCCACAGCTCCGACGCCTCGCCGTTCGCGCCGCCGTCCTTGATCTCGAAGGCGATCTTCTTGCCGTTGTCCTGACCGTCCCACCAGAAGCGGATTCCCTTGTGGGAGGACCAGTCATGGGCGGGCCGGTCGGCGGCGAAGTCGTGGGTGAAGCCGCCGTAGCCGCTGATGTCGTAGCTGCCCGAGAGGACCTTGGCGCCCTCGGGGGCGTCGGCGCGGTCGGCCAGTCGGAGCGTGGGCGGGTCGTCGCTGTCGCCGCCCCAGGTGAAGATGCCCTCGGCGGGCTGGCCGGCGAAGGGCACCTCGCCCTCGAAGCGGTCGACGGGTACGGGGGCGGGGGCGGGGTCGTCGGCCGCGCGCGCCGACGCCAGGGGGATCAGGGCGGTGAGCAGGGTGGCGGAGGCGAGCAGGGCGGTTCTTCGCATGGACGGACCTTCCCTCGACTCATCAAGTCGTCGTGTTAACTCATGACTTAGATCACGCCGTGAGTTAACTAGGGGTCGACGGCGCCGTCAAGACGTCACGTCAGAGCCGGTACAGTCGCAACTCACGTGCGGATCTGAGCCGTTGCCGCTTCAGAATCTGAACGCGCACCCCCTTGACGCGTATACCAAGCCGTCATTTACTCACGCCTCGCACTCCCCCATCCCCCACCTTCAGAAGGGCAGCGCTCCATGAGGAGACACAGGCGCACGATCCGGCTGCTGCTCGCCGGGCTGCTCACCACCGCCGGGTTCGCCGCGGCCACGCCCGCGCACGCGGCCGGCGAACAGGTCACCGCCTGGCTCACCACGACCGACGACTCGGGCGGGCGCCATGTGGTGCGGGGTCTGCAGCCGCAGACGCCGTTCGCCTTCCAGTCCGGAACCGGTGGCAGCGGTGAGAACATCACCGTCGACGAGAACACGCGGTACCAGACCTTCACCGGCGGCGGGGCGTCCTTCACGGACACCGCGGCCTGGCTGATGAACAGCAGCGGGGCGCTTTCGCAGGCGACGCGGGACGCGACGATGCGGAAGCTGTTCTCGCCGACCGACGGGATCGGGCTGTCGTTCCTGCGCAATCCGATGGGCGCCTCCGACCTGGCGCGCTACGGCTACACGTACGACGACGTGCCGAGCGGTCAGACCGACCCGTCGCTGGCCAAGTTCTCCATCGCGCACGACCTGGCCGATGTGGTGCCGCTGACGAGGCAGGCGCTCCAGCTCAACCCTCAGCTGACGGTGATGGCCACCCCGTGGACGGCGCCCGCCTGGATGAAGGACAGCGGGCAGCTCAACGGGGGCTGGCTCAAGGCGGAGGACTACGGGGCCTACGCCTCGTACTTCGTGAAGTACCTCCAGGCCTACCGGGACCAGGGCATCCCCGTCTCGTACGTGACGGCCCAGAACGAGCCGACGTGCTGCTCGGGCTATCCGTCGATGAGCTGGAACGCGTCCGGGCTCGCCTACTTCACGAAGAACGAGCTGCTGCCGAAGCTCCAGGCGGCGGGTCTGACGACGAAGGTGCTGGCGCACGACTGGAACTGGGACACGTACGACTCCTACGCCGCCCAGACGGTGGACGACGCGGCCGTCCGCTCGCACCCGAACTTCGGAGGGATCGCCTGGCACGGGTACGGGGGTGACGTGACGAAGCAGACGGCCGTCCACAACCAGTACCCGCAGCTGGACGCGTTCGGCACGGAGCACTCGGGCGGCACCTGGATCGCGAACCAGCAGCGCGAGGACATGCTCAACATCGTCGACTACACCCGGAACTGGGCGAAGTCCGTGACGAAGTGGTCGTTGGCCGTCGACCAGAACATGGGGCCGCACAACGGAGGCTGCGGCACCTGCACCGGACTGATCACGGTCCACAACGGGGACGGTGCGAGCGGAACGGTCGACTACACGATCGAGTACTACACGATGGGGCATCTGACGAAGTTCGTACGGCCGGGCGCACAGCGCATCGCCTCGACGGCGTCGTCGTCCGTGCCGAACGTGGCGTGGCGGAACCCGGACGGTTCGAAGGCACTGATCGCGTACAACGACGCCACGTCGGCGAAGACGGTGACGATCGACTGGGACGGGCAGCACGCGACGTACTCGCTGCCGGGGAAGACGTCGGCGACGTTCACGTGGTCGGGTGCGCAGTCGGGCGGCGGCGACCGGTCGGGGGCGTTCGTGGGCCTCGCGGGCAAGTGCCTGGACCTGGCGGGGGCGTCGAACGCCAACGGGACCGCCGTGCAGCTCTACGACTGCAACGGGACGGCCGCGCAGCAGTGGACGGTGAAGGCCGACGGGACGATCCAGGCGCTGGGGAAGTGCCTGGACGTGACGTCCGGGTCGACGGCCGACGGGGCGAAGGTGCAGTTGTACGACTGCAACGGCACGGGAGCGCAGCAGTGGTCGTACAACTCGTCGACGGGTGACGTGGTGAACATCGCGGCGAACAAGTGCCTCGACGTGACGGACAACTCGTCGGCGAACGGGGCCCGGGCGCAGATCTGGTCGTGCACGGGTGCGGCGAACCAGAAGTGGCGGTTGCAGTAGTCCGGCCGGGGGTTTCTCGCCCCCGCCGCCCCTACCCGTCCCACCTCCAGGGGCTCCGCCCCTTCAACCCCACCGGGGCTCCGCCCCTGGACCCCGGCGGGGACCACGTCCCCTGCACCGCGTCTGAGGCCGGCTCACGGCCCGGCCGGGGCTCTGCCCCGGCCGGGCCGTGTCATCAAGCGACAGCGAAGCCGGGAGCGGCAGCCCCGGCGGTTTCGGGGGTTACTCCGCCGGTTCCACACCGGCCCGCAGCAGGCCGTAGGTGTACGCGTCCTCCAGGGCCTGCCACGATGCCGCGATCACGTTCTCCGCCACGCCCACCGTGGACCATTCGCCCTTGCCGTCCGAGGTGGAGATCAGGACGCGGGTCGTGGACTGGGTGCCGTGCACGCCCTCCAGGATGCGGACCTTGTAGTCGACCAGGTCCAGGGCGGCCAGCTCCGGGTAGATCTTCTCCAGGGCCACGCGCAGGGCGCGGTCCAGCGCGTTGACCGGGCCGTTGCCCTCCGCCGTCGCCACGATCCGCTCGCTCTTGGCCCACAGCTTCACCGTGGCCTCGTTGGCGTGCGTGCCGTCCGGGCGGTCCTCGACGATCGCCCGCCAGGACTCCGTGCGGAAGTAGCGCAGCGGCTTGCCCGCCACCTCCTCGCGCAGGAGGAGTTCGAAGCTCGCGTCCGCCGCCTCGTACGTGTAGCCCTTGAGCTCCCGCTCCTTGACGCGCTCGACCACCCGGCCCACCAGCTCGCGGTCGCCGCCCAGGTCGATGCCCAGTTCCTTGCCCTTGAGCTCCACCGAGGCGCGGCCCGCCATGTCGGAGACCAGCATCCGCATGGTGTTGCCGACCAGTTCCGGGTCGATGTGCTGGTACAGGTCCGGGTCCACCTTGATGGCCGAGGCGTGCAGGCCCGCCTTGTGGGCGAAGGCCGAGACGCCCACGTACGGCTGGTGGGTGGAGGGGGTGAGGTTCACGACCTCCGCGATCGCGTGGCTGATGCGCGTCATCTCGCGCAGCCGGCCCTCCGGCAGCACCTTCTTGCCGTACTTCAGCTCCAGGGCCGCCACCACCGGGAACAGGTTGGCGTTGCCCACCCGCTCGCCGTACCCGTTCGCCGTGCACTGCACGTGCGTCGCGCCCGCGTCCACTGCCGCGAGCGTGTTCGCGACCGCGCAGCCCGTGTCGTCCTGGGCGTGGATGCCGAGCCGGGCACCCGTGTCCGCCAGCACCGTCGAGACCACCGCGTGGACCTGGGCCGGCAGCATGCCGCCGTTCGTGTCGCAGAGGATGACCACGTCGGCGCCCGCCTCGGCCGCCGTACGCACCACCGACTTGGCGTACGCGGCGTTCGCCCGGTAGCCGTCGAAGAAGTGCTCGCAGTCGACGAAGACCCGACGGCCCTGCGCCCGCAGGTGGGAGACCGTGTCGCGGATCATCTCCAGGTTCTCGTCGAGCGTCGTGCGCAGCGCCAGTTCGACATGGCGGTCGTGGGACTTGGCGACCAGCGTGATCACCGGAGCCCCCGAGTCCAGCAGCGCCTTGACCTGCGGGTCCTCCGCGGCCTTGCCGCCCGCGCGGCGCGTCGCGCCGAAGGCCACCAGCTGGGCGTGCCGGAAGTCGATCTCCTGCTGGGCGCGCGCGAAGAACTCGGTGTCCCGCGGGTTCGCGCCGGGCCAGCCGCCCTCGATGAAGCCCACGCCGAAGTCGTCCAGGTGCCGTGCGATGGCCAGCTTGTCCGCGACCGTGAGGTTGATCCCCTCGCGCTGCGCGCCGTCGCGCAGCGTCGTGTCGAAGACGTGGAACGAGTCGTCGAGCTCGCTGGTTGCCGTCTCGGTCATGGTCTCAAGGCTCCTGTTTTGGATCTCGGTCTTACCGGAATGACCGGTTCCACCGTCCCCCCATACTCCCTCGCGCTCCGCCCCCGGCTGAAGGTGGGCCAGGAAACGAAAAAACCCCTCGCGGGTGCGAGAGGTCTGCGCGCGGGTCGAGGACGACGGTGGCCACCCGTACCTGGTCGTACGTGGCGGTCACTGCGGACCGGCGCGCCTGCTGCCAATAATCATGGCGAACGAGAGCACGGGGGAAGTCTGGCACAGTCCCGCCCCCGTGCTCACCGCCGTCTCAGGATGCGGTCGTCAAGGAGGAGGACTCCGCGTCCTTCATCCGGGTGAGGTCCAGGTCCCTGGTCTCCCGCATGGTGACGTACACGACCAGCGAGACGGCCGCGCAGGCCGCCACGTACCAGAAGAAGCCGGACTCGGCCCCCGCGTCCTTGAACCACAGGGCGACGTATTCCGCCGTTCCGCCGAACAGGGCGTTGGCCACCGCATAGGGAAGTGCCACGCCCAGCGCGCGGACGCCCGTCGGGAACAGCTCCGCCTTCACACAGGCGTTGATGGAGGTGTATCCGGTGACCACGACCAGGGCCAGCAGGGCCAGGCCGAGCGCCGGCCAGAAGCTGTCCGCGTGCTTCAGCAACGTCATGATCGGGACCGTCAGCAGGGTCGAACCGACGGCGAAGATGATCAGCAGCGGGCGGCGGCCGATCCGGTCGGAGAGCCGGCCGGCGAGCGGCTGCAGGCAGGCGAAGACGATCAGCGCGGTGAAGGAGACCAGGGTCGCGGTCTGCTTCGGCAGGCCCGCCGAGTTCGACAGGTACTTCGTCAGATACGTGGTGTACGTGTAGTACGCGACCGTGCCTCCCATGGTCAGCGCGATCACCAGGAACGCCTCACGCTTGTGCCGCCACAGCGCGCGCAGCGTGCCGCGCTCCTCCCCTTCGTCGGCCCCGGCCTCGTAGACGTCCGTCTCCAGCATGTTCCGGCGCAGGTAGAAGACCACCGCCGCGCCGAGGGCGCCCAGCACGAACGGGATCCGCCAGCCGTAGTCGTGCAGCGCACCGTCGGACATGGTGCGCTGGAGGACGATCTGCAGGCCGAGGCCGACGATCTGGCCGGCGGTCATCGACACGTACTGGAAGCTGGAGGCGAAGCCGCGCCTGCGCGGGTCGGACGCCTCGGTGAGGTAGGTCGCGCTGGCCGCGTACTCGCCGCCCACCGAAAGCCCCTGCAGCAGCCGGGCGACGAGCAGCACCGCAGCGCCCCCGTACCCGGCGACGGCGTACGTCGGCGCGATCGCGATGAGGATCGCGGAGGCGGACATCAGCGTGACCGTGAGGGTCAGCGCGGCCTTGCGGCCCCTGCGGTCACCGACCCGGCCGAGCAGCCAGCCGCCGACCGGGCGCATGAAGAAGCCGACCGCGAAGATGCCCGCGGTGTTCATGAGCTGGGCCGTGGGGTTGTCGTCGGGGAAGAACGCCCCGGCGAAGTAGGTGGCGAAGCTGGCGTAGACGAACCAGTCGTACCACTCCACCATGTTGCCGGCCGAGCCGATCCAGATCTTCTTCCAGTGCTCTCGTCCCATGGGCCGTAACGTGCCGGGCGTTCGCGGATGCGACAAGAGCGCCTCGGGTTTCGTTCATTGCTTTCATGACGTGTCCGCAGGCCGGCCGCCTGCTCCCGTGCGCGAGAAGAGAGGGCCGCCCCGGAGGTGAGGTCCGGGGACGGCCCCTGAAGCGGTGCGGCGGGCGTCAGCCCAGCTTGTGCATCCAGCCGTGCGTGTCCTCGCGCGTGCCCCGCTGGATGTCGAGCAGCGCCTCGCGGAGCTTCAGCGTGACCTCGCCCGGCTCGCCGCCCGACTGCTTCCACTCGGCGGTGGCGCGCTTGACCGTGCCGACCGGGGTGATGACCGCGGCGGTGCCGCAGGCGAAGACCTCGGTGAGGGTGCCGTTCTCGGAGTCGGCCTGCCACTGGTCGATGGAGATCCGGCCCTCCTCGGCCTCGTAGCCGAGGTCACGGGCGACCGTCAGCAGGGAGTCACGGGTGACACCCTCCAGGATGGAGCCGGTCAGCTTCGGGGTGACGATCTTGTTGCCGTACACGAAGTACAGGTTCATGCCGCCGAGCTCCTCGACCCACTTGTGCTCCACGGCGTCGAGGTAGCAGACCTGGTCGCAGCCCTTGGCCGCGGCCTCGGCCTGGGCGAGCAGGGAGGCCGCGTAGTTGCCGCCGGTCTTGGCGTCGCCCATGCCGCCGGGGACGGCGCGGACGCGGTCCTCGGACGCCCAGATGGAGACGGGCTTCACGCCGCCCGGGAAGTAGGCGCCGGCCGGGGAGGCGATGACCAGGAACAGGTACTCGTTGGCGGGCTTGACGCCCAGGCCGACCTCGGTGGCGATCATGAAGGGGCGCAGGTACAGCGACTCCTCACCGCCGTGCGCCGGCACCCACGCCTTGTCCTGCTGGACGAGGAGGTCGCACGCCTCGATGAACGTCTCGACCGGCAGCTCGGGCATCGCGAGGCGCTTGGCGGAACGCTGGAAGCGCAGGGCGTTCATCTCCGGGCGGAAGGTGGCGACGGAGCCGTCGGGCCGGCGGTATGCCTTGAGGCCCTCGAAGATCTCCTGCGCGTAGTGCAGGACGTTGGTGGCCGGGTCGAGGGAGATCGGCGCGTAGGGGACGAGCTGACCGTCGTGCCAGCCCCGCCCTTCGGTCCACTTGATCGTCACCATGTGGTCGGTGAAGTGGCGGCCGAACCCGGGGTTGGCCAGGATCGCCTCCCGCTCCGCGTCGGAGAGCGGATTGGAGGAGGGCTTCAGCTCGATCGTGGGCGTCGTCATGTGTGGTTGTCCTTCACCGGTTGTCGTGACGGGCCGCGCTCGCTCCCGCACCGGCAGTGGCCGGTGCTAGGACGTCCGAGCATTCCCTCATTTCCGCGGCTCCGCGTTCGATTATGGCAAGCGGGTGAGGGATGGGGGCACCCCCACGCCTTTCGGGCTGCGGGGGTGAAACGGTGCGAATACGGCCCCAGGGGTGGCACAGGGGTGGGTCGATGGTGACACCCGGCGAGGGCATGGGAAAGCCGCCGGGTGCGTTGCGACCCGGCGGCCTCGACTCAGGGGGTGCGAGCAGGGCGGCGGGTCAGCCGGCTACTCGTACGGCGAGCGCGTCGCCGATCTCGTCGGTCGTGCGGGCGGGCTTGCCCGCGCGCTCCGCGAGGTCGACGGAGACGGCCTCCTCGATGCGGGCGGCCTCGGCCTCGTAGCCGAGGTGACGCAGCAGGAGGGCGACCGACAGAACGGTGGCCGAGGGGTCGGCCTTGCCCTGGCCCGCGATGTCGGGCGCCGAGCCGTGCACGGGCTCGAACATCGACGGGAACTCGCCGGACGGGTTGATGTTGCCGGAGGCGGCGACCCCGATGCCGCCGGAGATGGCGGCGGCGAGGTCGGTGATGATGTCGCCGAAGAGGTTGTCGGTGACGATCACGTCGAAGCGCTCGGGCTGGGTGACCAGGTAGATCGTCGCCGCGTCGACGTGCATGTACTCGGTGGTGACCTCGGGGAACTCCTCGGCCACCTTGTTGAAGATGTTCGTCCACAGGTGACCCGCGAACGTGAGCACGTTGTTCTTGTGGACCAGGGCCAGCTTCTTGCGCGGCCGCGCCTGGGCGCGGGCGAAGGCGTCCCGGACCACACGCTCGACACCGAAGGCGGTGTTCACGGACACCTCGGTGGCGACCTCGTGCGGGGTGCCCTTGCGGATGGTGCCGCCGTTGCCCGTGTACGGGCCCTCGGTGCCCTCGCGGACCACGACGAAGTCGATCTCGGGCTGGCCCGCGAGCGGGGTCGCGACGCCCGGCAGCAGCTTGGAGGGCCGCAGGTTGACGTGGTGGTCGAAGGCGAAGCGGAGCTTGAGCAGGAAGCCGCGCTCCAGCACGCCCGACGGCACCGAGGGGTCGCCGATCGCACCGAGCAGGATCGCGTCGTGCTGCTTGAGCTGCTCGAGGTCGGCGTCGGTGAGAGTCTCACCGGTGGCGTGGTAGCGCCGGGCGCCGAAGTCGTACTCCTTGGTCTCCAGCTTCACATCCTGCGGAAGGACGGCGGAGAGGACCTTCAGCCCCTGGGTCACGACCTCCTGGCCGATGCCGTCACCGGGAATCACTGCGAGATTGATGCTGCGAGACATGACGGCACCGTACTCCTTGTCCCACGCAATGACACGCGGCGTCCGCGATGCGGACATCGGCTGACCGGCGAGGTGCGGCGCGGCAGATGGCGCGGGACGCCCGGCCGCGCCGCACCTCGTGCGGGTGCGGCTCCCGGCTCATGGGTGCAGCCTCACGGGTGAGGGTGCGGGGTCGTACGAGTGAGGGCCCGGGACGCGGAGGCGGGGCTCAGTGGCCGGTCGCGCCGCCGTTGTCCCTGCGGTCGAGGGCGCGCTGGAGCGCTGCCGCGGCGTTCTTGCGGTCGGACTCGCTCGTACGGGAAACGTGACGGACTCGGCGGCGGGCGGTCGTCTCGGCCATGGGAAATCGACTCCTTCGGCATCCGGGAGTGCGGAAAGCGGGTTACGACACTCCCCCATTGCTCGACGCGTGGGAGGTGCCCCCAGCCGAGGCGTGGAGCGGTGCCGCAGGGGTTGCCTGCACGGGGCCCGGCTCACGACCGCCATTCGCTTGATCGAGCGAGACGTTCGGCTTCTACAAAAGTAAGTGAGGACCGGGCGTCTGTCTCCACAATTACTCGGACTTCCTACTATCTGAGACGGCGCAGGGGCCGTACGAGCGCGACCTGCGGAAACCGTCGCCGACGGTCAGAGGACGTCCCCGTCGCGCCAGTCGAAGACCAGCTTGCGCTTGAAGTCGAGCTCGCCCGCGGCCGCGGGGCGCACATAGGTGCAGTCCTCGTCGTCGCGCAGACGGACGACACCGCGGGGGCCGAGGCCGCACAGGCGGCCGCGCCAGAGCCGCCAGCCGCGGGCGGCGTAGAGGGGGGCGCCGTCGTCGCTGGCGGAGAGCGCGCCGAGGTCGTAGGCGCGGTCGACGATCCGCTCGATCTCCGCCATGACACGCCCGCCGAGGCCCTGGCGCCGCAGGTCGGCGCGGACGCCCACACCCTCGACGTACCCGACGCGCAGCCACCGCTTGCGATACCGGGCGCGCCGCTGGATGACGCACCCGTGTGCGGCGAGCCCCTGTTCGTCGCTGACGAGCACGTGCATCCCGCCGAGCGCGTGCTCCCAGTCGTCATCGTCGTAGTCGCCGTCGAACGCGGCGTCGAGCAGTGCGCGCACGGCCCGGAGCTCGGCGGGGTCGAGGTCGGCGGTGTGGGCGGTACGGACTCCGGCTGTCACGTGATCAGTATCACTCGCTCCGTCGCGTTCCCCCTGCCCGACGCCCCCTGCCGCTCCCTCGCGCGACGCGACCCCCTGCCGCTCCCCTGCACGACGCCCTTCCCTGCCCGACTCATGGTGTTCTTGGACATGACCCGTCACCACATGCTTGACCTCCAGTCCGATGTATCGGACCGCCATACGCCTTGACATGGACATATAGCACCTCCACTCTCACAGTCATCGGATGACTGCGACAGGGAGAGGTTCCGTATGACCGCCCGCCCACGGCTCCGCACCATCGTCCTGACCCTTTGCTCCGCACTGCTCGCCACCACCGCGTCGGCCCTCCCCGCACAGGCCGGCACGGCCGCACGGGAGGCGGCCTGGGAGGTGCGCGGCCCTCACGGCTCGCCGACGGCCGTCGTCGCGCTCGACCCGTCCGACGGGCACCCGACACTCGCCGTCGGACGCGACGGCCGCACGGTCCTGGAACCGTCGCCGGTCGGCCTGGTCACCCAGCGGACCGACTTCTCCAAGGGGCTGAGCCTGATCGGCCGCAGCAGTCGTGCGGTCTCGGAGGGGTACACGAGCACCGCGGGCAAGTCCCGGGTACGCGACGTCCGGATGACCGAGACCCGCTTCCGCTTCCGCACCGCGACGGGCGCCCGGATCGACCTGGTGACGCGGGTCGCCCCGGACGGCGTCGCTTACCGCTATGTGCTGCCGCGGAACCACGGTGACGTCCTGCGCGAGACCTCCGCCTTCACGCTCCCCGCCGGCGCGAGCGCCGTCCTCGGCGGCTACCGTGCCGACAACGAACTGCCCTTCAAGCGCTACGAGTCGGACGCGACGGCACCGGCGGGCGCGTACATGATGCAGTCCCTCTTCCGCACCGACGGCGGCTGGGCGCTGATCGCCGAGTCGGACGTCACCGGCGCCTACGCCGGGGCCCGCCTGACGCACGCGGCGGGCTCGCCGACGTACGGAGTGAGCCTCTACGACGACGCCCCGATCCACACCACCGGCGCTCTGACCACCCCCTGGCGGGCGGTCATCACCGGTGACCTGGCCACCGTCACCGGGTCCACCCTCGTGGACGACCTCGCCCCCGCCTCCCGCGTCCGCGACACCTCCTGGATCAAGCCGGGCCCTGCGCTGTGGACCTGGCTGGCCGGCGGCAAGACGGCCGGGCAGAGCCTCGCGGCGCAGGAGAAGTACGTGGACTACGCGGCCGAGCGCGGCTGGCCGTACGAAGTCGTGGACGCCGGCTGGTACTTCAGGTCCGACGCCTGGGACGTCATCGACCCGGACTGGCAGACGGACAGCTGGATGCCCGAGCTGGTGCGCCATGCGGCGGCGAAGGGCGTCGGCATCCACGTCTGGCTGCACTACACGCTCCTCACGGACCCCGCCGAGCGCGAGAAGTGGCTCGGCACGCTGGAGCGCTGGGGGGTGAAGGGAGTGAAGATCGACTTCATGGACTCGGAGTCCCAGGAGCGGATGCGCTGGTACGACGACGTCCTGGAGTCGACGGCCCGCCATCACCTCATGGTGAACTTCCACGGCTCGACGGTTCCCAAGGGCATCCAGCGCACCTGGCCGCAGGTCATGACGATGGAGGGCGTCGGCGGTGAGGAGAAGCGCAACAACACCGCGGAGCACCTGGCGTCCCTGCCGTTCACGCGGAACGTCATCGGGTCCATGGACTTCACCCCGGGCGCCTTCCACCGCCCCTACCGCCCCAACGCGGGCTCCGACGCGGGCGAGTTGGGGCTGACGGTCCTGTACGAGTCGGGCATCCAGAACCTCTCCGGCACCCCGGAGTCCTACGACGCCCGCCCCGAGGCCCGGCGCTTCCTGGAGCAGCTTCCGGCCCGCTGGGAGGAGACCCGGCTGCTGACCGGCGACCCGGCCGTTCGGCGGTGCTGGCCCGGCGCTCGGCGGACGGCCGCTGGTTCATCGGGGGCACGTTCGCCGGCGCGGCGCAGACGGCCGACGTGCCGATCCGGCTGGGGGCGGGGCCCTGGCTGGTGGAGACCCTCACGGACGGCCCCTCGGGCCTGGTGCGCGAGACGCACACGGTGCGCGGCGGCGACACCCTCGCGGTGCCGGTGGCGGCGGACGGCGGCTTCGCGGCCCTCGCCTGCCGTCCGTACGCGGGCCGTACGACGTGTGAGCGCTGAACCCCGGCCGGCCCGGCGCCCTCGTGCGGAAGACTGCTCGCACGAGGGCGCCGGGCACAGGCCGGGTCACAGCACGTCCGCGACCGCCTGACGGAATCTCCGCCCGGGCCCACCGTGGCACGGATCAGCGGATCGCCCCGGCCCGACCGCGCCGCCCACAGGTGTACGCCGTCGTCGGCGGTCACCGTCCGCTCGTCGATCATGCGACCAGTCTGCCCCGGGACGCACGCCAACGGGCCGGGTCCGCACAGGGACCCGGCCCGTTCCGGCCGTCGCGGGCGTCAGCCCATGTGCGGGTACGTGTAGTCCGTCGGCGGGACCAGCGTCTCCTTGATCGCGCGGGTCAGGGTCCAGCGCAGCAGGTTCTGCGGGGCGCCCGCCTTGTCGTTCGTGCCGGAGGCGCGGCCACCGCCGAAGGGCTGCTGGCCGACCACGGCGCCGGTCGACTTGTCGTTGATGTAGAAGTTGCCGGCCGCGTAGCGCAGCCTCTCGGCCGTGTACGCCGCCGCCGCGCGGTCGTTCGCGATGACCGAGCCGGTCAGCGCGTAGTCCGAGACCGACTCCATCTGGGTCAGCATCTCGTCGTAGCTGTCGTCCTCGTAGACGTGGACCGCGAGGATCGGGCCGAAGTACTCGGTGCGGAACACCTCGTTCTCCGGGTCGCTGCACTCGATGACGGTCGGACGGACGAAGTAGCCCACCGAGTCGTCGTAGGAGCCGCCCGCGACAATCGTGCAGGCGGGGTCCTCCTTGGCGCGGTCGATCGCGGCCTTGTTCTTGGCGAAGGCGCGCTCGTCGATGACGGCGCCGATGAAGTGCGACAGGTCGGTGACGTCACCCATGCTGATGCCGTCGACCTCGGCCGCGAACTGCTCCTTGAAGCCGTCGTTCCAGATCGACGCCGGGATGTACGCGCGGGAGGTGGCGCTGCACTTCTGGCCCTGGTACTCGAACGCACCGCGGGTGAGCGCCGTCTTCAGGACCGCACGGTCGGCCGAGGGGTGGGCCACGACGAAGTCCTTGCCGCCGGTCTCGCCGACCAGGCGCGGGTAGGAGCGGTACTTCTCGATGTTGTTGCCGACCGTCTTCCACAGGTACTGGAAGGTCTTGGTGGAACCGGTGAAGTGGATGCCCGCGAGGTCCCGGTGCTCCAGGGCGACCTTGGAGACCTCGATGCCGTCACCGGTGAGGAGGTTGATGACGCCCTTGGGAAGGCCCGCCTCCTCCAGGAGCTGCATCAGCAGGACGGCGGCGTGGGTCTGGGTCGGGGACGGCTTCCAGACCACCACGTTGCCCATCAGCGCCGGGGCCGTCGGCAGGTTGCCCGCGATCGCGGTGAAGTTGAACGGGGTGATGGCGTAGACGAAGCCCTCCAGCGGGCGGTGGTCGAGGCGGTTCCACACGCCCGGGGAGTTGGCCGGGGGCTGCTCGGCCAGGATCTGGCGGGCGTAGTGCACGTTGAAGCGCCAGAAGTCGACCAGCTCGCACGGGGTGTCGATCTCGGCCTGCTGGGCGGTCTTGGACTGGCCGAGCATGGTGGAGGCGGCCAGCGTCTCGCGCCAGGGGCCGGCCAGCAGCTCGGCGGCGCGCAGGATGATCGCGGCGCGGTCGTCGAAGGACATCGCGCGCCAGGCGGGCGCGGCGGCGAGCGCCGCGTCGATGGCGTCCTGCGCGTCCGCCTGCGTGGCGTTGCGGTAGGTGCCGAGGACGGCCTTGTGGTTGTGCGGCTGCACGACCTGGAACTCCTCGCCGCCGCCCATGCGCTGCACGCCGCCGATGGTGCAGGGCAGGTCGATCGGGTTCTCGGCCAGCTCCTTCAGCTTGGCCTCCAGGCGGGCACGCTCGGGCGAGCCGGGGGCGTAGCCGTGCACCGGCTCGTTGACGGGGGTGGGGACCTGGGTCACGGCGTCCATTAGCTACCTCTTCCGAGTGAATCCCTGGCCTCGGCCCGCTGGAGCCGAAGCCGCGTGCGTAGGTTGGGTGGCGGTCAGGGCTTGACCGTCACGAGCCCGCTGCGGCGAGCGAGTGAGAAGCCCCCATGGGGGCGGAGTCACGGGTTCCGTAACTCCTCCGGAACCGGGTCGGCCAGGCCGACCGATGAGTGGTAGCTGCCGTCACCCAGCACGCACCGGGTGCCGACAGCTGCTGCTCACCCTTTGCCGACCATCGAGCGGACGAAGAAGCGCAGGTTCGCCGGCTTCTCCGCCAGGCGGCGCATGAAGTAGCCGTACCAGTCGGTGCCGTACGCCGTGTAGACGCGCATGCGGTGGCCCTCGGCGGCCAGGCGCAGGTGCTCCTCGCTGCGGATGCCGTACAGCATCTGGAACTCGTACTCGTCCATCTTGCGCCCGGCGCGGTGGGCGAGTTCCTGGGCTACGGAGATCAGGCGCGGGTCGTGGGAGCCGATCATCGGGTATCCCTCGCCCTCCATGAGGGTCCTCAGGATGCGGACGTACGCCTTGTCGGTCTCGTGCTTGTTCTGGTACGCGACCGACGCGGGCTCCTTGTACGCCCCCTTCACGATACGCACGCGGCTGCCGCTCGCGGCGAGGCGGCGGGCGTCGGCCTCGGTGCGGAAGAGGTAGGCCTGGATGACGCAGCCCGTCTGCGGGAAGTCCTTCCGCAACTCCTCGTGGATGGCGAACATCGAGTCGAGGGTGGTGTGGTCCTCCGCGTCCAGCGTGACCGTCGTGCCGATCGCGGCGGCCGCCTCGACGACCGGGCGGACGTTCTTCAGGGCCAGCTCGTGGCCGTCCTCCAGCGCTTGGCCGAACATCGAGAGCTTCACCGACATCTCGGCGCGGGTGCCCAGCTCCAGGGGCTCCAGCCGGTCGATCAGCTCCAGGTAGGCGTCGCGCGCGGCCGCGGCCTGCTCGGCGGTCGTGATGTCCTCGCCGACGACGTCCATCGTCAGCTCCAGCCCCTTGCCGGTGAGGTCCTGGATGATCGGCACCACGTCGTCGACCGTCTCGCCCGGGATGAAGCGGTCGACGACCTGCTTGGTCACCGGGGCCGCCGAGATCAGGCGTCGCATCCGGTCGCTGCGCGACGCGGCGAGAATCACGGGACCCAGCACGGGGCACCTCCACAGAACGGGCAAGAGGCCGCGACCCGACCATTCGGGTACGGCACGGAGAACCACCGTGAAACCTAAGGATCCCCTCGATCGTCGGCCATCGACAGCTGTCACGCATCCGTGCCCTGGATCTCAGACAGATGTATGAGCGAGATGGGAAAATGGGGGAGAATGCCCGTGTGGCGGACGTTTTCAAGGCAGGGCGCGGCGATTACCAAGAGCTCGTCGACGAGATCTCCGCGCTGCTCGGCGCCCCGGCGACCCTGGAGAACCGGGACTTCGAGCTGATCGCCTTCGCCGCGTACGACAGCGAGGGCGACTTCGACGAGGCGTCCCTCGACCCCGTGCGCACCCGCTCGATCCTCACGCGCCGCTCCACGGCGGCGGTGCGGAAGTGGTTCGAGGGCTTCGGCATCGCGCGCGCCACCGGGCCGGTGCGGATTCCGCCCACTCCGGAGGCCGGCGTGTACCGGGGAAGGATCTGCCTGCCGGTACGCCATCGGGGTGTCGTCCTCGGCTATGTGTGGCTGCTGGCCGACGAGCCGGGTCCGTCCGAGGCGCAGCTGTCGGCCGCGATGGAGATCGCGGCGCGGATCGGCGACCTGCTCGCGGAGGAGGCGCAGGCGGGCGCGGAGGTGACCCGTGAGCTGCGCGCGGTGCTGACCGCGGAGCGCGGCTGGCCGCAGGACATGGCGGTGGCCGAGCTGCGGACGGCGCTGGGCCCGCGCGGCGAGGGCCTGCACACGGTGGTCTGTGTCGCGCCCTGGCCCTCGGCCGACCCGGACGACGCGCCGTCGGCCCGGACGATCCCGGCGGCCACCGCGCTGTGCACGGTGCCGTGGGGCACCACGGGTCAGAGTCTCGCGCTGCTGGTGCGGCTGCGCTCGGCGGACGTGCTGACGCCGGCGCTGACGGCGGCCACCCGGCTGCTGCGGGAGGCGGGACACCAAGGCGCGGGTTCCGCCGCGGGGGTGGCCGGCGCCCGGGGCTCCGCGGCCGGGGTGGCCGACGCCCGGCACGGCCTCGCCGAGCTGGGCGCGGCCTGGCAGGAGGCATCGGCGGCGGCCCGAGCGGCCCTGGCGGAGCCCCGGCTCGGCCCGATCGCCCAGTGGTCCGCCATCGGCCCGTACCGCCTGCTGACGTCGCTGCCACCGCAGGCGGCCCACGACCCGGCCGTCAGCGCCCTGCTGACCCCCGCCCACCGCGAACTGGCCCGCACCGCCGAGGTGTTCCTGGACTGCGCGGGCCAGGCGGGCCGGACGGCCGCCGAACTGGGCGTCCACCGCCAGACCCTGTACTACCGCCTCTCCCGCGTCGAGCAGCTCACGGGCCTGGACCTGGACGACGGCGAGGACCGCCTGCTGCTGCACATGGCTCTCAAGGGGGCGCGACTGTAGGGTCCGCCCTTACCCCTTCGGCGCGCGGGATCGGGCCGAAGCTGGTCTGCTGGGGGTGGTGGGGGAAGTCGTACCCGTTTCCGGGGAGAGCCCATGAGCACGTACCGAGTCGCGCAGGTGACCGCCGCCGGCGGTCCGTTCGAGGTCGTCGAGCGTGAGGTGCCGCAGCCTGGACCCGGCCATGTGCGGGTGGCCGTGGACGCGTGCGGGGTCTGCCACAGCGATGTCTTCTTCGTGAACGCCGGGCTGCCGGGGGTCACCTTCCCGGTGGTGCCCGGGCATGAGATCGCCGGGCGGGTCGAGGAGCTCGGCGAGGGAGTGGGGGACAGTGGCTGGCAGGTGGGAGACCGGGTGGCGGTGGGCTGGTTCGGGGGCAGCTGCGGCCACTGCACGCCGTGCCGGCAGGGCGACTTCGTCGTGTGCCAGAACCTGAAGGTGCCCGGATGGGCGTACGACGGGGGCTTCGCCGAGGCGGTGATCGCGCCGGCCGACGCCCTGGCCCGAATCCCCGACGCGCTGGCGGCGACCGACGCCGGGCCCATGGCCTGCGCGGGGGTGACCACCTTCAACGGGCTGCGGCGCAGCTCCGCCCGGCCGGGCGACCTGGTGGCCGTGCTCGGCATCGGCGGGCTCGGCCATCTGGGGGTGCAGTACGCGGCCGCCATGGGCTTCGAGACGGTGGCGATCGCCCGCGGGGCCGAGAAGGCCGAGCTCGCCAAGCAACTCGGCGCCCATCACTACGTCGACAGCACGGCGGACACCTCCGTCGCGGACGCGCTGCAGTCCCTCGGCGGCGCCAAGGTCGTCCTTGCCACGGCGGGCAACGCCGAGGCCATCACGGCGACCGTGGACGGGCTGTCGCACCGCGGCGAGCTTGTCGTCATCGGCGCGTCTGTCGATCCCATGGGGATCAGCCCGGTCCAGCTGATCCTGAGCGGCAGGGTCGTCCGCGGGCACCCGTCCGGCACCGCGCAGGACGTGCAGGACACCATGGCGTTCAGTGCCCTGCACGGGATCCGCCCGATGGTCGAGACCGTGCCCCTGGACCAGGCGGGCGAGGCGTACCAGAAGATGCTGTCCGGCGCCGCCCGCTTCCGGATGGTGCTGACCACCCGCTGACGGACGCGTCAGCCCTTCGCGGTCCCCGCGATGACGCGGCGCAGGCCCTCGGTGAGCCGGTCGGCGTCGGTCGCCGTTTCCGGGTTGAAGAGCCACTGCACCATGAGCCCTTGGAGGAGGGTCTGGTAGAAGCGGCCCTCAGTTTCGACGGTCTCCTTGTCGAGATCCGCTTCCGGGATGTCGCTGAACAGTGGCAGGAGCCCGGAGCGGCCCTGCCCCTCCGCCTCGATCATCAGCCTGCGCACCTCGGGAAGCCGGTCGCCCTGGAGGATCAGCTCGAAGCTCAGCAGGAAGATGGCTCGTGACTCGGGCAGCGCGCGGATGATGTTCCCCCAGACCTTGCGGAAGCGCTCCAACGACCCGGGGGGCTCGGACATCGCCTGCTGCGCCTCCCCACCGGGGTCGAACCGGTGCCCGGTCGCCTCGATCAGCGAGACATAGGCCTCCACCAGGAGCGCGTCCTTCGACCCGTAGTGGTAGCCGATCGACGCCAGATTGGTCCCCGACTCCTTGACGATGTCGCGCGCCGTCGTGCGCAGGAAGCCCTTCTGAAGCAGGCAGCGCTTGGCGCCCTCGAGCAGATCCTCACGGTGTCCCATGCCCACCGACCCTACCGCGATTCAGACGGCCGTCCTAGACGCTCGATTTATACGACCGTACTAGACAAGCGTTTAAGACGTCCGTACAGTCCCTGGCATGACGAATCCGACGAGCACGACCACGACCGCACCGCCCGCCGGAACCCGCGCCGGCCGCCGTGAATGGACCGCCCTCGGCGTCCTGATGCTTCCGCTGCTGCTGGTCTCGATGGACGTCTCGGTCCTCTACTTCGCGATCCCCGCGATCAGCGCGGACCTGGAGCCGAGCGGCACCCAGCAGCTGTGGATCTTCGACATCTACGCCTTCGTCCTCGCCGGGCTGCTGATGACGATGGGCTCGCTGGGCGACCGCATCGGCCGCCGCCGGCTGCTGCTGCTCGGCGCCGCCGCCTTCGGAGGCGCCTCACTGCTGGCGGCCTACGCCGACAGCGCCGAGACCCTGATAGCGGCCCGCGCCGTGCTCGGCATCGGCGGCGCAACCCTCCTGCCGTCGACGATGGCGCTGATCCGCACGATGTTCACCGACCCCGGTCAGCGCGCGAAGGCGATCGGCCTGTGGTCCGGCGTCATGACGGCCGGCATCGCGCTCGGCTCCGTGATGAGCGGCGTCCTCGTCCAGTACTTCTGGTGGGGTTCGGTCTTCCTGGTGAACCTGCCCGCGATGGCCCTGCTGCTCGTTCTCGGCCCCTTCCTGCTCCCCGAGTCGAAGAACCCCGAGCCCGGCCGCTTCGACCTGCTCAGCGTTCCGCTGTCGATGGCGGCGGTCCTGCCGGTGATCTACGGCCTGAAGGAGATCCCGGCCGAGGGCTGGCACGTCCAGTACGTGCTGGCGGTGACGGTGGGCCTGCTGTTCGCGGCGCTGTTCGTGTACCGCCAGCGCACCGCGGCCTCGCCGATGATCTCCCCGGCCCTGTTCCGCGGCCGGGGTTTCGCTCCCGCCGTGGTCCTCAACCTGATCTCTTCCTTCGGGATGATGGGCTCGGCCTTCTTCACCACGCAGTACCTGCAGTCGGTGCTCGGCAAGAGCGCGATGGAGGCGGCGCTGTGGGCGCTGCTCCCCTCAGTGCCGATCGGCATGGCGGCGCCGGTCGCCGCCCAGCTGGTGCAGAAGGGCGTCAACCGCGCCTACGTCGTCACGGCCGGGTTCACGATCGCCGCGGCCGGCTACGGAATGCTGGTCCTCGCCGGTACCGACTCCCTCTGGCTGGTGCTCGCGGCCTGCGGCGTCCTCGCCTCCGGGATCGTCGTCGCCATCTCCCAGATGACGGATCTCGCGATGAGCGCGGCCCCGGTCGAGCGGGCGGGCTCCGCGTCCTCCCTCCTGGAGACCGGCGCGGAGTTCGGCGGCGCGCTGGGGATGGCGGTCCTCGGCTCGATCGGCACGGCGGTCTACCGCCACGAGATCCCGGCCTCGGCCCCGTCCCCGGCCCACGAGACGCTGGGCGGCGCGCTCGCGGTGGCCCACGGGATGCCGGGTCGCGCGGGAGCGGAGTTGCTGGCCGCGGCGCGGGAGGCGTTCACCACCGGGATGCACGGGGCCGCGATCGCCGGGGCGGTGGTCCTGCTGGGGGCGGCGGCACTGGCGGCGACGGGTCTGCGCCGGATCCACGTACGCGACACCGAGGAGTGACACAGAGGGGAGACGAGCCGGGGCCCGGCCACCCTGAGGTGGCCGGGCCCCGGCTGTCGTGCGTGACCGCTGTCAGACCAGGTTCACCGAGCGGGCGGACGTCGCGCCGATCTCCTCCGCGACCTCCGTCAGCACGTTCTGCGGCACCGTGTCGTCGACCGTGAGGACCGCGAGAGCCTCGCCGCCGGCGATGTCACGGGCCACCTGCATGCCCGCGATGTTGATGCCTGCCTCGCCCAGGATGCGGCCGACGGTGCCGACCACACCGGGGCGGTCGGTGTAGCGGAGCACGATCATGTGGTCGGCGAGCGACAGGTCCACGTCGTAGTCGCCCACCGCCACGATCTTCTGGTGGTGCTTCGGGCCGGCCAGCGTGCCGGACACCGAGACCTCCTCGCCGTCGGCGAGCGTGCCGCGGACGGTGACCACGTTGCGGTGGTCCGTGGCCTCGGAGCTGGTGGTCAGACGCACCTCGACACCGCGCTCCTGAGCGAACAGCGGGGCGTTCACGTACGACACCGTTTCGTCCACGACGTCCTCGAACACGCCCTTGAGCGCGGACAGTTCGAGCACCTTGACGTCGTGCTGGGTGATCTCGCCGTACACCTCGACGTCGAGCCGGACCGCGACCTCGCCCGCGAGCGCGGTGAAGATGCGGCCGAGCTTCTCGGCGAGCGGCAGACCCGGCTTGACGTCCTCGGCGATGACACCGCCCTGGACGTTCACCGCGTCCGGCACCAGCTCGCCGGCGAGCGCCAGGCGCACCGACTTGGCGACCGCGATGCCCGCCTTCTCCTGCGCCTCGTCGGTGGAGGCGCCCAGGTGCGGGGTGCAGACGACCTGGTCGAGCTCGAACAGCGGGGAGTCCGTGCACGGCTCCTTCGCGTACACGTCCAGGCCGGCACCGGCGACGCGGCCCTCCTTGAGCGCCGAGTACAGCGCCTCCTCGTCGACGATCCCACCGCGCGCGGCGTTGATGATGCGCACGCTCGGCTTGACCTTGTGCAGCGCCTCGGAGCCGATCAGGCCGAGCGTCTCGGGGGTCTTCGGCAGGTGGACGGTGATGAAGTCGGAGACCTCGAGCAGCTCGTCCAGGGACAGCACCTTCACGCCCATCTGCGCGGCCCTGGCAGGCTGGACGTAGGGGTCGTAGGCGACGACCTTCATGCCGAACGCGGACATGCGCTGCGCGACCAGCGCGCCGATGCGGCCGAGGCCGACGACACCCAGGGTCTTCTCGGCCAGCTCCACGCCGGTGTACTTGCTGCGCTTCCACTCGCCGTTCTTCAGCGCCGCGTTGGCCTGCGGGATGTTGCGGGCGGTGGAAACGATCAGACCGCAGGCCAGCTCGGCCGCGGTCACGATGTTCGAGGTGGGGGCGTTGACGACCATCACGCCGGCCTTGGTGGCGGCGGAGACGTCCACGTTGTCCAGGCCGACGCCGGCTCGCGCGACGACCTTCAGCTTCCTCGCGGCGGCGATGGCCTCGGCGTCGACCTTCGTCGCGGAGCGGATCAGGATGGCGTCGACATCGGCGATCGCGGGCAGCAGCTCTGCCCGGTCGGCGCCGTTGCAGTGGCGGATCTCGAAGTCGGGGCCGAGGGCGTCGACGGTCGCGGGCGACAGCTCTTCAGCGATGAGTACGACGGGTTTCGAGCTCACGTGAGTCCTCACAAGTCCAATGCGGACGGCCGTCCCGACGGCCGCTGGCGGTGGAGGGGTGCTTGCCGCGTGGAAGACGCACGACGCTGTGGGCCTGACGCGATTGTTGTGCAGCAGTCTAGTGGCGCGGCGAGGGGCGTATTGCGCCTGCGCGGAAGGATCACCCGGACGTGGCTGGCCGGTGTGGACAACAAGAATAATGCGGCGGTGCCCCCGGCAAAGGGCACCGCCGCATCAGAGGTCACGCCTCCTCGTTCACCCACGACATGAGCTTGCGCAGCTGCTTGCCGGTGGTCTCCAGCAGGTGCTCGGAGTCCTGCTGCTTGTACTCGTTGTACTTCTTCAGACCGCCGTGGTACTCGTCCATCCAGGCCTGGGCGAAGGAGCCGTCCTGGATCTCGGCGAGGACCTTCTTCATCTCGGCCTTGGTGGCGTCGGTGATGATGCGCGGGCCGGTGACGTAGTCGCCCCACTCGGCGGTCTCGGAGATCGACCAGCGCATCTTCTCGAGGCCGCCCTCGTACATGAGGTCGACGATCAGCTTCAGCTCGTGCAGGCACTCGAAGTAGGCGATCTCCGGCTGGTAGCCGGCCTCGGTCAGCGTCTCGAAGCCCGCCTTCACCAGCGCCGCGGTGCCACCGCAGAGGACGGCCTGCTCGCCGAACAGGTCGGTCTCGGTCTCCTCGGTGAAGGTCGTCTTGATGACACCGGCGCGGGTGCCGCCGATGCCCTTCGCGTACGACAGCGCCAGGGCGAACGCGTTGCCGGAGGCGTCCTGCTCGACGGCGGCGATGCACGGAACGCCGCGGCCCTCCTCGTACTGGCGGCGCACCAGGTGGCCCGGGCCCTTCGGGGCGACCATGCAGACGTCGACGCCGGCCGGGGGCTTGATGAAGCCGAAGCGGATGTTGAAGCCGTGGCCGAAGAACAGCGCGTCGCCGTCCTTCAGGTTCGGGGCGATGGACTCCTCGTAGACCTGGGCCTGGATCGGGTCCGGCACCAGGATCATGATCACGTCGGCCTCGGCGGCGGCCTCCGCCGGGGTCACCACGCGCAGGCCCTGCTCCTCGGCCTTCGCCTTGGACTTCGAGCCCTCGTGCAGACCGACACGCACATCGACACCCGAGTCGCGCAGCGACAGCGCGTGGGCGTGGCCCTGGCTGCCGTAGCCGATGACCGCGACCTTGCGGCCCTGGATGATGGACAGGTCGGCGTCAGCGTCGTAGAACAGCTCGGCCACTTTGGGTTCTCTCCTTGAGTGCAGGTGTTGCGTCCACCGTATGACGGCGGGCGGAAGGGAAGTCTCGGGGTCTCGGAATACGGGCGGCCGGTTGTCCCCGGCCGCCCGGACACCGTCTTACGCCGACCGGTCGAGGGCCCGCAGGGACCGGTCCGTGATCGAACGGGCGCCGCGGCCGATCGCGATCGTGCCGGACTGCACCAGCTCCTTGATGCCGTACGGCTCCAGCATCTTCAGCATGGCCGACAGCTTGTCGCTGGACCCGGTGGCCTCGATGGTGACGGCCTCCGGGGAGACGTCGACCGTCTTGGCACGGAACAGCTGGACGATCTCGACGATCTGGGAACGCGTCTCGTTGTCGGCGCGCACCTTCACCAGAACGAGTTCACGCTGAACGGCCTGCGACGGCTCCAGCTCGACGATCTTCAGCACGTTGACGAGCTTGTTGAGCTGCTTCGTCACCTGCTCCAGGGGCAGGTCCTCGACGTTCACCACGATGGTGATGCGGGAGATGTCGGGGTGCTCGGTGACACCCACCGCGAGCGAGTCGATGTTGAAGCCGCGGCGGGAGAACAGGGCGGCGATCCGGGCGAGGATGCCGGGGGTGTTCTCGACCAGGACGGAGAGGGTGTGCTTGGTGGACATGGTTCTCGACTCAGCTCTCTCTCAGTCGTCCTCGTTGTCGCCGAAGTCGGGGCGGACGTCCCGAGCGGCCATGATCTCGTCGTTGGAGGTGCCGGCGGCGACCATCGGCCACACCATCGCGTCCTCGTGGACGATGAAGTCGACGACGACGGGGCGGTCGTTGATGGAGTTCGCCTCTTCGATGACCTTGTCCAGGTCGTCCGGGGACTCGCAGCGGATGGCGTAGCAGCCCATGGCCTCCGACAGCTTCACGAAGTCGGGGACGCGGGTTCCCCTGGCCGCCGGGTCGACGTCCTCGGGGCCGGAGTGCAGCACCGTGTTGGAGTACCGCTGGTTGTAGAAGAGGGTCTGCCACTGGCGGACCATCCCGAGGGCGCCGTTGTTGATGATGGCGACCTTGATCGGGATGTTGTTCAGGGCGCAGGTGGTCAGCTCCTGGTTGGTCATCTGGAAGCAGCCGTCGCCGTCGATCGCCCAGACCGTGCGGTCCGGGGCGCCGGCCTTCGCTCCCATCGCGGCCGGGACGGCGTAGCCCATGGTTCCGGCGCCGCCCGAGTTGAGCCAGGTCGCGGGCTTCTCGTACTGGATGAAGTGCGCGGCCCACATCTGGTGCTGGCCGACGCCCGCGGCGAAGATCGTGCCCTGCGGCGCGAGCTGCCCGATGCGCTCGATGACCTGCTGCGGGGAGAGCGTGCCGTTCTCGGGCAGGTCGTAGCCGAGCGGATAGGTCTCGCGCCAGCGGTTCAGATCGTTCCACCAGGCGGTGTAGTCGCCCTGGTGGCCCTCGCCGTGCTCCTT
Source organism: Streptomyces sp. NPDC001796 (assembly GCF_042892355.1). NCBI lineage: Bacteria > Bacillati > Actinomycetota > Actinomycetes > Kitasatosporales > Streptomycetaceae > Streptomyces > Streptomyces sp. NPDC001796. Next base: position 97,213 of record NZ_JBIAUC010000015.1, on the reverse strand, counting down.
CTGCACGGCCTGGATCAGGTCGGCGATGACCTCACGGGCGTCTCCGACGATCGGCACGTCGGCAGCGCGGTTCTTGCCGATCTCGGCGGGGTCGATGTCCGCGTGGACGATCTTGGCGTACGGGGCGAAGCTGTCCAGCTTGCCGGTGACGCGGTCGTCGAAGCGGGCGCCGAGGGCGACGATCAGGTCTGCCTTCTGCAGGGCGGTGACGGCGGCCACGGAACCGTGCATACCGGGCATGCCCAGATGCTGCGGGTGGCTGTCGGGGAACGCGCCGAGCGCCATCAGGGTGGTCGTGACGGGCGCTCCGGTGAGCTCCGCGAGGACCTTCAGCTCGGCGGTGGCCTGCGACTTGAGGACGCCGCCGCCGACGTACAGGACGGGCCGCTTGGCGGAGGCGATCAGCTTGGCGGCCTCGCGGATCTGCTTGGCGTGCGGCTTGGTCACCGGGCGGTAGCCGGGCAGGTCCATCACCGGCGGCCAGGAGAAGGTGGTCCGCGCCTGGAGGGCGTCCTTGGCGATGTCGACCAGGACCGGGCCGGGGCGGCCGGTCGAGGCGATGTGGAACGCCTGCGCGATCACCCGCGGGATGTCCTCCGCCTTGGTGACCAGGAAGTTGTGCTTGGTGATCGGCATGGTGATGCCGACGATGTCCGCCTCCTGGAAGGCGTCGGTGCCGATCGCCTTGGAGGCGACCTGGCCGGTGATCGCGACCAGCGGCACCGAGTCCATGTGGGCGTCCGCGATCGGGGTCACCAGGTTCGTGGCTCCGGGCCCCGAGGTCGCCATGCAGACGCCGACCTTGCCGGTGGCCTGGGCGTAGCCGGTGGCCGCGTGGCCCGCGCCCTGCTCGTGCCGCACCAGCACGTGGCGCACCCGCGTGGAATCCATCAGCGGGTCGTACGCCGGAAGGATGGCACCACCCGGAATGCCGAATACCGTGTCGGCGCCGACCTCCTCGAGAGAGCGGATGAGGGACTGCGCACCCGTGACGTGCTCGGGCGCGGACTGCTGTCCTCCGGATCGGGGCCGCGGCTGCGGGTGATGGGCCCCGGTGGCCTGCTCGGTCATCGGCATTCTCTTCTCGATGCTGAGGGTTTTGGCGAGGTTTGGGCGTTGTTTGGCTGGTGCCTGTGCAACAAAAAACCCCTCGTGCCGTGAGGCAAGCGAGGGGAGCGCGCCGGGTGTGGTCGCTGAGTTTTCCGGTTCATGTCCGGTGGGTCCCAGCTCAGCCGACGCGCTGTCCAAGTACGAGAATTCGGGTGCGCATGGCACAGACCCTCCCCCCGGCACGGCATCACTGTCAAGTGGGTGGGACGGGAGTCTCATTATGTGAGCGTAGGGCCGCCCCGCCTCCGAAAACGGCAGGCACGCCACTGGTGTACACCCCGGCGGCCCTCCCCATGACTCGTTCACCTACGGGGCGCCCCGGTCGGCGTCGAGGCGACGACCGTGCTCAGCCCTTCGGGCCTTCGCGCTCCCCCGCTCTCGGCTTCGCCGGAACGGGGGGATCCCCATGCGCTCTCGAGACCGACGCGCTCCTTCTGCTCTCTCACTGCGCCCGCGAAGGCCGGTTCCGCCGGGCCGAGCGGCACCGGGTAGCGGTCGGCAGTGAGCGCGCGGCGCAGCCGGTACTCGTCCAGCGGGCCCGAGAATGCCATGCCCTGACCGTGTGTGCAGCCCATGGCGCGCAGAGCGACTACCTGCTCGGGCAGGTCCACCCCGTCGGCGACGGAGGTGAGGCCCAGGTCGCCGGCGATGCGCAGCAGCCCACCCGTGATCTTGTGGAGCCGTGCGGACTCGACGACCCCCTCGACGAGGTTCCGGTCCAGTTTCAGGACGTCCAGGGGGAGCCTGCGCAGCGCCGCGATGGCCGCGTAGCCGCTGCCGAGGCCGTCCAGGGCGATACGGACGCCGATCCGGCGGAGGTTGCCGAGTCTGCGTTCCAGCTCCTCCAGTGAGATGCGCGGATCGATGCCGGACAGCTCGATCAACAGAGCGCCCGAAGCCAGGCCGTGCCGGGTGAGCAGGGCCTCGATGGAACCGAGCGGCAGGGAGCGGTCGAGCAGCCGACGGGCGCTCACCCGGACGGCGACGGGCACGGCGAGCCCGTCGGCGGCGCGCTCGGCGGCCTGGCGTACGGCCTCCTCGAGGATCCAGCGGCCCAGCTCGGCGGCCTTGTCGCTGTCCTCCGGGACCCGCAGGAACTCGTCGGGTGTGAAGAGCACGCCCTGGGAGGACCGCCAGCGCGCCCGGGCGCTGACGGACGCGATCCGGCCGTCCTGCAGCGACACCACGGGTTGGTGCAGCAGGGTGAACTCGCCGCCGTCGAGCGCGGCCCGCAGGCGGGTGGCCAGCTCGGCCTTGCGGACGACGTCCTGCTGCATCTGGGGCTTGTACAGCTCGACGCGGCCCTTGCCGGCGGCCTTGGCGCGGTACATGGCGAGGTCGGCGTTGCGCAGCAGCTCGCCGGCGCCGAGGCCCGGCTCGGTGAAGGCCACGCCGATGGAGGCGGCCACCCGGACATCGTTGCCGTCGATGTCGTACGGCTGGGAGAGGGTGACCCTGAGCCGGTCGGCGAGCTCGAGGATGTGCCTCTCGCGCGCGGTGCGGTCCCGGGTGCCGTCGCCGACGATGAGGGCCGCGAACTCGTCGCCGCCGAGGCGCGCCGCGGTGTCGCCCTGCCGCACCGACTCCTGCAGCCTGCGGGCGGCCTGGACGAGCAGCTCGTCGCCGGCCTGGTGCCCGATGGTGTCGTTGACCGCCTTGAAGCCGTCGAGGTCGATGAACAGGACGGCGGTGCCGCGGTCGGTGGAGCGTCGGCCGGAGAGGGCCTGCTGGACGCGCTTGGTGAACAGGACGCGGTTGGGCAGGTCGGTGAGCGGGTCGTGCTCGGCACTGTGCTGCAGCTGGGCCTGCAGACGCACCCGCTCGGTCACGTCCCGGCTGTTGAAGATCAGGCCGCCCTGGTGGCGGTTGACGGTGGACTCCACGTTGAGCCAGCCGCCGTCGCCGGAGCGGAAACGGCACTCGATACGGGTGGTCGGTTCCTGGGTGTGGCTGACGGCGAGGAAACGCCGCACCTCGTGCACCACGCAGCCCAGGTCGTCGGGGTGGATGAGCGCGGCGAGCTCGGTTCCGACGAGTTCCTCGGCGGGCCGGCCGTAGACGCCGGCGGCGGCCGGGGAGACGTATTTCAGGATGCCGTCGGTCGCGGCGATCATGATGACGTCGCTGGAGCCCTGCACCAGGGAGCGGAAGTGGTTCTCCTGCTGCGCCAGTTCCTGGGCGAGGGTGATGTTGTCGAGCAGCATGATGCCCTGGCGCACGACGAGCGCGAGGACGACGGCGCCCGCGGTGATGAGCACCACGCGGTCGACGCTGTGGCCGTTCAGGATGTTGTAGAGGATCCCCAGCGTGCAGACGGCGGCGGCCAGGTAGGGCGTGAGGGCGGCCAGCGATCCGGCGATCGGGCGCGCGGCCCGGTACCGGTCGTGGCCGGCGTCCGGCGGGGGTGAGGCCGGGTACCGGTCGTGGGCCGGACCCTGCGGGAGCCCGGGGGCCGGGTCGTGGTCCCGGTGCCCTTCCTCGTGGCCGGTGGCCCGGGGTTCGCTCTCCCGCTGCTCCGGGACGTGTTCGTGCACCACGCGCGTGTGCTCGTCGTCCGGCTTCCGGCCCGGCCGGGCCCCGACCCAGGGGGCGTAGGCGAGGAGCAGCGAGCCGGAGAACCAGCCGGCGTCCAGCATCTGGCCCGAGTGGTAGCTGCTGTGCAGCAGCGGCGAGGTGAACAGGGCGTCGCACAGCACGGTCAGGGCGAGTGCGCCGATGGCGGTGTTGACCGCGGAGCGGTTCACCGCCGAGCGCCTGAGGTGCAGGGCGACCACCATGCTGATCAGGGCGATGTCCAGCAGCGGGTACGCGAGCGACAGCGCGGTGTGCGCCACGCTCGGCCCGTCGAACTTGGCCGCCTGCGCGAGCGCGAGGCTCCACGACAGCGTCAGCAGCGAGCCGCCGATCAGCCACGCGTCGAGCGCCAGGCATACCCAACCCGCCTTGGTGTCGGGCCTTTTGGCGAGCACGAGCAGTCCTACGATCGCGGGTGGGGCGAAGCAGAGGAAGAACAGGTCGGCACAGCTGGGCGAGGGGACGGGGCGGTCGAGAACGACCTCGTACCAGCCCCAGACGCCGTTGCCCAGCGCGGCCATGGCGGAGGAGAGGGCGAACAGCAGCCAGGCCGATCGAAAGCGGCTGCGGCGGCTGCGGGCGTACAGCAGGCAGGAGACCGACGCGGTGCCGGCCGCCGCGCTCAGCCCGAAGTCCCCCATGATCAGCGCGAGGGTCCTGGAGCCCCAGTCGACGGCGGAACCGACGGCGTATCCCGCGCACACCAGGGCCAGAACGAGTTGCGGAGCCGGGTTCGCCCGGCCGCCCGGTGCCGGACGGCGCTCCGGCAGCGCTCCCCGGGACCTCACCGGTCCCTCCCGGTCCGTGGCGCCGGGTCCCGCTGGGCCCGGCGCGCCGGGTGGGCGTGCCTCTTGCGGCCGGCGTCCCCGGGGTGGTGGCAGTGGCCGGCGTGGTGGCGACGGTTGCCGTGAGCGCTGTGACCGCGTCTGCGCGTCGCGGTCCGCCAGGGTCGCCGCCCGCGGCCGCGCCGCGTCGGGTCGTTCGTCCATAGGCCGTGCATCGCCCGTCGCCCCCCTCGTATGTCTGAAAGTTCCGTCCCCGGCGCCGAACGGTGCGCGGCGCAGCCCTGTCGGGGACGATACACCAGTCTCGTCACTCAGGGACATAGTCCCTCTACGCTCCGTGACGACCAGGCGGAATGCGGGTACGTAACGCGTTCGGGGGACTGCGGAGCGTACCGGAAGCGGACGGGGGGTGCGCCGGAAGCGGTGTGTGCGCCGGTGGTGCGACCGTCGGCGGGCGCGTGCGCGGGTGGCGGGGATGGCTCGAATCTTGCGTCCCGCCGACCGTGCGCGGAGCCTGCCCCGCGCCGGCGCCCGCGCCCGCCGGGCCGGTTCAGTCGCCGGTCGTCAGGACGAGGTTCTCGAGCGGTTCTCCCTGCGCGAAACGGTTCAGCTGAGAGCTGAGGAGACGCTTGGCGCGGGGCCAGAAAGCCGAGGTGGGGCCGCCGACATGAGGGCTGATGAGCACGCCCGGCGCATGCCAGAGGGGGTGTCCTGCGGGCAGCGGTTCGGGGTCGGTGACGTCCAGGGCGGCGGTGATGCGGCGGGACTCCAGCTCGGCCAGCAGGGCCTTGGTGTCGACGATCGGGCCACGCGCCACGTTGACGAGCAGCGCCCCGTCCTTCATCCGGGCCAGGAACTCCGCGTCGACCAGGCCTTTCGTCTCCTCGGTGAGCGGGGTGACCAGGACGACGACATCGGCGCCGGGAAGAAGTTCCGACAATCGGGAGAGAGGATGCACAAGGCCGCGCGCTGTGTTGCGCTCGCGGCGCGCGACGCGCGCCACCCGCGCGACTTCAAAGGGCGCGAGCCGGTCCTCGATGGCGGCACCGATCGCGCCGTAGCCGACGATGAGGACGGACTTGTCGGCGAGCGCGGGATGGAACCCGCTGAGCCAGCGCTCCTCCGCCTGAGCCCGTACGAAGCCGGGGATGCCGCGCAGCGAGGCGAGGATCAGGGCGAGCGCGAGCTCGGCCGTGCTCGCCTCGTGCACTCCGCGCGCGTTGCACAGCCGCACGCCCGGCACGACGGACGACAGGTGGGCGGTGATGTCGTCGACGCCTGCCGTCAGTGTCTGGATGACCTGGAGGTTCCGCATCTGCTCCAGCGGCCGGACCTTGACGTCCTGGCGCTTCATGTACGGCACGGCGTAGAACACGCAGTCCGAGGGGTCGGCGGGGAGGTCCTGCCCGCCGTCCCAGTAGCGGTAGTTCAGGCCCTCGGGGAGGCCCTCTATCTCGTCGGTGCGGAACGGAAGCCAAACGTCGTCGGTCATGGTCAGGAGGCTATGCCAAGGATCCGGTGCCGCATTGGTTAGTTTGGGGTGCCAGCAAAGGAGGACACGGCCAGGTGGAGCGCAGGACGATCGGCGCGGCGACGCTCGAAGTGGGGGCCGTGGGACTCGGGTGCATGCCGATGAGCTGGGGGTACTCCACCTCCCGGCAGCGGGGCGACGAATCGCTGCGGACGGTCCACCGGGCGCTCGACCTGGGGATGACACTGCTGGACACCGCCGACATGTACGGGCCGTTCACCAACGAGCTGCTGGTGGGCCGGGTGCTGAAGGAGCGGCGCGCCGAGGCGTTCGTGTCGACCAAGGTGGGTCTGCTGGTGGGCGAACAGCACATCGTGGCCAACGGCCGCCCCGGATATGTGAAACGGGCCTGCGACGCGTCGCTGCGCCGTCTGCAGACGGACGTCATCGATCTCTACCAGCTGCACCGCGCGGACCCGGAGGTGCCCGTCGAGGAGACCTGGGGCGCGATGGCCGACCTGGTGCGGGCGGGCAAGGTGCGGGCGCTGGGGCTGTGCGCGGTCGGGGTGCGCGGCGGGCGGCGGACCGGGACGCGACGGTACGCCGGAACGATCCGGCAGCTGGAGCGCGTGCAGCAGGTGTTCCCGGTGAGCGCGGTGCAGGCGGAGCTGTCGGTGTGGTCGCCCCAGGCTCTGGACGCGCTGCTGCCGTGGTGCGCGGCGCGTGGGGTGGGCTTCCTGGCGGCGATGCCGCTCGGCAACGGCTTCCTGACCGGCACGCTGACCCCGGGTGAGGGTTTCGAACCGGACGACCTGCGCGCCCGGCACCCCCGCTTCACGGCGGAGATGATGGCGGCGAACCAGCCGATCGTGGCGGGCCTGCGCCGGGTGGCGCACCGTCACGGCGACTCCGTCACCCCCGCCCAGGTGGCCCTGTCCTGGGTGCTGTCCCAGGGCCCCCACGTGATCCCGGTCCCGGGCGCCAAACAGCGGCGGTGGGTGACGGAGAACGCGGCGGCCTCCGTGCTGCGGCTGACCCCCGAGGACCTGACGGAACTGGCGGGACTGCCCGCGGCGCAGGGGTCGTGGGACTGAACGGATCCCGTACCGCGTGGCCGGAACGCGACGGCCGGTGGAGGGAAGGCCGGTGGAGGGAAGGCCGGCAGCGGGAACCCCGGAGGCGTCCGAGACGTGGGTAAGGGAGGAAGGCCCGTGGCGGAGGGACCTGGATGGTGCGACGTCGAGTGGTGACGGCCGTGGTGGCCGCGACCGCGCTGCTGGCGGTCGGCTGCTCCTCCGGTGGCGGAGGCACGCCGGGCGGTGGCGAGAGCTCCTCGTCCGGCTCGGCGGCGCCGTCGTCCTCCGGGCGGACCGCCGAACAGACACCGCCGGCCAAGGGGTCGGTGCGGGTGGTGCGCACGGTCGCCGATCACCTCAGGACACCCTGGGGCCTGGCTCCGCTGCCCGGTGGCGGGCTCCTGGTCTCCTCCCGGGACGACGGGACGATCATCCGGGTCGACGACAGGACCGGCCGGAAGACCCTCCTGGGCACGGTGCCCGGCGTCGCCGCCGACGGCGAGGGCGGTCTGCTGGGCATCGCGCTCTCCCCGGACCACGCCTCGGACCACATGGTCTACGCCTACCTGACGACCGACTCCGACAACCGCATCGTCCGCATGCTGTACGACCCGCGGAAACCGGCCGGTGAGCAGCTCGGCGCACCGGACACCGTGTTCAAGGGCATCCCGAAGGGCTTCATCCACAACGGCGGCCGTATCGCGTTCGGCCCCGACGGCATGTTGTACGCGGGCACCGGCGAGTCGGGCGACCGGGGTCTGGCCCAGGACCGGAACTCGCTGGGCGGCAAGATCCTGCGCATGACTCCCGAGGGCGAGCCCGCCCCCGGCAACCCCTTCGGGAACTCGGTGGTGTACTCGTACGGGCACCGCAATGTGCAGGGCCTGGCCTGGGACGACAAGCAGCGGCTGTACGCCTCCGAGTTCGGCCAGGACACCTGGGACGAGCTGAACGCGGTCAAGCCGGGCGGCAACTACGGCTGGCCGGACACCGAGGGCAGGTCGAGCGATCCCAAGTACCAGAACCCGGTCGCCCAGTGGCACACCGACGTGGCCTCCCCCAGCGGCATCGCCTACGCCGAGGGCTCGATCTGGATGGCGGGTCTGCGCGGGCAGCGGCTGTGGCGTGTCCCGCTGAGGGGCACGGAGACCTCGGCACCCCCGCAGGCCTTCCTCACCGGCGCCCACGGCCGTTTGCGCACCGTGGTCGCGGCCGGTGGCGACAAGCTGTGGGTGACGACGAGCAACACGGACGGCCGGGGCAAGCCGTCGCCGTCCGACGACCGGATCCTCGAGGTGGAGGTGTCGTAGGCCGGCGGTCCCGTTCAGTCCTTGTCACGCTCGGGCGGGGGCTCGGCGCGAGCCGGTTTCGGCAGACGTATGACCACCTTTCCCGACGCCAGGTCGACGGGGCCACGGCCCGGATCGCCGTCCGTGACGTCGAGCCGGGTCAGTTCCAGACGCTTCTGCTCATCGTGGGTGTGCTTGCGGCCCGGTGCGAACAGTTCCTCGAACATGTTGAACACGGCGCCTCCCTCGGGCCGGATGCCCGCCAGCCTAAGCCTCAGCCCGCGGCCTGGACAGGGGGCGCCTCCGCCGGGAACAACCGCAACCGGTGCGCCACCGCCGCCGCCTCGCCCCGCCCCGCGACACCGAGCTTCGCCAGGATGTTCGAGACGTGGACGCTGGCGGTCTTCGGGGAGATGAACAGCTCCTCCGCTATCTGCCGGTTGCTGCGGCCGATCGCGACCAGGCGGAGCACGTCCCGCTCCCGGTTGGTCAGCCCCAGGGACTCGGCGGGATCGAGCGCGGCCGGTTCCGGGGCTCGGCTGAGGGTGAGACGGGCGCGCCGGGCGAGCAGGGCGACCGAGTCGGCGAGCGGCCGGGCACCGAGGTGGTCGGCCACGGCCCCGGCCAGCCGCAGCAGCTCGGCGGCCCGCTCGCGGGCGTCCTCGTCGGCGCCCGGGGCCAGCAGGGACTCGGCGAGCCGGTGCCGGACCCGGGCCAGGTCGTACGGGCGGTCCAGAGCCTCGAAGGCGGTCACGGCCTCCGCCCAGACCTCCGGTGTGCCACGGCCTTCGGCGCGCAGCAGCTCGGCGCGGACCCAGCATGCGTACGCGTGCCACACCGGTACGTTCGCGGCGAGTGTCTTCGCGGTGCCGCGGATCCGCTCCAGCGTCTCCATGCGGCCCGGCTCGGCGGCGGGCAGCCCGAGTGCGTCGGCCTCGGCGGTGGCGGCGGCGAGCAGGAGCGGCCAGCCGTAGCGCTGGGTGCCGGGCGGAAACCCCCTGGTCAGTGCGGTGGCGAGGGCGGCGCGGGCGTCGGTGAGGCGGCCTTCGCCGGCGGCGATCCCGATGGTGACGTGCTCCAGCCTCAGCTCGTGCTGCGGCATGGTGTCGTGCGTGCCCAGGTAGGCGCGGGCGGCGGCCAGCTGCCGTCCCGCCTCGGCCAGGTCGCCGCGGGCGAGCGCGAGGTGCGCGTGGATCGTGGCCCGGAAGGCGCGCGGCTTGGCACTCTGGCCGACCCGCTCCGAGTTGAGCCCGGCCTCGGCGGCCTCGTCCCAGCGGCCCAGGGAGTAGAGGGAATCGCCGAGATTGCCCCACACCCAGGCCTCGGAGTCCGTCAGCCCCAGCTTCCGGGTGATCTCCAGGCCTTCGCGGAGCACCTCGACGGCCTCCCGGGAACGGCCGATGCCTTCGAGGTGGGACGGCAGGTTCACATGCAGGCGGCCCCTCACATAGGCCTCGCCGAGGGCGGCCGCCTGCTCCTTGACCTCGTAGATCTCCGCGAGCCCGGTGTCGATGTCACCCGCGTCGACCAGGAGGCCGCCCAAGGTGAGGCGGGCGTTGAGCTCGATGTCACGGGCGCCGACCATGCGCGCGTACTCCACGGCGCGCTCGGCGGCCGAAAAAGCGTCCGGGCCGGGCTCGTGCAGCATCGACCAGCCGGCGACCATGGCGAGCACCTCCGCGTGCACCTCCGAGGGCGGCAGTCCCCGTACCAGCTCCTGGGCGGTGGCGAGTTCCTTCCATCCGTCGCCGCGGCCCGTGTTCTGCACGAGCCGGGAGCGCTGCACCCAGAACCAGGCGGCCCGCAGCGGGTCGGGATCCTCCTCCAGCAGGCGCAGGGCCCGTCTGGTGATCTTCAGGGCTCGTTCCCGCTCCCCGCACAGCCGGCCCGCCACGGCCGCCTCCGCCATCAGGTCGAGGTAGCGCAGGGGTGTGGTCGCCGGGTCGCAGCCGCAGGGAGGGTAGACCTCGGCGTGGTCCACGGGCCGCAGGGCCGCCCGTACGTCGTCGGGGGCGAGGTCCCACAGCTCCATCGCCCGCTCCAGGAGCCGCAGTTGTTCGGAGTGGGCGTGCCGGCGGCGGGCCTCCACCGCGGCGTCGAGGACGGCGGGCAGGGCCTTGGCGGCGTCGTGCGCGTGGTACCAGTAGCTGGCCAGGCGGGTGGCCCGCTGGTCGGCGGGGACGAGCGTGGGGTCGGCCTCCAGGGCCTCGGCGTAGCGCCGGTTGAGACGCGAGCGCTCGCCGGGGAGCAGGTCGTCGCTGACGGCCTCGCGGACGAGGGAGTGGCGGAACCGGTAGCCGTCGCCGTCCGGGGTGGCGAGGAGGATGTTGGCGCCGACGGCGGCACGCAGGGCCTCGATGAGGTCGTCCTCGGCGAGTGAGGCGACGGCCGCGAGGAGGCGGTACTCGACGGTGGAGCCGCCCTCGGCGACGGTCCGGGCAACCCGCTGCGCGCTCTCGGGCAGCGCCTCGACACGGACGAGGAGGAGATCGCGCAGGGAGTCGGTGAGGCCGGTGCAGCAGCCGTCCTGGGCGGCCACCGCCAGCTCCTCGACGAAGAACGCGTTGCCGTCGGAGCGGGCGAAGATGTCGTCGACCTGCGCCGGGTCGGGGTCGGCGGCGAGGATGCCGGCGATCTGGCGTTCGACCTCGATGCGGTTGAACCGGCCCAGCTCGATGCGGCGGACGGTGCGCAGGCGGTCGAGCTCGGCGAGGAGGGGGCGCAGCGGGTGACGGCGGTGGATGTCGTCGGAGCGGTAGGTGGCGACGACGACCAGACGGCCACTGCGCAGCGTACGCAGGAGGTAGGCGAGCAGGTGGCGGGTGGAGGCGTCGGCCCAGTGCAGGTCCTCCAGGGCGAGGACGACGGTACGGCGGGCGGCGATCCGCTCGAGCAGACGGGCGGTGAGCTCGAAGAGGCGGGCCATGCCCTCCTCGTCGTCCCGCGGGCCGCGGCGGGCCTCGCCGAGTTCGGGCAGCAGCCGGGCGAGCTCCTCCTCCTGGCCGGCGGCGGCCTCGGCGAGTTCCTCGGGGAGCTGCCGGCGCAGGGCGCGCAGGGCCGTGGAGAACGGCGCGAAGGGCAGCCCGTCGGCGCCGATCTCGACGCACCCGCCGAGCACGACGACGACGTCGCGGCGGGCCGCGGCCGCCGTGAACTCCTCCAGCAGCCGCGTCTTGCCGACGCCCGCCTCGCCTCCGACGAGCAGCGCCTGGGGCTCCCCGGCCGCGGCGCGGGCTAGCGAGTCGTGCAACGCCCCCAACTCCTCGTCGCGGCCGACGAAAACGGGGCTGACGGACCTGGTCTCCACGCCCCCGAGCATGTCACGAGGCACTGACGGACCGGCACCGATTATCCGCACCGGGGACGGCGAGGCGGCCGCCCCCGGTGGTTCGGGGACGGCCGCCGCGGCGGGTCGGTAGAGATCGGCGTGCACCCGGAGCGCGGGGCCCGTGCCGCCGTCCCCCCAAGGCCGCGTGTTCACGCCGCACGGGTGAACACGCTCCGGCCCCGGCGGGAACTATGGGACCGGGCCTGGCGGGCCGCGTGGTCGGCGGACTGCCGGCTGCGGCGCTGGGCCCTGCGGGCGAGGCGGTAGTCGTCGGCCTCGCGGATCAGCTGGGCGGAACGGATCTTGTGCAGCTCGTACGCGAACATGTGCGTCCCCCTTGGAAGTCGTGGTGCTGCATCGCTTTCTGCGTTGCCTCAACCTTCGTTTCCGAGGGGGGTTCGCCGCATCGGGAAAGTTCCGCATCTTCGAGGCTGGCAGGGGCCTTAGATGCGAAGAGGGGGTCTTAGGTCCCCGGCGGGGGTGCCGGAGATTCCCTAAGACCCCTCATACCGCGTCCCTCAACTGGCGGACGGCAGCCCGAGCAGGATGTCCGTGTACTTCAGCACGGCCAGGAACAGGCCGATGACGCCCAGCGCGACACCGCCCCACGCGACCGACTTGACCCACGCGGCCTGCGGCTTCCCGGGCGCCCCGAACGCCGGCCGGGCCAGCACCACGACGCCCACGATCAGCGCGGCGAGCGCGAACAGGCCGCCCCACAGCGCGGTGGCGTGCCAGGCGTCGCCGTAGACCGCCTTGATCTGCTTGGCGACGCTCGCCTGGGACGAGGTCCGCAACTGGCCGATGAGCTGCTGGCGCGCTCCGGCCACGGTGCCGAGCCAGCTGCCGCTGAGCGAGACAAGGCCGAGCGCGGCGGAAACCACCGCCCCGGCGCCCTGGCCGATGCCGGAGGGGCCCTGCGGCGCGGCCTCGCCGTCAGCCTCCGCGACCTCGGCAGCCTCCGTGGCCTCGGTCTCCCTCCCGCCGGCGGCCTCAGTCGCCTCGTCGGCCCTGGTGACCTCCGCCTTCTCCTCGTCGTTCGTCGCCTCGACGCCGCTTGCGGCCTTGGCCTCGTCCACTGTCTTGGTTCCCATGCCTCGCACCGTACGGACGCTGTCTGAGAGGTCTCTTAATGATCGACTTCCGGTGATCGACTTCCGGTGATCGACTCTTGGTGATCGTCGCGGTCGTCACGCGCGTGTGCCGCACGCCATTCGGGGGCGAGCACCGACCAGACCTCGATGTCCTGACGCACACCCCGGTGCGGGTACGCCTCGCGGAGCACCCCCTCCCGGGTCATGCCGAGCCGTCGCGCCACGTTGATGCTCGGTTCGTTGGCGGACGACGCGTACCACTCCACACGGTGCATGCCGCGCTCGTCAAACGCCCAGTCGATGAGGACCCGCGCTCCACGGGTGACAAGGCCCCGCCCGGCCGCCGCGGGCTCCAGCCAGCATCCGAGCTCGCAGTTGCCGGCGGCGGCGTCGAAGACGCGGAAGAGCAGTCCGCCCACCAGCTTGCCGTCCAGCCACAGCCCGTGCAGGAAGCCGCTGTCGGAGGCGCGTTTGTCGGCGTACCCCTTGAGGATCTCCCGGGCGGAGTCCACGTCGGTGGCGTTCTCCCCGAACCGGATGTGCTGGGTGATGAACTCCCGGCCGCGGTCGAGGTGCGCGAGGAACTCCTCGGCGTGCCACAGTTCCAGGGGCCGCAGTTCCGCTCCGTCGTCACCCAGGGATATCGCGTACATCCCGCTCCTGCTCCTTGAGCAGTACGTCGACCAGGGCGTCCTCCTCGGGGCGCTGCCCAGGGATCGTCGCACGGCACTCGGGCGGTTCGATGCTGATCCGCGGCAGCCGGCGCTCCAGCCAGGAGGGCAGCCACCAGTTCGCGGCGCCGAGGAGGTGCATCAGGGCGGGGACGAGGAGGGTGCGCAGGATGAAGGCGTCCAGGGCGACGGCGGAGGCGAGCGCGATGCCGAACATGGCGATCACCCGGTCGCCGCCGAGAACGAAGGACAGGAAGACGGAGATCATGATGACGGCGGCCGAGTTGATCACCCGGCTGGTCTCGGCGAGGCCGACGCGCACGGCGCGGCGGTTGTCGCCGGTCTCCAGCCATTCCTCGTACATGCGGCTGACCAGGAACACCTGGTAGTCCATGGACAGCCCGAAGAGCACCGAGACCATGATCACGGGGAGGAAGGGCTCGATCGGGCCGGCGCTGCCGAGGCCCAGCAGCTCGCTCCCCCAGCCCCACTGGAAGATCGCGACGACCACGCCGAAGGCGGCGGCGACGGCGGCGAGGTTCATCGCGGCGGCCTTCAGCGGGATGCCGAAAGACCGGAAGGCCAGCAGGAGCAGCACACAGCCCAGGCCGATCACCACGCTCACGAACAGCGGCAGCTTGCCGACGATCACGCTCGCGAAGTCGTCGTAGCCGGCCGTCACGCCGCCCACGTACAGGTCGAGGGTGGTTCCCTTCTCGGCGCGCGGCAGCACGTCGGAGCGCAGCCGCTTCACCAGGTCGCTGGTCTGCTGGGACTGCGGGGCGGAGTCGGGTACCACGGTGAGGTACGCCGTGGTGCCGCTGCCGTTGTACGTCACCGGCGTCACGGCGGCGACGCCCTTGGTCGCGGCGAGGGTGGAGCCGAGGTTGTCCAGGGCGAGCTTGTCCTCGGCGCCGCCGACCTTGCCGACCAGGGTGAGCGGGCCGTTGACGCCGGGGCCGAAGCCCTCGGCGAGGAGGTCGTACGCCTGCCGGGTGGTCGACGACTTCGGGTCGTTGCCCTGGTCGGAGGTGCCCAGGTGGAGGGAGAGCGTGGGCAGCGCGAGCAGCGCCATGACGGCCAGGGCGACGGCGCCGAGCTTCTTGGGGTGGCGCTCGACGAACGCGGACCAGCGCGCCGCGAGCCCGGTCGGCATCTCGGGCTCGGGCCCGTGCTCGTAGAGCCTGCGCCGCTCGCGCCTGCTCAGGGCGCGCGGGCCGATGAAGGACAGCAGGGCGGGCAGCAGGGTCACGGAGGCCGCGACGGTGAGCAGCACGGTCAGGCAGGCGGCGACGGCCACGCCGTTGAGGAAGCCGAGCCTGAGGATCAGCATGCCGAGCAGCGCGATGCACACGGTGGCGCCCGCGAAGACGACGGCCCGTCCGGTGGTGTGCACGGCGTTCACGGCGGCCTCGGTCACCGGCACGCCGCGCTTGAGGCTGCGGCGGTGCCTGGTCACGATGAACAGCGCGTAGTCGATGCCGACGCCGAGCCCGATCAGCAGGCCGAGCATGGGCGCGAAGTCGGCGACGGTCATCGCGTGCCCGAGCAGGTCGATGCCGAAGTAGGCGGTGCCCACTCCGATCAGTGCGGTCGCGATGGGCAGCAGGGAGGCGGCGAGGGAGCCGAAGGCGAGGAAGAGGACCACGGCGGCGACGGCCACACCGATGGCCTCGGCGAGGTGCCCGCCCTGCGCCTCGGTGAGCGAGACGGCGCTGCCGCCGAGCTCCACCTGGAGCCCGCGGGTCTCGGCGGCCTTGGCGGCGCTGACGACGGCCTGGGCCTCGCCCTTCTTGATGTCCTGGGCCTCGTGGACGAAGGTGACCGTCGCGTACGCGGTGTGGCCGTCGCGGCTGATCGCGTCGCCACGGTTGCCCTCGTAGGGGTTGGTGACGGAGGCGACGCCGGGCAGGTCCGCGATGCGGTCCAGGGTGCGGGTCATCGTCTGCTGGACGTCGGTGTCGCGCACGCTGCCACCGGAGGTGTGCCAGACGACGGTGTCGCTGTCGCCGCCGAGGTGCGGGAAGCTCTTCTGGATCAACCGGTAGGCGCTGTCGGACTCGGTGCCGGGGGCGCCGTAGTTGTTCGAATACGCGGAGCCCGTGGCGGTTGCCGCCGCGGTGACGCCGGCGAAGGCGATCAGCCACAGCAGAACGGTGAGAAGGCGGTGGCGGACACACCAACGTGCAAGGGCTGCCACGGATCGTGCTCCCTGGGGTAACTTGTGGATCTTTGCCCGGGGACAGCCACTGAGGGAACTGAACAGCCCGCAAAGAACACCTGAGCAATCCACAACACTTTGGCAGCCGGAAAAGATCGTTTGTCACTTTCGTGGTGTTACTCACGGGAATGGGACCCAAGTCACAGGACAATCCCAGCAACTCTGTCGCCGCATAAGGTTTTTGTAAGCGAACGAGGGGCAGTACACCAGGTTGGTGTACTGCCCCTCGGGAGCGTTCCGCGCTGTCTCTCAGCCCTCGCTGACGCCGAGCTTCTGAAGGATCAGCTCCTTGACGCGGGCCGCGTCGGCCTGGCCGCGGGTGGCCTTCATGACGGCGCCGACCAGGGCTCCGGCCGCGGCCACCTTGCCGCCGCGGATCTTGTCCGCGATGGCCGGGTTGCCGGCGATGGCCTCGTCGACGGCGGCGGTCAGCGCGCCCTCGTCGGAGACGACCTTCAGACCGCGCTTCTCGACGACCTCGTCCGGGGTCCCCTCGCCCGCGAGGACGCCCTCGATGACCTGGCGGGCCAGCTTGTCGTTCAGGTCGCCCGACTCCACCAGCTTGGTCACGCGCGCCACCTGCTCAGGCGTGATCGGCAGCTCCTCCAGGGCCTTGCCCGACTCGTTGGCGTTGCGAGCCAGCTCGCCCATCCACCACTTGCGCGCGGCGGCCGCGTCGGCGCCCGCGTCGATGGTGGCGACGATCAGGTCCAGGGCACCGGCGTTCAAGATCGCCTGCATGTCGGTGGCGGAGACTCCCCACTCCTCGCGCAGCCGGTTGCGGCGCACCAGCGGCAGCTCGGGCAGCGAGGCGCGCAGCTCCTCGACCCACTCGCGCGGAGGCGCGACCGGCACCAGGTCCGGCTCGGGGAAGTACCGGTAGTCCTCGGCCTCCTCCTTGGTACGGCCGGAGGTGGTCGTGCCGGTGTCCTCGTGGAAGTGGCGCGTCTCCTGGATCACCGTGCCGCCGCTGCCGAGCACGGCGGCGTGGCGCTGGATCTCGTAGCGGCAGGCGCGCTCGACGGAGCGCAGCGAGTTGACGTTCTTGGTCTCGCTGCGGGTGCCGAACTTCTCGGCGCCCTTCGGCATCAGCGACAGGTTCACATCACAGCGCATCTGGCCCATCTCCATGCGGGCCTCGGAGACGCCGAGCGCCCGGATGAGCTCGCGCAGCTCGCGGACGTACGCCTTCGCCACCTCGGGGGCGCGCTCCCCGGCGCCGACGATCGGCTTGGTGACGATCTCGATCAGCGGGATGCCGGCGCGGTTGTAGTCCAGCAGCGAGTGCTGGGCGCCATGGATACGGCCGGTCGCGCCGCCGACGTGCGTCGACTTGCCGGTGTCCTCCTCCATGTGGGCGCGCTCGATCTCCACGCGGAAGGTGGTGCCGTCCTCCAGCTGCACGTCGAGGTAGCCGTTGAAGGCGATCGGCTCGTCGTACTGGGAGGTCTGGAAGTTCTTCGGCATGTCCGGATAGAAGTAGTTCTTCCGGGCGAAGCGGCACCACTCGGCGATCTCGCAGTTCAGCGCGAGACCGATCCTGATCGCGGACTCCACGCCGGTCGCGTTGACGACCGGGAGGGAGCCGGGCAGGCCGAGGCAGGTGGGGCAGGTCTGCGAGTTGGGCTCGGCGCCGAGCGCCGTGGAGCAGCCGCAGAACATCTTGGTCCTGGTGCCGAGTTCGACATGGACCTCGAGGCCCATGACGGGGTCGTACGACGCCAGCGCGTCCTCGTACGACACCAGGTCGGTCATGGTGGTCACGGTGAAACTTTCCCTCTCAGCCCAGCAGGACGTCGTCGTCGCCCAGGCGCTTCAGCTCCCGCACGAGCAGGGCCAGGCCGGTGACGATGGCGGCGGCGGACACGGCGGCGTCGATCAGGCGCAGCGTGTCGTGTTCGAGGCGGGCCTTCTTGACCTGCTTCGCGACACTGATCGCGCCGAACGCGGTGGTGGCCATGGACAGGTACGTACCGGACTTGGACTTCTTGAAGCCCTTGGCCTTGGACAGTGCCTTACTCACAGCGACGGAGCCTCCTCGAGAAGCGGGTGCCCCCACTTTTCCACGAAGGCGGCCTCGACGGCGGCGCCGACCTTGTAGAGACGGTCGTCCTTCATCGCCGGGGCGATGATCTGCAGGCCGACGGGGAGGTTGTCCTCGGGCGCCAGACCGCAGGGCAGCGACATGGCGGCGTTGCCGGCCAGGTTGACCGGGATGGTGCACAGGTCCGCCAGGTACATCGCCATCGGGTCGTCGGCGCGCTCACCGATCGGGAAGGCGGTGGTGGGGGTCGTGGGCGACACGATCACGTCCACCTTCTCGAACGACTTCTCGAAGTCGCGGGTGATGAGCGTACGGACCTTCTGGGCGGAGCCGTAGTACGCGTCGTAGTAGCCACTGGACAGGGCGTAGGTGCCGAGCATGATGCGGCGCTTGACCTCGGGGCCGAAGCCCTCCGCACGGGTCAGCGAGGTGACCTCCTCGGCGGAGTGCGTGCCGTCGTCACCGGTGCGCAGGCCGTAGCGCAGGCCGTCGAAGCGGGCGAGGTTGCTGGAGCACTCGCTCGGCGCGATCAGGTAGTACGCGGCCAGCGCCAGGTCGAAGGACGGGCAGTCCAGCTCGACGATCTCCGCGCCCAGCTCCTTCAGGAGCGCGACGGACTCGTCGAAGCGCTGCAGGACGCCGGCCTGGTAGCCCTCGCCCCGGAACTGCTTGACGACACCGACGCGCATGCCCTCCACGGAGCCGTTGCGCGCGGCCTCGACGACCGGCGGGACCGGGGCGTCGACGGAGGTGGAGTCCAGCGGGTCGTGGCCCGCGATGACCTCGTGCAGCAGGGCCGCGTCCAGGACCGTACGGGCGCAGGGGCCGCCCTGGTCCAGGGAGCTGGAGAAGGCGACCATGCCGTAGCGCGAGACACCGCCGTAGGTCGGCTTGACGCCGACCGTGCCGGTGACGGCCGCGGGCTGGCGGATGGAGCCGCCGGTGTCGGTGCCGATGGCCAGGGGCGCCTGGAAGGACGCGAGCGCGGCGCTCGACCCACCGCCGGAACCGCCGGGGATACGGGTGAGGTCCCACGGGTTGCCGGTCGGCCCGAACGCGCTGTTCTCCGTCGACGACCCCATGGCGAACTCGTCCATGTTGGTCTTGCCGAGGATGACGACGTCCGCTTCCTTCAGCTTCTTGGTGAGGGTGGCGTCGTACGGCGGGATCCAGCCCTCGAGGATCTTGGATCCGACCGTGGTCGGGATGCCCTCGGTGGTGAAGATGTCCTTCAGCGCGAGGGGCACACCGGCGAGCGGGCCGAGCTTCTCGCCGCGCTCCCGCTTCTCGTCGACCGCACGGGCCTGGGCGAGCGCGCCCTCACGGTCGACGTGCAGGAAGGCGTGCACCTTCTCGTCGACGGCTTCGATCCGGTCGAGGTGGGCCTCGGCGACCTCGACCGCGGTCAGCTCGCCGGAGGCGATCTTCGCGGCCGTCTCCGCGGCGGTGAGCCGGATGATGCTGTTCTTGTCCGTCATGGCGGGCTACTCCTCCCCCAGGATCTGCGGCACCTTGAAACGCTGCTGCTCCTGGGCCGGGGCGCCGGACAGCGCCTGCTCGGGGGTGAGCGACGGGCGGACCTCGTCCGGGCGCATGACGTTCGTCAGCGGCAGCGGGTGAGAGGTCGGCGGTACGTCTTGGTCGGCGACCTCGCTGACGCGGGCGACCGCGCCGATGATGTCGTCGAGCTGGCCGGCGAAGTGGTCGAGCTCTTCGGGCTTCAGCTCCAGACGCGCCAGCCGGGCGAGGTGGGCGACCTCCTCGCGCGTGATGCCAGGCATGCAGCGATCCTCTGGGGTGAGTGTGTGTGGTTGGGGCCTAGGGCCTGTCGGTCCATTCCCGTCGTCCGCCCGAAGGGCGGGCCGTGCGGCGCCGGTGCGTGCGAACGCGGCGAGCGTGCGTGCCAGGCGTCGCACGGCTGGCGGGAATGTGTCGACAGGTCCTAATCCTATGGGGCGGGGGCCGGTCGCCGTGAAACGGTTTGCCTGGCCCGCCCCTCGGCTTCGGCGCCGGGGCGGGCGCCCGCCCCTCAGCCTCGGCGCCCTTCCCAGGCCTCGCTGCGCAGAAAGTGGTTGTCGTACAGGTCCTGTACCTCCAGCAGGCTCTCCGGGGTGGCCTCGCCGAGGGCGATGCGCTGGAGGTGACGGAAGTACTCGAAGCGCTCGACGCCCGGGGTGATGACGATGAGCAGGTCGGCGTCCGCACCGGGCACGGCGGCGAAGGCGTGCGGCTTGCCGGGCGGGACGATGACGAGGTCGCCGGGTCCGGCGGTGACGATGTCCTCCCCGGAGAGGATGTCGGCGGCGCCGTCGAGCAGGAAGAACATCTCGGCGGAGTTGTCGTGCCAGTGCGGCTTGGCGCCGTCGGCGCCCGCCGCGAGGGTGACGCGCTGCGTGGACAGCGCCCCACCGGTCCGGCTGCTGTCGGCCAGCAGCCGGATCGTGGCGGGGGCACGGCCGACCACCTCGGCCTCCGCCTCCCGGACGATCACGGACTCGTCGAACTTCGGGACGAACATCGACATGGGTGACTCCCTGGTGTCGGTACGGGCGTGATCAGACGGCGAAGAGCAGACCGGCGCCGATGAGGACAACGACCGCGGTGGCGAAGTGGATCCCGAAGGCCACGGCCTTCGTGCCGCCGTGACGCAGGACTGTCAGCGTGTCGAAGAGCGGCACGAGTGCCACGGCGAGCATGAACCAGGCCTCGGCACGGGCACCGGCGAACGCCAGCAGCGCCAGGCCCACGACGCCGTGGACGCCGTCCCTGAAGCCCTTGACGGTCAGGTAGGCGCCGGCGTCGCCGTCCGGCCGGGCGGGAACTCCGTAGCCGGCCGCGGCGGGGCCGGGCTGGAACAGGAACCGGTACCCGAGGAACAGGCAGAACAGGTCGAGCACGACGGCCAGGGTCTACGCGGCGATCAGCCGAGCCGCCCGGGGTCGTCCGCGGTGGCCGCGGGCAGCGCGGCCCTGGGGCGCTGCCACCCCCGTACTCCTCGGGCCCGCAGCCACGCCGTCGTCTCCTCCGCCGGCATCGCCGCCGCGACGAGCCATCCCTGCACCGCGTCGCAGCCCAGGTCCCGCAGCCGCTCCCATGTCTCGTCGTCCTCGACGCCCTCCGCGACGACGAGCAGGCCCAGCGAGTGCGCGAGGTCCACCGTGCAGCGCACGATCTCGGCGTCCTCCGCGTCCACCGCGAGCCGCGCCACGAACGACCGGTCGATCTTCAGCTCGCTCACCGGCAGCCGCCGCAGATGCACGAGCGACGAGTAGCCCGTGCCGAAGTCGTCCAGCGACATCTTCACGCCGTGCCCGGCCAGCCCGGCCAGGGTGTCCGCGGCCCGCTGGGGGTCCTCCAGGAGCACGTGTTCCGTGATCTCCAGCTGGAGCGCCCCCGGCGGGACCCCGTGTCGTGCCAGCCGCGCCGCGACCGACCCGGCGAACCCCGGCGTGTGGACGTCGCGCGGCGAGACGTTCACCGCGACCGGCACCGTGAGCCCCTGCGCCCGCCACCGCGCCACCTGCTCGAGCGCCGTCTCCAGCACGTACTCCGTCAGGTGCGGCATCAGCCCGGACGACTCCGCGATCGCGATGAACTCGTCCGGCGGCACCTTCCCGCGCTCGGGATGCACCCACCGCACGAGCGCCTCGAGCCCGGCGACCTGCCCGTCGAAGCGCACCTTCGGCTGGTAGTGCAACTGCACCTCGTGCGCGTCCAGCGCGCGCCGCAGATCACCCAGCAGCCCGAGCCGGTCGGGTGTGTTCGAGTCCCGCTTGGACTCGTACACCTCCACCCCGGTGCGGTCCCGTTTCGCTTGGTACATCGCCACGTCCGCCCGCCGCAGCAGCCCCTCCGCGTCCAGCGCGTGGTCGGGGAAGACGGCGACCCCGGCGCTGGCCTCCAGGACGAGCGTGAGCCCGTCCAGATCGAGCGGCGAACTGAGCGCGGCGACCAGGTTGCGGGCCGCCCTCGCCGCGGACGTCGTGGAGTCCGCGACCGGGAGTAAGACCGCGAACTCGTCGCCCCCGAGCCGCGCGGCCTCCGCCCCGCGCGGCAGGGCCAGCCGCAGCCGCTCGGCTATCTGCAGCAGCAGCCGGTCGCCCGCGAGATGGCCGAGCGTGTCGTTCACGGACCGGAAACGGTCGAGGTCGATCAGCATCAGGGCGGCCCGTGCGCCGATCCGCTCGGCGTCGTCGAGGGCCGTCCAGGTGCGCTCCAGCAGCCACTGCCGGTTGGGCAGCCCGGTCAGCCGGTCGCGCAGCCGCTCCTCGGCACGGGCACGCGCTATCCACAGGGTGGAGTCCAGGGCGATGAGCGGGATGGAGAACAGCGGCAGCAGGACCGGCACCGCGACGGCGACGACGCAGACCAGCGGGGCGATGCCCAGCAGCGCGACGGCGACGAGTCCGTGCCGGACCAGGGCGGTGCGGGCGACGGTGGGCAGGCCGCCGGCGCGCGGCGCGTGCAGGTACCACAGGAGCAGCCGGGTCACGGCGAGGTACGCGGTGGCGACGAGGACGACCTGGGGGACGGCGTAGAGGGTCCAGGTGCCCGGGTCCCAGGGCGTCTCGACGGTCGGCACCCGCCCGAAGGCGGCCAGTACGAGAGCTCCGGCGCCGATGCCGAGGAGGTCGACCGCGCCGTGCAGTATGCCCTGCCGCCAGCGGCCCAGCCGGGCTGTTCCGACCAGGACGACGACGGTGAGGCTGACCATCACGGCGGGCACCCAGCCGTACAGCAGCAGGACGGCGAGGGTGAGGGCGGCGCCCGAGCCCGTGCCGCCCCACCAGCGGGAGCGGCCGAGCATGACCAGGTGGCCGACGATGATGCCGGTGAGCACGGCCAGGGACCAGCCGACGGCGCCGGACGGGAACAGCGCGTGGTGATCGCCGAACGCGCGGTAGAAGCCGGCGCCGAGGACGAACCCGGCGGCCGCGACCACCACCGTGGGCAGGGCGGGCCACGACATGTGCCGCTGCCCGTCGCGGCCGGGCAGTCCGGAGGAACTCCCGTCGGCGAGCGCGCCGGTGCCGGGCGGCAGGGCCGGCAGCGAGGTCGTGCCCGGGGTGCTCCCCGCCGGGACTCCGGCGCCGGGGCCGGAGGGCGCCCCCGGCAGGACCCGTGGCAGGGCACGCGGGCCGCCCGTACCCGCGTGCCCGGACGGCCGCACGATCCGGCACCCCGCCCGCCAGGCGCCGGACACCCGGCGCAGGCGCAGCCGTGAGTCCGGGGCGGCGCTCTTGGTCGGTTCCATTCCCGTCCCTCTCACAGCCGGTGCCCTCGCCACGCGGCCCGATTGCCCGACGAACCGTCAACGGCACCGCGACTGAAAACCCACCACGCGTCCGGGCACGGCAGGCGCACAGCTCAACAGTAGGCCGCAGAAGGCTTTCACGGGCAGCGGTCGTGGACGGTTGCCCGAATGCGACCCGGTCACCCGTATGCATCTGGTATGCGCCGAACGGGTGACCTTCAACCGCTACTCCCCGGTGGGAAGCGCGACTTCCGCGGCTGCTTCCGGCCCTCGTTCCAACAGGACGGCGAAACCGTCCTCATCCAGCACGGGGACCTTCAGCTGCATGGCCTTGTCGTACTTCGATCCAGGATTCTCGCCCACCACGACGAAGGACGTCTTCTTGGAGACAGAACCGGTCACCTTGGCGCCGCGGCTCTGCAGCGCCTCCTTCGCGCCGTCCCGTGTGTACTGCGCGAGCGTTCCGGTGACGACCACCGTGAGCCCCTCCAGCGGACGCGGCCCCTCGTCCTCGCCGGAGCCCTCCTCCTCCATACGGACGCCCGCGGCCTTCCACTTGCGGATGATGTCGCGGTGCCAGTCCTCGGTGAACCACTGCTTGAGGGAAGCGGCGATGATGGGCCCGACCCCGTCGGTGGCCGCCAGCTCCTCTTCGCTCGCCTGGTCGATCCGTTCGATCGACCGGAACTCGCGGGCCAGCGCCTCGGCGGCCACCGGGCCGACGTGACGGATCGACAGTCCGGTGAGGACGCGGGCGAGCGGGCGCTCCTTGGCGGCCGCAATGTTCTCCAGCATCGCGAGCGCGTTCTTCTTCGGCTCACCCTGCTGGTTGGCGAAGACCGTGACGATCTTCTCCTCGCCGGTCTTCGGGTCTCGCTTGGGCAGGCCGCTGTCCTGGTCGAGGACGTACGCCTTGATGGGCAGCAGCTGTTCGACGGTGAGGTCGAACAGGTCGCCCTCGTCCTTCAGCGGCGGCTCGGCAGGCTCCAGGGGCTGGGTGAGGGCGGCGGCGGCGACGTATCCGAAGTGCTCGATGTCCAGCGCCTTGCGGCCCGCGAGGTAGAACAGACGCTCGCGCAGCTGAGCAGGACAGGAACGCGCGTTCGGGCAACGTAGATCGACGTCACCCTCCTTCATGGGCCGCAGCGGTGTGCCGCACTCGGGGCACTCGGACGGCATCACGAACTCCCGCTCGGTGCCGTCGCGGAGGTCGACGACCGGGCCGAGGATCTCCGGGATGACGTCACCGGCCTTGCGCAGCACCACGGTGTCGCCGATGAGCACACCCTTGGCCTTGACCACGTCCTGGTTGTGCAGGGTGGCGAACTCGACCTCCGAGCCGGCCACCGTCACCGGCTCGACCTGGGCGTACGGCGTGACCCGGCCCGTACGGCCCACACCCACACGGATGTTGATGAGCTTGGTGTTGACCTCCTCCGGCGCGTACTTGTACGCGATCGCCCAGCGCGGGGCGCGGGAGGTGGAGCCGAGGCGGCCCTGGAGCGGGATCTCGTCGAGCTTGACGACGACTCCGTCGATCTCGTGCTCCACGGAGTGGCGGTTCTCCCCGAAGTAGGCGATGAACTGCCGTACGCCGTCGAGGTCGTCGACCACCTTGTTGTGCCGGGCGGTGGGCAGGCCCCAGGACTTCAGCAGGTCGTACGCCTCGGAGAGGCGGGTGAGGCCGTCCTTGAAGCCCTTCAGGGCGCCGATGCCGTGGACCACCATGTGCAGCGGACGGGTGGCGGTGATGCGCGGGTCCTTCTGGCGCAGGGAACCGGCCGCCGCGTTGCGCGGGTTGGCGAACGGCTTGTCGCCGGCCGCCACCAGCCGGGCGTTGAGCTCCTCGAACTTCTCCATCGGGAAGTAGACCTCGCCGCGGATCTCCACGAGGTCGGGGACGTGGTCGCCCTTGAGGCGGTCCGGGATCTCCGCGATCGTACGCACGTTCGGGGTGATGTCCTCGCCGGTGCGGCCGTCGCCACGGGTCGCCGCGCGCGTGAGGCGGCCGTGCTCATAGGTGAGGTTGACCGCGAGGCCGTCGACCTTCAGCTCGCACAGGAAGTGGTACGCGGAGGTGCCGACCTCCTTGGCGACGCGGTCGGCCCAGGCGGCGAGCTCCTCGTCGTCGAACGCGTTGTCCAGGGAGAGCATGCGTTCGCGGTGCTGGACGGCCGTGAACTCCGTCTCGTATGCCCCCGCGACCTTCTGGGTGGGCGAATCCGGGGTGCGCAGCTCCGGGTACTGCTCCTCCAGCGCTTCGAGGGAGCGCAGGAGCTGGTCGAACTCCGCGTCGCTGATGACGGGAGCGTCCTTCACGTAGTACCGGAAGCGGTGCTCCTCGATCTGCTCGGCGAGCTGCGCGTGCTGCTCCCGGGCCTCGGCGGGCACCGTCGTCTCCGCTTGCTTGTCGCCGGCCACCGTGTTGTCCTCCCGTTACTCTGGGTTGTCCGCGAGGGATCTCGCCGCCCGGACGCAGTGGGCGAGCGCCCTGCGCGCGTAGTCCGGGGAGGCGCCCGCGAGCCCGCACGTCGGCGTGACCGTGACCGCCTCCGCGAGAAGCCCCGGATTCAGCCCCAGCCTGCGCCACAGCGTCCTGACACCCATGACGCTACCGGCAGGGTCTGACAATGGGCCGTCCGTGGACGGCACTACCCCGGCGAACAGCCGTGTACCCCCTTCCACGGCCTGCCCGATCGCCTCGTCGTCACGCTCGGTGAGCAGGGAGAAGTCGAAGGAGACCGCGGCGGCACCGGCCCTGCGCAGGAGGGCGAACGGAACGTCCGGGGCGCAGGAGTGCACCACGACCGGGCCGTCCGAGTGCACGCCGACCACGTCGCGCAGCGTGGCCTCGACGATCTGCCGGTCGACGGCGCGGTGGGTGCGGTACCCGCTCGCGGTCTTCACCCGGCCGCGCAGGACTGCGGTGAGGGACGGCTCGTCGAGCTGGAGGACGAGCCGGGCGCCGGGGACACGCCTCTTCATCTCGTCGAGGTGGAGCCGCAGGCCCTCGGCGAGCGAGCCGGCGAGGTCGCGGCAGGCGCCCGGGTCGGAGAGGGCGGCCTCGCCGTTCTTCAGCTCCAGCGCGGCGGCGAGCGTCCAGGGGCCCACCGCCTGCACCTTCAGCGGCCCCTCGTAGTCCTGGGTGAACTCCTCGAGCGCGTCGAGGTCCTCGCCGAGCCAGGAGCGGGCCCGCCGGGTGTCCCGGCCCGGCCGGTCCCCGATCCGCCAGCCGCTCGGCTCCACGCGCGCGTACAGGTCGACGAGCATCCCCGCGGTCCGCCCGATCATGTCCGCGCCGGGCCCCCGCGCGGGCAGCTCGGCCAGAAACGGAAAGTCCTCGAAGCTCCCGGTGACGGTCTTGGCCGCCTCCCGGGCGTCCCCACCGGGCATGGACCCCACGCCGGTGGCGGCCCCGAAGGTGAACTGGCTGTTCTCACTCACCCCGGCAGCCTATGCAATCGGCCGGTACGGTCACCGCCCCGGCCGCACCGTCACGTCGTTGACCTCCGCGTCCCTCGGCAGGTCCAGGCACATCAGGACCGTCGTCGCCACCGACTCGGGATCGATCCACCGGGACGGGTCGTACTGCCTGCCCTCCTGCTGGTGGACCTTCGCCTGCATCGGGCTCGCCGTGCGGCCGGGGTAGACCGAGGTGACCCGGACGCCGTTGCCGTGCTCCTCCTCGCGCAGGGAGTCCGCGAGGGCCTTCAGGCCGTGCTTGGAGGCCGCGTACGCCGACCACTCCGCGTGGGCGTTCAGGCCCGCCCCCGAGTTCACGAACACCGCATGGCCGCGTGCGGCGCGCAGCTGCGGCAGGAAGAGGCGGGTCAGCTCGGCGGGCGCGATCAGGTTGACGTTCAGCTGGTGGTGCCACGACTTCGGGGTCAGCTCGCCCACCCGGCCCAGGTCGACCACGCCCGCGATGTGCAGCAGGGAGTCCACCCGGTCCGGCAGGCTCTGGTGCGAGAGGGCCCAGGACAGCCTGTCGGGCTCCGCGAGGTCGCCCACCAGCGTCCGCGCCCCGGGGAACGCCGCCGCCAGTTCCTTCGCCCGCCCCGCGTCGCGCGCGTGCAGCAGCAGGTCGTCCCCGCGCGCGTGCAGGCGGCGGGCGACGGCCGCGCCGATGCCGGAGCCCGCACCGGTGATCACATGAGTAGCCATGCCCGCCATGCTCGCACCACCGTGTCACTGGATCCCCAGCGACTCCTCCAGGTACGCCAGCGCCCCCACCGGCTCCTCGGCGAAGAACACCAGGTCCGCGAGGGGCCTGGGCAGGAAACCCTCGTCCTCCATGCGCCGGAACTGCTCCTTCAGGCCGTCGTAGAAGCCCGCCGTGTTCAGCAGGACCACCGGCTTGTCGGTGTGCCCGTGCTTCTTCAGCTCCAGGATCTCGGTCGCCTCGTCCAGGGTCCCCGTGCCACCCACCATGATCACGACGGCGTCGGCCTTCTCCAGGAGCAGCTTCTTGCGCTCGGCGAGGTCCCTGGCGACCACCATCTCGTCGACGCCCTCCCTCGCCTTGTGCGAGAGGAACTCGACGGAGACGCCCATCAGCCGGCCGCCGGCCTCGTGCACCCCGTCCGCCACCACCTTCATCAGCCCGACGTCCGAGCCGCCCCACACCAGGGTGTGCCCGCCCTTGCCGAGCAGTTCGGCGAACTCGCGGGCGGGCCGGGTGTAGGTCTCGGAGAGGTCGGCGGCGGAGAGAAAGACGCAGATGTTCATGCCGACCACCGTACGCGGGAAGAACCGGGTGCCCGCGAGCGCTGTTCCGGTATGGCCGAAGGACACACGATCACCATCGAGCAGGGCGACCGGCACGTGCGCGTGGTGCACGGCGGACAGAT
Source organism: Streptomyces sp. NPDC001796 (assembly GCF_042892355.1). Taxonomy (NCBI): domain Bacteria; kingdom Bacillati; phylum Actinomycetota; class Actinomycetes; order Kitasatosporales; family Streptomycetaceae; genus Streptomyces; species Streptomyces sp. NPDC001796. The sequence continues at coordinate 69,446 of NZ_JBIAUC010000015.1, read as the reverse complement.
CCTGGCGGACAGCGACCGCCCCCTGGTACTGCGCGAGACCGGCTGTCCGGTGCGGTACTACCTCCCCGTCGAGGACGTCCGGATGGACCTCCTGACACCCTCGGACACCCACACGGTCTGCCCCTTCAAGGGGACGGCGTCGTACTGGTCCCTGCCGGACGCGCCGGACCTCGTCTGGGCGTATCCGGACCCCAAGCCGGACGTCGCCCGGATCAAGGACCACCTCTGCTTCTACGAAGTCGAGGTGTCTTGACCGATTAGCGCCGCGGTCTGCGGCAGTCTCGAAAGCATGGACAAGCAGACCATCTCGCGCGACGGGACCCCCATCGCCTACGAACGCTCCGGTAAGGGCCCGGCGGTCGTCCTCGTGAGCGGCGCGATGTCCACGGGCGCCACGGTGGCGCCCCTGGCCGCACGCCTCTCGGACCGTTTCAGCGTCATCGTGTACGACCGCCGGGGCCGGGGCTCGAGTGGCGACACGGCGCCGTACGCGGTCGACCGCGAGGTCGAGGACCTGGCGGCGCTCATCGAGGCCGCGGGCGGCGAGGCGTCGCTGTACGGCGTCTCGTCGGGCGGCGCGCTCGTGCTGCGGGCGGCTGCGAGCGGGCTGCCGGTGCGTCAGGTCGCGGTGTACGAGGTGCCGTTCGCCGACTACGGGGAGGGCGGCGCCGAAGAGCGCGCGGAGTACACCCGGAATCTCACCGAGGCGCTCGCGGCCGGGCGGCGCGGGGACGCGGTGGAGCTGTTCCTGAGGCTCACCGGCCTGGCCGAGGCGGTGATCACGACCGCCCGCCAGTCCCCCATGTGGGCGGACATGGAGGCGATCGCGCACACCCTCGCCTACGACGACGCCGTGATGGGCGAGGGGCTGGTGCCCCGGGAGCGGCTGGCCTCGATCACCGTGCCGGTCCTGGCCGTCGCGGGCGACGCGAGCCCTCCGTGGCTGCGCAGGGCGGCCGAGGCGATCGCCGAGGCGGCGCCCCGAGGCACGCACCGCACGCTGGAGGGCCAGACCCACATGGTGGATCCCGAGGTGCTCGCGCCGGTGCTGGCGGAGTTCTTCGACCGGTAGCCGCCGGGGACCGCGGGCTACGCCACCGCGGTGGTCGCCCGCACCGTGGACGCGATCGTCGCCGAGCCCACCACGCGCGTGCCGTCGTACAGGACGATGGCCTGGCCGGGGGCCACACCGCGCACCGGCTCGGCGAAGCGGACCCTCAGTTCGCCGTCGGCCAGTTCCGCGGTCACCTCGGTCTCGCCGCCGTGGGCGCGGAGCTGGGCCGTGTAGGTGCCGGGGCCGGCCGGGGCGGTTCCGCACCAGCGGGGCTTGATGGCGGTCAGGGCGGAGACGTCCAGGGCGGACGCGGGACCGACGGTCACCGTGTTCGTGACCGGGGAGATGTCCAGGACGTAGCGCGGCTTGCCGTCCGGGGCGGGGGTGCCGATCCTGAGGCCCTTGCGCTGGCCGATCGTGAAGCCGTACGCGCCGTCGTGCGTCCCCAGCCTGGCGCCGGACTCGTCGACGATGTCGCCCTCGGCCTTGCCGAGCCGGCGGGCGAGGAAGCCCTGGGTGTCGCCGTCGGCGATGAAGCAGATGTCGTGCGAGTCGGGCTTCTTGGCGACCGCGAGGCCGCGGCGCTCGGCCTCGGCGCGGATCTCGTCCTTGGTGGTGAGCGTGTCGCCGAGCGGGAACATGGCGTGCGCGAGCTGCTGCTCGTCGAGCACGCCGAGGACGTACGACTGGTCCTTCGCCATGTCGGAGGCGCGGTGCAGCTCGCGGGAGCCGTCGGGCAGCGTCACGATCTTCGCGTAGTGGCCGGTGCAGACCGCGTCGAAGCCCAGCGCCAGCGCCTTGTCGAGCAGCGCCGCGAACTTGATCTTCTCGTTGCAGCGCAGGCACGGGTTCGGGGTGCGTCCGGCCTCGTACTCGGCGACGAAGTCCTCGACCACGTCCTCGCGGAACCTGTCGGCGAGGTCCCAGACGTAGAACGGGATGCCGATGACGTCCGCGGCGCGGCGGGCGTCGCGCGAGTCCTCGATGGTGCAACAGCCGCGCGCGCCCGTGCGGAACGACTGCGGGTTCGCGGACAGCGCGAGGTGGACGCCGGTCACTTCGTGGCCCGCCTCGGCGGCGCGGGCGGCGGCGACGGCGGAGTCGACCCCGCCGGACATGGCGGCGAGGACGCGGAGGGGGCGCTGCGGGGTGTCAGTCATAGCTCTTCAAGGGTACGGGGCCGTGGGAACCGCTGTGGGCGAGTATCCGTTGACGATCACAGCGGGGATCACCTGGGGGATCACATGACGGACAAGGACGCCGACCGGCGGCTCGGGCGGCGGGCGCTGCTCCTCGGTGGCACGGCGGCCGCCGTGGGCACGGCCGTGCTGGCGCGGCAGGAGCTGGCGCATGTGTGGTGGCGGCTGCCCGGCGTCGAGAAGCCGCGGGTGGAGGGCGCGGTCGACTTCCCCGGTGCCCGGTGGCTGGCCGCGTCGCCGGCGAACCTGCGGCGCGCGGACCGGCCGGACGACTACGGCATAGACCGTGTGATCATCCATGTCACCCAGGGCGGCTACAGCAGCGCGGTGAAGGTGTTCCAGGACCCCGGGCACGGTGCGGCGGCCCACTACATCGTGCGCCGGGACGGCCGGGTCACGCAGATGGTCCGCGAGCTGGACGTGGCGTTCCACGCGGGCAACCGGGAGTACAACGAGCGCAGCGTCGGCATCGAGCACGAGGGGTTCGTGGAGCAGGCGTCGTCCTTCACCGACGCGATGTACGCGGCGTCGGCGCGGCTGACGGCGGCGGTCTGCGGGCGGTACGGGATACCCGTGGACCGTGAGCACATAATCGGGCACGCCCAGGTGCCGGGGACGGACCACACGGATCCGGGGCCGCACTGGGACTGGGGGCGGTACATGGGGCTCGTGCGGCGGGAGCGGACGGCATCGGCCCGTTAGGGCCCGGAGGCTCCGGGTCAGGTCAGTCCCGCCGTGCGCGCGCGCTCCACCGCGGGGCCGATCGCCTTCGCGACCGCCTCCACGTCGGCCTCCGTGGACGTGTGGCCGAACGAGAAGCGCAGGGTGCCGCGGGCGAGGTCCGGGTCGGCGCCGGTGGCGAGCAGGACATGGCTCGGCTGGGCCACCCCTGCCGTGCAGGCGGAGCCCGTGGAGCACTCGATGCCCTGTGCGTCCAGCAGCAGGAGCAGGGAGTCGCCCTCGCAGCCGGGGAACGTGAAGTGGGCGTTGGCCGGGAGCCGGTCCACCGGGTCGCCGCCCAGGATCGCGTCCGGGACCGCCTTGCGGACCTCCTCGATCAGGTCGTCGCGCAGGGCGCCGATCTCGCGGGCGAACCACTCGCGTTGCTCGGCGGCGAGCCGTCCGGCGACCGCGAAGGAGGCGATGGCGGGCACGTCCAGGGTGCCGGAGCGCACATGGCGTTCCTGGCCGCCGCCGTGCAGCACCGGGACGGGGCTGTACTGGCGGCCGAGGACCAGCGCGCCGATGCCGTACGGGCCGCCGATCTTGTGGCCGGAGACCGTCATCGCGGCGAGGCCGGAGGCCTCGAAGTCGACGGGGACCTGGCCGAAGGCCTGGACGGCGTCCGCGTGCAGCGGGACGTCGAACTCGCCTGCGGTCTCGGCCAGTTCGCGGACCGGCATGACGGTGCCGATCTCGTTGTTGGCCCACATCACGGTGGCGAGGGCGACGTCGTCGGGGTCGCGGGCGATGGCCTCGCGCAGGGCCTCGGGGTGGACGCGGCCGTAGGAGTCGACGGGCAGGTACTCGACGGTGGCACCCTCGTGTTCGCCGAGCCAGTGGACGGCGTCCAGGACGGCGTGGTGTTCCACGGGGCTGGCGAGGACCCGGGTGCGGGCCGGGTCGGCGGCCCGGCGGGCCCAGAACAGGCCCTTCACGGCGAGGTTGTCGGCCTCGGTTCCGCCGGAGGTGAAGACCACCTCACTGGGGCGGGCGCCGAGGGCTTCTGCGAGGGTCTCGCGGGCCTCTTCGACGGTTCGCCTGGCGAGGCGGCCCGATGCGTGCAGCGAGGAGGCGTTGCCCGTGACTCCGAGGTGCGCGGTCAGGGCCTCTGCCGCCTCGGGGAGCATCGGGGTGGTCGCGGCGTGGTCGAGGTATGCCATGGTGACGCCAATTCTAGGCCCCACCTCTTCGGCGGCCGGTGCGGGCGGGCCTCGGCGCAGCCGCACCCGGCTTGGTGACGGCGCCGGTCAGAAGCTCCAGGACACCGTGTGGTCCATCTGCATGAACGTCACCAGGAGCACCAGGTCCGCCACGCCCAGGCCGAGGCCCAGCAGGGCGCGGCCCCGGCGGGTCGTGCCGCGCCACAGGGCCACCGCGGCCAGGACGATGGCGATCGGGCCCAGCACGAGGTTCAGGACGAGCAGGCCGAGCAGGCCGAGGATGAAGGACGCCACGGCCATGCCGTTCGCGTCGCGCATCCCGGTACGGCGGGCCGGAGCGGCGGTGTCCTCGCCGCGTGCGGCGTTCTCCTTGGTTCGTACGGCGGTGAGTTGCATGACGGTCAGCTCCCGAGAGTCGAAGGACGTACGGCGGTTCTAGTGGGCCGACGTGTGCCGACGGCGCCCGTGCCGCTCGCGGACCGCGAAGACCAGGAGCCATACGGCGATGACGGCCGCGGCGACGAGGGTGAAGGAGAGCGGGGCGTGGGCCACGGTGCCCAGGACGGTGCCCAGCAGCAGGAGCGCGGCGACGAGGAACAGCATGGGACGAGATCCCCCTTCGGGATGCGTCTCGTTACGTTTCGGTGAACGGTTGTAGTTACAGTTGTTCACTGACTTCCCAGTCTAGCGCGTGGCATGGCTTTCCAATTCCAGAGAACAGTTGTTAACTGCATGGCATGAGTCACACCCTCGGCATCCGGCAGGTCCAGAAGCAGAAGACCCGGCAGGCGCTGCTGGACGCGGCGCTCGGTCTGCTGGAGGAGCAGAGTCTGAGCAGCCTGGGGCTGCGCGAGGTCACCCGTGCGGTCGGCGTCGCGCCGACCGCCTTCTACCGGCATTTCCGGTCGACCGCGGATCTCGGCGTGGCGCTGGTCGAGGAGGCCCTCGGCAGCCTCCACCCGATGATCGGGTCAACGGTCTCCGCGACCGGCGACAGCGACGAACGCATCGAGCGCGCCGTCGGCCTGATCGCCCGTCATGTGGACGCGTACCCCGCACACGTACGGTTTATCGCCCGCGAACGGCACGGCGGTGTCCAGCCGGTGCGGGAGGCGATACGCAGGCAACTCGCCCGGTTCGCCGAGGAGGTGAAGGTCGCCCTGGCCGAGCATCCCGAGTCCGCGGGGTGGAGCGACGAGGACCTGCTGATGCTCGCCGGTCTGTACGTCGACCAGATGCTGATGACCGCGTCCCAGTTCCTGGAGGCCATGGAGGGCGCTGCCGAGGACCGGGAACGGGTGGCCCGGCTCGCCGTCCAGCGGATGCGGCTGATCAGCATCGGCCGCCACCACTGGAAGGCGTGACGCGCGGGCGACAGCCCCGCCGAACCACCTTGCTCACCTGCGTATTCGTGCCGGGGCTCAGCCCTCACGCCGGTACAGGGCCGTGACGGAGGCCGCCGCCCGCGCCAGTTCCTCGCGGGCCTCGGGCGGGTCCAGGACCTCCAACCGGTCGGCGAACATCAGCAGTTGGCGCACCTCGCGGACGAACCCGTACGAAAGCCGGGCGGTCACCCAGGGGCTCTCGCCGTCGTCCTCGGGAAGGGCGACGAGCGCGGAGGCGGCCAGCCGCTGGAACATGTCCAGAATGGCGCGGCGCACCCGGACCGTCACCTCGAAGCCGTCCGGCCGCTCCTCGACCTGCCGGCGCAGCACGTCCCAGACGTCGGCGAGTTCGACACCGGGGCGCCGCCGCACCGGGTCCGGCAGCAGGGTCGCCGAGCGCACCCGGTCCGCTCGGAACAGCCGGGGGGTGCCGCGGCGGTCGGCGACCAGGTACCAGACGCCGGCCTTCGAGACGAGCCCGTACGGGTCCACGGTGTACGTGCGCGGTGCGGTGGCTCCGCTGTGCCGGTAGCGCAGCCTGAGGCGGCGGTCGGCGAACACCGCGTCCTGGAGGGTGTCCAGGTCGACGGCGGACTGCGGGCCGCCCTTCCAGCGTGTGGCGTCGACCAGGATGCGGCGGCTGGTGGCCTCGGCGGCCGGGCGGTGCGGGGCGGGGAGCGCCGCCATCACCTTGCGCAGCGCGGAGCCGAGGGCGGCGTCCAGGCCGAGCGCGGCGTGCGCGCCCTGGGCGGCCAGGATGAACAGGGCGCGGGACTCGTCGGCGGTCAGGCCCGTGACGTCCGTACGGAATCCGGCGAGCAGTTCGATGCCGCCATGCCGTCCGCGCTCCGCGTACACCGGGACGCCGGAGGCCGAGAGGGCCTCGATGTCGCGGTAGATGGTGCGCACCGACACCTCGAGCCGCTCGGCGAGTTCGTGGGCGGGGACGCGGCCGCGGGTCTGGAGCAGCAGGAGTATCGACAGCAGGCGGTCCGACTTCACGGGCGACAGGATCGCGGGTAGGGGGACCGGGGCGCAAATGTTGACGGAAACTGTCAGGTTATGGCGCGACCCTGTCTGCGTCCCTCGAGGACCCGAACAGAACGGAGAGGACCGCCATGACCACGGATACCGCCAGGACCAGCGACACCGCGACGACCACCCACACCGCCACGACCACCGACAACGTGATCGACCCCCGCCCCGTGTACGCCCGCGCCGCCGAGCAGGCCGCCGCACTGATCGAGACCGTACGGCCCGGGCGGCTCGAGGGTCCGACGCCGTGCACGGAGTTCGACGTACGGACGCTGCTGTCGCACATCGTCGGCGGCACCCTGCGGATCGCACAGGTCGGCGCGGGCGGCGACGGGCTGGCCGTGCGCCCGTTCGTGGACGGCGTCCCGGACGACGGCTGGGCCGCCGCGTACGACGAGGCCAGGTCCGCGGTGCGGCGGGGCTGGGCGGACGACGGCCGGCTGGACGCGGCGGTGCGCGTGCCGTGGGGGGAGGCGCCGGGGCGCAACGCGCTGTCCGGTTATGTGATGGAGTGCGTGGCCCACACCTGGGATCTCTGGCAGGCCCTGGGGCGGCCCGGTGACCTGGACCCCGAACTGGCGGAGTTCGCGCTCGCGGTGGCCCGCCTCGTCCTGCCGGAGGTGGAACGGGGTGACGACGTGCCGTTCGCGTCGGCGGTTCCGGTCCCCGAGGGGGCGGACGCCTACGCGCGCCTGGCGGCGTGGCTCGGTCGTCGGCCGCTGGACGGGTAGGGCGGGGGGTGCGCGGCGGGTGCGGCGGGGATGGGTTTCGCCCCCGCCGCCCTTACCCGTTCCCATCCCCAGGGGCTTCGCCCCTTCGACCCCACCAGGGGCTCCGCCCCTGGGACCCCGGCGGGGACTCCGTCCCCCACCCCCTGGCGGGGCTCCGCCCCTGCGCCCCGGCTCCACCGCCCGCCCGGACCCGGCACAGCTCCGCCCAGCGCCCCGGCTCCACCGCCCGCCCGGACCCGGCACAGCTCCGCGCCCGCGGACCCGGCGTGGGCCGCCTCACGGGCCGTTTGGCCTGCGGTACGGCGGTTCAGGGGTTCGGGTCAGGTCAGTTTGACGCGGGCCAATTGGCGGGACTGGGCGACCAGGCGGTCGTCGGTGTCCCAGACCTCCGCGTCCTCCTCCAGGAAGCCGCCGGCCAGGTTGCGTGTGGTGATCGAGACGCGCAGTGGGCCCGGAGCCGGGCGGGAGCGTACGTGTACGGTCAGCTCGATCGTCGGTACCCAGCCGGAGATTCCCAGCTCGAAGGCGGTGGGCGGCAGCGCGTCCACCGCGAGCAGCAGGGACAGGGGGTCGGCGTCCCGGCCATCGGCGAGGCCGAACCAGGCCCGCATCTCGCCCTTCCCCGAGGGCGCGCCGAGCGCCCAGCCCAGGGTCGCGGGGTCCAGCTTGAGCATCAGCCGGTCCGTGATGGCCGAGCTGCCGGGGACCGGCGCCGGGCCGTCCTCGGGGCCGAAGCACTGCTCCAGGGGCGGCATCGCGGGCGGCCGCGCGCTCGTACGGACGTCGTCGGGAAGGGAGTCCAGGTCGCCGTAAGAGGCGAGGACGCGGATGCGCTCCACCTCGTGGCCCTCCTCGTCGTACTGGAAGAGGGACGCCTGGCCCGTGGAGAGGGTGCGGCCGGTGCGCACCACGTCCGTGCGCACGACCGCCGGGCCCGGCTGGGAGGCGGTCAGGTAGTGCGCCGAGACGGTGAACGGGTCCGGGTGCGGCAGGGCGTCCGCGAGGGCGCGGCCCAGGACCGCCAGCAGATAGCCGCCGTTGACGGCGTTGATGATCGTCCAGCCCGCGGAGAGGTCGATGTCGTAGACGCCGGGTTCCCGCCGGGTGACGGCGGTGTCGCGGTCGAACTCGCTGTCGCCGATCGTGGCCCGCGCGGCCGGTGCGGTAGCTGCTTCTGGCATGCCAGAACCGTACAACAGGAAATTACTAAGCAGTAGCTTTTAGGTGTGTCGAGTAGATGACGTCCCGCCGGACCTCAGGACGAATTTCGGCCGTTCTCCGGTGAGGTTTTGGCAATTTCTCGGTAAGTGTCCCCACTCGTCCGTGACCGACGGCCCGCTGTCTCCCTCTCAGAAGACGTACAGCCCGTTCCGCCCGTTCACAGGAAGAGCCGCATAGCCGATGAGCCTGACCGGGACGCCGTTCCTCATCACGTCGATCGTCCTCTTGGCGGTCGCCCTCATCCTGCCTCTGCTCCTGTGGTCGCGACTGCGGGGCCCGATGGTGCTGCGCCAGGCCGTCCGGGTGCTCATGCTCGTGTTCGCCCAGGCGACGGCGGTCACCCTCGTCTTCGTCCTGGTGAACAACGCCAACAGCCTCTACGACAACTGGTCCGACCTGTTCGGCACGGGCGACCACGTGCAGCAGGCCGCCGATCTCGGCAAGGACGGTACGGGCGGCATCCAGGTCAAGGCTCTGCCCAAGGTCAAACAGACATTCACGCCGGCCGACGGCCCGGGCATGCACGCGGCCGGCGGGGTGGAGGTCACCCAGCTCAAGGGCCGGGTCTCCGGCGTCGACGCCGAGGTCTACGTGTGGCTGCCGCCGCAGTACAACGACCCCGCCTACAAGGACAAGAAGTTCCCGGTGGTGGAGCTGCTGTCCGGCTACCCGGGCTCGGCCAAGGCCTGGTTCGGCTCGCTGAAGGTGCACGAGCAGCTGCTGCCGCTGATGAAGAGCGGGCAGGTGGAGCCGTTCATCCTGGTGTCGCCGCGCACCAACCTCATCGCCAAGGTCGACACCGGCTGCGCGAACATCCCGGGCGCCGTGAACGCCGACACCTGGCTCAGCATCGACGTGCCCAAGATGATCACGGACAACTTCCGCGCCCAGGCCGCCCCGGACGGCTGGGCGGCCGCCGGGTACTCCGCAGGAGCGCACTGCGCCGCGAAGCTCGTGGTCGCGCACCCCGACCGCTACCGGGCAGCGATCAGCCTGTCCGGGTACAACGACCCGATCGGCGAGCGCAGCTCGCTGGCCGCGCGGAGCGTCGCGCTGCGCCGGGCGAACAACCCGTACTTCATCCTGAAGGGCTACCGCACCCCGCCGCGGATCTCGCTCTACCTGTCCGGCGAGGACGGCGACGGCTACCAGGCGGCCGCCGCGCTGCAGGCGATCGCGAAACCGCCGACGCTGGTGCGCGCGGTGCGGATCCCGCGCAGCGCCGGCGGGCACAGCATGGCCCTGTGGCGGCCGCAGATCCCGACGGTGTTCACCTGGCTGAGCCAGCAGATGACCGGCCAGGCCACGGGGAGTCTTCCTCAGCCACATTGGACCGCCGGTTCCAAGCGCGCGGAGCTCGCCAGTGGTACCTCATCGCCATCAGGCGTAGTACGAAAGCGGTGACGACCGCGAGCCCCGAGGTGAACGGGGTCAGCGCGTCGAAACGTATGCAGAGCGCGATCATGGTGGCCCCGACGATCGCCGGGACCGCGTAGAGGTCGCGGTCCCAGCGCAGCAGCGAGGGCACCTCGTTGGCGAGGACGTCGCGCAGGACACCGCCGCCCACGGCCGTCGCGAGGCCGAGGGCGGCGGACGCGGTCAGGCCGAGTCCGTAGTCGTACGCCTTCGTCGTCCCCGCGACGCAGAACAGCCCGAGACCGGCCGCGTCGAAGACGTTGACGGCGACCTGGATGCGCTCCACCTGCGGATGGAGGAAGACCACCAGAAGAGCGGCGAGCAGCGGGGTCAGGAAGTACCCCAGATCCGTGAACGCGGCCGGCGGCACGGCGCCGATGACCACGTCCCGGAACAGCCCTCCGCCCAGCGCGGTGACCTCGGCCAGCACGGCGATGCCGAAGACGTCGAAGTTCTTGCGGACGGCCAGCAGCGCGCCGGAGATCGCGAAGACGAAGATGCCGACGAGGTCCAGCGTGTGCTGGACGGAGGGGCTGAACAATTGCTGGAGCACCCTTATATTCTCACCCATCCATGAGGGTGCACCTTACAAAGCAAGGCGAACACGCGATTGCGCCGAGGTTACAGTGACGGCTTGCCCGTGGTGAAGATCCACTTCTGGAACAGGTCGTCGAGTCGCTGCCCCGAGATCCTCTCCGCGAGCCGGATGAAGTCGCCGGTGTTCGCGTTGCCGTAGCGGTGGAGCCCGGTCCAGGCGGGCAGCAGCTCGAAGAACGCCCTGTCACCGATGCGCTCGCGCAGCGCCTGGAGCGTCATCGCCCCGCGCTGGTAGACCGCGGAGGCGAACATGGTGTCGCGCTGCGGATCGGCCACCTTGACCTGCCAGAAGGCGTTGTCGGCGGGGCGGGCGTCGTACGCCGCGACGAAGGAGTCGTGCGCCGAGCGGGTGCCCTTGTGCTCGGCCCACAGCCACTGGGCGTAGGTCGCGAAGCCCTCGTTGAGCCAGATGTCCTTCCAGTGCGCCACCGAGACCGAGTCGCCGAACCACTGGTGGGCCAGCTCGTGCACGATCGTCGTCTCGTTGCGGACGGCCGAGTACGCGGGCTTCGACTGCACCTCCAGGGAGAAGCCCGCCTCGGGCATGTCGTCGACGATGGCTCCGGTCTCCTCGAAGGGGTACGGGCCGAAGACCTTCGACCAGTAGTCGGTGGCCTCGGCGGTGACGGCGTACACGTCGACGCTGTTGCTGTTCTTCAGGACCGGATCGATGGCGACGTAGATCGGGATCCCGGACGGCGTCTTCCCGGTCCGCACGTCGAACTTGCCGATGGTCGCCGTCGCCAGGTAGGTGGCCATCGGCTTGGACTCCCGCCAGTGGGTGACGGTCTGGTCCCCCTTGTCGTACGTCGATATGAGCCGCCCGTTGGAGACCGCGGTCAGGCCCTTGGGCGCCTTGATGCGGATGTCATAAGTGGCCTTGTCGGAGGGGTGGTCGCTGGACGGGAACCAGGTGGAGGCGGCGTTGGGCTCGCAGGCGACGAAGACGCCGTCGGCGGTCTTCATCCACCCGTACTTGGAGCCGAACACGATGGGGCCGCCGAGGGGCTGCGGGATGCCGCCGTAGGTGACGGCGACCGTGAAGTCCCGGCCCTTGGGCAGAACGCCGCGCGGGGTGATGCGGATCTCGTCGCCCTGGCGCGTGAACCGGGCGGGTCTGCCGTTCACCTCGACCCTCGTGACCTGAAGCTGCTGCAGGTCCAGGTCGAAGGAGGTCAGGCTCTGGGTGGCACGGGCCGTGATCGTCGTACGGCCGTCGAGGCGGCCGGTGTCCGGGGCGTACGCCACGTCGAGGGCGTAGTGGCGGGCGTCGAAGCCGCCGTTGCCGAGCTGCGGGAAGTAGGAGTCGCCGATGCCGTCGGAGCCCGGGGCCGGGGCGGAGGACGCCGCGACGGCGAGGAAGGAGGCCGCCGCGGTGGCCAGAACCCCTAAGCGCGCCGAACGTGCCGAACGGGAGAGTGCCATGGAGTCATCCCTTCGAGCGTGCGCCGATCAGTCGATCGGACGGTCACGCCAGACTCTGCACTCACCCGTTCGGTCATGTGCATGACTTTGCCAACTTGTCATGCCTTACTTGTCGGTTGACTCCTGACGGTCCGCCGCCGCGGGCTTGTCGGGAGCGGGCTCCTCCGCGTCCGCCTCGCCGGCGGGCTCCTCCGAGTCCGCCTCGTCGGAGGTCTCGTCCGCGGACTCCTCGCTCGCGGGCTCCTCCGCGGACTCCTCGCCCGCGGGTTCGGAGGCCTCCTCGGCGGAGGGTGCTTCCGTGTCCTCGGAGCCGTCGGACGCCGCGGACACCTCGGATGCCTCCTCGGTCGCAGCCGGCGCACCGGAGGCCTCGGCCTCCGCCTCGACCGCCGCGGCCACCGCCGCCGACGTCTCCGCGGACTCCGCCAGCACCTCGTCGGCGACCAGCTTCGCCGCCTCCTTGGCGTCGGAGAGCAGCACCGTGTCCTGCGGGGCCTGGTCCTCGAAGTTCTCCGGGTGGTGGCAGGCCACCCGCTGCCCCGGCTTCAGCTCCAGCAGCTGCGGCTCGGTCGTCCGGCAGATCTCCGTCGCCTTCCAGCACCGCGTGTGGAAGCGGCATCCGCTCGGCGGGGCGATCGGCGAGGGGACGTCGCCCTTGAGCAGGATGCGCTCGCTCTTGGCGTTCTTCCGCTTCGGGTCCGGGATCGGCACCGCCGACATCAGCGCCTTGGTGTACGGGTGCATCGGCGCCTTGTACAGCGAGTCGCGGTCGGCGAGCTCGACGATCTTGCCGAGGTACATCACCGCGATCCGGTCCGAGACGTGCCGGACGACCGACAGGTCGTGCGCGATGATCACATACGTCAGCCCCAGCTCCTGCTGGAGGTCGTCGAGCAGGTTGACGACCTGCGCCTGGATCGACACGTCGAGCGCGGAGACCGGCTCGTCGGCCACGACCAGCTTCGGGTTGAGCGCGAGCGCCCGGGCGATGCCGATGCGCTGGCGCTGACCGCCGGAGAACTCGTGCGGATAGCGGTTGTAGTGCTCGGGGTTGAGACCCACGACCGACAGCAGCCGCTGCACTTCCTTCTTGATGCCGCCCTCGGGCGTGACGCCCTGGAGCCGGAAGGGCGCGCCGACGATGGTGCCGATGGTGTGGCGCGGGTTCAGCGACGAGTACGGGTCCTGGAAGATCATCTGCACATCGCGGCGCAGCGGGCGCATCCCGCTCACGCCGAGGTGCGTGATGTCCTTGCCCTCGAACTCGACGGTGCCCTCGGTCGGCTCGAGCAGCCTGGTGATCAGCCGGCCCATGGTGGACTTGCCGCATCCGGACTCGCCGACGACGCCCAGGGTTTCACCGGACTTGACCTCGAAGTCGAGGCCGTCGACCGCGCGCACGGCGCCGACCTGCCGCTGCAGCAGGCCCTTGCGGATGGGGAAGTGCTTCTTGAGGCCGGTCACCTTCAGCAGGGTCTCGCCGGGTGCGGCGTCCTTGGCGAGGGTGGCACCGTCGCTCTGCGCAGGAATCGTCACTGCCGCTTCCTTGGAGTTCTCGCTCACAGCTTCGGCGCAATCTCTTCGGTCCAGATACGCTCCCGCTGCTCCCGCGACATGTGGCAGGCGGCCCAGTGCCGGCTGCCGACCTCGGTCAGCTCGGGCCGGACGGTGCGGGTGACGTTGTCCTTCGGGACGTCGGCGTACGGGCAGCGGGGGTTGAAGGCGCAGCCGGACGGGACGTTGATCAGGGAGGGCGGTGAGCCCTTGACCGGAATAAGGCGCTCCTGCTGCTCGCGGTCCAGGCGCGGCATCGAGCCGAGCAGGCCCCAGGTGTAGGGGTGGCGGGGCTCGTAGAACACCTTCTCGGCCGGCCCGCGTTCCACGCAGCGGCCGCCGTACATCACCAGGATGTCGTCGGCCAGCTCGGCGACGACGCCCAGGTCGTGGGTGATGATGATGACGGCGGAGCCGAACTCCTTCTGCAGATCGCGCATGAGGTCGAGGATCTGCGCCTGGACGGTCACGTCCAGGGCGGTGGTCGGCTCGTCCGCGATGAGCAGTTCGGGGTTGTTGACCAGCGACATCGCGATCATCGCGCGCTGGCGCATACCGCCGGAGAACTCGTGCGGGTAGTTGTCGACCCGCTTGTCGGGCTGCGGGATGCCCACCCGGTCGAGCATCTCGATCGCCCGCTTGCGGGCGGTCTTCTTGTCGACGTCGTGGTGGATCCGGTACGCCTCCACGATCTGCTGGCCGATCGTGTAGTACGGGTGCAGCGCGGACAGCGGGTCCTGGAAGATCATCGCCATCTCGCGACCGCGCATCTTCCGTACCTGGTCGGGGTCGGCGGACAGCAGCTCGGTGCCGTTCAGCCAGATCTCGCCGGAGATCTGCGCCTTGCGCTTGCCGTACTGGCCCGTGGTGTGCAGGCCCATGATGCCGAGCGAGGTGACGGACTTGCCGGAGCCCGACTCGCCCACGATGCCGAGGGTCTTGCCCTTCTCCAGCCGGAAGCTGAGCCCGTCGACGGACTTCACCAGACCGTCGTCGGTCGGGAAGTGCACCTTGAGGTCGCGCACCTCCAGGAAGGCGGTCGGCGCGGGCGAGGAACTCGTGGGTTCACTCACGGCTGCTCCGGTCTTGCTGAGTTCGCTCATGAGAGCCTCACTCGGGGGTCGATCACGGCGTACAGAACGTCCACCACGAGGTTGGCGATGAGCACCGCGAGGGAAGTGATCAGGGTGACGCCGAGGATGATGGGCAGGTCCTGGTTCCTGATGGCGTCGAGCACGGCACGGCCGAGGCCCGGCAGGTTGAACGTGGACTCGGTCAGGATGGCGCCGCCGATGAGCGCGCCGAGGTCCATGCCGAGCATGGTCAGGATGGGCGTCATCGTCGAGCGCATGGCGTGCTTGCCGATGACGGTCTGTTCGCGCAGGCCCTTTGCGCGGGCGGTGCGGATGTAGTCCTCGCCGAGGATCTCCAGCATGGTGGCGCGGGTGATCCGGGCGTACATCGCCGCGTACAGGAACGCGAGGGTGATCCACGGCAGGATCATTCCGCCGAACCAGCCGCCGACGCTCTGGTCGAGGGGCACGTACTGCGCGTCGATCCACTTCAGGCCGAAGGCGAAGATCGCCAGGCTGAGCAGGCCGGTGAAGTAGATGGGGAGGGACACACCCGCCAGGGCGACGACCATCGCGCCGCGGTCCCAGATGCTGCCCCGCTTGAGCGCGGAGAGCACCCCCGCCGCGATGCCGAAGATCAGCCACAGCACGGCGGCGCCGAGCGCGAGACCCAGGGTCACCGGGAAGCGGTCGGTCAGCACCGGCCAGACGGCCTGTTCACTGCGGAAGGAGTAGCCGAAGCACGGTGCGGCGCAGTGGGTGACGTCACCGCCGGCCGCGTACGTGCGGCCCGCGAAGATGCCCTTGAAGAACTCCCAGACCTGGACGTAGATCGGGTCGCCGAGGCCCAGCTTCTCGCGCACCGCCTCCACGGCGGCCGGGTCGGCCTGCTTGCCCACGAAACTCGCGGCGATGTCGACGCCCGCCCACTTCGGGACGAGGAAGAAGATGCCGAAGACCACCATGACGATGACCACAAGCATCACTGCGGCGGCGAACAGCCGCCTGATGAGGTAAGCGAGCACAGCTAACGGCCCGCCGCGGACCGCGGGCCGCCGGAGGTTGTCCGGTGGCCCGCGGTCACGCCGCGCCGGCCTTCACCTGCCTTTCGTGCCGTACGGCGGGTGTGCCGGGGTTTACTTCGCGGACTTCAGGCCCAGGTTGACGAAGTCGTACTGACCGCTGTACGCGTCGGTCGTGTACACGTTCGCCAGCCGGTTGGAACGCCAGTTGATGAACTTCTCGAAGACGAAGGGCAGGTAGTAGCCGCCCTCCATGACCTTGTGGTTGATCTGCGTGGCGATCTCGGTCTTCTTCGCGTCGTCCAGCGTGTTCACGTAGGTGTCGAACAGGCCGTCGATCGTCTTGTCCTTGATCAGGGCGTAGTTGTTGTTGCCGCTCTGCAGGATGTACTTGCTGTCCCACAGCGGCAGACCGAAGCCCTGGACGGTCGGGAAGTCCGGGCCCCAGCCCATGATGATGATGCCGTAGCCCTTCTTCTTCACGTTGTCGGGGCTACCGATGATGCCGGTGGTCTGCGAACCGTCGAACTGGTCGATCTGGGCGTTGATGCCGATCTTCTTCAGCGACGCCTGCAGGGACTGGGCGGTGGCCACCTCGACCGGCTTGTTGTTGCGGACGGCGATGGTGGTGCTGAAGCCGTTCGGCTGGCCGCAGGCCTTCAGCTCTTCCTTGGCCTTGGCGGCGTTGCCGTTCTTGTTGGCACCGGCGAGCTCGTACGGGTCGTACTTCTGGTGTTCGGCGCCCGGGACGGACGGCGGCAGCATGTTGGTGCCGATGTCACCACCGGCGACGGGGCCACCGCGGGCGGTCTGCAGGGAGACGTGGTCGGCGCCGTAGATGACGGCCTTGCGGCAGTGCTCGTTGTCGAACGGCTTCACGCTCTGCGGGAAGACCGCGTAGCGGATGTATCCGGAGACCGGGTTGTCCAGGTTGGCCTTGTGCTCCTTCAGGGCGGTGGTACGGCCCTGGGGCGACATGCCCGTCTGGTTGATGTCCAGGTCCAGGTCACCGTTGAGCAGACGCTGGTCCAGCTGGTTGGCGTCGGAGAAGAACTGGACGGTGATCTTGTCCGGGTACGCCTTGCGGATCGGGTCCGAGGACTGCTTCCAGTTGGTGTTGCGGACCAGGGTGAGGTCCTTGCCCGGGTTGTACGACTGGAACTTGTACGGGCCCGAGGAGAACGGGTGCAGCGCGTACTTGGACTTGGTGTCCTTGTCCTGGCGGACCGGGGACGCCGAGGTCAGCGCGAGCACTTCCTCGAAGTCGGCGTTCGCCTTGGGCAGGTGGAAGACGATCGTCTTGTCGTCGGGCGTGTCGATCGCCTTCAGACCGAGGTGGTCCGCGGACGTGTCCTTGTACGGGCCCTGGTACTTGCCGTCCGGGTCCAGGAAGTCCTTCAGGTAGGTCGGGCCGCCGGAGAGCACGTCCTGCGCCCACACGCGCTCGATGCCGTACTTGACGTCCTTGGAGGTGATCGGCTTGCCGTCCTCCCAGGTGATCCCGTCGCGCAGCGTGTAGGTGTACGTCTTGCCGTCGTCGGAGACCTTGGCGAGCCCGGTGGCGAGGTCCGGGGTCAGCTTGGCGCCTTCCTTACCGGGCTCCGTCTTGTTCGTGACGAGCTGGCGGCTGTAGTAGCGCATGAAGTTCCAGGCGAAGCCGTAGTAGCCGCGCGTGGTGTCCCACGAGTCGGCGTCCTGGGCCCCACCGAACTTCAGCGTGCCGCCCTTCTTGACCTCGGAGGCCTGGGCGACCTTGTTGTTCGCCGCGTCGAAGCCGGCCGCACCGTTCTTCGAACCGCTGTTGTCGTTGCCGCCGCCGCACGCCGCCGTGGTCAGCAGCGCGGCGACCACGGCGGCAGCGGCCATGGCCTGCTTGCGCCGCCCTGAGGTGCGTTGGGTAGTCACGATCTCGGATCCTCCGGATTTGATGAGAGACCCCGTGCAGGTGCCACGGGAAGTTTGGGGTACGGCAGTTCAGCGGGAGCCCTTCGGGTCCAGCGCATCGCGCACGCCGTCACCGAAGAGGTTGAATGCAAGAACGGTGATGAAGATCGCCACGCCCGGGACCACCATGTACATGGGATCCGAGTCGTAGTAGTCGATCGCGCTCGAAAGCATCTGTCCCCAGGAGGCCGTGGGCGGCTTGACGCCCACGCCCAGGAAGCTGAGTGCCGCCTCGGTGAGGATGTTGGTGGGGATCATCATCGTCGTGTACACGATGATCGGCGCGACGAGGTTGGGCAGCAGCTCCTTGAAGAGGATGTAGAGGCGCCCGGCGCCGAGGGAGCGGGCCGCCTCGACGTACTCGCGCTCACGCAGCGAGAGCGTCTGGCCGCGAACCACGCGTCCGATGTAGGGCCACCCGAAGAAGCCGATGACCAGGATCATCACGAACACTCGCACGCTGGAGCCGGTCAGCCCCAGCATGTTGTTCGGCATGACGGAGACCAGCGCGATGGTGAACAGCAGCTGCGGGAAGGCGAGCAGACCGTCCATGACGCGGCTGACGACCGAGTCGACCCAGCCGCCGAAGAAGCCTGCCAGGACGCCCAGGACGGTGCCGAGGATGACGGCGACCAACGCGGACAGGAAGCCGACCAGCAGCGAGACCCGCGCGCCGTAGAGGATGCGAGCGAAGATGTCGCGGCCGTTGACCGGCTCGACACCCAGCAGGTGATCGCCGCTGATGCCGCCCAGGGACCCCGTGGGCGTGCCGAAGAGCGGGTCGATCAGGTTCTCGTGGTAGGCGTCGGGATCCTGCCCGACCAGGTTGGAGATCACGGGAGCGAGCAGGGCGACCGCGATGAGCACGAGCACGACGATGCCGCCCGTGAGGGCGAGCTTGTCCTGCTTGAGGCGCTCCCAGGCGATCCGTCCCAGGGAGCGGCCCTGTACGGCTTTCGCGTCGGCGGCGGCAGCTGCTGCTTCCTCGGCCGCCCCCGGGGCCGCTTCCGCAGTCGGCTCGTGCAATGGTGCCGTCATCTGGCAGGGACCCCTCTCAACCGGCGGTGGCCGGCCCGCACTTGCCGCTGTGGCGGCATGACTCAGTCCGTCGTACACAGGGGCGAAACCCCTTGAAGCCGGAGTCTTCAATGCTTCGGCGATCAGTGACCAGACTTGGCAGTGAAAGGATGCATAAACGTGATGCGGACTGGGGAGATCCGTTATCCGGACAGCTGGTAACGCGGTGCGGACGCCACCAAATTGGGACACTTGGCGCGAGACAGGGACCATCCACCCTCATCTACGCGCGGAGAAGGACTCCAGGTACCGAACTCGGCCCTCCGCCCGGGACGTACGGACGTCAGTACGCCCCGCGCGCCGGCGGATAGCCGTAACCGCCCGCCGCGGGGGCCGGTGCCGTGGCGTGGGCCTCTCGGTCGTAGAACGGGCGGGAGTTGACGCGCAGCCACATCGCCACCGGGTCGTCCTCGTCGGACAGCGCGACCGTCGACACCGGAAGGCCCTCCGGGACGGCCGTGACGGACTGCTGCATCATCGCCCGCACCGAGTCGACGGCGGGCGGCGAGGTGTCGTAGACGTCCAGGCCGATCGCCAGGTAGGGGGCGCCGAGGGCCGGTTGCACCCAGGCGCGACGCAGGGAGCGCACGGCGGGCGTGCGGTGGGCGTTCTGGGTGAGCAGGGCGTAGAACTGCGGAATCTCGATGGCCGGTTCGGACAGCCGCAGGGGGCCCGCGGGCTGGCGGTCCAGACCGGCGGCGATGCGGCGCAGGTCCAGCCAGGGGATGCCGACGCCACCGCCGGGCGCGTGCGGGTTCAGCCACAGGCCGTAGTGGCCCGGGTAGAGGGCGCGGGCCACGTCGGCGCCGTCGATCACCTCGTAGGAGCGGGTCCAGCCGCTGGCCGAGAGCTCCTGTGCGGAGGTGACGCAGGGCGCGTAGCCGTGGCCGTCCACCTCCATGGTGGCGTACTGGGCGTCGGGCGAACCTGCCTGGCCGTGCCACAGCAGCATCCAGACCCTGCCGGTGGAGGGGGTCGCGAGCGCGCGCAGGAGCGCCTCGTAGGCGTCGTAGCGCCCGGGCGTCACCTGGCGCAGCATGTGTTCGACCTGGCCGGCCGCGGTGCCGCTCGCGCTCACCCCGCTCACCCTTTACCGCCCCTTCGCTGACGATGTGCTGCGCATATGAAACCAGGTTAGGCGGGTCCGCTGACAGCCGGTGCGGTGTGGCTGCCACCGGCCGCGGGGTACCCAGGAGCTCGGGGTCTGCTGCCGGCCGGCGGGTGCGGCTCGTTCGTGGCTGGGCGCGCAGTTCCCCGCGCCCCTGAGGGGGCGCCCCTGAGGGAGCGCCCTGCTCAGTACCCCTGCTGGTAGAACGGCCGGACCTTCTCTCTCATCCAGTCGGCCACCGGGTCCTGGGCCACGTCCAGGAGGACCAGGTTGACCGGCCACTCGACCGCGACCTCGGCCAGGGCGCGGCCCAGGGCGTCCATGGGGAGGGTGCGCAGGTCGCCCTCCCACTGGGAGAGCTCCACGCCGATGAACAGCACCGGGTCCGCCGTCTCGATGGCGGCGAGGCAGCGGCGTGCCGTGAGGACCACACCGGTCGCCGTGAACTCGGCGGACGCGGCGGCGAGGAAGTCCACCGGGTCGTCCTGCCAGTCCGGTTCGAAGAGGCGGACGCGACCGCCGGTCGTGGGGCCGTCCAGCGGGGTGCGTCCCACGCGGCACAGCTCGGCCACCGCCTCCGGAGGCAGGGGTATGCCGACCACGCCGCCCGGGTTGACCGCGATGCCGACCTGTGGGGGCAGCCCGCGGGCGAACTCGGCGGCGGGCGCGACGGTGTACGACATATGGCCGCCGGCGGCGTGGCGGAACTGCTCCTCCGAGCTGAACACCGGGACGTACGCCTGGCCCTCGATCTCCAGCGTGGGCAGGTCGAGGGGCCCGCTGTGCGGGCCGCCGCCGTTCGGCAGCGGCACCCACAGGTAGCTGCGCCCGAGCACCTCGACGATCCGGCCGCCCGCCGAGGGGATGCCGAGCGAGGCGGACAGCACCTCCTCCAGCTCGTTGCCCGGCCATCCGCCGTGCGGATGGGGGTGCGACTGTGCCGGGAAGTCCGCGGGAAGGTCCGCCGGGATGTCCATCTGCCTACCGCCTGCCGAGTACCACTGGTGTGGCGAAAAGGCT
The DNA here is from genome assembly GCF_042892355.1 of Streptomyces sp. NPDC001796. Lineage (NCBI taxonomy): Bacteria > Bacillati > Actinomycetota > Actinomycetes > Kitasatosporales > Streptomycetaceae > Streptomyces > Streptomyces sp. NPDC001796. Next base: position 48,702 of record NZ_JBIAUC010000015.1, on the reverse strand, counting down.
AACGGGTGCGCGGGCACCGCGATTCATTCCGCCCCTTCCGCCCGGTCCGCGAAGTCGATCCGGCGCAGCACGTCCGCCGCGTCCCGGTCGAGCAGGACCGCCGAGCCGCAGCCCTCCGGGAGCCGGCCCCGTTCGACGGCGCGCAGCAGATGGCGGGTGGCGCGGCGGTGGCGCAGGAAGGCGTAGCGGGAGACCCCTCGGCCCCTCTCGCGCTGGCCGTCCAGGGCCGTGTCGGGGGTGACGTCGAGCAGGAGCAGATGGAGCGTGCCGCCACGGCGCCGGGCCTCGCGGGCCAGCCAGGTGCGCACCCAGGTCTGGGTACCGCAGTCGTGCACGACCACTCCGCTGTCGGCGCGCAGGGCCCGGCGCAGGCCGGCGTAGTGCGCGAGGCGGACCAGGGGGCGGTAGATCCCGTACGGCAGGAAGCGGGCCAGGCGGGCGTCCCAGCGGTCGCGGGTGTCCTGGGAGTCGACGCGGGCGCCGCGCACCGTGCGCCGCATGAGCGTGGACTTGCCGCTGCCGGGAAGGCCGGTGACCACGACGAGGTCGCGGGCGCCGAAGGTGAGCCCGTACGGGCTGCGGCCCCCTCGGTCGCGCAGGTCGCGGACCACCGGCGCCGGCACCGGCGCGCCGGCCTCCCGGGCCGGGACTCCGGGCTGCCGGGGCACCGCGATGCCCGTGGTCATGGCGTACGCCGTCGTCCTGTTCACCGTGATCGTCCTCCCTTGCGGTCAGGAAGTCCCATCCCCGCCGAATGTAAAGAGAAGGTAATGGACGGTATCTCCCCGTGGCGTTCGCGTACTGCCACAACCCGGTCACAGATGCGTCCGGAAGCCGGTCGCGGAGGCGGCCCCGGGCCGGTTGCCCACGCGGCCTGCCACGATCGGGCGAGGCGTGCAATGATGTGCCCGCCAACTGCATACCGGCCGCTTGAATCCGCGCGGGAGAGTTCCGGGGACGTACGGGTACGTACGTGGGCCCGGGCGCCGAAGGAGCAAGTCCCTCCCTTGAATCTCTCAGGCCCCGATACCGCGCGGGCGAGGCACATCTGGAAAGTGGGCCGCTTGTCGGTGGCTCCACCCAAGGTGCAAGCCGTGACGACCCGCCGTGCGGGCGTTCATGGCGAACCTCTCAGGTTCCGATGACAGATGGGGAGGACCGACCTCGCCCTTCCCCACGCTCGAATTCGCTCGCGCGCGGGGACCCACGCCCTGGGAGCACAACCGATGAGCAGTAGCCCCCTGCGCCGCACCGCGCTCGATGCCCTGCATCGTTCGCTCGGCGCGACGATGACCGACTTCGCCGGCTGGGACATGCCCCTCAGGTACGGCTCCGAGCGCGACGAGCACGTCGCGGTCCGTACCAGGGCGGGGCTGTTCGACCTCTCGCACATGGGCGAGATCACGGTGACCGGGCCCGAGGCGGACCGGTTCCTCAACCACGCGCTGGTCGGCGACATCGCCTCCGTCCGCGTGGGCCGCGCCCGCTACACCATGATCTGCCAGGAGGACGGCGGCATCCTGGACGACCTGATCGTCTACCGGCTGGCCGAGAACGAGTACATGGTCGTCGCCAACGCCTCCAACGCCCAGGTGGTGCTGGACGCGCTGACCGAGCGTGCCGCGGGCTTCGCCGCCGCGGTCCGCGACGACCGGGACGCCTACGCCCTGATCGCCGTCCAGGGCCCCGAGTCCCCCGGCATCCTGAAGTCGCTCACCGACGCCGATCTCGACGGCCTGAAGTACTACGCGGGCCTGCCCGGCACGGTCGCGGGCGTTCCCGCCCTCATCGCGCGCACCGGCTACACCGGCGAGGACGGCTTCGAGCTGTTCGTCGCGCCCGAGCACGCCGAGAAGCTGTGGCAGGCGCTGACCGAGGCGGGCGCCCCCGTCGGTCTGGCCCCCTGTGGGCTCTCCTGCCGGGACACGCTGCGCCTGGAAGCGGGCATGCCGCTGTACGGGCACGAGCTGACCACCTCGTTGACGCCCTTCGACGCCGGGCTCGGCCGGGTGGTGAAGTTCGAGAAGGAGGGCGACTTCGTGGGGCGTGCCGCGCTGGAGGATGCCGCCTCCCGTGCCGAGGAGAACCCGCCGCGCGTCCTCGTCGGCCTGGTCGCCGAGGGCCGCCGCGTGCCGCGGGCCGGGTACCCGGTCGTCGCGGGCGGCGAGGTGATCGGCGAGGTCACCTCCGGGGCGCCCTCCCCCACGCTGGGCAGGCCGATCGCGATGGCGTACGTCGACGCCGCGCACTCGGCGCCGGGCACGCCCGGGGTCGGGGTGGACATCCGGGGCAGCCACGAGCCGCACGAGGTCGTGGCGCTGCCGTTCTACAAGCGCCAGAAGTAGGCACTCGGCGGACGGGTGACGTGATCCCGCGCACCTCCGCCGTGCTCACGCACGCCTCCAGCAGTACTCCCTTCACCACCACTCCCCCGCGTACAGGAGAATTCAGGCCATGAGCAACCCCCAGCAGCTGCGCTACAGCAAGGAGCACGAGTGGCTGTCGGACGCCGAGGACGGCGTCGCGACGGTCGGCATCACGGAGCACGCGGCGAACGCGCTCGGCGATGTCGTGTTCGTCCAGCTCCCGGAGGTCGGTGACACGGTGACCGCGGGCGAGACCTGCGGCGAGCTGGAGTCGACCAAGTCGGTCAGCGACCTGTACTCCCCGGTCACCGGCGAGATCACGGAGGTCAACGAGGACGTGGTCAACGACCCGTCGCTGGTGAACTCCGAGCCCTTCGAGGGCGGCTGGCTGTTCAAGGTGCGCGTGTCCGAGGAGCCGGCCGACCTGCTGTCCGCCGACGAGTACGACGCCCACATCGCCGGCTGAGGAGCGCACCCGCAGATGACCCTTCTGAACACGTCCCTGCACGAGCTCGACCCGGAGGTCGCCGCAGCGGTCGACGCCGAGCTGCACCGCCAGCAGTCCACCCTCGAGATGATCGCCTCCGAGAACTTCGCCCCGCTGGCGGTCATGGAGGCGCAGGGCTCGGTCCTCACCAACAAGTACGCCGAGGGCTACCCGGGCCGCCGCTACTACGGCGGCTGCGAGCACGTCGACGTCACCGAGCAGATCGCCATCGACCGGCTCAAGGAGCTGTTCGACGCGGAGTACGCCAATGTGCAGCCCCACTCCGGCGCCTCCGCCAACCAGGCCGCCCTGTTCGCGCTGGCCCAGCCCGGCGACACCATCCTCGGCCTGGACCTGGCGCACGGCGGCCACCTGACCCACGGGATGCGGCTGAACTTCTCGGGCAAGCAGTTCCACGTGGTCGCCTACCACGTGGACGAGATCGGCCTGGTCGACATGGCCGAGGTCGAGCGGCTGGCCAAGGAGCACCGCCCGAAGGTGATCATCGCCGGCTGGTCGGCGTACCCGCGGCAGCTGGACTTCGCCGCCTTCCGCCGGATCGCGGACGAGGTCGAGGCGTACCTGTGGGTCGACATGGCGCACTTCGCGGGCCTGGTCGCCGCCGGTCTCCACCCGAACCCGGTCGAGTACGCGGACGTGGTCACCTCCACGACCCACAAGACCCTCGGCGGTCCCCGCGGCGGCATCATCCTCGCGAAGAAGGACTTCGCGAAGAAGCTGAACTCGTCCGTCTTCCCGGGCTTCCAGGGCGGCCCCCTGGAGCACGTGATCGCGGCCAAGGCGGTCTCCTTCAAGGTCGCCGCGTCGGAGGAGTTCCGGGAGCGCCAGCGTCGTACGGTGGAGGGCGCGAAGCTCCTCGCCGAGCGGCTGACGGCGGCCGACGCGCGCGAGGCCGGAGTGAACGTCCTGACCGGCGGCACGGACGTGCACCTGATCCTGGTCGACCTGCGCGAGTCGGAGCTGGACGGGCAGCAGGCCGAGGACCGCCTGCACGAGGTCGGCATCACGGTCAACCGCAACGCGGTCCCGAACGACCCGCGCCCCCCGATGGTCACGTCCGGCCTGCGGATCGGCACGCCCGCCCTCGCGACGCGCGGCTTCACGGCCGAGGACTTCGCCGAGGTCGCCGACGTGATCGCCGAGACGCTGAAGCCGTCCTACGACGCGGAGGCGCTCAAGGCCCGGGTGAAGGCCCTGGCAGAAAAGCACCCGCTGTACCCGGGTCTGAACAAGTGAGTCCCCGGTGGGGCACCCGAGGGAGGGTGCCCCACCACCCCCTGTCTTGAGGAGTGACCGTGGCCATCTCGGTCTTCGACCTGTTCTCGATCGGCATCGGCCCGTCCAGCTCCCACACGGTCGGCCCGATGCGCGCGGCACGCATGTTCGCGCGGCGACTGCGCAACGAGGGCCTGCTGCCCTCCGTCGCGTCGGTGCGGACGGAGCTGTACGGCTCCCTGGGCGCGACCGGGCACGGCCACGGCACCCCGAAGGCGGTGCTGCTCGGTCTGGAGGGCGCCTCGCCGCGCACGGTGGACGTGGAGACGGCGGACGCCCGGGTGGAGGCGATCAGGACCGGGGGCCGGATCGAGCTCCTGGGCGAACACGAGATCGCGTTCGACTTCGACAAGGATCTCGTGCTGCACCGCCGCAAGGCGCTCCCGTACCACGCCAACGGCATGACGATCTGGGCGTACGACGGTACGGGCGCCGAGCTGCTGTCGAAGACGTACTACTCGGTCGGCGGCGGCTTCGTCGTGGACGAGGACGCGGTCGGCGCGGACCGCATCAAGCTGGACGACACGGTCCTGAAGTACCCCTTCCGCACCGGCGACGAGCTGCTCCGCCTCACCGAGGAGACGGGCCTGTCGATCTCCGCTCTCATGCTGGAGAACGAGCGGTCCTGGCGCACCGAGGAGGAGATACGAGCCGGGCTGCTGGAGATCTGGCACGTCATGCGGGAGTGCGTCCGGCGCGGCATGTCCCGTGAGGGCATCCTCCCCGGCGGTCTGAAGGTGCGCCGCCGCGCGGCCGTCACGGCCCGCCAGCTGCGCGCCGAGGGAGACCCGCTGGCGCACGCGATGGAGTGGATCACGCTCTACGCGATGGCCGTGAACGAGGAGAACGCGGCCGGCGGCCGGGTCGTCACCGCCCCCACGAACGGGGCCGCGGGCATCATCCCGGCGGTCCTGCACTACTACATGAACTTCGTGCCGGGCGCCGACGAGGACGGCGTGGTCCGCTTCCTGCTCGCCGCGGGTGCGATCGGCATGCTCTTCAAGGAGAACGCGTCGATCTCCGGCGCGGAGGTCGGCTGCCAGGGCGAGGTCGGCTCGGCCTGCTCCATGGCGGCCGGCGCGCTGGCGGAGGTGCTCGGCGGCACCCCCGAGCAGGTGGAGAACGCGGCCGAGATCGGCATGGAGCACAACCTCGGCCTGACCTGCGATCCGGTCGGCGGTCTGGTCCAGATCCCGTGCATCGAGCGCAACGGCATGGCGGCGGTGAAGGCGGTCACGGCGGCCCGCATGGCGATGCGCGGCGACGGCTCCCACAAGGTCTCCCTCGACAAGGTCATCAAGACCATGAAGGAGACCGGCGCGGACATGTCCGTCAAGTACAAGGAGACGGCGCGGGGCGGGCTGGCCGTCAACATCATCGAGTGCTGAACAGACAGAGCTCCGGAGGCATCCTGGCCCTCCGGAGCTCACGACCGCCGGTCACCTCGCCCGCCGTCGGCGCCGCCAGCGCCTCCGGGACGGCGGCGCATCGGGGGCGGCGGGGGTGGCAGGGGCGTCGGCGGGGGCAGGGGCGTCGGCGGGGGCAGCCGGGGCGGACTGCTGGCCCAGAAAGAGCATGGAGGCGAACTTCAGTACGTCACCGCGTACACCCTCGCTCTTGCGGGAGAACCACTCGAGGACGAGGAGCTTGAGCAGGACGGCGGTGACGAGGACGGCGGCGCCGGCGGCGACGGACTGCAGGGGGGAGAGGCCGGCGAAGTGGGCGGTGAGGGAGCCGGTACCGGCGGCGACGACGGTCTTCACGGACGTGGTGGACATGGCTGTTCACTCCTCGGGAAGGGGGGCGGCCGGTTCGGCCGTCGGGCGTTCTGCCCGCTTCCCCAAGGGAACCGAGGATTTCCCAGCCACTCCACGGGCCTCTTTCTGAACTCGAACTCACTTGGGCCGCTTGGCTGTTGAGCCGCGTTCAGATCGAGTTACGGACCTGGTTCACCGGCGCTAGCATGAGGCCATGGGGGACGGAGTTTCACAGCAGGACAGACCGCATGTCGCCGCACTCGGCGAACTGATCCTGGAAAGCCGCACGGGGGGCCGGACACAGCTGAACGGAGTGGCAGCGGCCATCCTGTTACGGCTGCTGTTCCAGAAGGGGCAGTTGGTGTCCTCGGAGAGCATCAAGGCGATGCTGCCGCGCAGCGGGAGCGACGACGCTGTGTACACCCACGTCGGCAAGCTGAACAGCCGGCTCAAGGAGCACGGTGTGGCGATTCCCCGCCGGAATTCCGGTGGTTATCGGCTGCCGAAGGACCTCATCCGGCTCGATGCGTTCGAATTCCCCGAGCGAGTCGCGGCGTTGGGGAAGCCGCCGCACGCCGACGAGGTGGCCCGCCTGCTGGCGATGTGGCGAGGCGATCCGCTGCAGGTCCACCACCTGGTCGAGCCCCGGCACTGGACCACGGCTCTGAAGGCGCGCAGTGTGCTCATGACCGGCGTGTCCGAGCTGTTCCGGCGGGGCGTCGAGGTCGAAGGCTGGGACGCGTTCGCTGACCGGTTCGGTGACGATCAGGCGGTGAAGACGGCGGACGCGTTGCATCCGGGTGGGCGCGCGGCGGCGCGGCGGCGGCTGCTGATCGTGGAGGACGACGAGCAGATCTGCCGGGCGCTGCAGACACTCCTGGGCGACTTCGACACCACGGTCGTCCACAGCCTCGACGAGTACTACCTGCTCATGCGCGGCAACCCACCTCGGTTCCATGGTGCCCTGGTGGATCGTCACCTCACCCAACGCAACAACGACCAGTACGGCTATGCCGCCCTGCAGGACCTGCAGAGCCGCGGAATACCCCGGATACTCATCACCGCGTTCTTCCCCGACGGCGACGTGGAGGTGAATTACCGCAACCTCATCGAGCGTTTCGGGCTGTCCGGCATCTGCACCAAGGCGAGACCGGATGTCGGCGGCTTCGACACCCTCGCCGTCCGCGAGGCCGTCGACCGCATGCTGAGGGGCGGCTGAGACCCCTCAGCGCGGCGGCGGGGTCTCTGTCACCGGCAGCTCGATGCGGACGTGGGCGCCGCCCAGGTCCTGCGAGCGCGACAGGAACGCCAGGGTCCCGTTGTGGGCGACGATGAAGTTGCGCGCGAACGTCACCCCGCGGCCGCTGCCCTTCGGGGCATCCGGCGGCCCGCTCACCGTCCCGTTGAGGAACGGCAGCCAGTTCTCGGCCACCCCCGGCCCGCTGTCCTCGATGTCGATCCGGGCGACGGGCCCGCCCACCCCCTCGCTGCCCCGCCGCAGCAGATCGAGGGCCACCCGGATGCCACCTGTGGTGCCGACCTCCCGCAGGGCGTTGTCCAGGAGGTTGTCCACCGCCATCTTCAGCAGCCGCTGGCTGGCCCAGACGACCACTTCCCCGTCGGTGCGCGGCAAGAAGTCGACGGCCACCCCCGCCGGTGCGTGGTCCAGCACGCCGAGGCAGTGGCTGAGCAGTTCGGCGCGCAGGTTCAACCGCTCCTTGGCGTTCAGGTCGTCGTACAGCCTCTTCGGGTCACGAGAGCGGGCCTCCGCCTGCTGGCCCTCCGCCAGGGCACGCAGTGCCGTCTCCAGGTCGGTGCGGTGCTGCTCCGGCAGGTCGCCCCGCTCCAGCATCCGCCTGATGGTGTCCGTGGCCCCCATCAGCCGGTTGACCATGGTGTGCGTGTACGACTCCCTGACCTCCAGCAGCCCGAGCACCGCACTCTCCTCGCTGCGGTCCCGGCGGTCGTACAACTCCCGCAGGTCCCCATCGAGGCGCGACTCGAGGCGGTGCGGATCGGGGCCGATGAGGAGGGCCGCGAGGCCGGGGCCGTTCCAGCGGTAGCGGCGCTCGCCCTCCTGGCGCAGGAACCCGGCCGTGGCGACCCGGGCCAGGGCCGGTCCCACTTCCATCGGCGGGCTCCCGGCGCCGGACGAGGATGCTTCGATGACCGCCGCGACGTCGTCCTCCATCAGCGTCAGGTCCGGCTCGTCCCGGACGAGCAGCAGCACCGACCGCAGCGCGGCGGCCGCTTCCCGGTCAGAGCCGAGGAACGACCGCTCGACCACCGCGTCGTGGAAGGCCGCCTGGGCGACCGGGTCGGCGCGCCACGCGTCGAGTGCCTCGGACGTCAGCTCGTAGGGCCGGTCGGTGTCCGGGAGCAGCCCGGCCAGGGCGGCGCGCAGCGCCACCGGGTGGCCGTCGGTGTCGTACAGGAGCATGTCCACGACGGCGTCGGTGGAGCGGACGCCGAGGAGGTCGAGCCACCAGGCGAGGTCCTCGTGCTCCTCGTGCGGGTGGGCCGCGGGTCCGGAGCGGTCGTCCGGCAGCGGCTGCCGACCCGCTACGTCCACGACCCGAAGGCCTCGGCCCATGGCGCGCAGCAAGTGAACGGTGCGGTGACTGCGTGGGGTGGCCATGCCGTGGCGGTCCGGAGCGGCGAGCTGGAGCAGCGTCCGCGCGTCGAGCACCGCGACGCCGGGCGGAAGCAGCCTGCGCTGCTCGGAGGTGGCCTGCATGCGCAGCACCAGCCAGGCCGCGGGCCGGTCCTTCGGCGGGACCTCGGGAACCCAGTCGTGCGGGCCCACGTACAGCCGCAGCTTGCGAGGCAGGGCGAGTTGCGGGATGCGCTGGTAGTCGGCGACGCCGGACAGCCAGGTGACGTATCCCGCGCCGCACTCCTCCACCGGGTGCCGGGCGGCATCGGCACCCAGGTGCGTGTCGAGGGCTGCGGCGAGGTTGCGCACGGTCTCCGCGGACAGGCGGCGGTGCAGCTCGGTCAGTGCCTCGATCAGGGCGGTGCCGGATTCGTCGACCGGCTTCCACTGGCTGCCGAACTCCGGGCGCACGCCCACCGATCCGGCGTACCACTCCAGTGCCTCGCGCAGCGGAACGTCCGCCCAGGGCCAGGTCCGCTGCCCCGGCACCGCGAGCGGACCTCCGATGGCGTCCGGGGAGGGTCCGGCGTCCAGCAGCCTTTCCGCGGCGGCCAGTTCGCCCTGGGCCAGGCAGCTGCGCACGGCCTGCTGCCAGTCGGCGCGGGCGGGCCCGGACGCCTCCACTCCAGCCGCGGCCCAGCCGTCCTCCTCCTGGGCCGTGGTGAGCCGCTCCTCCAGTTCGGCCACGCGGGCCTTCTCTGCCCTGGCGAGATCGCGCTCCCATGTGTTCAGAGCCGTGTCGGCATCCGCGGAGCGGACCTCCAGCAGGGAGTCCAGGCCCTCCGGGGGACGGTCGGGCAGGCCCGCGCGGACGGCCCGCCGCGTGAGCCGGTCGAGGCGACGGCCGAGCCGGGCCTTGGCCTCGGCTACGGCCGCCTCCGTCGCGGCCTCCGTGTCGGTCCAGCCCGGCACCTGTCGCGCCGCCGCGAACTCGCCCTGGGCGATCAGGGCCCTGGCCGCGACCTCGGGCGCCTCGACCGGGCGGGCCAGCCCATCGCTGATCGCCTCGGCCAGTTCCTCGGGGCCGGGCGCCGTCGCCTCGTCCGTGCGGCTCAACAGGGCCAGCAGCTCCGGGTAGCGCCACCGCTCGCTCCAGCGCTCCAGCAGCGCACGCGGGACAGCGTGGGCCTCCTGTTCCTGTGGTTCGGTCACCGAGAGCCTCCCCAGGCGGCGATGTCGGTCAGACGCGCGAGCATGGCCCGGGCGAGCAGCGGTTCCGGGCCGTCCAGGGCCTCGGCCGCCGCGACGGCGCGGGGCAGCAGCGAGGACAGGGCGCGGGCCACCGGAACATACTCGGCGAGTCTGCGGGTCCCGGCGAGGCTGTCCGCGTCCAGCAGCGCCACCAGGTCCGCGGCGCCCTCGGCGACCTCGGTGAGCCGGGCGACGAAGTTGAGCCGCTGGTTGCGAGCCATCAGCGGCAGTTGGCGCGAGCTGTCGACCGAGCGCGTGGCCCGGTCCAGGATCCGGTCGATGTCCGAGGGCGGGTGCGCGGCCAGCCACTGCCGTACGCCGTCACCGTTCCAGGAGTCAAGCAGCCCTTTGAGCCGGCCGAAGGCGCCGTCGGGGCGGAAGAGCTGGGCGTGGGTACGGATGCCGGACTGGAAGCGGAAGGTGACCTGGGCCGCACGGTGGTGGCGCCGGGCCAGCTCCTGCCAGGCACGGGCGACTTCGGCCCGGTGCCGGGCGCCGTCGGCCTGGGCCCGGATCTCGGCCACGGGCACCGGTCCGAGCGTCTTGTCGTCCCAGTGGTCGCGGCCCAGCCGGGCGAGCGCCTTCCAGGGGGCGCCGAGGTACTGCTCCAGCAGATCCAGGGTCTCCGCGGCGGCTTCTCCCCGTTCGGCCGTCAGGATCTCGGCCACACACAGCGACACCAGGGCGGCGGCCTCCGCCCCGGCCCACGGCCGGGACCGCTTCAGGGCGTCCTCGGTGGCCAGGGCCGCCTCCACCATCGCCTCGTCGAGCCACGCGTCCCCCCGGGCCGCGGCGGCCAGCGCCAGCGGCAGGCGCGGCCGGGTGTGCTCCGAGGGGATGGCGGTCCGGAGCACCACGGCCTCGAGGAACTTCCCGCTCTCCCAGCAGTCGCGCATCAGCCAGCGGCGCCACATCCGGGCTTCGGTGCTTCCCGCCAGCCGCCCGGTGGCGTGAGCGGCCGCGAAACGCAGCAGCGGCCGGTACGCGTCGTGCTCCTTGAGAGCATCGAGCAGCGCCCACACCGCGTCCGCTCCCCTGTCCGCGAGCCGGTCGACGTACTCACGGACGAGGCGTGCCACGGTGGTCGGCTCGCCGGACGGGGCCTCCTTTGCCACCGCGTTGACCAGGCGCTGGGCGTGGCTCACGGCGTCGGGCACAACGGCTTCGCCCGGGTCCAAGGCCGGCGCGGTCCGTTCCACCGGTTCCGAGGCGTAGTGCTGCACGGCTCCGTGGACGGCGTCGGCCAGCTCGTCGGCGGTGCGCCGGTCGATCAGCCTGAGCCCGATCTCGCTGGGGCGCCGTCTGAGGCCGCCGGTGGCCGGGCTGCCGAGGAAGAGCAGGTCGAAGCTGCCGACCAGGGCCTCGTCGTCGCTCACCATGACGCGGGCGTTGGTGGCCTGCTGGGTCACCTCCAGGCCGCGCCCGCCGAAGTCCGCCTTCAGTGCCGCAAGGAGGCGGCGCGGGCCGTCGGCGACCCCGGTGGACTCGGTCGGCCGTCCGTGCGCGATGGTCACCTGAACGCCGGCGCCCAGGAGTTTCTCCAGTGCTACGGAGGCACGGGAGTCGAAGGCGTCCGGGCCGACGCGGGCGCCCGAGAGCAGCAGGCGCCGACGGCTGTGGCGCAGTGCCTGCCACAGGGTCTCCCGGTGCGCGCCGTCCACCTGCGCCATCGCCCACGGCAGCGTACGGGCCTCGAACTCCCGGCGCAGGGCAGCCACGTACTCCACCCATGCCTGCTCCCACACCAGAACAACGGCCTCGGAGGGCGCGGTGCCGTTGGGGGATGCCATGGGTTCGGCGGGCACCTCGGGCAGCCGCGGCTCCCAGGCGGTGAACCGCTCCTTCGCCGGGTCCGCGTCCGGCGCCGACGGCCGCGCGCCGTTGCGGGCGCCACCGGACACGGGCGCGCCGACGGCTTCGGCGAAGTCGCTGTGCCGACTGCGCACCTGCTGGCCGACCGCGTAGTCCGGTACGGCGGTCCTGGCCCAGCGCAGCAGGCCTTCCACCGGCTCACAAGCGGCGGGGGTCGGGGCCTCGATCCGCACGCCGATCTGCCGGGCCCGGTTCTGCCGGTCGCGGCCCTCCTTGCCGTGGCGTGGGGGCGGAGGGCCGAGGAAGCGGTGGCCGGTCACCAAGGCGGCACGGTCGTCGCGGACCGCCAGGCAGGCGTTGGTGCGGCTGGGACGGTACGTCCACACGAGCCTGCCGCGGCCCGCCCGCCGCAGTTCGCTGAGCAGGTTGCGCACGTTCTCCGGGAGTTCGTCCCCGTACTTCTCGCCCCACAGCAACACCACCTGGACGCCTCTCAGCAGCGCCTGCCGCAACTGCTCGGAGATCGCGTACAGGGGTTCATAGCCGACGGCGGGGCAGGCCAGCACGATCTGTCTGCGGGCGGTGTCGATCAGTTCGAGGAGCGTCTCGCGGTGGTCATCCGGATCGACCACGACGCGGGTGGCGACCTCGGAGGCGACCCGCAGCCGCAGCAACTCCGTAACCTGGCGGCTCAGCCGGGCCAGCTCGCGGTGCCGGGTGTGGTAGGTGCCGGGCGCCGATCCGGACGACGCGGACGCCGTCCGTTCCAGCCGCTCCAGGGCGGCCTCCAGTGAGGGCGCCTCCACGAACTGGCTGTTCGCGGCGCGCCGGACCTGGGCGGCGAAGTTGCTCTCCGGCATGGTGTCCAAAAGCTCCGAGATCCGGCTCAGGGCACGCAGCCGGCTCTCGGTGGGAAAGTTGGAGTCGTCCGAGAAGAGCCGGATCTTCTCGGCGTCGTTGTCCCAGCCGACGGTGATGCTCAGCGGCAGCCAGCGGTGCTGCGGCGGCGGGCGCAGCGCAGCCGGGACCAACTGGGCGGTCAGGACGCGCTGTTCCCGGACGGACGTGTACGGGCGGCGCTCCTGCCGCTCCTGCCGCAGGTGTTCCTGTAGCGCGTCGGCGAGTTCCGCCTGGGTGAAGTTCTCGTCGGCGGCCCACTGGTCGCGCACGGGCACGAGGAGGTGCCCCTCCTGCGGACGGCTGTAGCCGTTGACGGGCATCAGGGTGCCGGTGAGGGAGTCGACCATGAGCGGGTACTCGGCGGAGTGCTCCTCGGCGCCCGGCAGTTCGTGCAGCGTCCCCTGCGCCGCGTGGCGCCTGACGTGGTCGGCGGCCCTGACCTTGCCGCGGGCGAGATCCAGCGTGATGTAGTTCTTGTGCCACAGGTCAGAGATGATGTCGAGGGTCAGTCGCTGGCCGAGGCCGAGTCTGCGCGCCAGTTCGTCGGCCCCGTACACGGCCGGCTCGTCGAGGCCCTCGCTCTCGTGGAGGGTGAGCTGCCGCAGGACGATCTGCTCGATCGGGGAGACGTACCGGCCGTATCCGAGGGTGACCCGGACCGGTACCACCAGGCACTGCACGCTGACCGTCAGATTCCCCACCGCCGGCCCTCCCCCGTCCCGCTCGCTTCGGCGAAGCCGGCCCTTCTTTGCCGGTCAGCCACTGAACACCCGCCCCGCGGGCAGCACGAGGCCGTGCTGCCGGAACGTGCCGCAGACCCGCGGCCAGAAGTCCACCCCGCTGCCGTTGAAGTGCTCGAAGTCGCCGACCACGATCAGCAGGCGCCGGGCGCGCGAGCACATCACGTTGACCAGGTCAGGCTGCACCAGATGGCCGAGGTTCTTCCACGGCCGGTCCCTGGCCTCGCTCCGGTTGCGGTCGCGCACCAGGGAGACGATCACGACCTCGGCCTCCCGTCCCTGGTAGGCGTGGACCGTGTGGACGAAGGGGGCGAGGTCGCTGCGGGCACGAAGCAGGTCGTTCTGCTGGCGGTACGGCGTGAGCACTGCGAGGGCGTCATGGCCGATGCCGTCGCGGCGCGGCTGGGGCCGTGGCCGGAGCCGGGAGACCAGCTCGGCGACGACCTCGACTTCGCCGCGGTTCTTCCAGGCGGGCTCGTCCTCGCACTCGGTCAGGGCACGGGTGTCCAGCCACACCAGGGAGGCGTCGCCCAGCCATTCGGGGCCGCTGTAGCCGTGCGGCTCGTCGGGCTTGCCGGTGCGGATGAGGCCGTGGCCCTCCGGGTCCTCCGGGTCCGGGTAGAAGACGCGGCTGATCAGGTCACCGATGGGCCGGTTCATCCGGAACTGGGTGCTGAGCGTGCGAACCGGCCGGATCAGGGCCCTGTCCCCGTTGCCCGCGTCCGCGGTGCCCCGGTCGAAGAGACTGCCGAACAGGTTGAAGACGCGCAGGTATTCCGCGCTCCGGGAGCCGTGCAGGGCCAGTGCGGGGTCGGGGTGGTCGGCGGAGTCGTGCAGGAAGCGCTCGACGTCCTGTCTGCGGTGAGCGGGGAGCTGGTGGTGGTCACCGATCAGCGTCCAGCGCAGGCCCTGGGAGAGCGGGATGGCGATCTCGGTGGGCCACGCCTTGGCGGCCTCCTCGATCAGCACCCAGTCGAAGGGCTCGTCGTTGCCGGTGATCGACATGTGCTCCGGGTCGGCCGACGAGCAGGTGGCGAAGACGAGGTTGGCGGAGCGGCGGATACGGTCCGTGAGCTCGGGCACGGCCGCCTTCGCCACCGCCTCCCAGTCCCTGAGCAACTCGAACTCCAACTGGTCCCGGCCGGCCTCCTTCTGCGCCCTGGCCGCGAACCTCTGGAGGGCCTCGGACCGGGCCGTGGCGAGTTCGGCCGGTCGGAAGGGGCGCAGCCGGTCGTCGACACGGTCCGCGGAGGCGCTGGTGGTGATGCGCAGGGCGATGACATCACCCACCGTCAGGGCGTCGAGCGGAGCGCTCTCCGGATCGCTCTCCCCCGGTTGCTCGTCGTTCTCGGGAGCGAGCCGTTCCAGGATCCGTGCGGCGAGGTTGTCCAGGGCCCAGTTGGACTGGGCGGAGACCATGACCCGGGCGGCGGGCTCCTGCCGGAGGTAGGCGACCACCGCCCGGGCGGTCATCTCGGTCTTGCCCGTGCCGGGCGGCCCCTGCAGGGCGAAGAACGGCTGCGAGACGAGCATGTCGGTGACGACCTCGCCGCCCACCAGGCCGGCGCCCGCGTCCTTCCACCGCTCCGGAAGGCCCTTGATCGTCGTCGGATGCTGCAGCTGCTGCAGGAGCACCTTGTTGCCCAGCAGTTTCCAGCGGGCGTGCAGCTGACGCCGGAAGGCGACCCAGCTCCCCAAGTCGCCGGCGGGGCGGATCCAGCCCCGCTCGGGCGGCCGCCTGCTGTCGGAGTGCAGTCGCACCCGGATGGCCTGCTCGCCGAGCTGGTCGTCCAGGCCGGCCAGGCAGCGGCGATGGGTGCGGTGGCGGCGCGGGGCGCCGTTACGGTCGTCGAGAATCTCGATGTCGCCGCCCTCCTCGGAGGCGAACGAGGCGAAGAAGTCGCCGAGCGGCGGCCGCAGCACCGGGTCCTCGCAGTAGTGGGTCAGCATGGCGTTGCGGTACCGGCGGGCGTCGTCGCGCTCCGCGTCCAGCCGCAGCGTCAGATAGCGTCCGCTGCTCTCGACCGAGTCGATCTCGTAGGCGTACTCACGTGCCTGGAGTTCCACCTCCTGGTAGCTCAGCAGCCAGTCGAAGGCCTGCTCGTAGATGAGGTCGGTGGGCGAGTCGACCACCGCCCGGGAAATCGCGTCGATGAGCGGGGTCCACGGGGGGCGGTCCTTTTGGGCCTTGGCGAACTCGGCGGGGTGAATGTTGTAGGCGACCGCGTCGACCGAGGGGATGGTCCGGTGGAAGCGGGTCCGGTCGACGTCCTCCCGGATGGATCGCCCTGCGGAACTGTCCAGCGCCACCGTGTACTTGACGACCAGGGTGTCCTCGCGAGGGGGCCCCAGCGCCGTGCCCAGCGCGCTGAAGGGCCGGTACCGCTGGCAGAACCAGGCCGCCCGTTGCCCCACCAGGAGAAGCTGGGCCTCCCTCTTCGTCTCCTTGTCTCCCGGTACCACGTAGGGGACGGCCCCGTGCGGTGCGTGCACCAGCCGTGCTCCGCTCATGTCCTGCTCGATGAGCTCGGCCAGCTCCCGGTGCCCTTCCTCGGTCTCCGGATCGTGGGTCAGCCAGCCCCAGTGGTAGAGGGTGTGCCGGGACTCGGCCGGCAGGAAGGCCACGAGGTAGGGTCGCTGGACGTCCGTGACCTCGGCCCAGTGGCCGGAGATGTGCTCGTAGTGCCGGCTGATCTGCTCCACGACGTCGTGGCTGGTAGGGCGCTGGCGGTGGTGGGGGGCGAGCATGTCGGTGAGCAGCGCCTGCAGCGGACCGGGCAGGTCGGTCCGCTCGGCGAGGGCCTCGCGCAGCGCGGTGTGGCGGGTGCGCGCCCAGTCGAGGAGGCTCTTCTCTCCCGAGCCCGACGGAGCGGCGGGACCGGGCTTGGCGGGCAGGAACCACTCCGCGACCGTGGCGCCCAGGCTGAAGACGTCGGAGCTGGCGTGGTCGGCCGGCTCGATGCCCTGATCCGGAAAGAGGTACGCCAGCCTCTCTGGTGCGCAGTAGGCCAGCGCCTCGGTGCCCTGCCCCAGCAGCAGGTGCGTGACCTGCTCGACGGCGTGCTCGGTGTCCATCTCGGTGACGCGCAGGAGGTTGCCGATCAGGGCGCTCATCTCGAAGCGGGAGAGCCGCAGTTGCAGCCGCTCGGGGCCGACCGGCATGGTGGTGTCCTGGTGGACGTCGATGCTGCCGGGCCAGAGGTTGCGGTGCACGATCTTCTGGCTGTGCAGCACAGACAGCGCGTCTGCGAGGAAGAAGAACTGCCGTACGGCCACGGCCGGTTGGGTGCGCAGATCGTCGAGCAGGCCGCCGTCCGCGAGGCTGTCTACGGTGCCCTTGGTGACCACGTAGGCGAAACCGCTCACGTCGAAGCCCCTCGATCGGGTCGCCTCGGCATCGCGGAAGCCACCCGTGACGATCTCCGGCAGCGCGGGGTGGCGGAGCGCCGCCGCGCGCAGCAGTACACGCACCTCCTGCTCCCACAGGTGGCCGGCGACATCGGAAAGGCCCTCGTAGAGCTGGAGCGTGACGGGGAACTGGCCACCGTCGATCAGGTCGTAGCGGTGCAGCGCTCCGGCGATCAGTTCGTGACCGCACTCCTCGACGTTCCGCCCCCCGGGAGTGCCGTAGCGTCCGAGCGCTGTCTGGGGATCGCAGAAGAAGTACTCGACCAGCCGATCCGTCTCCGCCGCCACCATGCCTCCGCTCGCCCCGTCCCCCCGCCACCGCGGCCACTCATCCATACATAGCGCAAACTCGGCACCATTTACTGCCAGTTGACAGGACCGACGTGTCCAGCCTGATGTTCCCCCGGAGCTACCACCCAGTAATCAACTCCCTTTAATCTGCCGCCAACTCGGCAATGAGAAGGGGAGTTGAGACGTGCGCAGACTCCGGGTGATGAGACGACTGGCGGCGCTGCTGGGTGCCGCCGCGATGCTGGTGGTGGTACCGGGGAACGCCCGGGCCGCGTCGCCCACGTTCGCGGACGCGACCGCGATCGGGACGCACAACGCGTACGACAAGGCCAAGTACACCTACTTCGCCCAGGCCCTCGACTCGGGGGCCTCACTGCTGGAACTGGACGTCTACACCGACAGCATCAGCAAGCGCTGGCGGGTCAGCCACAGCAATCCGTTCGGCGACGACAACAACTGCGAGGCCGCGAAGACCCCGGGCGAGCTGTACAGCAAGAACCGCAACCAGGACCTCGGCAGCTGCCTCGACAACATCGCGGCCTGGCACCAGCTGCACCCCGACCACAGGCCGATCGTCTTCAAGGTGGAGATGAAGAACGGCTTCAACAACAACGGCGGCCTCGGACCCGACGAGTTCGACGCGCTGGTCGCCTCCAAGCTCGGCAACATCGTCTACAAGCCGTCCGACCTGCTCGGCTCCAGCTACTCCACGCTCGACGCGGCCGCGAAGGCGAACGCCTGGCCGTCGCGGGACGCCCTCAAGGGCAAGGTCGTCTTCGAACTCATCCCCGGCACGGTGGAGATGAACAACCCGTTCGACCACTACTGGACCGACCGGGAGTACGGCGACTACCTGCGCGACCTGTACGCCGCCGGGAACATCTCCAAGGCGCAGGCCTTCCCCGCGGTTCTCGGCGCGGGCTCCGGCGATCCGCGCGCCGGCCGCTACGACGCCTCCATCCGCCCGTGGTTCGTGTTCTTCGACGGGGACGCGGCGACGTACGTCAACAACGGCTACGACACGTCCTGGTACGACTCGAACCACTACATCCTGATCATGACCGACGCGGCCGGCGTCGCCCCGGCGATCTCGTCCACCGACCCGACGGACGCAGAGGTGGCGGCACGCCTGTCGCTGCTCGCCCACGACCACGCCAGCGTGATCACCTCGGACTGGTCGGCGAAGTCGGCGTCGGTCCTCAGTTCGGTGGCCGACCGGGGCTGACGTCCGAACACAAGGGGCATACCACCCGTACCAAGGTGACAACAGGCGTCGATCCGTGTCGGCGCCTGTTCCCCCCCACCACCTCTTCAGGGAGCCCCCATGCTGCGAGGCATCGACGTCAGCGCGTACCAGTCCTCCGCCTACGACACGGACGGCCTCTCCTTCGTCTTCATCAAGGCGACGGAGGGGCGTTCGTATGTGAACCCGAAACTCTCCGCCCAGACGAAGACCGCCCGGGACGCCGGCTGCGTGGTCGGCTTCTACCACTTCCTGTGGCCGGGTGACATCACCGCCCAGGCCGAGTACTTCGTCGCCAAGGCTCCGGAAAGGGCGGACGATCTGCTCGCGGTGGACTGGGAGACGACCGGCGACGGGACGCACGCGAGCAACGCGGAGAAGGACGCCTTCATCCGCAAGGTCAAGCAACTCCGGCCGGACAACCGCGTGCTCCTCTACACCAGCCGCCATTTCTGGCTGACCGTCGACACCACGTCCTACGCCGGGGACGGCCTGTGGATCGCCGACTATGTCACCGCGGGCAAGCCCCGCATCAAGGCCCCCTGGCGCTTCCACCAGTACACCTCGGACCCGGTGGACCGGAACGTGGCGAACTTCTCCAGCAAGGCGGCGCTCAGGGAGTGGGCGCAGGACGCCTGACCGACTCCGGCCCGCCGCCGCTCGGGCGGCTCGACGAGGCGGCGCCTACGCGCGGAACTCCGCGGGGCGCTCGGGGGACGCCTGTTCCAGCGCCTTGGTGACCTCGGCCACTCCGGCGCCCAGGCCGTAGACCGGGGTGCCGGGCTGCTGGCGCCAGGAGTCGTCGATGCCGCCCGCGTCCACCGTGTCGAAGCCCAGCTCGTCGATCAGGGCCCTGACCTTCGCCTTCGCCGATGCGTCGTCGCCCGCCACCGGCAGCGCCATGCGATCGGGGGCCCCGGCCGGGCGCGGACGCTCCAGGATGTCCTGGGCGTACGTGCCGTTGAAGGCCTTGATCACGGGGTGGCCGATCTGCCGTTCGGTCCAGCGGCTCTCGGTGAGGCCCTCGTCCTCGATGGCCGCGATCCTGCCGTCCCGCTGCTGCGGGTAGTAGTTGCCGGTGTCGATCACGGCGACACCCTCCGCCGCGCCGTCCAGCAGCCCGGAGGGCAGGTCGGGTACGGCCTTCACCGGGACCGTGATCACGACGACCTCGGCGCCGCGGGCGGCGTCGCGCGCCGTGACGGGGGTCGCGCCGGTCTCCTCGGCGAGGGCGGTGAGCGTGTGCGGGCCGCGGGAGTTGGCGACGGAGACGTCGTGACCGAGGGCGGTGAGCCGCCGGGTCAGGTTGCCGCCGATGTTGCCCGCGCCGATGATGCCGATCTTCATGACTGGCCTCGCCCTTCCGGGGGTCGGAGTCCTTCACAACCTCTGCCGGGCAGGACCAACCCCGGTGTACGGCGGAGTATTCCGGTCCGCGGCGAACGGGTGACGTCCCTCCCAGGGTCAGCGCGGCCGGCCCCTGAGCGCCCGCGCGCTCACGCCGCAGCCCCGGCTGCTGCTGGGCGCCGGCCCCCAAGGACCGGCGCCCCCCTGTCGCGTCACTTGCTCAGGTGTGCCCAGAACTCGTCGAACGACAGCACCTTGTCACCGTTGAGGTCACGGGACTTGATGATGGCCTCGGCCACCGCCTCGGTGACGTTCCAGTCGCCCCCCTGAGCCAGGGCGGTCTTGAACTCGGCGGCGGTGATGAAACCGTCGCCGTCCGCGTCGATCCGCTCGAAGTGCTTGCGTGCTTCCTCGATGTCCGCCACCGGTCCGCCCCTTTGTGTCGCGTTTCTTCTGTCTTGCTGTCGTACTGACGCAGGTCAGATTAACGGGCCACGCGAGCCCTCAGTGCCGCGACCACCCAGGCGAACTCCTCGTCGGGCGACGGCAGGGGCTCGAGGCCGTTCGCGACGGCGGTCAACTCGCGGTAACGGGCGAGTCGGACGTTCGCGACCGCCGTCAGACGCTCCAGTACGGCGGCCCGGTCCCCGTCGCCGAGCAGCTCGCGCAACACGTCCTCGGCCTCCGGCGCCTCAGGGGCGATGCCCTGCCGCAGCGCCTGGCCCGCCGACTGCACCAGGCGGCTCATGAACCACAGAGACGTGCCCGCCGGGACGTCCGGTCCCCGGTCCGCAGCGTTGAACTCGACCATCCTGCGCATGTGTGCGCGGAAGTCCGGGTCCTGGATCAGCTCCGCGAGCTCCACCCAGGCGTCGACCTGCTCGGGCGTCGGGTCGTCGGGCAGGTTCGCCGCGGCGAACCGGAGCCGCTTGCGGATGTCGGGGTCCACCGTGTCGAGACCCTCGAAGATCTCCGCCATGAAGTCATCGATGATCCGTTTCCGCTCGGCCGCCGAGAGTCGCGCCAGTTTGTTCATCAGGGTCGTCTCCTCCGCACTCGAGCCCCGTCGCGCCACCGTCGACAGCACCGCCCTGGTCACCTTCAGAGCCCGGATCTGCGCGTCCAGGGCCGCCACGTGCGCGGCCGCCACCTCCGCGACGGTCCGCTCGCCCCCGAGCACTCCGCGCACGTCTGCCAGGCCGAGGCCCAGCTCGCGCAGGGACCGGATCAGCTCCAGGCGCGCCACGGACGCGGCGTCGTACAGCCGGTAGCCGCCCGTGGAGCGGTCCACCGGGGGCAGGACACCCTCGTCCGACCAGTAGCGGATGGTGCGCACGGTCAGTCCGGTGGCGCGGGCCAGGTCGCCGATGGTGAAGAGGCCGGTGCCGTCGTCGATCACGTCTGCGAGTCTGGGCCTTCCAGTGGGTGGAGACTCAAGGAGCGTACGGTGGCGGTGGCGGAGACTCTGCGGGGCATCCTGGACGCGGCGGCACGGGGCGTCTTCCCGCCGCCGGACGGCCGGACGACCGTCGTGCCGCAGCCATCCCGCCGGGACGCGGGGGTCGTCGCCTTCACCGCGCACTCCGTCGTGTTCACGGACGAGGACCCGCGCTGGGTGCGGGAGACGTTGCGGCGTACCGACTGCGACCCCCTGGCCGCCACCATGAACGCCCGGTTCCTGGCCACCCTCATGGAGCGGACGGGACGCGGGGCCGAGACCGTCGACGCGCTCCTCGTCGGGGCTCCCCTGCCGGGCGAGCCGTCGCTCGCACTTCAGGAGATCGGGGAGCCCGACCATCCCCGGGTCGGCTACGCCCGCCGGCGGCGTGACGACGTGCGCGCCTGGGCGGCGGACGGCGGCGTGCTCGTGCTGGGGCGCGGGGTCGC
This sequence comes from Streptomyces sp. NPDC001796, assembly GCF_042892355.1. Taxonomy (NCBI): domain Bacteria; kingdom Bacillati; phylum Actinomycetota; class Actinomycetes; order Kitasatosporales; family Streptomycetaceae; genus Streptomyces; species Streptomyces sp. NPDC001796. The sequence continues at coordinate 27,321 of NZ_JBIAUC010000015.1, read as the reverse complement.
CGGGCGGCTGGAGGTCTCGGTCGAGGTGGACGAGGGGGTACGGCAGCGGGGGCTCGGGCGTCGGCTGGCGGGTGCGGCCCGGCAACTGGCGGCCGAGCCGGTGTGGGCGCAGATCTCACCGGGGAACGCCCGCAGCGTGCGGGCGTTCCAGGCGGCGGGGTACCTGCCGGTCGGCGCGGAGGCACTGCTCCTCGCGCGGTAGGGCGGCGGCGTCAGCGGAAGACGCCCGTGTGGCCGAGCGAGTAGCGGCCCGGCTGGGGGTAGACGGCGAGGCCGTGCGGACCGCTGCCGACCCTGATCCGGGCCAGCTGCCGGCCGGTATGCGTGTCGATGGCGTACACCTCGGAGTTGTAGCGGCCGGACAGCCACAGCACCTTGCCGTCCGCCGAGACACCGCCCATGTCGGGGCTGCCGCCGCCCGGCAGGCGCCACTTCTTGGTCAGCCGGTTCTCCTTGAAGTCGAAGACGGAGATGGTGCCCTCGCCCCGGTTGGAGATGTACATCTCACGGGAGTCACGGCTGACGTAGAGCCCGTGCGTGCCCTTGCCGGTGGGCAGGAAGGACGGTTCGGCGAAGGTGTCGCCGTCCAGGATCCAGATGCCGTCGGCGACCATGTCGGCGATGTAGAACTTCTTGCCGTCCGGGGAGATCTTGACGTCCTGCGGCATGGCACCGCGGTGGGGCAGCTTCTGCTGGCCGATCACCCTCATCTGCTCGGTGTCGACCTTGAGCAGTTCCCCGCTGAACTCGCAGGAGACGATGAAGTAGCGTCCGTCGAGCGAGAAGTCGGCGTGGTTGACGCCGTAACAGCTCACGGGGACGGCCTTCTTCACCTTCATGGTGTGCGCGTCGCGGAAGACCAGCTGGCGGTCCTTGGAGGCCATCACCACCGCGTACTTGCCGTCCGGTGTGAAGTACAGGTTGTAGGGGTCGTGCACGGCGACCGGTTTGCCCGCCTCGCCGGTCGCCGGGTCGATGGGGGTGAGGGAGTTGCCGAGGTCGTTGTTGACCCACAGCGTCTTCAGGTCCCAGGAGGGCACCACGTGCTGGGGCTGGCGGCCGACCCGGATCGTCTCGATGACCTTGTAGGTCTTCGGGTCGATGACGGAGACGGTGTCGGAGTTGGTGTTGGGCACGTAGACCCGGGACCGGAAGCCCTTGACCACCGGGGAGAGCTGCCCCGGGCGGTCGGCGGCGTAGACGTCCTTGGGGTCGAGCACGGGCGGCATGCCCGGCAGTCCCTGGACGGCCTGCGGCTGGGCGCTCCGGACGGGGGTCTTGGAGGCGGTGTCCTCGTCCTTGTGGGGGGATCCGCTGCTGCAGCCGGCCAGCACGGCGAGAGCGGCGCCGGCGATCAGTACGCGCGTGACGGTCGAGGGGTGCATCAGCTCAGCAGCTCCGTGGTCGTCACCGCGGCGAGGCCGCGGTCATTGAGTGCGTGCAGGATGTCGGGGACGGCGGCGACCGTGTCCGGGTACCCGAAGTGCAGGCTCACCACCGCTCCGTTGTGGATGTCGTCGGTGACCTTGCGGGTGACGGCGGCGGCGCCCGGTGAGGTGTAGTCGAGCGAGTCGATGTCGTACGACAGGATGTGCGGGTAGCCGGCGCGGCGGGCCAGGCGTTCGACGAGCGGGGTGGCGCGTTGCGCCCGGGACGGGCGGAACCAGGCGCCGATGCCTCCGGTGAGGTGCCGCAGCCGCTCGGCGCATCCCTTGATCTCGGCGAACGCCTCCGACTCGGACATGGCGTTGATGTCGAGGTGGCGCAGGGTGTGGTTGCCGAGGTCGTGACCGCCCTCGAGGATGCGGCCGGCGACCTCGGGGTGCTCGTCCAGCCAGGTGCCGACCGCGAGGACGGTGACCTTGGCGCCCGCCTTCTCGGCCGCGTCGAGGATCGCCTTGGCGTAGGAGGGGTCGCCCTGGCCGTGGAAGGTGAGCGCGACCCGGGGACGGTTGCGTGGACCGCTCGCGATCTGGGCGGGCTGCCCCGGGAAGGAGCGCGGGACGGGCGCGGCGACCGGGGCGCGCGATCCGGTGACGGAGCGCCCGGTTCCGGTGGCGCGGGACGGGAGGGGCCGGTGGACGACGGTGTCGCCGGGGGAACAGGCGGCGAGGGCACCGGCGGCGGCGAGCCCCGCGCCCGCGCGCAGAGCCGCACGGCGGCCGGGCACCGTGCGCGCGGCGTCCGTCTCACGGCCGGTCTCACGGTTGGACGAGGAGGGATGGTCGGGGGTGGTCACTCTCCCCATTTAAGGACGTGTTGATGCTGAAATCGACGATTTGACCTTTTCCTGGAAGGGGCGGGTCGTGGTCACCGGTCGGCGACCCGCATCTCGAACCAGGTGGTCTTGCCGCGCGGCAGCAGGTCGACACCCCAGCGGTCGGCGAGTTTGTCGACGAGGAACAGGCCACGGCCGCTGAGGTCCAGTTCCTGAACGGGCATCAGGCACGGCAGTCCACGGGAGGGGTCGCGGATCTCGACGCGGATCCAGCCGCGGCGCCGGCGCATCCGTAATCCGAAGACACGTGCGCCGGTGTGGCGTACGGCGTTCCCGACGAGTTCGGAGACGAGCAGGACGGCGTCCTCGGTCATGCGCGGGCCGAGACCCCACTGCCGCAGGATCACGACCTGGGCGAGCCTGCGCGCGGTGGCGGCGGATTCGGGCCGGGACGGCAGCGGCACATCGGCCTCGGCGGGGTTCCCGTACAACTCCAGTGCCTTGAGCGCCTGTTCGTCCTCGATCGCAGGCGACCAGCGTGCCGCGGTGGCACCCCCGTGCCGCCGCGGCGGCTCCATACCCTCCAGCCCCGCCATGGACCCATCATGGCTGCCCGTAGGGGGGCTCGGGGTCGTTACGACGGAATGCGCCCCCGGGAAGCACACATTCCTCACCATTCGACCGGCATATGCCATCTGCAAGACGGGGGTTGTCGCACCCCAACTGGCCTGCGAGAACGAGCCAGTTGGGGGCAATCGCCGGGCGAGATCGGCGCGACAGCCTTAAGGTTGCCTTAAGGCTTCCATAATCCGCCCCATCGGGGGACACGAAACGGGACTCGGCGTCAACTGCGAGTAGATCAGCGGGACTTGCTGAACAATTCTCAGGTTGACGCCCTCCAGGCGGTTTTCAGAGGAATTTCGCCTTGCCCGGCCCCTCCTCCACGAAGCTGCGCATCCCGCGCTCACGGTCCTCCGTCGCGAACAGGCCCGCGAACCAGTTGCGTTCGACCGCGAGACCGGTGTCGATGTCCGTCTCGAGCCCCGTGTCGATCGACTCCTTGGCGGCGCGCAGCGCGATCGCCGGACCCTGGGCGAGCTTCGCGGCCCAGGCGTGCGCCTCGGCGTACACCTGCTCGGCGGGGACGACCCGGTCGACCAGGCCCAGCGTCAGCGCCTCGTCCGCCTTCACCTGGCGCCCCGTGAAGATCAGGTCCTTGGCCTTGGACGGGCCGATGAGCCGGGCCAGCCGCTGCGTGCCGCCCGCGCCCGGGATGAGGCCGAGCAGGATCTCCGGCTGCCCCAGCTTGGCGTTCTCGCCGGCGATGCGGTAGTCCGCGCACAGCGCCAGCTCGCAGCCGCCGCCCAGGGCGTAGCCGGTGACGGCGGCGACGACGGGCTTGGGGATGCGGGCGACGGCGGTGAAGGAGTCCTGCAGGGCGCGGGAGCGCAGGACCATCGCGGTGTGGTCCATGCCCTGCATCTCCTTGATGTCCGCGCCCGCGGCGAACACCTTCTCCCCGCCGTAGAGGACCACGGCGCGCACGTCCTCGCGGCGCGTGACCTCCTCGGCGAGCTCCTTGAGCCGGTCCTGGGTGGCGACGTCCAGCGCGTTCATCGGCGGGCGGTCCAGGCGGAGGGTGCCCACGCCCTCGGCGACTTCGAGATGCACAGTCATGGGAGGAGGTTAACGGGGACTAACGACAGCGGGCCCGGTGTGCTCGCTCACAGCGGCACATCGGGCCCGGTCACTGCGGATCGGCCGTTACCCGATCCACTGCTCCCAGGGCATGTTCCAGCCGTTGAGCCCGTTGTCGGGCGCGACCGTGGCGTCGTGGGAGTTCTTCACGATGACGACGTCACCGAGCATCGAGTTGTTGTAGAACCAGGCCGCCGACACCGAGCTGTCGTAGCCGCCCTTCACATCGCGCAGGCCGACGCAGCCGTGGCTGGCGTTGTAGTTGCCGAAGGCGTCGCCGCCCCAGTAGTTGCCGTGGATGAAGGTGCCGGAGTCGGTCAGGCGCTGGGCGTGCGGCACGTCCTTGATGTCGTACTCGCCGCCGTAGCCGACCGTTTCGCCGTTCATCCGGGTCACCACCTGGCGCTCGCTGATGACCATCTGGCCGTTCCAGGTGTCGTAGCCGGGCTTGCCCGTGGTGACCGCGAGGGTCTTGACGACCTTGCCGTCACGCCTGACGACCATCGTGTGCGCCTTGGCGTCCACGGTGGAGACCTGGCTGCGGCCGATGGTGAAGCTCACCGTCCTGGCCTGCTCGCCGTAGACGCCCGGGCGGCCCTCGACGCCGTCGAGGTTCAGGTTCACGGTGACCTTGGTGCCGGGCTTCCAGTAGTCCTTGGGCCGGAAGTCGAGGCGGTCGTTGCCGAACCAGTGGCCGCGGACCTCCACGGCGGGCTCGGTCTTGATGGTGATGGCCTTCTCGACGTCGGCCGGGTGGGTGATGCCCCGGCTGAACCGGACCGAGAACGGCATGCCGACGCCGACGGTGGTGCCGTCGTCGGGCGTGTAGACGCCGAGGAAGGTCTTCTTCGGCGTGAGCGTGGTGAAGGAGGAGTCCGCGGCGGTGGTGAGGCCCGAGGCGTCCTTGGCGACCGCGTGGACCTTGTACGTGGTGGCCGCGGCGAGGTGGGTCGACGGGGTCCAGGAGGCACCGTCGCCGGTGACGGTCCCGGCGATCTCGTGGCCCTTGGGGTCCTCGACCCTGACCTGGGTGAGTCTGCCCTTGGCCGCGGTCACCTTGAGGGCGCCGCCGGTGTCCACGCCCTTGGCGCCGTCCTTCGGGGCTATGGTGACGACGGCCTGCGACTGCTTGGCCGCCGCCTTGCCGGAGTCCTTGTCCTTGGCGTCACCGCTTCCCCCTCCCCCGCCGCACGCGGTGACGGTCAGCAGGAGGGCACCGAGTATCAGCGCCGAGAACCTCTTGCCACCACGTCCCCGCGCACCGGTCGACGCGCCCGATATGGGTCGCCCGTTCACGTTCCCTCTCCCCTCGCACGGCCTGATCGCCTCAGGCCCCCCACTCCAGCGCGTCCCGCACGCGCATTGCGCAAATCAATCACACGCCACGGCCCGATGACTCCCCGCCGCTGTCACTGTTCAGTCCCAACCGGGGACCGCGCGAAGGCGCACCGTCGACTGCCGGATGCGCCCCCTGACGTGCCGCTGAGCCGGGCTGTCACCCTTTCTGGCGCGGCGGGCGACATCTTCGTTCAATAGCACTTGATGCTTGTCCCCGGCCTGAGGTTGCATCGCGGTGGCCGAAGGCGTGGGCGAATGTCCGTTTCGATGCTCGAAACGCCGAATACTCCCGCCGACACCCGTCCGTTCAGGGCCGGTTGACGGCTCCGCCCGCTGTCCAGTCGCTCCAGCTCATGTTCCACCCGCCGAGCCCGTTGTCGGGAGCGACCTGCTTGTCGTCGCTGTGCACGACCTCGATGACGTCGCCGACGAGGCTGCGGTCGAAGAACCAGCCCGCCGGGGTGTCGGAGCCGCCCCCCTTGACGTCCTTCAGGCCCACGCAGCCGTGGCTGACGTTGCTGTGCCCGGGAGCGTCCGGGGCCCAGTAGTTGCCGTGGACGAAGGTGCCGGACTCGGTCAGGCGCATGGCGTGCGGGACGTCCGGGATGTCGTACTCGCCGCCGAAGCCGACCGTGCGGCTGTTCATGCGGGTGACCGGGAGCATCTCCATCACCACCATCTTCCCGTTGTACGTCGTGGTCTTCGGGGCGCCCGCGGTGATCGGCACGGTGGCGAGCAGCCGGCCGGCGCGGCGGACCCGCATGGTGTGCCGGGCCGCGTCCACGACGGAGACCTGGCTGCGCCCGATGGTGAAGGCGACGGTCCGGTACTGCTGTCCGTAGACCCCGGGCGCGCCCTCCACGTCGCGCAGCCGCAGGGTGACGGTGACGCGGGTGCCCGGCTTCCAGTACTCCTCGGGCCGGAAGTCCAGGCGGTCCCTGCCGAACCAGTGCGGGCGGATCTCGACGGCGGGCCTGGCCGTCACACGGATCGCGCGCTCGACGGCGGCCCGGTTCTCGATCTGCCGGTTGAACTGCAAGGACACGATCATTCCGGTGCCGACGGTGGAGCGGTCCTGCGGCATGACGTACCCGATGAACCGCTGCTCGGGGACGAACGTGGTGAACGTCGCGTGACGGGCCGAGCGGCGGCCGTGGCCGTCGCGGGCCACCGCGTCGACCGTGTACCGGGCGGCGAGGGCGAGGCGGGGGTCGTCCGGCTCCCAGACGGTGCCGTCCGCCGAGAGACGGCCGGGGACCGGGGACTGCCGGGCGTCCTGGGACCTGACGACGGTCACCGACTCCAGACGGCCGCTGGCCACCCGCACCCGCAGCCGCCGGTCGGCCGGCACGGCCCTGCTGCCGTCGCCGGGGGAGATCCGGATGAGGTCCGTGGGCGCCGGATTCTTTCCGAAGACGCCGTCGAGTCCATGGCCGGTGCAGCCGGCCAGGAGGGCCGCCCAGGTCAGTGCCGCGGCCAGTGCGGCGCCTGCGCGCCGCGCGCGCGTGTGTACGTGCGTCACGACGATCTCAACGACCCGGCCGCTCCCGGGAAACGTGAGTGCGAGCCGCGCACTGGGCAGAACAGGGGGGAGGACGACGGGATGAGGGTGGGCGGCCGGGACGCCGTGCACCCGTTTTCCCGTCGTTCCGCGAGCCGCGGGAGGCGTGCAGGTGTCCAGCGCAGCCGAGCAGGAGGCAGTGCAGGAGGAGCGGGCGGGCGAGGAACGGTCCGCGCGCTCTGCCGCCGTGCTGAACGGCAGGCGGCGCGCGGTGCCCACGGTGCCCGTGTGGCCGGGTGCGCCGACCCCGCTCGGGGCGCGCTTCCGGGCCGGCCCGGACGGGGTCGCGGGCACCAACTTCGCGCTGTGGGCGGGGGGCGCGGAGGCGGTCGAGCTGTGCCTGTTCGACGGGCCGGGTCCGCAGAGCCGGGAGACCCGGGTCCGGCTGACCGAACTGACGCACGAGATATGGCACGGTTTCGTCCCCGGCGTGATGCCGGGGCAGCGGTACGGCTACCGGGTGCACGGCCGCTGGGACCCGTGGACCGGTGCCCGCTGGAATCCGGCGAAGCTGCTCCTCGACCCGTACGCGCGCGCGGTGGACGGTGAGTTCTCCCTGCCGCCCGAGGTGTACGGGCACGTGCGGGACTGGCCCGACCAGCACGTCGCCGACACCGTGCGCGACGACCGGGACTCCGCGCCGCACGTCCCGAAGGGCGTCGTGGTGCACGACGACGACGACTGGGCCGACGACCACCGCCCGAAGACGCCCTGGGCGGACTCGGTGATCTACGAGCTGCACGTGCGCGGCTTCACCCGGCTGCACCCGGACATCCCCGAGGAGCTGCGCGGCACCTACGCCGGCCTCGCGCACCCGGCGGCGATCGAGCACCTGGTGAAGCTGGGCGTGACAGCCGTCGAGCTGCTGCCCGTACACCAGTTCGCGCACGAGGACCACCTGCTGGGCCGCAGCCTGAGGAACTACTGGGGCTACAACTCGATCGGCTACTTCGCCCCGCACGCCGCCTACGCCTCCACCGGCACGGCCGGCCAGCAGGTCGGCGAGTTCAAGCGCATGGTGAAGGCGCTGCACTCGGCCGGGATCGAGGTGATCCTCGACGTGGTCTACAACCACACCGCGGAGGCGGGCGAGCTGGGCCCGACGCTGTCGCTGAAGGGCATCGACAACCGCGGCTACTACCGGCTGCAGTCCGACGCGCGCCGCTACGCGGACTACACCGGCTGCGGCAACACCCTGCACGTGGTGCAGCCGCAGGTGCTGCGCCTGATCACCGACTCGCTGCGCTACTGGGTGACGGAGATGGGCGTCGACGGCTTCCGCTTCGACCTGGCGGCGGCGCTCGCGCGGTCCATGCACGACGTCGACATGCTCTCCCCGTTCCTCGCGGTCATCGCCCAGGACCCGGTGCTGCGCCGGGTGAAGCTGATCGCGGAGCCGTGGGACGTGGGCTCGGGCGGCTACCAGGTCGGTGCGTTCCCCCCGCTGTGGACGGAGTGGAACGACCGCTACCGGGGTGCGGTACGGGACTTCTGGCGTGGCGCGCTGCCGGACGTGCGGGACCTGGGTTACCGCCTGTCGGGCTCCAGCGACCTGTACGCGTGGGGCGGCCGCCGCCCGTACGCCTCGGTCAACTTCGTCACCGCGCACGACGGTTTCACCCTGCGCGACCTGGTGTCGTACGAGCGCAAGCACAACGAGGCCAACGGCGAGGGCAACCGCGACGGCTCCGACGACAACCGCTCCTGGAACTGCGGCGCGGAGGGCGACACCGACGACGAGCGGATACGCGCGCTGCGGCGCCGGCAGCTGCGGAACCTCCTGACCACCCTCCTGCTGTCGACGGGCGTGCCGATGCTGGTCGCGGGCGACGAGATGGGCCGCACCCAGCGCGGCAACAACAACGCCTACTGTCAGGACAACGAGATCGGCTGGGTGGACTGGAGCCTGCCGGCCGACCCCGGCTGGCGGGCGCTGTTCGACCTGACCTGTCGCCTGATCGCGCTGCGCCACCGCCATCCGGTGCTGCGCCGCCGGGCGTTCTTCTCCGGGCGGCCGCAGGCGGCGGACGGCTTGAGGGACCTGGCGTGGTTCACCCCCCGGGGGGCGGAGATGACCGAGCGCGACTGGTACGCGCCCGCCGCGACCCTCGGCATGTATCTGTCCGGCCGGGACATACCGGGCCGGGACGCCCGGGGCGCACCCGTGGTGGACGACAGCTTTCTCGCGGTGCTGCACGCCGGGGACCGCCCGGTGAGTTTCGTGCTGCCGGGGCCGCCGTGGGCCGAGCGCTACGAACTGGTCGTGGACACCTCCCGCGAGGAACAGGCGCAGGCCCCGGGCACGGAGTACCGGGCGGGCGCGACGGTGACGGTGCCGGCCCGGGCGGTGCTGCTGCTGAAAGTCGCCGGCTGAGGGCCCGGCCCTGCGCCCGGTCACCTGCCAGGAGGGCGGCGAAGACGATCCACTGGTGAGCTTGGGCTGCAGCTCGCTCTGCTGGAGCTGGGCGCCGAGGACGCGGGAGACCTGCTCGTGGTCGGCGACGGGGTCCAGGCCGGTGACCCGGACGCGGCCCGCGTCCGGGACCCTCAGACCTTCGACGCACTCGACGGTGGTGGTCTTGCCGGCGCCGTTCGGGCCGAGGATCCCGAAGATCTCGCCCTCCTCGACGACGAAGGTGACACCGTCGACGACGGCCCGGCCGCCGTAGGACTTGCGCAGAGCGTCGACTTCGATGACGGGTCGCCCGGTCGTCCGGGTCATGCTGGTCATGCGTCGAGGGTCCCGGGCGAACCGGGTGCGGCACATCGGCCGTCCCGCTCGAAGGAGCATCAACCGATCGGCTGACGGGGTGATACGACCGCGTGACGCCGGGTCGTACGGCCCCTCGAACACCCAGGTCGTAGGACCAGCGGTGGACCTCGGGCGGGCCGAAACTCGGTGGGCAGTGTCAGTGCCGATCCGTAGGCTCGCACTGATGCCGACGACACGTGCAACCACCAGCGACCGTTCCGCCGTCCGCACCCTGCTGCGCCTGTGGCCGTATGTGCGCCCGGTGCGGCTGCGGCTGTTCACCGCGGCGTTCGTCGCGATCGTCGCCTCCTGCGTGGGGCTCGTGATCCCGCTCGTCCTGAAGTGGATGGTGGACGGGCCCGTCACCGACCGGGACCCGGCGGGGGTGTGGCTCGGCGCGCTGTACCTGCTGCTGCTGGGGATCGCCGAGGCCGGGCTGTTCGGGGTGCGGCGGTGGCTGGTGGCGCGGCCGCTGTCGCGCGTCGAGGCGGAGATGCGGGCGGATCTGTACCGGCATCTGCAACGGCTTCCGGTCGCCTTCCACGACCGGTGGGCGTCCGGACAGTTGCTGTCCCGGGGCACGACGGACCTGATGCTGCTGCGTCAGTTCCTGGCGTTTCCGCTGACGTTCCTGCTGGTGAACGGCGTGACGATCCTGGTGGGTGTGGTGATCATGCTGCTCCAGGACTGGACCCTCGGACTGGTCGTCCTGGGGCCCGGCATCCCGGTCGTCGTGATGTGCGCCGTGTTCGAGCGGCGGTACGCGCTGGTGGCGCGGCGGGCGCAGGACCAGGTGGGCGACCTGACCACCGTGGTCGAGGAGAGCGTGCTCGGCATCCGCATCATCAAGGGGTTCGGGCGGCACCGCAGCCAGGCCCGGGCGTTCCGGGAGCTGTCGCGCACGCTGCGCGGGACGGAGCTGGCCAAGGCGCGGCTGCTGGCGGCGATCTGGGCGGTCATCGTGACGCTGCCGGAGGTGGCCCTCGGGGCGGCGCTGGTCGTCGGGGCGGTGCAGGTCGCGGACGGCCGGTTGTCGGCGGGAACTCTGGTGGCCTTTCTCTCCACGGCTCTCGCGCTGCGGTGGCCGGTGGAGTCCATCGGCTTCCTGCTGGCGATGAGCCAGGAGGCGGCGACGGCCACGGAGCGGTACTTCGAAGTCATGGACGAGGAGCCGGAGGCGCCGCGTGCCGCCGAGTTGCGGTCCCGACTCCCGGGCCGCACCGGCACCCGCACCGCCACCGGCACCGGCACCGGCACCGGCACCGGCACCGGGCAACCCGACGGCCTGCGGTTCGACAACGTTTCCTTCCGCTACCCCGACGCACCGACCGGCTCCCGGCCGATCCTCGACGGCATCGACCTGCACATCCGCCCCGGCGAGACCATGGCCCTGGTAGGAGCCACCGGCAGTGGCAAGACCACGCTCACCGCACTCATCCCCCGCCTGCACGAGGTGACCTCGGGACGTATCACCCTCGACGGAGTCGACATCACCGCCATGTCCCGAGAAGAGCTCCGTTCCCAGGTGGCCGTCGCCTTCGAGGAACCCACCCTCTTCTCCGCCACCGTCGCCGCCAACGTCCTCATGGGTGCCCCCGACACCGCCGGTGAGAAGGAGCTGGAGCGGGCCCTCGCCGTCGCCCAGGCCGACTTCGCCCACGCCCTCCCCCAGGGAACCCGCACCCAGGTCGGCGAGCAGGGCCTCAGCCTCTCCGGAGGCCAGCGGCAGCGCCTCGCGCTGGCCCGCGCCGTCGTCGGCACTCCCCGCTTCCTCGTCCTCGACGATCCCCTCTCCGCCCTCGACGTGCACACCGAGGCCGCAGTGGAGGCCGCCCTGCGCCGGGTGCTCGACGGCACGACCGCCCTGGTCGTCGCGCACCGCCCGTCCACCGTCCTGCTCGCCGACCACGTCGCCCTGCTCTCCGGCGGCCGTATCGCCGCCGTCGGCACCCACCAGGAACTGCTGCGCACCGACGCCGAGTACGCCCATCTGATGTCCGGAGACCCCGCACGCTCCCAGGACAGCGAGGAGGTCCTATGACGGCGCCCACGACGACCGCGCCGAACGACGAGGAACAGGGCCGGGAGGGGCCCGCCCCGGACCCGGCCGCCTCCGACGACCCCTTCGACCGCGACGCCCTCCCCGCACCCCCGGGAGCCACCGCCGCGCTGCTGCGCTCGCTGCTCGCCCCCCTCAAGGCCCGAACCGCCCTGACCTGCGTCCTGCTGCTGCTCCAGCAGGCGGCTGTGCAGGTGGGCCCGCTACTGGTGGCGTACGCCATCGACCGCGCCGTACCGGCCTTACGGCACGGCGACCACGGCCCGCTCATCGCGGTGGCGGTCGGCTATCTGCTGTCCGCCGCGGCCTCCGGCGTGCTGCAGTACGCGTTCACGATCGCCTCCGCCCGCGTCAACCAGGATGTGCTGCTCGATCTGCGCGGCCGCATCTTCCGCCACGCGCAGGCGCTGAGCATCGACTTCCACGAGCGCTACACCTCGGGCCGGCTGATCTCGCGGTCCACGACGGACGTGGAGTCGCTGCGCGAACTGCTCAGCGAGGGCCTCCAGGAACTGGCCACCGTCATCCTGTCGTTCGTCTACATCTCGGCGATGCTGCTCTGGCTCGACCTGGGCCTCGGCGCGGTCGCGGTGGCCTCCCTGGTACCGCTGTACGGGCTGGTCCGGCTCTACCGGCGCCGGGCGGGACGCGTCTTCCGCAGGCGGTCGACCGCGATCGCCGCGGTGATCGTGAAGTTCGCGGAGACCATGAACGGCATCCGCCCGGTGCGCGCGTTCCGCCGGGAGGAGGCCAACGACGCCGACTTCCGCGTCCTGAACCGGCGGCACGAGCGGACCAACGGCGACGCACTGCTGGAGATGGCCCGCTATGTCACCGGCTCCCGTCTGATCGCCAACACGGCGGTGGCCGGAATCGTGCTGTGGGGCGCGTACCGGGTGGCGGAGGGCTCCCTCGCGCTGGGTGTGCTGGCGGCGGCGGTGCTGTATCTGCGGCGGCTGTACGACCCCATCGACCGGCTCGGCATGTTCCTGAACTCCTACCAGTCGGCCGCGGCCTCGCTGGAGAAGATCGCGGGGCTGCTGGCGCAGAGGCCGTCCGTGCCGGAGCCGGCCCACCCGAGCGGGCTCCCGCCGCTGAAGGGCGACCAGCCGGGCCGCGAGGTCGTCTTCGAGGAGGTCCGGTTCGCGTACCGCACGGGTGGCGAGGTGCTGCCGCGCTTCTCGCTCACCCTGCCGGCCGGGCAGACGGTGGCGGTGGTCGGCGCGACGGGCGCGGGCAAGTCGACGCTCGCCAAGCTGCTGGCCCGTTTCTACGACCCGACCGACGGCCGCGTCCTGCTGGACGGCGTGGATCTGCGCGACCTCGCGCTGCCCGACCTCAGGCGCGGGGTGGTCATGGTGACCCAGGAGGCGTTCCTGTTCTCCGGGACGGTCGCCGAGAACATCGCGATCGGCCGCCCTGACGCGACCCGCGAGGAGATGGAGCGGGCGGCGAAGGCGATCGGCGCGCACGACTTCATCGCCGCGCTGCCGGAGGGCTACGACACCGACGTGCGCAAACGCGGCGGCCGTATCTCGGCCGGGCAGCGGCAACTCGTGGCGTTCGCCCGGGCGTTGCTCGCCGACCCGGCGGTGCTGATCCTCGACGAGGCGACCAGCTCCCTCGACGTCCCCGGCGAACGGGCCGTGCAGCGGGCGATGGAGACGGTGCTGCGGGGCCGTACGGCCGTGGTGATCGCGCACCGGCTGTCGACGGTGGAGATCGCCGACCGGGTGCTCGTGATGGAGGGCGGCCGCATCGTCGAGGACGGCAGCCCGGCGGAACTGATCGCGGGGACGGGACGGTTCGCGGATCTGCACCGGGCCTGGCGGGACAGCCTGGCGTGAGCGGAACGGCGGGATCGGCGAGAACCGGAAGAACGGGGAGACGGGACGATGATCGACGCGTACGAGGATCCCGGGAAGCCCGACTGTCGCGGCGGCTGGCGGTACATGTGGTGGCTGGTGAAGCGGCAGCCGGGGCGTGCCGTGGCGGGGGCGCTGCTCGGCAGCGTGTGGATGGTGCTGCTGGCGGCGACGCCGTACCTGATGGCCCGGGCGGTCGACGAGGGTCTTCGGCCGGGTGACATGGACGTTCTGGCCGCGTGGTCAACGGCGCTGTTCTCGGTCGGGGTGTTCAACGCCTGGCTGAGCATCATGCGGCACCGGGTGATGACCCGGGTGCGGATGGACGCCAACTTCCGCACGGTGAAGGTGGTCGTGGGGCACGCGGTCCGGCTGGGGGCCGCGCTGCCGCGGCGGGCCGGGGCCGGTGAGGTGGTCACGATCGGCGTGGGCGACGTGCAGACGATCGCCGGCGCGCTGACGGTCGTGGGCCCCGGTGTGGGTGCGGTCGTCGCGTACCTGGTGGTAGCGGGGCTGCTGCTGTCGGTCTCCGTGCGGCTCGCCGCGGTCGTGCTGCTCGGCGTGCCCGTGATCGCCCTGATCGTCGGACCGCTGATGGGGCGGTTGCAGGGCACGGAGGCGGAGTACCGGGAGCGGCAGGGCGTGCTGACCGCCCGGATCGGCGACCTCGCGGGCGGGCTGCGGGTCCTCAACGGCCTCGGGGGGAAGGGGTTGTTCGCGGACGCCTTCCGCCGGGACTCCCAGCGGCTGCGGGAGCAGGGGTACCGGGTCGGGTCGGTGACCAGCTGGATGCAGGCGCTCGGGGTGGGGCTGCCGACGCTGTTCCTCGCCGTCGTGACCTGGCTCGCGGCGCGGCTCGCCGCCCGGGGGGACATCACCGTCGGCGAGCTGGTGGCGGTGTACGGGTATGTCGCCGTGATCGTGCGTCCGGTGGCGTTCTTCCTGGAGTGCGGCTACCAGCTCAGCCGTGGTGTGGTGGCGGCCCGGCGCGTCGTACGGCTGCTGCGGCTGGAGCCGGAGCCGGACGACGGCACCTGCGACGCTCCCCCGCAGCCGTCCGTGCTGCACGACCCGGAGTCCGGGGTGCGGGTGCCTCCCGGGCGGCTGACCGCCCTGGCCGGGGCGCGGCCCGCGGACACCGCGGCGGTCGTCGACCGCCTGGGCCGGTACGTCCCGTCGGAGGCGACCTGGGGCGGGGTGCGCCTGGACGGCATCCCGCTGTCACAGGTGCGGGAGCGGATCCTGGTCGCCGACAACGAGGCCGACCTGTTCGCCGGGACGCTGCGCGAGCTGGTCGCGGGCGCCCGTGAGGCGCAGGACGTCGATGACACGGCGATCGGGCGGGCGGTGCACGCCGCTGTGGCCGACGACATCGTGCAGGGCCTGCCGGACGGACTCGGCTCGGCGGTCGACGCGCAGGGACGCAACCTGTCCGGCGGCCAGCGGCAGCGCGTCCGGCTCGTGCGGGCGCTGCTCGCCGACCCGGAGGTGCTGCTGGCGGTCGAGCCCACGTCGGCGCTCGATGCGCACACCGAGGCGGCGGTCGCAGAGCGGCTGCGGGAGGCGCGCGAGGGCCGTACCACCGTGGTGACCACGACCTCCCCGCTGGTCCTGGACCGGGCGGACACCGTCCACTACCTGGTCGACGGCAAGGTCGCGGCCACCGGGAGCCACCGGCGGCTGCTCGAGGCGGAGCCGGGCTACCGGGCGCTGGTGGCGCGGGACACCGACACCGCCGATGCAGAGGAGGTCGTGGCGTGAGCCGGGGACAGCTGCCCGTGGCCGAACGGGTCGACGTGCGGCGGGCCGCCGTACGGCTCGTGCGGGCCGACGGGCGGGCCTTCGCCGCGGTACTGGCCCTGAACGCGGCGGCCTCCGGGGCCGGGCTGGCCGGTCCGTGGCTGCTCGGGCGGATCGTCGACGAGGTCCGGTCCGGGGCCGGCGTCGGTGCGGTGGACCGCCTGGCGCTCGGCATCCTGCTGTGCTCGCTGGCGCAGCTGCTGCTGTCGCGCTGGGCCCGGTACGTGGGTCACCGCTTCGGGGAGCGGACCCTGGCCCGCGTGCGCGAGGAGTTCGTCGACCGGGTGCTCGCGCTGCCCGCCTCCGTGGTGGAGCGGGCCGGCACCGGGGACCTGACCGCGCGCGGCACCGCCGACGTGGCGACCGTGGGCACCACGTTGCGCGACGCCGGCCCCGAGCTGCTGATCAACACCGTGCAGGCGCTGTTCCTGCTGGGCGCGGTCTTCGCGCTCGACCCGCTGCTCGGCGCGATCGGCGTGTTCGCTCTGATGCCCGTCTGGTGCGTGCTGCGCTGGTATCTGCGCCGGGCCAGGGACGGCTACCTCGCCGAGGGCGCGGCGAACTCCCAGGTCGCCGAGATCGTGGCGGCGACGGCGTCCGGGGCGCGCACGGTGGAGGCGTTCCGTTTGCAGGAGCGGCGGATCGCGACGAGCCGGGACGCGCTGGACGTCTCCCGGCGCCGGCGCCTGTACACGCTGTCCCTGCGGTCCGTGTTCTTCCCGGTGGTGGAGGTCTCCTACGTCCTCCCGGTGGCCGGGGTGCTGCTGGCCGGCGGGGCGCTGCAGGCGCACGGGGCGATGAGCCTGGGGTCGGTGGTGGCCGCCGCGGTGTATCTGCAGCAGTTCAGCTCACCGCTGGACGAGATCCTGATGCGGGTCGAGCAGTTGCAGAGCAGCGGCGCGTCCTTCGCCCGGGTGGAGGGGCTCGCCCGGGCCCCGCAGGCCGGCCCGGAGGGCACGCCGGCCGTCCCGGCGGACGACCGGATCGACGTGACGGACGTGCACTACGCCTACGACCGCGGGGGCGAGGTGCTGCGCGGGGTGGACCTGACCGTGCGGCCGGGCGAACGGCTGGCGGTGGTCGGCCCCTCCGGCGCCGGCAAGACCACCCTGAGCCGCCTGCTGGCCGGCATCGACACGCCGACCGAGGGCTCGGTGACGGTGGGCGGCGTGCCCGTCTGCGCCCTCGGTCCGGAGCGGCTGCGCCGCCAGGTCGTCCTCGTCACCCAGGAGCACCACGTCTTCCTCGGCACGGTCCGCGACAACCTGCGGGTCGCCGAACCGTCCGCGACGGACGAGCAGCTGTGGGCGGCGCTCGCCGCGGTGGGCGCCGACGACTGGGTGCGGGAGCTGCCGGACGGCCTGGCCTCCGAGCTGGGGCCGACGGGTTGCCGCACGGACGGCTCACAGGCCCAGCAACTGGCGCTGGCCCGGGTGGTGCTGGCCGACCCGCACACGCTGATCCTCGACGAGGCCACGGCCATGCTGGATCCGACGACGGCCCGCCACACGGAGCGCGCACTGGCGGCGGTCCTCAAGGGCCGCACGGTCATCGCGATCGCCCACCGCCTCCACACGGCCCACGACGCGGACCGGGTGGCGGTGATGGAGAACGGCCTCCTGACGGAACTGGGCACGCACGACGACCTGGTGACGGCCCAGGGGGCGTACGCGGCATTGTGGCGGACGTGGCACGGAGACGGCAGTCCCCGGCCGCCGGGTGACGGCACCCGGGTGCCGGCCACCGGGTGACGGCCACCGGGAGAACGGGCGGTCGCCGCCATCGGGGCATACCACCTCCTCGCCGAATTCCCGGCAAACGATCCGTATATCGGACGTGACCAACCGGCCAACGAACGATTTCCGGCCAACCTATTGATGCGATCCTGACAACTTCATCGCTCTCTGCCACGCTTCCCACGGCCCCTCCACAGCAACCCCACAGCTTCGACCGCTGCGCTGGGCCGCGACACCCTTCACGCACTGCGCACCCGCACCTGGTTCCGCGTTCCGCCCCTGTTCTGCCCGGACGGCCCACCCTCCGTCCGGTCTCCCCTGGCCGCGCGACCCGCGGCCACGCAGAAGGAGTCAGTGTTGAGAAGCAGTTCCTCTCGCAGACGCACCTCCCACGCCCCCTCCCGTCGCGCCGCCGCCGTCGCCCTCGTCGGCGTCTCGGCGCTGCTCGCCGCCGCCGTCCAGTCGGGCGCCGCGAGCGCCGCCCCGGCCGGCCCCGCCGCCGGGAAGTTCGACCCCGCCCACGCGGCCCTGAAGCTCTCCCCCTCGCAGCGCGCCGAGCTGATCCGCGACGCCGACGCGGCGAAGGCGGACACCGCCAGGCAGATCGGCCTCGGCGCCCAGGAGAAGCTGGTCGTCAAGGACGTCGTCAAGGACGGTGACGGCACGCTCCACACCCGCTACGAGCGCACCTACGCCGGCCTTCCCGTCCTCGGCGGCGACCTCGTCGTCGACACGAGCAAGTCGGGGACGACGCAGAAGGTCGTCAAGGCCACGCAGGCCGCCCTCAAGGTCGCCTCGCTGACCCCCGCGATCGCACCCGCCAAGGCGGAGAAGCAGGCGCTGTCCGCGGCCCGGGCGGCGGGCTCGAGCAGGACCGGCGCGGACCAGGCGCCCCGCAAGGTGATCTGGGCGGCGAGCGGCAAGCCGGTGCTGGCCTACGAGACGGTCGTCGGCGGCTTCCAGGACGACGGCACGCCCAACGAACTGCACGTCATCACCGACGCCGCCACCGGCAAGGAGCTCTACCGCTACCAGGGCGTCGAGACCGGCATCGGCAACACCCAGTACAGCGGCCAGGTCACCCTGACCACCACGCAGTCCGGGTCGACGTACACGCTGAACGACGGCTCGCGCGGCGGGCACAAGACGTACAACCTCAACCGCGGAACGTCCGGCACCGGCACGCTGTTCTCGCAGTCGAGCGACACCTGGGGCAACGGCACCACGTCCAACGCCGCGACCGCGGGCGCCGACGCGCACTACGGCGCGGCCGTCACCTGGGACTTCTACAAGAACACCTTCGGGCGCAGCGGCATCAGGAACGACGGCAAGGCGGCGTACTCGCGGGTCCACTACGGCAACGCGTACGTGAACGCCTTCTGGGACGACGGCTGCTTCTGCATGACCTACGGCGACGGCTCCGGCAACGCCGACCCGCTGACCTCCCTCGACGTGGCGGGCCACGAGATGAGCCACGGCGTCACCTCCAACACCGCGGGACTCAACTACAGCGGTGAGTCCGGCGGTCTGAACGAGGCGACCAGCGACATCATGGGCACCGGCGTGGAGTTCTACGCCAACAACGCCTCCGACCCCGGTGACTACCTCATCGGCGAGAAGATCGACATCAACGGCGACGGCACCCCGCTGCGCTACATGGACAAGCCCAGCAAGGACGGCGGCTCCGCCGACAGCTGGTACTCGGGTGTGGGCAACCTCGACGTGCACTACTCGTCGGGCGTGGCGAACCACTTCTTCTACCTCCTGTCGGAGGGCAGCGGCGCCAAGGTCATAGGCGGCGTGAGCTACAACTCGCCGACGGCGGACGGCCTTCCGGTCACCGGCATCGGCCGGGACAAGGCGCTGCAGATCTGGTACCGGGCGCTGACCACGAAGTTCACCTCGACCACCAACTACGCCGGCGCCCGCACCGGCACGCTCGCCGCGGCGGGTGAGCTCTACGGCACCTCCAGCGCCGAGTACAAGGCGGTGCAGGACGCCTGGGCGGCCGTCGCGGTCGGGTCGCGCTCGGGCGGGGGCGGCGGCGGTGGCACGTCGTACGAGAACACGACCCCGGTCTCCATCCCGGACAACGGACCCGCCGTCACATCGTCGATCACCGTCTCCGGCAGGACCGGAAACGCGCCGAGCAACCTCCAGGTGACCGTCGACATCACGCACACGTGGCGCGGTGACCTCGTGATCGATCTGGTCGGCCCCTCGGGCGCCTCCTACCGCCTGAAGAACTTCAGTTCCTCCGACTCGGCGGACAACGTCAAGGCGACCTACACGGTCAACGCCTCCTCCGAAACGGCCAACGGCACCTGGAAGTTGAAGGTCCAGGACCAGGCTGCGCAGGACGTCGGCACCCTCAACAGCTGGAAGCTGACCTTCCCGTAAACCGCACCCCGAGCAGTGCGGATCGGGCGCCGTCACCGAGGTGGGCGACCTCGGGGCGGCGCCCGTTTACATGCCCGCAACGTTCACCTACGAGTCGACTTTCGGCCAACATCACTTCGAACTCCTGACATGTACGCGACCGCATGTCACGCTTCCACCGCTGCCGCACATGCACCGCAACTTCACAACCGATCCGGTTGGTAACCCCACGCCGACCGGAATCCCCCACAGAAGGAGCTTGTGTGACTCCCCGCTACGCGCGTCACCAGCGCACCACGCTGGCCATCGCCACCGCCGTCGCCGCAGGAGCCCTCCTCACCACGGGCCTGACCGCGAACGCCTCGGCCCAGACCCAGGCCGCTTCCGCCGGCAAGGCGCCTCTCGCCGCCGCCCCGACCTACCTGTCCGCCGCGGCCCGCACCTCGCTCATCGCGACGGCCGAGGAGAACGCCGCCGAGACGGCCCGGCAGATAGGCCTCGGCGCCCAGGAGAAGCTGGTCGTCAAGGACGTCGTCAAGGACGTCGACGGCACGGTCCACACCCGCTACGAGCGTACCTACGCCGGCCTTCCGGTCCTCGGCGGCGACCTCGTCGTCCACTCGAAGTCCGGCAGGACCGAGGGCGTGACCAGAGCGAGCGGCGCGGCCATCAAGCTGGCCTCGCTCAAGCCGCAGATCGCTCCCGCCAAGGCCGAGAAGCAGGCGCTGACCGTCGCGAAGGCCGCGGGCTCGGACAAGACCGCCGCCGACAGCGCGCCCCGCAAGGTGATCTGGGCGGGCAGCGGCAAGCCGGTCCTCGCCTACGAGACGGTCGTCGGCGGCCTCCAGGACGACGGCACCCCGAACCAGCTGCACGTCATCACCGACGCGGCCACCGGCAAGAAGCTGTACGAGTACCAGGGCATCGAGACCGGCACCGGCAAGAGCCTGTACTCGGGCACGGTCACCCTGAACACCACCCTGTCCGGGTCGACCTACCAGCTGTACGACACCACGCGGGGCGGCCACAAGACGTACAACCTCAAGCACAGCAGCAGCTCGTCCACGGGCACCCTGTTCACCGACTCGGACGACGTCTGGGGCACGGGGACGGCCTCCAGCTCGTCCACGGACCAGACGGCCGCCGCCGACGCCGCCTACGGCGCCCAGGTGACCTGGGACTTCTACAAGAACACCTTCGGCCGCAGCGGCATCAAGAACGACGGCAAGGCGGCCTACTCCCGCGTCCACTACGGCAACGCCTACGTCAACGCCTTCTGGGACGACAGCTGCTTCTGCATGACCTACGGCGACGGCTCCGGGAACACCCACCCGCTGACCTCCCTCGACGTGGCGGGCCACGAGATGAGCCACGGCGTCACCTCCAACACGGCCGGCCTGAACTACAGCGGCGAGTCGGGCGGTCTGAACGAGGCGACCTCGGACATCTTCGGTACGGGCGTGGAGTTCTACGCCAACAACGCCTCCGACCCCGGTGACTACCTCATCGGCGAGAAGATCGACATCAACGGCGACGGCACCCCGCTGCGCTACATGGACAAGCCCAGCAAGGACGGCGGCTCCGCCGACTACTGGTCCTCCAGTGTCGGCAGCAAGGACGTGCACTACTCGTCCGGTGTCGCCAACCACTTCTTCTACCTCCTGTCGGAGGGCAGCGGCGCCAAGACGATCAACGGCGTCAGCTACAACTCGCCGACGTACAACGGCTCCACGGTCACCGGCATCGGTCGCGCCAAGGCGCTGCAGATCTGGTACAAGGCGCTGACCACGTACATGACGTCGACGACGAACTACAAGGGCGCCCGCACGGCGACCCTGAGCGCGGCGTCCGCCCTGTACGGCTCCGGCAGCACCGAGTACAACGCGGTGGCGGCGGCCTGGTCCGCGGTGAACGTGAACTAGCACGCACGCCGACACGGCGGCCCCCGGCGGGAAGGTCACGCCGGGGGCCGCCCTAGGCTGGGGCGCATGTCCTTCACCTACGAGGATGTCGGCGCCACCCGCGTGCCCGGCCACTGCCCCGAGGGCTTCCGCCCGCTGCACGTCCGTGCTCGCCTCGGCGAGGGAGAACCGGTGTTCCACAGGGCCGCCGAGGCGGTTCTGACCTGGGAGCTGCACCGGGCGATGGGCGTCGGAGTCTCGGTCACCGAGGACAGGGCGGCCCCGGGGGTGGACGTCACCATCACCCTGGCCGGCATGATCAAGGCCCCGTGCCGCGTGGTCTGGACGCTCGAGGAGCCCCGCCGCGCCGGCTGGGCGTACGGCACGCTGCCGGGCCACCCGGAGTGCGGTGAGGAGGCCTTCGTGGTGGACCGCACGGGCGACGGCACGGTCTGGCTGACGATCTCGGCCTTCAGCCGGCCCGCCAGGTGGTACACGAGGGCGGGCGGACCAGCCGCACGGGGGTTCCAGCACGCGTACGCACGGCGGTGCGGGGCGGTGCTGCGGAGGCTGTGCGCGGATCCGGACGAACTCGCGTAGTCGCGGCCGTACGGAGACGACGAACCACGACCGCGGTTCCACGCCTTCGCCTCCAAGGAGAAGACGTCGCACGCCAACGCCGGCAGGCACGAGGAGCCGCCCGGGTTCGAGGCCGCCGGCGCGGTCCGGTTCTTCGCCCGGCACCTCGGCCGGGCCGTCACATCACCGGCCCGACCGACCTGACGGTATCGGCGCCTCGGGCACCGGTCGGGCGCCGATACCTCTGCCCCGGGTTGTCGAGCGGGCGCTAGCGCATGAGCACCCCCGCCGCCCCCACCATCTCCTCCGACGGCGCCGCCACCAGCCCCATCTCCGCGCTCGACGCCAGCAGTCGATGCGACGGCAGGATGCGGACCGTGTAGCCGAACGGGCCCGTGCGGTCCAGGGACAGGGGCCCCTCGTACAGCAAGCGGCCCTCCGCGTCCGGGCCGCCCACCGGTTTCAGCGGCACCGGTGTCGGGTCCTCCAGGCGGTCCTCCATGTCCACACGGCCCGCCACCGCCTGCACCTCCACGTCGTCCGGTCCCAGCTCGCCCAGGCCGACCCGGACGCGGAGCGCCAGCGTCGTGCCCAGTTCCGCCGTCTCCGTCGTGGCCGACGTCTCGACGTGGTCGACCGTGACCGACGGCCAGGCGGAGCGCACACGCGCCTTCCAGCCCGCCAGCTCCCGCGCCGCCTGCGGTGTCATCGCCCGGTGCGCGTGGGCCGCCGGGGTGTACAGGCGTTCCACGTACTCCCGGACCATCCGGCCCGCCAGCACCTTCGGGCCCAGGTGGACGAGGGTCTGGCGGACCATCTCGATCCAGCGGTCCGGCAGCCCGCCCTGGCCACGCTCGTAGAAGCGCGGCGCCACTCGCTGCTCCAGCAGCTCGTACAGCGCCGCGGCCTCGAGGTCGTCGCGCCGGTCCTCGTCCGTCCCCGCGCCGTCGGCGGTGGGGATCGCCCAGCCGAAGTCCGGCTGGAACCACTCGTCCCACCAGCCGTCGAGCACCGACAGGTTGAGGCAGCCGTTGAGCGCCGCCTTCATCCCGCTCGTCCCGCACGCCTCCAGGGGACGCAGCGGGTTGTTCAGCCACACGTCACAGCCGGGGTAGAGCTTCTGCGCCATCGCCATGCCGTAGTCGGGGAGGAACACGATGCGGTGGCGCACCCGCGGGTCGTCCGCGAACCGGACCAGCTCCTGGATCAGGCGCTTTCCGCCGTCGTCGGCGGGGTGTGCCTTTCCGGCCACCACGATCTGGATCGGGTGTTCGGGGTGCAACAGCAGTTCCATCAGGCGGTCGGGGTCGCGCAGCATCAGCGTCAGACGCTTGTACGACGGAACACGGCGCGCGAAGCCGATCGTCAGGACGTCCGGATCGAGGACGCCGTCGATCCAGCCCAACTCCGCCGTTCCGGCACCACGCTGCCGCCAGGACGCGTACAGCCGCTCCCGGACCTCGAGGACCAGCTGCTCGCGCAGCACCCGGCGCAGGTCCCAGATGTCCTGGTCGGGGATCTCGGCGATCGCGTCCCAGCGCTCGCGCCCGCCCTCGGTCATGGCGTCCTCGGTGCGCTCGGCGCCGATCTGCCGCGCGCCGAGCCGGAACACCTCCGGTGCCACCCAGGTCGGCGCGTGCACCCCGTTCGTCACGGACGTGATCGGCACCTCGTCGGCGTCGAAGCCCGGCCACAGGCCCGAGAACATCTCCCGGCTGACGTTGCCGTGGAGGAGGGACACCCCGTTGGCGCGCTGGCCGAGGCGGAGGCCCATCACGGCCATGTTGAACAGGTTCGGTTCGCCGCCCGGGTAGGTCTCCATGCCCAGCCGCAGGATCCGTTCCACGTCGATGCCCGGCAGCTCGGCGTCCGGGCCGAAGTGGCGCGCCACCAGCTCCCGGTCGAAGCGGTCGATGCCGGCCGGGACGGGGGTGTGGGTGGTGAAGACCGTGCCGGAGCGCACGGCTTCCAGGGCGGAGTCGAAGTCGAGCCCGCCCTCGCACAGTTCTGCGATCCGCTCCAGGCCGAGGAAGCCCGCGTGCCCCTCGTTGGTGTGGAACACCTCCGGCTCGGGGTGCCCGGTCAGCCGGCAGTACGTGCGCACGGCGCGCACCCCGCCGATGCCGAGCAGCATCTCCTGCAGCAGCCGGTGCTCGCTGCCGCCGCCGTACAGCCGGTCGGTGACGCCCCGCTCGCCGAAGTCGTTCTCCTCCACGTCCGAGTCGAGCATCAGCAGCGGCACCCGGCCCACCTGGGCGAGCCAGACACGGGCCTTCAGGCGGCGGCCTCCGGGCAGGCCGAGGGAGACCTGGGCGGAGGTGCCGTCCGGCTCGCTCAGCGGTGTGAGCGGCAGCTCGTTCGGGTCGAGCACCGGGTAGTGCTCCTGCTGCCAGCCGTCGCGGGAGAGCGTCTGCCGGAAGTAGCCGTGCCGGTACAGCAGGCCCACGCCGATCAGCGGGACGCCGAGGTCGCTGGCCGCCTTCAGATGGTCCCCGGCGAGGATGCCGAGGCCGCCCGAGTACTGGGGCAGCGCCGCGGTGATGCCGAACTCGGGCGAGAAGTAGGCGATGGCGGCGGGCAGGCCGGAGGACCGGTCCTCGGACTGGTACCAGCGTTCGCCGGTGACGTAGTCGTGCAGATCGTCGGCGGCCGCGGTGAGGCGGCGCAGGAAGCGGCGGTCCTCGGCCAGCTCGGCGAGCCGGGCGGGAGGCACGCTCCCCAGCAGCCGCACCGGGTCGCCGCCCGAGACGGCCCACCGCTCGGGGTCGACGGACTGGAAGAGGTCACGGGTCTCCGCATGCCACGACCAGCGCAGATTGCGCGCCAGGTCGCTCAGCGGCTGGAGGGCTTCGGGGAGGACGGGACGTACGGTGAACCTGCGGATGGCCTTCACGAATTCCACCTTCACGGAGGACGTACGTAGCGTCTCCGACGGTACGCTGCGCTCCGCTGTGGCGGCACGGCGTCTGTGCGGTTACCGCCGGTTCGTAGGCACCCGGGAGTGCGGCGGCCGTCGCCGGGGGCTCCGCCCCCGTACCCCCGATCGGCCCGAACGGCCTCGTCCTCAAGCTCCTCCATGCTCTTCGAGCCGACCGAAAAACAACGCAACTTTTACACATCCGCCATCCCCCGATATGGCCGATTCCCCACGCATAGGCGACCTTGTGGTGGTTCGCGCCCGCACGAGAGGCTTCAGGCGGCGTACCGGCCGCGAACTGCGGGCGGGTCGCGCCGAGTTGGGAGGGGAACTCGAGTCATGGCACGGATGAGAGAGACGCGTCTGCGCTGGGCGGGCGGTCTGACCACCATCGCCACGGTCGCGGCGCTCGCGGCCGTCGCACAGCCCGCGCAGGCGGCCCCGGAAGGAACCGTCCTCGGCGCCGGTGCTCCCGGCGCCGTCAGCGGCAGCTACATCGTGACGCTCAAGGGGGGAACACAGGCCCTGTCGCCCGCCGGCAAGGGCATCGCCGAGAAGTACGGGGCGAGAATCAGCCACACCTACGGCAGCGCGCTCAACGGCTACGCGGTGACCGTCGACGAGCGGCAGGCCCGGCGTCTCGCGGCCGACTCCCGCGTGGCCTCGGTCGTCCAGGACACCCGGGTCTCGCTCGACCACTACCAGAAGAACCCGCCCTCGTGGGGCCTGGACCGGATCGACCAGCCGAACCCGCCGCTCGACCAGGGCTACACCTGGCCCGAACCGGCGGGAGCGGGCGTGACGGCGTACGTCATCGACACCGGCATCCGCATCTCGCACCAGGACTTCGGCGGCCGGGCGAGCTACGGCTGGGACTTCGTCGACAACGACGCGACCGCCCAGGACGGCAACGGACACGGCACACACGTGGCCGGCACCGTCGCGGGCGCCACGTACGGCGTGGCCAAGCAGGCCGAGGTCGTCGCCGTACGCGTCCTCGACGACAACGGCGCCGGTACCACCGCGCAGGTCATCGCGGGCATCGACTGGGTGACCAAGCACGCGAGGAAGCCGGCGGTGGCCAACCTGAGCCTGGGCGGTTACGCGAACGCGCAGCTGGACGCGGCCGTGCGCAACTCCATCGCCTCCGGCGTCACCTACGCGGTCGCCGCCGGCAACGACGGGCTCGCGGCCGGCCTGTACTCCCCGGCCCGGGTCGATCAGGCCATCACGGTCGGCGCCAGCGACCGGAAGGACGCCCGGGCGAGCTTCTCCAACTGGGGCCCGAGCCTGGACCTGTTCGCCCCCGGCGTGGCGATCACCTCGGACTCGAACGCGAGCGACACCGGCACAGCCACGCTCTCCGGCACGTCGATGGCGGCACCGCACGTCGCGGGCGCCGCCGCCCTCTACCTGGCCCGCCACCCCAAGGCCACCCCGGCGCAGGTCAGCCAGGCCCTCGTACGGCGGGCGGCCTCCGGGCGGATCAAGGGCGCGGGCATCGGGTCGCCCAACAAGCTGCTCCAGGTCGACAATCCTTGACCCCCGGTTAACCGGACACGCGTACTCTGACCGGCCTCGCCCCTTGTCGCGGGCGGGGCCGGTCCTCTTGGCTGTACTGAATGCGGCCGGTCTTGAACGTAGACGTACGCGTGAGTAGTTAACAAAGTGCCGGAATGCCCACCCGTACTGCGGGAAGGCTCATCCGGTAACCCCGCCGGCCCACCTTCCGACACCCCATCCGCCCGGACATGTTGACGCGGACAGGAGCGGTCATGCCCCCGACGCACCACTCGCCGGCACCCCCGGCACCTGGCACCACCCCCGCACGACACACTGACGCCGGTCCCCCCGCCCAGCGGACACCCGCCTCGGACGCGGGGCCGAGCCCGGCGCCGGAGACCGGTCCCACCCTCGGACGCATCCCCGTCCTCGACGTACGCCCCCTCGTCCTCGGCGGCCGGCGCCCGGCCAAGGCCGTGGTCGACGAGGAGTTCGAGATCTCCGCGACCGTCTTCCGCGAGGGCCACGACGCCGTCGCCGCGAACGTCGTCCTCACCGACGCCGAAGGCCGCCGGGGACCCTGGACACCGATGCGTGAACTGGCCCCCGGCACCGACCGCTGGGGAGCCGTCGTCTCCCTGCCGAGCGAGGGCCGCTGGACCTACGCCGTGGAGGCGTGGGGCGATCCGGTCAGCACCTGGCGCCACCATGCGCAGATCAAGATTCCGGCGGGAATGGACACCGAACTCGTCCTGGAGGAGGGCGCACGGCTGTACGAGCGCGCGGCCGCCGGCGTCCCCGAAGGGGAGGACGGGCAAGGCGTGCTGCTGGCCGCGGCCCGCGCCCTGCGCGACACCGGCCGCCCGGCCGCCTCCCGTCTCGCGGCGGCGTTGACGCCTGAGGTGGATGCGGTGCTGGCCCGGTTTCCGTTGCGTGAACTGGTGACTTCGTCGGATCCGTTGCCGTTGGTGGTGGAGCGGGAGCGGGCGTTGTTCGGGTCGTGGTACGAGTTCTT
>NZ_JBIAUC010000014.1:0-187060 GCF_042892355.1 Streptomyces sp. NPDC001796 | reverse complement strand
GTCCTGGCCCGGGGGCCCCCCGGGGGGGGGGGGGGGGGCGGGGTGGGGGGCCCCCCCCCCCCCCCGCGCCCCCCCCCCCCCCCCGGGGGGGCGGGGCCCCCCCCCCCCCCCCCCCCCCCCCCCCCCGCTCCCGGTTCACCCGCACACGGACTTGAGTGAGCGTCAGACCTCGACGACCACCGGAAGGATCATCGGCCTGCGTCGATACGTGTCGGAGACCCACTTCCCGAGGGTGCGCCGCACCAGCTGCTGCAGCTGGTGGGGTTCGACGACCCCGTCCTGCGCCGAACGTTCGAGCGCTTCCGTGATCTTCGGGATGACGTCGCCGAAGGCTGAGTCCTCGATGCCCGAACCGCGGGCCTGGACATGGGGTCCACCGGTGATCTTGCCCGTGGACGAGTCCATCACCACGAAGACCGAGATGATGCCCTCGTCTCCGAGGATCTTGCGGTCCTTCAGCGCGGGCTCGCCGATGTCTCCGACCGACAGGCCGTCGACGTAGACGTAGCCGGCCTGGACCTTGCCGGAGATCTTGGCCTTGCCCTCGACGAGGTCGACGGCGACGCCGTCCTCGGCGATGACGATGCGGTCGTGCGGGACACCCGTGAGCGCGCCCAGTTCGGCGTTGGCCCGCAGATGGCGCCATTCGCCGTGGACCGGCATCAGGTTCTTCGGGCGGCAGATGTTGTAGAAGTACAGCAGCTCGCCCGCGGACGCGTGGCCGGAGACGTGCACCTTGGCGTTGCCCTTGTGGACGACGTTCGCGCCCCAGCGGGTCAGACCGTTGATCACGCGGTAGACCGCGTTCTCGTTGCCGGGGATCAGCGAGGACGCGAGGATCACCGTGTCGCCCTGGACGATGCGGATCTGGTGATCGCGGTTCGCCATGCGTGACAGGGCGGCCATCGGCTCGCCCTGGGATCCCGTGCAGACCAGGACGACCTCGTGGTCCGGCAGGTCGTCCAGCGTCTTGACGTCCACGACCAGGCCCGGAGGGACCCTCAGGTAGCCCAGGTCCCTGGCGATGCCCATGTTGCGGACCATGGAACGGCCGACGAAGGCGACCCGGCGGCCGTACTCGTGGGCCGCGTCCAGGATCTGCTGGATGCGGTGGACGTGGCTGGCGAAGCTGGCCACGATGATCCGCTTGCGGGCGCCCGCGAAGACCTGGCGCAGGACGTTGGAGATGTCGCGCTCGTGCGGCGTGAACCCCGGGACCTCGGCGTTCGTGGAGTCGGCGAGGAGGAGGTCGATGCCTTCCTCGCTCAGCCGGGCGAACGCGTGGAGATCCGTCAGCCGGTTGTCCAGCGGCAGCTGGTCCATCTTGAAGTCGCCCGTGTGGACCACCATGCCGGCGGGCGTGCGGATGGCGACCGCGAGGGCGTCCGGGATGGAGTGGTTGACGGCGACGAACTCGCAGTCGAAGGGGCCGACGCGCTCGCGCTGCCCCTCGGCGACCTCCAGCGTGTACGGGCGGATGCGGTGCTCCTGGAGCTTCGCCTCGATCAGGGCGAGGGTCAGCTTGGAGCCGATCAGCGGGATGTCGGGCTTCTCCCGCAGCAGGTACGGGACGCCGCCGATGTGGTCCTCGTGGCCGTGGGTGAGGACGATGCCTTCCACGTCGTCGAGGCGGTCGCGGATGGACGAGAAGTCCGGCAGGATCAGATCGATTCCGGGCTGCTCCTCCTCGGGGAAGAGCACTCCGCAGTCGACGATCAGCAGACGGCCTCCGTACTCGAAGACGGTCATGTTCCGGCCGATCTCCCCGAGGCCACCGAGGGGGGTGACCCGGAGGCCGCCCTCGGGGAGCTTCGGCGGCGGGCCGAGTTCAGGATGCGGATGACTCAAAAGACTCTCCTCACCATGCGCGCCACGTACCTGTAGGGCACGTGGCGCGCATGACGTTCGTGCAAAAGCAGTTGTCGATGTTGGTGCAGGCACGTGTGTCCTGCCTATTCAGTTGTGAAGTCCTTGTCAGAGCTGTACCCCGCCTGCGGCAAGATCGATCTTGAGCTGGGCGGTCTCCTCTGGGGAAAGCTCGACCATGGGCGGGCGCAGCGGCCCGGCGGGCAGTCCCTGGAGGGCGAGGGCGGCCTTGGTGGTCATCACGCCCTGGGTGCGGAACATGCCGGTGAAGACCGGGAGCAGCTTCTGGTGGATCTCCAGGGCCTTGTGTACGTCGCCGCCGGCGTAGGCCTCGGCCATGGCGCGCAGCTCGGGCGTGACGACATGGCCGACGACGGAGACGAAGCCGACCGCGCCCACGGAGAGCAGGGGCAGGTTGAGCATGTCGTCGCCGGAGTACCAGGCGAGGCCGGACTGGGCGATGGCCCAGCTGGCGCGGCCGAGGTCGCCCTTGGCGTCCTTGTTGGCGACGATCCGCGGGTGCTCGGCGAGCCGGACGATGGTCTCGGTGTTGATCGGGACGCCGCTGCGGCCGGGGATGTCGTAGAGCATCACCGGCAGGTCGGTGGCGTCGGCGATGGCCGTGAAGTGCCGGTAGAGGCCGTCCTGCGGGGGCTTGTTGTAGTACGGCGTGACGGTCAGCAGACCGTGCGCACCGGCCTTCTGTGCCGCGCGTGCCAGTTCGATGCTGTGGTGGGTGTCGTTCGTGCCGACGCCGGCCACGATGTGGGCCCGGTCGCCGACCGCCTCCAGCACGGCTCGTACGAGGTCCGATTTCTCCGCGTCACTCGTGGTGGGGGACTCGCCGGTGGTGCCGTTGATGATCAGGCCGTCGTTGCCTGCGTCCACCAGGTGGGTGGCGAGCCGCTGAGCGCCGTCGAGGTCAAGTGCGCCGTCCGCCGTGAAGGGCGTGACCATGGCGGTGAGGATCCGCCCGAAGGGGATCTGCGGAGTGGAGGTCGGAGCCATGGATGACACGCTACTCGCTGCTTCGGTCGTGGTCTGCCCTAGGGGGTCGGCAAAAGTCCTGACAAAGGTGGAGCCCGGTACTGCCTGCTCGGGGGTTCAAGCAGTACCGGGTCCGTTTGATCAGGCTAGATGAACTTCGCGAAATGCCGCAATACGGACACTTCGCTCGGCTGACCCGTACATCTGTACCCGGCCCTTCCGTACCCGGCCGGCACGCGGGTGTGCCTCACGGCGCGACGCGGCCGTTCGCGTTGAACGCGGCGTACGTGAGCGGCATGAGCTTGGCCCACTCGGCCTCCATCCTCTCGCCGACCATCTCGATCTCCCGCTGCGGGAAGGAGGGCACCTTCGCCAGCTCGTGCTGGGTGCGCAGGCCGAGGAAGTGCATCAGCGAGCGGGCGTTGCAGGTGGCGTACATCGAGGAGAACAGACCGACCGGGAGGACCGAGCGGGCGACCTCGCGGGCGACACCGGCGGCGAGCATCTCCTGGTAGCGCTCGTACGCATGGACGTACGAATCCTGCATCGCGCGCTCGACGATCGCATGCTGCGTGTCGGTGCCCGGCACGAACTCATACTTGCCCGGACGTCCCTGCTGGACGAGCTTCCGGTCCTCCCCGGGGACGTAGAAAACGGGCTGGAGCTCCCGATAACGACCTGATTCCTCGTTGTAGGAGTTGTGCACGACGATGCCGTTCGCGAGGAAGTTGTGCCAGGGGCCTTCGACCGACAGGTCGTAGGTCATCTCCTCGCCATCCTGTTCGATGGCGAGGACGGGATCCGGAACGGCCTTGGCGATCTTGCCGCCGCGCTGGGCCAATACCTGTTCACCTGCGCTCTTGACCGCGTGGCAGGGCTCACAGGCGGGGGCGAGGTTCCTCTCGTCGAGTGCCTGGGTCAGGTCGCCGGCGACGGGAATGACGTGGTCCAGGGCGAGCTGCTCCCTGGGGAAGTCCTGGCCGCAGAGGTGACAGGTGTCGGCCTCCTTGATCAGGCGCTGCCGCTGCATGGCCGTCCATACGCCGATGCCGTGCCGCAGGCTCGGGGGGATCAGGGCCTGTGAGGGACGGGGGGCAGTGCCCGCCGCCATGACCGAGTCACCGACGGCGAGCTCGCCTGCCTTGCGCCAGCCGTCGGGCGTGAACACCGCGTGGTCCACCGTGCAGCGGAGCTTCTTCCCGGAAGCCGTAGTGATCTTGATCAGTGGCTTCACGCCGGACTCGATCACATCGACGATCCTTGCCCGCTGGGCCAGCAGGCTCTCCTCGTCGTAACAGCGCACATGGTTCCGGCGCACTGATTCGAGCTTGCGGAGTCGGGTGCTGGGGTGCTGCTCGCGAAACTCCGCGACCGCGGACTCGGCTGCCTCACGGCTTTCGTAGAGGCCGAGGTAGTGATTGGTCTCACCGCGCCTGACCTGGGCCATCCACTTGCCCGCCCGGCTGTGCCAGGTGACACCTCCTGCGGAGTGCGGGAGCCGGTCCTCGACCCCTAGGTGCCAGAGCTTGTACAGCTCGGCGATCGTGCGCCGGCGCAGGTTGCCCGCCTCGCTCTCGAGAGTGATCTCAGCGTCGCCCGCGAGACACCAGCCCACCCGGTGCCGCATGAACTCGCGGAAGACGAAGATCGGGGCGCTGATGAAGAAGGTCATCGAGTTGTGCTCGAAGGGGCTGCCGTGCCTGTCCCGCATCAGATAGTTGATCAGGCCCTTGGAGCGCTCCGGGTCCTTCTTCAGCTCGTCCAGGGACTGCTCGCCGGCGGTGGAGACGCGGGCGGCCCACAGCACGTCGGAGTCGGCCGCGCTGTGCTTGACCAGCTCGACGGTGACGTCGCTGCGGAAGCTGGGCTTGAGGTCGTCGGCGGGGGTGTCGGTCACGGTGTGGAAGGTCCTTCCCATCACAAGCTCGGGCGCCGCCCACTCTACGGCCCGGCACTGACAACGGGGCGTTCGGTGCCGGTCCGCGACATTCGCCGGCGAAGCCCGTCGAAGTTCTGCGAAATCGGTGATTCAGGGCACCTTTTCGGGCACCCGCTCGTCTGTGTTGGTGACGGCGATCCGTTCGCGTCACCCGGTCTTCAGACAGCTGGTCCATCGGACCCTACGAACCTCAAGAGGAGAAGCACTCCCCATGTTCCGTCGGCGCGAGCCCGTACCGTTCGCCTTCCTCGCCGAAGCCGACTCCTTCCGCAGCAATGTCACTCCCCCGCCCCGTCGGCGTGCCTCCGTCGGTGAGATGGCCGGGCGCTGGCTGCTGGGGCTGACCATCGTCGCCGGGCTGGTGGGCTCCCTGGTCATCGGCATGCCCGCCATGTCGCACCAGGCGCCGGCGGCGACGCAGCACTCCGTGGCCTCGAACGGCCGCTGAGGCTCCCCGGCACCCGCAGAGGCGGACGGGGCCACCCCGTCGGCCCCCGAGGGTGGTGAGCGGGGACACGGCTCGATAGCCTCACCGGTCACAGCCCCGTGCACCGAGTGAGGATCAGCCGTGCCCCTGCCCTTCCTGACGGCCGACCGTGCTTCCGACCAGGCGGCGGACGACCTGCCGCTGCCGTACTACGACCGGGCCCGCTGGCGCCGCCCCTACCGGCCCGGCCCGTGGCGGGTGGGCACGGCCGCGCTCCTGCTGCTGTTCTCGTCGTACGTGCTCTTCGCGGCGGTCGTCATCGCCCTCACCGGCACCCCGTCGGGCGCGGGCACGGTGTTCGGCGTGGCGCTGGCCGTCATCGCCGGGGCCCTGCGGCTGTTGCGGATGGGCGTCTGGGTGAGCGCGCGCGGGCTGCGCCGAGTGGGTTTCCTCCTCACGCGTACGGTGCGGTGGGAGCAGATCGTCTCGGTGCGCACGGTGCAGCAGCCGGTGCGCTGGCTGGGGCTGCCGCGCACGGTGCAGGGTCAGGCGCTGGTCCTCGTACGGCAGGGCGGCGGGCCCGCCGCAGAGGCCCTGCTGACCAGCCACAACGCCGATTTCCTGGCCCGCCCCCAGGCCTTCGACCGGGCGGCGGACACGGTGGAGGCGTGGGCGGCGGAGTTCGGGCGGGGTTGACCGTCCCAGGGCCCTGAACGAAAAAGGGGCCGCCCCGCAGACTGCGGGGCGGCCCCTTTGGTCGTCCTGCCGGCCTGGTCGTCCTGCGGGCCTGTGCAGGCCCCCAGGGCAGAGGGACGGCCGACGGCACTCAGGACGCGACCGTGCGGCCGTCGTGGAGGGCGATGGCCCGTTGCATCGCCTTGCGGGCGCGGGGCGTGTCGCGGGCGTCGTGGTAGGCGACCGCCAGGCGGAACCACGTGCGCCAGTCGTCGGGGGCCGCCTCCGCCTCCGCCTTGCGTTTGGCGAAGACCTCGTCGGCCGAGTCGCGGTCGATCCGGCCGCTCGGGGTGCGTCGCAGCTCGTCCACGGGAAGGCCGCCCTCCGCCTCGAGCTCGGCGGCGAGCCGGTTCGCCTTGCGGACGAACTGCGTGTTCTGCCACAGGAACCACACCCCGATGACCGGCAGGATCAGCACCGCGACACCGAACGCGACGGTGACGGGGGTGCCGTTCTCGATCAGGAGCACACCGCGGCTGCCGACCAGGACGAAGTAGAAGACCAGGACGGCGGCCGTGACGGCATAGGTGATCTTCGCGCGCATCGCTGCTTCTTCTCGCTACTTCAGGTCGAGGAAATGCTCCAGGCCGAAGGTGAGGCCCGGAGTGGTCACGACGCGGCGGGCGCCGAGCAGGATGCCCGGCATGAAGCTGCTGTGGTGCAACGAGTCATGGCGGATGGTGAGGGTCTCGCCCTCGCCGCCGAGCAGCACCTCCTGGTGGGCGAGCAGGCCGCGCAGACGTACGGCGTGCACCGGGACGCCGTCGACGTTCGCGCCGCGGGCGCCGTCCAGCGCTGTCACCGTGGCGTCGGGCTGCGGGGCGCTGCCCGCCCTCTCGCGGGCGGCGGCGATGAGCTGGGCGGTGCGCGTGGCGGTGCCGCTGGGGGCGTCCACCTTGTTCGGGTGGTGCAGCTCGACGACCTCGACGGACTCGAAGTAGGGGGCGGCCGCCTCGGCGAACTTCATGGTCAGCACGGCCCCGATGGAGAAGTTCGGGGCGATGAGGACGCCGGTCTGCGGGGACTCGGCCAGCCAGCCCTTCAGCCGCGCGAGGCGCTCGTCGTTCCAGCCGGTCGTGCCGACCACGGCGTGGATGCCGTGCCGTACGCAGAACTCCAGGTTGCCCATGACGGAGGCCGGAGTGGTCAGCTCCACCGCCACCTGGGCCCCCGTCTCGACGAGGGTCTCCAGCCGGTCGCCCCGGCCGAGGGCGGCCACCAGCTCCATGTCGTCGGCGGCGTCGACGGCCCGTACCGCCTCCGCACCGATCCGGCCCTTGGCGCCGAGGACCGCCACGCGCAGCTTGCTCATCTCTCTTGCTTCCTTACCGGAGTGGTTGACGACCGCAGTGAGCGCCAGGCGGTTACCCGACCGCGTCGTGCAGTCGGGACGCCTGCTTGTCCTTGAGCGGGCCGATGACCGACAGCGATGGCCGCTGTCCCAGGATGTCCTGCGCCACCGATCGGACGTCGTCCGGGGTGACCGCCGCGATCCGGGTCAGCATGTCGTCGACCGACATCTGGTCGCCCCAGCACAGCTCGCTCTTGCCGATACGGTTCATCAGCGCGCCCGTGTCCTCCAGGCCGAGGACGGTGGAACCGCGGAGCTGGCCGATGGCACGGGCGATCTCGTCGTCCGACAGGCCGTTCTGCGCGACGTGGTCCAGCTCGTCGCGGCAGATCTTGAGCACGTCGTGCACCTGGCTCGGCCTGCAGCCCGCGTACACGCCGAAGAGGCCGCAGTCGGCGAAGCCGGACGTGTACGAGTACACGCTGTAGGCCAGGCCGCGCTTCTCCCGGACCTCCTGGAACAGGCGGGACGACATGCCGCCGCCGAGGGCGGTGTTCAGCACGCCGAGGGCCCAGCGGCGGTCGTCGGTGCGCGCCAGGCCCGGCATGCCGAGGACGACGTGCGCCTGCTCGGTCTTGCGGGCCAGCAGTTCGACGCGCCCGGCGGTGCGGATGGCGCGGCGGCCGGCGCGCGGGCCGATGGGCGTGGCGTCCGTCCGCGTGAGGGCGCCCGCCTTCTCGAAGGCGGCCCGCACCTGGCGTACGACCTTCTGGTGGTCGATGTTGCCGGCACAGGCGACCACCAGGTGCGTGGGGTCGTAGTGCTTCCTGTAGAAGCGGCGGATGCGGTCGGCGGTCAGCGCGTTGACGGTGTCGACCGTGCCGAGGACCGGGCGGCCGAGCGCGTTGTCGCCGAACATGGTGTGCGCGAAGAGGTCGTGCACGCAGTCGCCCGGGTCGTCCTCCGTCATCGCGATCTCCTCGAGGATCGCGCCGCGCTCGACGTCGACGTCCTCCTCCAGGATGAGCGAGCCGGTGAGCATGTCGCAGACGACGTCGATGGCGAGCGGCAGGTCGGTGTCGAGCACGCGCGCGTAGTAGCACGTGTACTCCTTCGCCGTGAACGCGTTCATCTCGCCGCCGACGGCGTCTATGGCGGAGGAGATGTCCAGGGCGGACCTGCGGGACGTGCCCTTGAAGAGCAGGTGCTCCAGGTAGTGCGTGGCGCCGTTCAGCGCGGGTGTCTCGTCGCGGGAGCCGACGTGCGCCCAGATGCCGAAGGTGGCGGAGCGGACGGAGGGCAGCGTCTCTGTGACGACACGGAGACCGCCCGGAAGGGTGGTTTTGCGGACGGTGCCGATGCCGCCCGCGCCTTTGATCAGGGTTTGGGTACGGGCGACGGCCCGCGCCTCCGAAGAGGTGCGGGCCGTCGCCTTGAAGCCACGGGACGTCACTTGTCGGTGTCGTCCTTCGCCTCGTCGGCCTCGTCGCCCTCGCCCTCGATCACCGGAACGAGGGAGAGCTTGCCGCGGGAGTCGATCTCGGCGATCTCGACCTGGACCTTCTGGCCCACGCCGAGGACGTCCTCGACGTTCTCCACGCGCTTGCCGCCGGCGAGCTTGCGGATCTGCGAGATGTGCAGCAGACCGTCCTTGCCCGGCAGCAGCGAGACGAACGCGCCGAAGGTGGTGGTCTTCACGACCGTGCCCAGGTAGCGCTCGCCGACCTCCGGCATGGTCGGGTTGGCGATGCCGTTGATCGTGGCACGGGCGGCCTCGGCGGACGGGCCGTCGGCGGCACCGATGTAGATCGTGCCGTCGTCCTCGATCGTGATCTCGGCGCCGGTGTCCTCCTGGATCTGGTTGATCATCTTGCCCTTGGGGCCGATGACCTCGCCGATCTTGTCGACCGGGATCTTGACGGTGATGATCCGCGGGGCGTGCGGGGACATCTCGTCGGGCCGGTCGATGGCCTCCATCATCACGTCGAGGATGTGCAGGCGGGCGTCGCGGGCCTGCTTCAGGGCCGCGGCCAGCACGGAGGCCGGGATGCCGTCCAGCTTGGTGTCGAGCTGGAGGGCGGTCACGAACTCCTTCGTACCGGCGACCTTGAAGTCCATGTCGCCGAAGGCGTCCTCGGCGCCGAGGATGTCGGTCAGCGTCACGTAGTGCGTCTCACCGTCGATCTCCTGGGAGATCAGACCCATGGCGATACCGGCGACCGGGGCCTTCAGCGGCACACCGGCGTTCAGCAGCGACATGGTGGAGGCGCACACGGAGCCCATGGACGTCGAACCGTTGGAGCCGAGGGCCTCGGACACCTGGCGGATCGCGTACGGGAACTCCTCGCGCGACGGCAGCACCGGCACGAGCGCGCGCTCGGCGAGGGCGCCGTGGCCGATCTCGCGGCGCTTGGGGGAGCCGACGCGGCCGGTCTCACCGGTGGAGTAGGGCGGGAAGTTGTAGTTGTGCATGTAGCGCTTGCGCGTCACCGGGGAGAGGGTGTCGAGCTGCTGCTCCATGCGCAGCATGTTCAGGGTGGTGACACCCAGGATCTGGGTCTCGCCACGCTCGAACAGGGCCGAGCCGTGGACCCGCGGAATGGCCTCGACCTCGGCGGCGAGCGTACGGATGTCCGTGACGCCGCGGCCGTCGATGCGCTTCTTCTCCTTGATGACGCGCTCACGGACCAGGGTCTTGGTCAGCGAGCGGTACGCGGCGGAGATCTCCTTCTCGCGCCCCTCGAACTCCGGCAGGAGCTTCTCGGCGGCGAGCTGCTTGACGCGGTCCAGCTCCGACTCGCGCTCCTGCTTGCCGGCGATGGTGAGCGCCTGGGCGAGCTCGGGGCGGACGGCGGCGGTCAGCGCCTCCAGGACGTCGTCCTCGTAGTCGAGGAAGATCGGGAACTCGCCGGTCGGCTTGGCGGCCTTGGCGGCGAGGTCCGACTGGGCCTTGCACAGCACCTTGATGAAGGGCTTCGCGGCCTCCAGACCGGCGGCGACGACCTCCTCGGTGGGCGCCTCGGCGCCGCCCTCGATCAGCTTGATCGTCTTCTCGGTGGCCTCGGCCTCGACCATCATGATCGCGACGTCGCCGTCCTCCAGGGCGCGGCCCGCGACGACCATGTCGAAGACGGCGTCCTCGAGCTCGCTGTGCGTCGGGAAGGCGACCCACTGGCCGTTGATCAGCGCGACGCGGACGCCGCCGATCGGGCCGGAGAAGGGCAGACCGGCCAGCTGCGTGGACGCGGACGCGGCGTTGATCGCCACGACGTCGTACAGGTGGTCGGGGTTGAGCGCCATGACGGTGGCGACGACCTGGATCTCGTTGCGCAGGCCCTTCTTGAAGGACGGGCGCAGCGGGCGGTCGATGAGTCGGCAGGTGAGAATCGCGTCCTCGGAGGGGCGGCCCTCACGGCGGAAGAAGGAACCGGGGATCTTCCCGGCCGCGTACATCCGCTCCTCGACGTCGACCGTCAGCGGGAAGAAGTCGAGCTGGTCCTTGGGGGTCTTGGACGCGGTGGTGGCCGAAAGGACCATCGTGTCGTCGTCCAGGTACGCGACGGCGGAACCGGCGGCCTGCTTGGCCAGGCGGCCCGTCTCGAAGCGGATGGTGCGGGTGCCGAAGGAGCCGTTGTCGATGACGGCCTCGGCGTAGTGGGTCTCGTTCTCCACTAGCGTTTTCTCCTCGTCTTCGTCCCCGGCTGCCCGTGTGGCAGGGGGACGGTGGCGGAGAAGCGCTCCATCTGGTGCGGGCCGGTCTTCGATCGAAGCACCCGGGGTTCTCTTCCCCGGGGGCCACTACCGAGGACCGGCGGCGGCGAGGCGCGCTCCTCCTCGTTCGGTGTGTGCGGTGCCGCCTGGTGCGTCCAGGTACCCCTCACACGGTGTCGTACGTCTTGCGTTTTGCTACCACACTACAAAGCGGTGGTGACAGTCCGCACGTACAGCAAAGGGAGCGGCCCCCTTCGCATGGGAACCGCTCCCTTCACGGCGTCTTACTTGGCGCCCGCCGCACCGCGGCGGATGCCCAGGCGGTCGACCAGCGTACGGAAGCGCTGGATGTCCTTCTTCGCCAGGTACTGCAGCAGGCGACGGCGCTGACCGACCAGGATCAGCAGACCACGACGGGAGTGGTGGTCGTGCTTGTGGGTCTTGAGGTGCTCGGTCAGGTCGGAGATCCGACGGGACAGCAGAGCGACCTGGACCTCGGGGGAGCCGGTGTCACCCTCCTTGGTACCGAATTCGGCGATGATCTGCTTCTTCGTAGCGGCGTCGAGCGACACGCGTACTCCTCGTAGTCTTCTTCAGCTGCCACCGAGTGCCCCTGGTCTTCGTCTCAGGGGAGCTTCCACGACTCGGGAGGCGGGGATCCGCTGGGCGCGTCCTCCAGGGGAAACCGGAGGCGCGTACACATACGGCCGTCACACAGCGTACCAGCCGGACAGCGGTGTCCCGGCCCGGGTGGCGGCGGGGGCAGGGGCCGGGGTCGCAGGCCGACGGCCCCCGGCCGCTGGTTGGGGTGTCACACGCCGCTGCGCACCTTGCTGTAGACGTCGAGGACGGCCAGGCAGACAGGAACCAGGGAGAGCAGCACCAGGGAGTCCGCGAGGTCCAGCATGCGGCCCCAGAAGGGGGAGAGCCCCTTCTGCGGCACGATCAGGGCGATCGCGATCAGCAGCAGCACGCCGGCCGCGACAGAGGCGCCGAGCCACAGGGTCCTGATGTCGACGGGGCCGGAGTTGCCCTTGAGCAGTTCGAGGACGATCCCGGCCGGGGGCGAGATCGCGAGGCCGAGCACCAGCAGACCCAGGGTGACGACACCGGCCACGAACAGGCACGTCACCTGGGCGGTGTACCGGAAGAGGCGCGCCCGCATCATCGCGGCGAGACCGGTGCACAGGGCCAGCAGCTGGGCCCAGCCGCTGTCGCTGAAGCCGAGCACCGCGC
Source organism: Streptomyces sp. NPDC001796 (assembly GCF_042892355.1). NCBI lineage: Bacteria > Bacillati > Actinomycetota > Actinomycetes > Kitasatosporales > Streptomycetaceae > Streptomyces > Streptomyces sp. NPDC001796. The sequence continues at coordinate 174,868 of NZ_JBIAUC010000014.1, read as the reverse complement.
CACCCGCGCCGATGATGACGGCCGCGCAGCCGCCGACCAGTCCGAGCAGCAGTTCGTGACCCCGGCTGGTCTGGGCGACGATGCGCTGGACGTCGACGGCCTCGAGGTCGCCCTCACGGCCCTCACGACGGGCCCTGGCCAGGTCCTCCGGGTTGCGGAAACCGATCGGCAGCTTGGCGAAGCGGGCCGACCATCCGGGCAGGAAGCCGACGACCGCCAGCGCCACGACCGAGGTGCCGGCGGCGATCTCGCGCGGCTCCGCCTCGGTGAGCACACCGCAGAACACGGCGAGCGTGCCGATCGCGGCGGCCAGCGCGGCGGCCACGAACGGGGCGTCTCCCTGCGGCAGCAGCATGATCAGCACGACCGAGAAGACCAGGACGGCCACGCAGCCGACGAGGAACTGGATCCTGCCGGGGCCGTGGCCCGCGTCCTGGGGGATGACGCCGGAGCCCGCGATGAGCGCGTGCGGAAGCGCCGAGACGCCGAGCGCGACGGCGGAACCGCGGTCGTCGTACACCCGCGCCCGCACACCCGCCAGCACCGTCAGGGCCAGTGCGACCACGCCGGCGAGGATGCCCTGAAGGCCGTGCATGTCGTGCCGGATCGGGTCCGCGAACCAGAACACGAAGCCGAGCATGATCAGCAGCAGCGACCCGGCGACAAGACCGGCCACCCGCATCAGGTTGTCGTTCCAGCTGCGGATGTCCTGTTTCACCGCGGCGGCGATCGCGTCCACCACGTCGTCGTGGACGGCCGGCGGCAGCGAGTCGGCGAAGGTCCGCAGCAGCAGCACCTCGCCGTCCCTGACCCGGTGCTCGAGCAACGAACGGCTCGCGTCGAGGACTTGGCCCTCGCGGCGTACCAGGTGGTAGCCGGCGGGACTGCTGTCCGGCTGGACCAGTCCCGAGAGCCTGACGATCTCGGGAAAGAGGTCCTGGATCGGCAGGTCCTCCGGCAGCGCGACATCGACACGGCTGTCCGGCGCTGCGATGGTGATTCGGCAGAAACCCGTCGAAGTCCCCGTGCTCACCTGGTTGTTCCCCCTGTTGGACAAGACTTCCTCACGCCGCTCCTACGGCGCGGAGCGCCACCATATCCGTTGCGCCGGGGGTCGCAGGGCCCGCCCACCGCTTTTCTCCCAGGACCCCCTCGGCATCTCCATCCTCCTGACTCCCTTGCGCACTTGGCTCATCAGTAGGATCGACGTCTGCGCGAACGACGCCTGCGCGAACGAGAACATGTCGCGGTACACGGGGGCGTCGGTGCCAAGACGTATCAATCGCGAAGGATGAGTGCATCGGTGAGCGTCGTCATCATCAAACGACCGCCGCGGATAGCGCCCCCGGTCGTCCCGGACGGCGAGGTCAGACTCGAGACGCCGCCCGAGATCCCCCGTGAGGGCGAAGAAAGCATGCTGATGACCCTGCTGCCCATGATGGGCATGCTGGGTTCCGTCGGCTTCTTCTTCATGCCGGGCCTCCCCTCCTACATGAGGGTGGTCGGCGGGCTGATGCTGGCCTCGACCCTGGCCATGGCGATCGCCCAGTTCGCCAAGTCCCGGCAGGGCGGCGGCGGTGCCGGGATGGCCCAGGACCGGCGTGACTACTTCCGCTATCTCGAGCAGGTCCGCAAGGACGTCCACAAGACCGCGGACCTGCAGCGCCGCAGTCAGCTGTTCCAGCATCCCGACCCGGAGCAGCTGTGGGCGGTGGCTGCCGACGGCAAGCGCCTGTGGGAGCGGCGCCCGACCGACGCGGACTTCGCATCCGTACGGATCGGCATCGGCACCCAGCAGCTGAACACCCCGCTCGTGGCCCCGGAGACCGCGCCCAAGGAGGAGCTGGAGCCGCTGACCGCGGCGGCCATGAAAGCCTTCCTCGACGCGCACGGCAGTCTGTCCGACCTGCCCGTGTCCGTCTCGCTGCGCGCCTTCTACCACGTGACGCTGTGCGGAGACACCGACACGGTGTACGGCAACGCCCGCGCGGCCCTGGCCCAGCTGGCGACGCTGCACTCGCCGGAGGACCTGATGGTCGCCGTGGTGGCGCACCCCTCCGCGGCGGCGGACTGGGACTGGATCAAGTGGCTGCCGCACAGCCAGCACCCGAAGGCCAAGGACGGTGCGGGCTCGGCCCGGCTCCTCTTCGACGACCTCGGGGAACTGGAGGAGGCGCTGGCGGACCAGCTGGACGACAGGCCCCGCTGGAACCCGGACGCGAACCCCGTCTACGACCAGCCCCACCTGATCGTCGTCCTCGACGGCGGCACCGTGCCGCCGGACTCCGAACTCGCCAGCAGTGAAGGGCTCCAGGGCGTCACCTTCCTCGAAATCGCTCCGGGTGAGCTGGAGGAGGACCTGCGCGCAGGCCTGACGGTCTATGTGAAGCCGGGCAGGATGCGGCTGTTCGTCGGCCACGAGTCCGCGTACTCCGGCAAGCCCGACGTGCTGAACGACGCGCAGGCCGAGTCCCTGGCGCGGCAGCTCGCCCCCTTCCGGGTCGGCTCGGCGGAGGAGGGCGAACCCCTCCTGTCCAACCTGGACTTCACCGACCTGATGGGCATCGGTGACGCGGGGTCCGTCGACGTCTCGCGCACCTGGCGTCCGCGCACGCTGCACGAGCGGCTGCGGGTGCCGATCGGTGTCGGCGAGAACGGCGAGCCGGTGATGCTCGACCTCAAGGAGGCCTCCCAGGAGGGCATGGGCCCGCACGGCCTGTGCGTCGGCGCGACCGGCTCCGGCAAGTCGGAGCTGCTGCGCACGCTGGTGCTCGGTCTCGCGGTGACGCACTCCTCGGAGACGCTGAACTTCATCCTCGCCGACTTCAAGGGCGGTGCGACGTTCGCGGGTATGGCGGACATGCCGCACACCGCGGCTGTCATCACCAACCTCGCGGACGACCTCACGCTCGTCGACCGTATGCGCGACGCCATCACGGGGGAGATGCAGCGCCGCCAGGAGCTGCTGCGCACGGCGGGCAACTACGCCAATCTGCACGACTACGAGAAGGCCCGGGCGGCGGGCGCCGCTCTCGAGCCGATGGCCTCACTGGTGATCGTGCTCGACGAGTTCTCCGAGCTCCTCACCGCGAAGCCGGACTTCATCGACATGTTCATCCAGATCGGCCGTATCGGCCGTTCGCTGGGTGTGCACCTGCTGCTCGCCTCGCAGCGCCTGGAGGAGGGCAAGCTGCGGGGTCTGGACACCTATCTGTCGTACCGGATCGGTCTGCGCACCTTCTCCGCCGCCGAGTCGCGTACGGCGATCGGTGTCCCGGACGCCTACCACCTGCCGTCGATCCCCGGCTCCGGCTATCTGCGGTACGACACCGACACCATGGTCCGCTTCAAGGCCGCGTACGTGTCGGGGCCCTACCACGGCGAGGGCCCGTCCCGGGTGAACCGCTCCACCCAGCTGCGGCCCGCGCTGTTCACGGCGGGGCCGGTGGCGCTGCCCCCTCAGCCGGTGGTCGAGGAACCGGACGCCGACGACAGGGTGGACGACGCGCTCGCCGACACCGTCCTGGACGTCATCGTGAACAGGATGGTCAACCAGGGGCCGCCGGCCCATCAGGTGTGGCTGCCCCCGCTCGACGAGGCTCCTTCGCTGGAACAGCTCCTCCCCCAGCTCGCCGTCACTCCGGAGCGCGGCCTGACCGCGCCCGAGTACACGGCGCTCGGCCGGCTCAACGTGCCGGTCGGCCTGGTGGACAAGCCGTTCGAGCAGCGCCGCGACGTGCTGTACCGGGACTTCTCGGGCGGTGCGGGCCACGGTCTGTTCGTCGGCGGTCCGCAGTCCGGCAAGTCGACCCTGCTGCGCACGCTCATCTCGTCGTTCGCCCTCACCCACACGCCCACCGAGGTGCAGTTCTACTGCCTGGACTTCGGTGGTGGCGGTCTCATCGCGATGGAGGAGCTGGCACACGTCGGCGGGGTCGCCAACCGGCTCGACGCCGAGAAGGTGCGCCGCACGGTCAGCGAGGTCGAGGGCATCCTGAACGCGCGCGAGGAGTACTTCCGCGCGAACAACATCGACTCCATCCAGACGTACCGGCAGCGCAGGGCCTCGGGTCTGCTGCCCGACCAGCCCTGGGGAGACGTCTTCCTCGTCATCGACGGCTGGGCGTCCTTCAAGACGGACTACGAGCTGCTCGAGGCGACCGTCACGGACATCGCGACGCGCGGTCTCGGCTTCGGTGTGCACGTGATCCTGACGGCGAGCCGCTACACCGAGGTGCGGCCCGCGCTCAAGGACATGCTGCAGAACCGCATCGAGCTGCGGCTCGGTGACCCGACCGAGTCGGAGATCGACCGCAAGGTCGCGCAGAACGTCCCCGCCACCATGCCGGGCCGCGGTCTGAGCCTGGACAAGCTGCACTTCATGACGGCGCTGCCGCGGGTCGACGGCTCCTCGGCGACGGAGGACCTGTCCGAGGCGACGCAGATCCTCGTCCGGGGCGTCAACGACAACTGGCAGGGCAGCCACGCGCCGGCGGTGCGGCTGCTGCCGACCATGCTGTCGGCGGACCGGCTGCCCAAGGGGTTCGAGCACCCCGACCGCGGTGTCGCGATCGGCATCGACGAGTCGTCGCTCGCGCCGGTCTTCGTCGACTTCGAGACGGACCCGCACTTCATCGTGTTCGGTGAGAGCGAGTCCGGTAAGTCGGCGGTGCTGCGGCTGCTCATCAAGCAGATCACCGAGCGCTACACGCCGGACCAGGCGAAGATCGTCATGGGTGACTACCGGCGTGCCCACCTGGAGGGTGTGCCCGACTCCCACCTGTCGCGGTACTGCGCGTCGGCGCCGGCCCTGGCGGAGACGCTGGAGGGCCTGGCCGGCTCGATGAGCCGTCGTATGCCGGGCCCGGACGTCACACCCGAGCAGCTGCGCAATCGCAGCTGGTACAGCAGCCCGGACGCGTTCGTCATCATCGACGACTACGACCTGGTGGCGACGGGCATGAACCCGCTGTCCCCGCTCCTGGAGTACCTGCCCTTCGCCCGTGACATCGGTCTGCGCGTCATCATCGCGCGCGCCTCGGGCGGTGCGAGCCGGTCGCTGTACGAGCCGGTGATGCAGCGCATGCGCGAGCTCGGCGCCCAGGGCATCGTGCTGTCCGGCGACCGGACGGAGGGTGCGCTTCTCGGCAACATCACGCCGTCGCAGCTTCCGCCCGGACGCGGGTACTTCCACACGCGGCGGCGCGGTGGACAGCTGATCCAGACGGGGTGGCTGCCGGCTCGGTTCTGAGGGCCGGCCACCGCAGCCGGAGGGGGCGGTACCCGCATGGGTACCGCCCCCTCTCCTACGGGCACATCACCCGCTAAGGTGTCGTTGCCAACGAAAAGGCGAGCCACGGGGGGCAGTTGTGTCGTCGGACTACATGGACTCCGACCCGAAGGTCCTCAAGACCGAGGGCTTCAACATGTTCACGGTCGGCCAGAACTTCTCCAAGGCCGTGAAGAGCCTGCAGGACGGGCTGACCAAGCTGGAGCAGGGTGACACCCCACCGTGGGGCGACGACGACATCGGCGAGAAGTTCGGCGTCGCCTACGAGGGCCTGCGCGACGGCATGTACCAGTCGATGGGCAGCCTGGCGGAGCGGCTGGCGGGGATGGGGATCGCCTTCACCAAGATGGGCGTGGCCCACGAGCAGAACGAGGCCGACCAGGTGGACATCTGGCGGAAGACCACCGCCGAGTACGACGGGCAGGTGGAGATGCCTACGGGGCCGCACCACCTGCGTCGACGCCAAGAGGCATGAGGGACCCGTAGTCAGGAAGCACGCACCGGACCCCGCTCCTCGACGGGCGTACGTTGCCTGCCGGGGCGCTAGAAGCCATCCACGCCCAGTTCGGTGATGCCCGCGTGGAGCCAGCTCCACACCGTGCCGCTGGGCGTCGTGCGGTCGAGCAGGCCTGGGGCCAGCTCGTCGATCTCTCCCAGGAACACCTGCGCCACCGCCTCCTGGTCCTCTTCCACCGGATAGGGGTGCCAGCAGGCGTTGCTGTAGCGATGGACGGCCTCGAGGATGCGGGTGAACACATCGAGGTCCGGTGCGAGCGGCACCAGTACCCGATTCTTCGGGCCGTCGAGCCGGCTCCGGATGTACACGGATCCGTCCTGGCGGTGCAGATACAGCTCGCCGTAGTCGCACGTGCCGAAGGCGATCAGGTCGGTGGCGGACACACCGCTGGGCAGGCTGTCCGGGCAGAGGGCTCCGTCGTCCGGTGGTCGCATGGCGTCGGCCGAATGGGTCTGGTACTCGGCCCCGTTGCAGCTCCACCACGCGGGAAGGCCGAGGTCCCGCAAGTGCCGCCTGCTGTCCCGGTGTTCGAGTCCCTCGGGCAGAGCACCCTCGGGTATGCGGACCATGTGCCGCTCCCCAAAGGCGTCGTCGAGCCGTGCCGCGGTCAGCGGGCCCGTGGGCCGCCGCTGTGCCGGCTCGGGGCCGGGCGGCGGCTCTTCGGACGATGTGGGGTCGATCCCCTCGCCACGCGGCCAGTCCCGCAGCACCTCGGCGTCCGTCTCCAGCATCGCCACGCCGTGCGCGTCCTCGACCAGGTGGCGTGTCCTTCCGCCCTCGGCGCCGAACACCACGGCGCCTTGCCAGCTCTCCGGGGCGGTCAGGTCCCAGTTGTGGAGCTCGGGTGCGTCAAGCGTCTCCGGCGGCCGAGGGGCTTCTGCCGGCGTTCCCTCGTCCCGGACCTTCGTCCTCCGGCCCGTCTGGGCGTCGAGCCAGAGCGGGCCGCGCTGTTCGACCACCTCGATGAGTTCCCGGCCCTCGTACAGGCGGCGGCGGAGCCGGTAATAGTCTCCGTTCGGCTCGGGTGGGCCATGAACCAGTTGGCCGGCCGCCACCACGCCCACACGGTGCGCCACGGCATCCGCGGCTCGGCCGTCGCGATCCGCTCGGCGTACTCCTCGTGGCCGGTCGCCTTCGCCGCGAAGTGCAACCAGGAGGCGAACTCGGCGGGCGCCACGTCCGCGCCGCCGAAAATGGCTTAGGCCTGCAGGAAGACCTCGCGCCCCACGCTCTCCGCCGCACTCCCCGCGGCGAGGTGGGCGCGCAGCTCGGCACGGTCGGCGGTCAACAGCCGTGCGGGGTCGGCCAGTACGGCGTCCGGCTCCTCACTCATGCGGCCATCCTGTCACCCACCGCCGACAACGCCCTCAACCAGGATCCGTGGCGCCGGCCGACGCACGGGAGCGGTTCGGTCCACGACCAGGGCCGCAGACCGAACCGCTCCCGGCGTGCAGGGCGTCACGCGCGGCGCCGGGCCGATGGGCTCTTCGACCGAGCTTGACGGTGCGGTGGCGGTTGGCGGGGTTCGCCAGGACCGGCCGGCTGGCCCGCAGGGTGGACAGCCTTCAACCTTGCAAAGCCCCCCGGCCGTACAGGAATGCAAGTTCGCGGTCCGCGTCGGCGGGGCGGACGATCCGGTCGAACGTCGCGGTGCCACACGGGCCGGGATCCCGCCCATCGGCGCCTAAGATCGTCGTCGCAGGCGAAGGCGTCCGTGATGGCGGAGGACGGGGATCCATGACCGGTTCGACCGAGGACTACGCACCGCACCCTCACATAGGCGGCCGAGCCGCCGCGCTGCGCGCGCTCGCCGCATGGCGCGCGGCCGCGCCCGGAGCTCCACGCGTGGTCGCGCTCACCGGCAGCTCCGGCAGCGGCCGTTCGCGGCTGCTCACCGGGTTCCTGATGCTGTGCGAGCCGGAATTCCGCAAGCGACTGCCGTTGGACGAGATGGATCCGTCGACGGTGCCGCCGGAGCTGCCGGCCCCGGCGGTGCCGGCCGCCGACGGGCTGACCGCGGCCCAGGTCCTGTGGCTGCTCGCCGACCACTACGAGCTGAACGCTGCCGGCACCGAGGACGTGTACGCGGAGCTCGCCGCCCTCGACGAGCCGGTGACCGTCGTCGTACCCGACGTCGACCGCGCCGGTCCGGTACGTGCCACGGGTGAGCCCGCACGGCTCGTCCGGGAGGTACTCGCTCCTCTGGCCGCCACCGAGACGGTACGGCTCCTGGCCGAGCTGCCGCGACCGCTGGCCGCCGAGCTGGCCGCGGGGCTGCCGCCGGGGGCTGTGCAGATCATCGATCTCGACGAGTCGGAGTGGGCCGACCCCGAGGGCCTGGTGCTGCACGCCCAAGCGGTGCTGGACCCGGGCTTCGGCGCTCCGGAACTGCCGTTCACCGTCGACCCCGCCGCCCGCCTTGCCCTGGCGGCGGCCGTCGCCCGCCGGGCCGGGACCAGTCCACTGGTCGTCCAACTCGCGGTCAACTGCGCCCTGATGGCTCCCGAGGGTTTCGACCCGGCCGATGAAAGCCGGTTGCCGACGTCCGTCGGCGAGGCCCTCGACCTGCACGCCCGACGGCTCGGCGCCGACCCGCGGACCCTGCGGCTCATGCTGGCACCGCTCGCCCTGGCCGAGGCCGACGGCATCCCCGTCCATCTGTGGGAGCGACTGGCGAGCGCGGTCGCCGGGCAGGACATGAGCCAGGCCATCGCGGGCGGCATGTTGCTCGCCGGGCCGTTCGTGCAGCCGGAGGGCCAAGAGGAGGACGGCGGGCGTACGCTGCTCCGGCTGCTGCACCCGGCCATCGGTGACGCGGTCCGCGCCGGGCTGCCGAACGTCCGCGCCGCTCAGACGCAGATCGCGATGGCACTGCTGGAGGCCGTGCCGGAACAGGACTGGAGCAAGGCCGACCCCTATGTGCGCGACCACATCTCGGGTCACACCCTGGAAGCGGGGCTGCTGCCCCAACTCCTCACGGACCCGGGGTTGTTCGTGCACGCCGACCCGGTACCGCTGCGCGCCGCCATCGAGGCCGTTCCGGTGGAGGCGCTCGGTGCGCCGGCCCGCACGTACCTGCGCACCGCTCCCCTGCTGACCCGCACGCAGGCCCCTGCCGTGCTGCGCGCCGCCCTGCTGGAGACCGCGTTCGTCGAGGACGGCCTGCCGGAGTACGCCGACGCCGTACACCGGCTCGGCCTCGAGCTGCCCTGGCGGACCCTGTGGAGCCTGCCGGTCGCCGGTGTGAGTGCCGTGACCGTCGGCAGCCTCCCGAGCCCGGACGGGCCGGCCACTCCCGTCGCCGTCCTCGCGGTACCCGCGGGCACGCCCGGGGCGCGCCCGATCGGTGAGTCCGAGGAGGCGAGCAGTTCCGCGGTGCTCGTCCGCGGCCTCGTACAACCGGATGACCTGGGCGGCACCGATCCCGCACGGATCCTGCGCCCCTCCGAGGAGGAGCGCACCGCCGCCCCGCTCGGGCTCAGCCGAGGCGCCGACTACCTGCGTGTCTGGGACCGGGCGAGGGAGGAGGTCGTGGCCGCGTTGATCTCCGACACACCCTTCACCGCCGCCGACCTCTCCCCGGACGGAATCCTCCTCCTGGCCACCGAGCGCGGGGCGAAGGCCCTGCGCATCCATCCGACCGACGCGACGCTAGCCTCGTAGCCACACCGCGTCCCCACCCGTAGCCACACCCTGTCCCACCCCGTAGCCACACCCGTCCTCACCCGTGGGACCAGCCATCTCGAAGGAGCCTCCCCTTGACCAGCCACGAGCAGGCGGCGGTACAGGGCGCCAACACGCCCGAAGGTGCCCGTCCGGTCACCGGCCCGGGCAACACCGCCGTCTTCACCTACGTCGATCCGGCGGGCGGCGAGGAGACCACCCTCTTCCGCAACTCGGGCCCGGGCCTGCCGCCTGCCGAGTACCAGTGCTGGGCCGAGCTGAGGCGGATGAACGTGCCTGTCGACAATGTCGTCGCCGTCCACACCGACCTGCGTCCCAGCCTGCTCCCGGGCGGCTACACGGCCGAACTCCTCAATTCCTTCCCGAACGCCCAGCTCTCCTGCGCGCAGACCTACGGAACCCGTCCCGAGGAGCGCGCGGAGGGGGTCACGGCGCTGGTCGAGCAGGTCGAGATGCTGCACCGGGTCGCCGGCCAGGAGCCGCCGCCCCGCCCGCACCGCCACCCGGTCCCCGCCCGGGTCGCGCCCGCCGAGCCGATGCGTGACGTGGCCCTCGGCCACCACCTCGCGGAGGTCTTCGGCCAGGAGGGCGTACGGCGCTACGACGCCGACGACGTCGCCGACAGCCCCCTGCCCGACGCCACCAGGTCGACGCTCACCTGGGCCGGACTCCCCGCCGACCTTCCCTTGTTCTTCACCGCGGACCGGCCCGATGCCGCTCCGGCCGGCGGCCTGTTCACCGACGTCGCCACGAACCTGCGCGAGCGCCGCAGCCCTGCGGGCGAGGAGAAGATCGGCGCCCTCGCCCACCTGGCCCGGATCGGCTTCGACGGGGTCGCGGTCATCGCGGTGCAGTGCGTGCCCGGGACGACGGAGCCGGACGGCCTCGGCGCCCTGTGGGCCGTGGACCCGGTCACGGCCGAGGCCCGCTACGTCAACGTCTCGGCGGCCGCCTTCGCCCGTTCCCTGGCGCTGCTGGCCACCGTACGGCAGCGGATGCGGGGCCTTGACCCGGTCGCGGCGGGCGCGGAGGTGGCGGCACTGCAGGAGCAGCTGGTGGCCGTCGACGCGTCCGCACTGGCCAACGCCGACACCTGGTGGTCACTGATCGTCGAGCAGATGTGGCACGGGTTGTTCTGAGCAGCCTCCGGAGATCCTCGCTGAGAGACCTGAGACAACTGAGAGAACAAGGAGAGCACCCGTGACATCGGACAGCCCGGCACCGCCGACCACCGCCGAACAGGCCCTCGACATCGTCCGCAGCCGGTATGCACAGCCCCGGCTGCCGGACGGCACGCCCGCCCAGCTGCGCGTCGAGGAATTCGACATCGGCTACCTGGTGTACGCGGAGTTCCCGTCGGTCACCGACGTCGCCGGCCGGCCTCAGCCCGCTCCGCCCGGCGGCAGCAAGATCGTCGTCTCCAAGGAGACCGGCGAGACTGTCACCGTCCCCAACTTCCCGAACGCGGCGGCCATCGATCTGTACCGCAGACAGCGCCGGTGATCAGCCGTTGCGCAATCAGTACAGCGAGAACCCGCCGCTGTGCCGCCCTTGGCTCTTCCTCCCCGACCGTGAGACCTCGCCGATCGCACCCTTCGGCTCGGGCTGCCCCGCGGACGGATCACCGCTCGTCAGCGGCTCACCGTGCCTGATCTGTTCGCGCTCCTCCTCGGAGAGCGACTCCCACTGGCCGCGCAGGGAGGCGAGGCCCCCGCCCAGGGAGCGTGCCACGGCGGGGTCGTCCAGGGCGTCGCGCAGGGCGAGCCGGCCGGAGAGCAACCGCTTCGCCGCGTCCTGCATGTCCTTGCCGACGTTGTCGCTCTCGGACAGCTTGCGCAGGGCGGAGTTCAGCGAACGTATCTGCTCCGGTTCGAGTGCCTCGTCCAGCACCCCGCGGTCCTGCGAAGAGCCGTAGGGGGTCGGTGAGTTCTCGGGGTGACTGGCCATGTCCGCTTCTCCTCGCTGCCCTCGTTCCTCGGACACCCGAAGTATCTCCTGTAATCGACGGATGCCATGCTGACCCCCCAATCAGCCGAAGAGGAGAAGGACTTCGTCGTCATGGCTCAGACGCGCAGCACGGGAAAGGACAAGGGAACCGACCGCTCCCCCGCCGCCGGTCTCGTCGGCAGGGCCTTCGGCCGCCTCGGGCGCTGGGGTGGTCTGGTCTTCCTGCTCGCGGGTCTGGCCCTGAGCGGCTGGGGGGCGTACGAGGGGGCGTACCTGGCGGGTTGGGCCGGCACGCACGGCACCCTGACCGTGAAGCAGTGCGAGGTGAGCTACCCGAACAACGCCTCGCGGAGCAGCCACAACAACCGCCGCCCCGTCCGCTGCGAGGGCTCGTTCGTATCCGATGACGGCAAGAGCAAGGACGCGGCCGCGGCGGTGCAGGTCAGGCATCGGTACGCGAAGGGTGCCGAGCTGGCGGTGCAGCAGACGGACGCGCCGACGACGGCCACCTCGGGGAACGGCGACTACGTCCAGGGCGGAATGGACCGCGCCTGGCGCTTCTTCGGGGCCTTCTTCGGCGGATGGGTCCTCACCGGTCTCGGCGTCTTCTGCCTGGCCACGGGATACGCACCGTTCGGCCCGAGCCGTGTCTCGTACGACGAGGCCTGGGAGGCGGCGGGGCGGGGAGTGACGCGTCCGGTCCTGCTCGGGATGATCGGCGTGGGGATCGTGGGAGCCGGGGTGTCCTTCCTGGTCAGCTATTTCGTCTGACCGGTGCCGGTGGGGGGCCGACTGACACGCTGTCTGCACCAGGTCTGCCCCTCCGGGTCGCCCCGCCTTCCGGCCGCCGTCCGTGGCCGCCGTCCGCAGGCCAGGCCGCCGTCCGCAGGAACGCCGGCGGCCGGTTCGTCGATGCGCGCCGTTGACGGTCGGGTATGTCGAAGCAACCGTCAGGACCTGCAACGGATTTGTGACAGCGACGCCTGAAATCGCCTGCGCGTGATTCCGTAAACTTTGCGGACGGCTGTACTCCTGTGTGATGTCCCTTGACCTATGAGGGAGTTGTACGGCCGTGTCGGCTGACGGGGGTGCTTTCTGCTGTGTCGATGATGCTGCCGGACGAGCTCGAATGGGTTCTCGAGATGCTCGGCTACCGCTGGCCGACGGCAGACGAGGACAAGCTCAAGGAGTGCGCCGCCCTGTGGCGGAAGTTCGGCGACGACGTCACCGAACTGCACACCGCGGCGAACGCCAGCGCCCGCCAGGTGGTCGCCCACAACGCCGGCGAGTCGATCGACGCGTTCACCAAGACCTACGCCAAGTTCGACGGCGGCGGCTCCGGAGGCTACCTCGCCAACGCCGCCCAGGCCGCCTACATCATCGCGACCGTGCTGGAGGCCTGCGCCTACCTCGTCGAGTTCGCCAAGTGGGCGGTGATCGCCCAGCTGATCGCCCTGGCCATCGAGATCGCCGCCGCCCAGGCCGCCGCCCCCTTCACCTTCGGCCTGTCCGAGGTCGGCGCGCTGGGCGCGACCCAGGCCACCCGGCTGATCGTGCGCCGCCTCCTCGACGAGCTCAAAGAAGCGCTGCTGGAGGCGATCGTCGAGGCGATGAAGGAGCCCGCGATCTCCATGATCGAGGCGATCATCACCGACCTGATCCGCCAGACGGTCAACGTCGGCTTCGGCGCCCAGGAGGGCTACGACCTCGCCACCACCGTCAAGAAGGGCACCGACAGCGCCTGGGACGCCATCAAGCAGACCCCGCAGACCCTCGCCGAGGGCGTACGCGACAGCCTGGGCGAGAAGGCCGGCCACCGCGCCCACCACGCCATCGACAGCCGCATCGACGGGCATGAGGCGTCTGGGAGTGAGGGCCGGGACGGCTCGAGCGACGGTGACGGGGATTCCGACTCGTCGGGGAGCGGCGGGGATTCGGACTCCACCTCGAACAACTCCTCCGACTCTTCCTCCTCGGACTCGTCCTCGTCCGTTTCCTCCTCCGACTCGTCCTCCGCCGACTCCCACTCCAGCTCCAACGGCTCCGACTCGTCCGGATCGGACTCCTCACCGTCGACGCGTTCGGACAGCGGCCCGGGCACGAACATAGGTGGCGGGATATCCGCCGACACCGGCGGCAACAGCATCGGCACGCCGGATCTTGGTGCAGGCCCCGGCTCCGACAGCTCCGGGTCGGACACCGGGCACGATCCTTCCACCTCGGACACCCCGACGCCGAGGCATACGACGTCGCTGTCGGACTTCGACGACCCCTCCCCCAGCGCACCATCACACAGCGCCCCGGACGCCACCGGCTCGCCCAACGCTCCCAGCACGTCAGGACCCACCGGCACCAGCGGCGGCTCTTCCCCGTCCGGTATCTCCTCACCGACACCGCACGCCGCACCCAGCCACGCCTCCTCCAGCGGTACGACATCCCCGGCGGAAGGCGGCAGCGGCGGCGGAATCGGCACGTCGATCGACAGTCTGGCCGCCAGCGTCCCCACCCACTCCAGTGCCGCACCCACACCGACGACGAGTGATCCGTCCCCTGCGGCCACCGGGGGCGGGGGCCGTGCGGATGGCGTCTCGGCCATCCCGACGCCTCCTGTCGCGCCCTCCACGACGGGCGGCGTGGCCGGTTCGCACCAGGGCGGGAGTACATCCGGCAGCGCCTCGCCCGCAGCGACCCCGAGCAGTCCGACCGCCAACTCGGGTGCGGTGAGGACCCCTTCCGCCAGTACCTCCGGCACGGCTTCGTCCACGGGAACCGGACCTGCTTCCACCCCGAGCCCCACGTCTCCGACGACACCCCGGAGCACTCCGGGCCCTACGGCGGACGGCCGGGTATCCGGCACGGCGGACGGCCGGGTATCCGGCACGGCCGACGGCCGGGTATCCGGCACGGCCGACGGCCGGGTATCCGGTACAGCGGACGGCCGCATACCGACCCAGCGCACGCCCGGGAGCACGACGCCGGGCGACGGCACCACGCCGCGCAACACGCCTGGTACGACGCCGGGTGACCGTACGTCCCCCCGCGACACCCCCGGCACGAGGCCGGGCGACGGCACCACACCCCGCCACACCCCCGGTACCGCCCCGGGGGACCGCACCGCCCCCCGCAACACCACGGACCCGGCCGGCAGCACCCCTACCCGTACTCCGGGCCAGAACCCGAGCACGAGCACCCCGAGTCAGAACCCGTCCCAGTCGTCGCCCCCCAGAACCAACCCGCCCACCGCGAGCACCTCCACGACGACGCCCTCCACCTCGGCCGGCACCGGGTCCGAGCGAGGATCGACACCGAGCAACGGCACCTCGAACTCCTCGAGTCCGAGCAGCCGTACCCCGAATTCCTCAACCCCGCCCGGCCCCGCCGACAGCCCCACCGCCCAGAGCACACCCGGCACGTCCGGTGCCCAGAACCGGCCGGGCACCGACACCGGCTCCGCCCCCAACAAGCCGCCCCAGGAGCCCGCCGGAACCACGCCCCGCACCCCCAACGCTCCACAGCAGCCTGCCGCACAGCCGAACACGCCTTCGCAGAACGCACCGTCCAGCAACCCGCAACAGCAACAACAGCACCACCAGGTGACGGCGGTCCCGATCCACACCCCCGTCCACACCCCGAGCGCCTCGGCCTCACCGTCGCACTCGGCAGGGCCTGCCACGCCGCACCACCCGGGCTCGCCCCAGGCCACTCCCGGCACCCCGAACCACCAGCAACACCCGCAGCAGGACAGCCTGGAGCACATTCGCGCCGACCTGGACCACTACCCGGGAGGCCTGTCCGAACCCGACCCCGCCGACCAGCAGGCGCTGGTCGACGCGGTGCCGCACAACGAAGACGGCACCCCGCAGCGCTTCCCGGACCCCTTCGGTCACTGGTCCCAACTCCAGAACGACGGCGGCAACACCGTCCCCGGACGCAGCAACAACTGCGCCGACTGCTCCCGCTCGTTCCTCGAGACCTGGTACGGAAATCCCCAGGTCTCGGCGCCCCGTACCCTCGACACCGACGAACACGGCAACCCCGACGTCTGGTCCCCCGAGAACAACGCGAACGACAACCAGATCCGCTGGACGGGCGCCGCCCACACCTACGCCGGCCCCGGTGGCGACCCCGACACCGCCGACAACATCGCCAACACCCTCCGGCAAGCCGGTCACGGCTCAGCGGCCATCGTCCAGGTCGACTGGCCCGGTGGAGGCGGCCACGCCTTCAACGCCGTCAACCACCACGGCAACATCGTCTGGATCGACACCCAGACCGGACAGGTCAGCCACGACCCCATCCACATCGACAACGCCGAGCACGTCTGGCACATCCCGCTGGACGCCGACCGGAACCCGATCGACACCAGCCAGCCTCACGCGGAGGACTCCGAGGGCGCCGAGCACGGTACGGACACACCTGAGGAGGGGCCTGGGACATCCCAGGGGCAGGCGGATACCTCTCAAGAGGGAACCGATCCTTCCCAGCAGGAGAAGGAGACGACGAGCGGCCCGACCGAGAAGAATCAGGCCCAGCCGCATCCATCGGGCGAGAAACCCGACCGCGCTCCCGCCGACGGCTCCGCGGAGGGGAAACCCCATACAGCCCGAGAAGGCACGTCCCACGCCGACTCACGGCAATCCCATGTGACCTCAGGAGGACGGGCTTCCGACGCAACAGGGACCACGGACTCGGCCTCCGTGCACCCCCAGGGCGAGAGCAGAAACAACCGAGCCACATCACCTGCACAGGGCGACGCGTCGGCGTCGGACAACGGCATTCGAACCGGCGGCACCGTCACACTCACCCCCGGTGCCACCGAATCGGCCCCCGAGCAGACGACGCCCTCACCGACCTCGCTCTCCGATGACGCTCATATGCGAACCGTCTCGGATGACGCGGTCCCGTCCGCCTCGCGTACGGCGCCGAACGATCCGACCATCGACCGCAGCCCCCAACAAGCCGCCCTTCCCGACTCCCGCGCAGGATCGATGCCTGCTGATCAGCCGACCAGCGGGAGCCCCGGGCAGAAGGAATCAGGCGACACACGTTCAGCAGATCATCGCCCCTCGACCGACCAGGCACCCAGCGCCTCTACTCCTGCCGCTTCTTCTCGCCCGGAGCGGGAGGTACAGGGAAATCCTCAGTCTGATCGCAGAGGGCCGGAGGCTCCCGCAGGCAGCGACGACAAGAGCAAGGGCGAAAAGGACAAGAAGGACGACGAGCAGGGCGAGAACAAGCCGAAGAAACCCAAGAAGACCGCAGCCGAGAGGGCAGCAGAGCTGGCCAGGGCGCGGGAAATTGCCAACACCCCACTGGACAGTGCCGGCCCCGAGGGGCATCCCGGTTATGGAGTCGTTCAGCAGGGCGACGGATCCTCGGTCCACCATGACATGCTGGGCGACGACTCCCAGAATCTGCTGCGCAGAGCCAACGACGTGGTGCAGACCGATCTTCACGCCATCGCCCAGCATCTCCACAGCTGGGCCGAAGGCGACCCTTCGCCATTGCTGCAGACCGTCCGGGAGGCTTCCCAAAGCGGCAGGCTGACCCAGGACCGGCTCAACGAGCTGTTGAAGCCCGGCTTCGCGGAGATGTCGCGGGAGGACAAGGCTGCGACGGTTGCCGCCATCGCACGCCTCAGCAGTGCATTCCATGATGCGCACGCCGTCGACGATTCAGGTGGCGCCGATCTCCACTCGCGGCACCAGGCCACGCGCGGTGAGCACCTGGATCCAGCTCCTCTCGCCCGCCGGTATGCCGCAACTCAGGACCTTGCGGACAAGGACGCGCAGGAGCTCGCGGAAGGCGGCGAGGCTCTCAACGAGAGCAATCAGCAAAAGAGCGAGCAGGAGATCAGACGAGAACGGCTCAACTTCAACAAGCTCTGGAACAGGCACGTCGGCGATGCACAGTTGAAGCGGGCCATTGAACAGGCCGTGAACGAAGGCAGGCCACAGGCCGAGATCGATGCCATGCGCGAGCATCGCCGCATGATGCGACCGGACTTCTCGGGTAAGAACTTCGCGGCTCTGGAGGTCATCGAACACAAGCCTGACGGAACCGCCGAGACCCACTACATCATCGACTCCTCAAGCCCACCGCTGGATCACTCGGAGCCCGTGCTCGGCGAAGCCTTCCGGCGACTCGATCAGGAGCACCCGGGCCGGTACGAAGCACCCATCATGTATACGGAGTTCGAGCCGTGCGGTGATCGAACCCACCCGGCCTACGCCAACTGCTCCGACTACATTGCGCATGAACTCGAGCGCCCCGCCGGCCAGGAGCTGAAGAGGTACCACGAGAAGAGTGACGAGGAAAAGGCGGCGATCCCTGAGCAGAAGAACAAGACGAAGATCGTCTACGGTGCCGGATACCGCCTGGGCGATCTGTCTCCCGACGAGATGGCCAGGATCAAGGGTCTTCCGCCCGAAAAACGAGCCGCCGAGATCGAGAGGGTTCGGCAGCAGGCCGTGGATGCCCGCAACGCCGATATGCACCGCTTCCGCGGGGAACTCGCGAGAGTCTGGATGAAGCTCGCCGCGAGCGCTGACGTACCCTGATCGGCCGGGTCTGATCGGAGTGATGCACAGTGTTTGCCGAGGAAGTGGATCAGCAGATCGTGAGCTGGTTGGCCAGCCCGCCGAAACACGCGCCCAAGCTCACATTGCGCGGCTCGCCGGGGGTTGGCAAGACGGCTCTCCTGTCCGGCCTGCACGAGGAGTTGCCCGGCTCGTTGTTCCTGGACTGCCGTGGTTTGCAGGCCGACCAGGTGCTCGGGCGACTCCTTGCGCACTTCGGTCTCCAGGCCAGGCATCGCCCCCTGGGTGACCCGCTGAAGGACACGCTGGCAGGTCTTCGCAAGGGCGGGATCCTGTTTCTTGCCAATGTGCAATGGGCGGGCACCTTGTACTCCTCGACCGAGTCGGAACTCATCGACCGAGTCGTCGGCGAGTTCAGCAGTATGGGCCGTGGCCATGTGCTTCCCGTCCTGGAGTTCGACGAACCGAGTGACCCTGCACGGCCGGAACGTCCCGACGAGGTTCTGCTGGAGGGAGAGCCCGAAGGCCCAGCTCCTGCAGCGCTGCTCGCCGAGCATCCCGCCCTCCGTTCCCTTGCAGCAACCGAGCTGCGTGAGGTCCCCTTGCGCGTTTGGCAGTTCATGGACACAGCGTTGGGTGGACAGCACACCGAGGACAGCCTGCGCCACATCGTGCAGCAGCGACCGGATGCCCTCCACGTGGCGCCGGGTGCCGACGGATCCCCTGTCGTGCGACTGGCGTCGGACGCACTCAAGAGTCTGCTCCGCAGGGCCGAGCCGATCACGGGCGCGGAGCAACTGGCCATCACCGAGGCCCTCCTCTCCGCGGTGTCCACAACGACCGCGGGCACAGCCGACGTGCGGATCGCCACATACGCCTGCCGCGCGCTCGCCGTCCATGCCGCGCTTTCCGGCATGCTGCCCCAGCTCATCGAGGAGCAGCCCGTCCTGGCGGCCGTGGCCGATCGCGTCTCGCTGCAGCAAGCGGTCGATCTGGCGTGGCCTGGAGGCCCTCCGGTGGGGGGTGTCGCCGCAGACGCCCACTATCTGGAGCGGGACGGTGTCACCCCCGACTCGCAGAGTGAGTGGCTGGCCTGGCTGCACTGGGCAGCCGTGAACCGCGGTCGCCGTGACTGGGCCGAGCAGCTCGAGTGCGCAAGCCCAGTGCCGCTGGCATGGCGCACCGCATGGTCGAAGTGGCGTCCCTACGGTGTGCTGGGAGCCCTGCCGGATCTACCCGGACCAACTCGCGGGGTGGACTTCGGCACCTATGCGGGCATCCCCGTCGCAGCAAGCGAGCACAGCGGCGTCTTCAGCCAGGAGGAACTCGAGGCGCCCTTGGCTGACGACCTCGACGACTGGGGGGACGACCAGGTGCGGGAACGCATTTGGCGGTTGTCCGATGGTGAGGAGTTGCTTCAGCCCAGGGTGGTCCACCAGTTCATCGGTGACGAAGGAGATGTGGAACGGACTGTGGGCAGCGCCCTCGAGAGCAGGCGATACGTCGCTTCGTCCGGAGCGGGCCGTCCTGACTGGCCGGGGCTGCTGATTCCCCGTAGCGGAGCCGAAGTTGCGGACGACGGGCGCTGGGTGGCGTACGGGCCAAGGGGCCTGTACGCCTTCGATGTTCTGCACCCCGAGGAACTGACGGCAGGGCCTGGGGTGTGGCAGCGGTCTCTCGTCCCGTCGGTCCGTTCCACGGCCCTGTGGCCCATGCCCCGCCCCGTTGCCGAACAAGGCGAAGAGCTCAACAGATGGTTCGCCGACACTTTCGGCGACCGCGCCCTGCGCCGTGTACCCGTCGCTGATCTACCGGCTGCGCTGACCGAGCCACAGGCACGCGCGATCATCTCCAAAGTCGGCTTTCCCGCCCTCGGCGGCGGAACCGCACCAGCCTTCCTGACCACCGTGACGCTCGACCAGACCGGTCTTGAACCCGTCGAACTTCCGCATTCCAGCGGCGCCGCCTACCTCCTGGGACACTGGCTCACCGAATCCGTGGTCCTGGAGGGCCGGACAGGTCGCATCCTGCTCGCCTCCGCCGCCGGACCGGAACTCCTCGGCAGCAGCCTGCCCCGGTTCATGACGCTCATCGGCCTGTACCGCATGCTCATCCTGAGCGACTTCCCGTTCCGGAGCGACGAAGGACGGGATGCCCGCCGCAGTGTCAAAGCCTGGGCGGGAGAGGTCGATCCCGAAGCCGCAGCCTCGTCGAGTTGGCAGGGAGCACTCGACGGACATCTGGACAACCTCTGATCGGCCTGAAGTCTCCTTGCTTCTTTGGCAGTTCAGGATCAGCCCCGACTCGCAGGATGAGTGGCCGGCCTGGCTGCACCGGGCAGCCGTGAACCGCGTCTGATCGGCCTGACGCAGGAGGTCCGCTTGCCGGCCGTAGCCGACTTCTACCGGGTCCGCATGAAGAAGTTCGATCGACGGCCAACGGCCCCGCGCAACCGCGGTCGCTGGTGGTGCGTCGTCAAGGAACATGATCCGCACTTCCGATGCCTCCGACCCTCGAACCGCCGAACTGCTCGAGGTCTGGAACCGCGTTCAGGCACATACCGAGCCCGCCGAGGCCGAGCCCCTCGTGCTCGACTGCGCACGCCGCCTCCTCGCCGATCCCGGTGGTGAGACAGCGCATGTGTGGGTGGCCGGGCTCGCGGAGATGGTCCCCTATCTCGCTGGTCGACCCAGCCCTGAGGCCGAGCAGGCGGCGGTCGAGGCGCTGCTGGCCGCTGCATCGGAATTCGGCGAGCGCAGTTGCGAACACGACGCGCACCCGTACGAACAGAGCCTCGGCGAGCTCGCCGAGGACGACCCGGGCTGGGCGGGGCTGCGCGCCCGGTACATGTTCGCCGATTCGCCCGGGCGGCCCCGCGGCGAGGCCGACCTGTGCCCGGCCAACATCTCCGGGATCGCCCGTGTCACCGCCGATACGATCCGCCCCTTCGCGGCCGACGGCATACCCGCGGAGGTGCCGGAGGACCACGCCTCGTCGGTGGACAGCCTGTCCTCCATCCTCTGGGACTATCCCGGCTCCGACCCCGCCACAGAACTCGAGGTGAATGCGGGCGGCGTGGCCTGGCTCTCCACCAAAGGCGCGCGAGCGGGTTACGTCATCACCCAGCACGCCAGTTGCTGGTACGCCGTGTACCGGGTCACGGAGCGGTCGGTGTTCGACGCGATGATCGAGGGCTTGGAGACGGTGCTGCCGATGCTCGGGGACCCCACGGCCTGCACACACGGCGACGACGAACATCCGGACCCCGAGTTCGAGTCGGCCGACATCGCCGAGATCGGCTTCAAGTTGCGCAGCCCCGGAGGCCGGTCCGAACTCCGGGACATCTTCGACACGTACCCACCCGATGCCTGGCTGTGCCCGCGCTACCTGCACGACCTCGCCGACGAGGCACTCACGGAGTTGCGGACCGCGCACGCGTCGAAGTTCGGCGTACGCGACACCAGCGCCCTGGACAGCACCTGTGTACTGCCCGATGGAACCCTGGACATCGTCACGTTGACCACGTACGTCGTCGACGGCGACGACTTCGACGAGCGTGCCGAGAACGTCGCCCTGTGGGCAGCCCGCCGACACCCCGCAGCACAGGATGCGCACGAGCAGCTCGTCCTGCTGCTTCTCGTCCTGTGGGTCACGCAGATCCGCGACCTGCCCTACGGCGTGGGCCGTGAGGTCCGCGCGCTGCTCCGCACCGTCGATTGCGCGCCGCCAGAGGTGGCCTGCCCGCACGGCGACGGACACCCGGGCGAGGACATCAGGCGCTGGAACAGCCGCAAGTTCGCGGCACACCTCCACCATCTGTACACGTCCGACGCCTTCCCCGCGCCCGGAGGCGCCTGGTCCGCCGACGTCTGGGGCTGTCCCCGCTTCCTCGCCGCCTGGGCCCGCGACCTCATCCTGGAGCTGAACGGCGAGTACCGGTGGATGGACCAGGAGGACGGCGAGGAGGAGAGCGTGTACAGCAGGGAGCAGTGACACACCCGCCGCGGCTTGCCTGCCCGCGGCACGTTCCGCGCGGGTCGGGCCGACCCGGTACCTCGTCAACCGGGAACGTCTTCGGCGCACTTGTCCCTTCAGAGCCCTTCACGCAGCTCGCTCCGGGTCCGACTGCCGCCTCCTGATGTCACTGATAACTTGCTGCTTCTGCCAGTTGACTCCATGGGGGAATCATGAGCCAGCCGCCGTTCCAACCACCGCCACAGCCTCCGCAGCCGCCACAGAACCTCTCCAACCCGTACGCCCAGCCTGTCCCGCAGCAGCAGCCGGGATTCGGGCCGCCGACTGCCCCTCGGCAGCCCTCGGTGCAGCCCGGGCCGCCGCCGGTTCCGGGGCAGCAACCGGTGCAGGCCGGGTTGCCACCCGTTCCGGGCCAGGCTCCCGTGTACAGCGGGCCGCCGCCCGTCCCAGGGCCGCCGCCCGTCCCAGGGCCGCCGCCGGCGCAACTGCCCTACCCGGTGCAGCCCGGACCGCCGTTCCAGGCACGCCCCTTCGGACAGCAGCCGAGCGCGAGCGGTAATCCGGTCGGCGCGGTCCTCCTGGGATTCTTCGTCTCGGTCGTCGTCTCGCTGCTCTACAGCGGTCTCATCCTGGCCACGTACAAGGATCAGTCGCTCACCACGGCCAACACCCTCTACCTGGCGCACGCGCTGCTGAACGGCGCGATTGTCGGCTCCCTCGTCGGCCTGATGGCTCAACAGAGCAACGGCGCCCGGATCGGTGGGGCCGTCATCGCCGCGCTCGGCGCCTTCTTCGGCTACGTCAACGCCATCCCGCTGGTCTTCGCCTGGGAGCGGTCGCCCATGGCCCTCATGGACCTGCTGGAGGCCGAACCCTTCTTCCCGGCCAAGGCCTGGTGGACCAGTGAAGCCCACGGTGGAGTCGACTGGTTCTCCCCACTGGGCCTGGTGGTCGCTGCGGCCGCGGCTTGGGGTCTTGCCTACGTGGTCGGCAACAGGCGCCGTCAGATGTGACTGCTCGTCAAGTGCCGGTCAAGTGCCGGGCCCGTCAGGGAAGTGCTCTCGCCTTGTAGGTCCGCACGGTGCAGCCCGTGCAGCCAGTCAGCCGAAGTCGTTCGTGCCGGGCGTGGGGCGGGTGCCGATCGTCTCGTCGTATGTCGGCATGTTGGTGCCGTACGAGGTGCGCGGGTCCAGTGGTCCGTCGCCGGAGGGCCGGCCGCCCGGGTCGAAGCCCGGGGCGGCGCCCGGGTGCCGGACGGGGTGCTGCTCGCCCGCACGCGGGCGCAGCACCGCGGGCATCTCACCGGGGGCGGCCTGCGTCGCCGTGTCCGTACCCGTCTTCTCGAAGTCCCGGGAGACCCGCTCGTCGTTCCACTCGTGACCGTTCGCCGACGACCTGAGATTGTCCCCGCCGGCCTGTACGCGGGCGTGCAGGCCGTCGAGAGCGGGCTTCCAGCTGGTGGCGATCTCCGTCAGGGCGGGTCCGATCGACCAGCCGGTGAGCGAGGCCCCCGCCGTGCCGGTCTCCTTGACCGCCTTGTCGGCGGGGTCCTTCATGGCCCGGGCTATGCCGTCGCAGGCTCCGGCGGAGGCACGGAGTTCAGCCGGGTCGACGTCGGTGCGCTGGGACACGTCGGTTCCTCTCGGTTCCTCGTCGGCGTTCAGAACTGCTGCTGCTTGACGCCGGGTGGGAGCATGCAGGGGGTGCGTACGGCGAAGGAGAGTTCTTGTGGCTCCGTCTTGCCGGAACCGACGGTGTCGGCCGAGACCACATAGGAGTTCTTCTTGTTGCGGGCTCTGAACACCGCCGACGCATAAGCGTTCTTGAACTCCCGGTACGAGGTGACCTCGTACCCTCGCTGAGAGAGTTCGCGGCGGAGTGTCCGCACGACGCGTGTGTGCTCCGTCACAGGGGCCGGGGAGTTGACGTAGTAGAAGAGGCTGTACCGGCCGTCCTCGGCGACCTCGTCGTTCTCCCCGATGCACGCCTCGAAATTCACCTTTTCCGTCGAGGGGGTGAGTTCGACATCGGTGAGCCGGGCCATGTACGCGGTGTAGTCCTTGGCCCATTTCACCGCGGCGTCCTTTTCCATCCGGGGCAGCGGAGCGTTCGGGTCGTCACCTTGAGACATACAGCCTCCAGTCAGGAGCAGGGCTGCGGAGACAGCCAGTACCGTGCGGAGAAGGGAGTTAAAGGCCGGGTACGATTTGAGCCTCCGGTGGCAGGTCCTCCTTCGGAACCTCCGTGGGCTGCTTCCCCGCGATGACTGCTCCCTGGTTGGCGAGGGAGTCGCTTCCCTTGTTCCAATAACCGCTGTGGCCGTGCGTGTCGACTTCGAAATTGTTGCCACCGAATTCTCTCCACATCGGGTCGGGGCCAAGGGTGAGATTGGCGGCGTGCTTGATTACGGCGTCGTCATCCGCCCCGCCGATCCATACGTGCTCCGGGTCCATCTGCAGATCATTCGCCTTGTCCACGGTCATCCCCGGACTGCCGACCACCACTACGTCGTCAGCTCCCAGACCGGAGCCCCCCGCCGCAGCGGCACCGACGACTGTCGAGCCATAGCTGTGTCCGAGGACGGTGGTGTGACTCGGCGACCCGTCGTGGGAGGCGTGCATGCCCGCCACGAACTGGCGCAGGTCTGGAGCGGCGTCCTCGGCCCGTCCGGTCCCGCCGACGCTGTTGAAATCGGTCGGGGAAGCCTCGGGGGCGTCGTAGCCGAGCCAGGTGACCATCGCCACGCTCTCGCCGTTGGACTGCTGCACCGCCGCGGACTGCAGCCTGCCGATGCGCTCGATCTGACCGGGCACGGCGTCCATGTTCGTGTTGGTGCCCGGCACCAGGATGCCGGTGTGCGCGGCGGTGTCCGGGTTCCCCATGGCGATGATGGCCCGTCCGTCGTCCTTGGAGTCGTAGCCGAGGAGGTACAGCTCCTTGCCCTTGGGTGCGGCGTCCGCGGCGTCGAGCCGCTCGTTGAGCACCAGCATGTTGTTCAGGCGCCTGTTGACCGTCTCCAGGCTGTCACCCGGGAACCCTTCGGCGTAGTTGCCCTCCTGAGCCAGATTGATCTCCTGGGCAAGGGTCGTGCGGTTGGCGTCGTCGCGTACGTCGGTCGGCAGACCATCGGTCGCGCCGATCTCCTTCGGATACAGCGTGGTGTAGGTCTGACGCTCCTCGGGGCTGAGGGCCTTCCACCACTCGGCAGCGGCCTTCGGGTCGTCGTCGGGGATCTGCGGAGGCTCTACGCCCACCGCCTTCATCGCGTTCTTGACGTCCTGGGCGGATTCGGCTGCCGCGTCATGGCTGAGCGGGTCGGTGAGGATGTCACCGTTCAGCTCCGCGAGGGCCTTCGCGCCGTCGTTGCTCGCCTTGTGCGCGGCGGTCAGGGCCTCGTCGATGGCGGAACGGTGCTCTCCCATCAGGGCACTGCGGTCGGCGACGATCTCCCGTGCGTCGGGGTCCTGGCGCGGCAGGCCGGTGGTCGTCGGATCGGTGACCCAGCCATCGCCGTCGACCTCGAAGTGGTCCTCCTCCGCACGCCGCACCGCGTTGCGGAGGTCCGTCTGGGCCTGCTCCATCCAGAACTTCGTAGTGTCCAGGACCTCGGCGATGGCCATGGCCTCCGTCTCGACCACGCCGATCCGCGATTCGACGTCCTCCAGGTAGAAGAGGGCCGCGTCGGCGTCGTCGCCCTTCCAGGACTGGTGCAGTGGTCCGGTGACCTGCCGACGGTGACGGTCGGTGAGGGAGTCCATGGTCGTCGACAGGTTGCGCCAGCCCTTGGCGGCGGCTTCCAGGTCGGAGAAGTCCTGTTTCATCAGCCGGGAGAAGTCAGAAGCCACGTCGGCTCCCGGTCGGCCGGCCCGAGTGCCCTTCAGGGCATGGCGAGTCCACCCAAGTGGACATAAGGCAACCCCCGTTGCTCCTGCTCACTCATGAGTTCGAGGCGCACAGCGTAGCCGACGATTTCGGCGCGGGATCAATCCCCAACTCCGCGCGTTCGTAGGCTATTTCGACCGATGTGGGCCGAAGCGCCCGTACCGTGCTGTGGTATCCGAGCGACTTCGCGTTCGGGCAAAGTCACCCCCGAACGTCAGCGCGGAGCGGACCGCCCTCCCCGGCCGGAGCCGTGCACCGGCGCATCCCGGTCAGCACGCTCGCGGTCCGGCTCCGCCTGCTGCCGCGCGTCCCACTCGCCGAACGCGGCCTTGGGCTACCGGGGTTCCGCGTACGTCTGGTCGTCGGCCGCCCGGCGCATCACGTGGAGCCGCTGGTGGACGGCCTCTGTGTTGCGCGGATGGTCGGGAACGTCCTTCCTGTCCGGCCGTGAGGTCAGTGAGTCAAACGAGGTCAGTGAGGTGAGCGAGGTCGATGAGACTGTGAGGTCAAGCGTCCGCCGAGGTCTGTGAGGTCAACGGGTCGGTGAGGTCGGTGAAAGGCAGCGGCGGCGTCATCCGAACTCGCTTCGCGCCCAGTCGTGCGTGCTCCCCGAGGTGCTCGAGGAGCTGGAGCGCGCCACGGAGGCGGTGGCTACGGCTCTGCGGGACGCCTGCATGGTGCCCGAGGAGCCGGAACCATCCGTGGCGGCGGAACCCTCCGTGGAGCCGGAACCCTCCGTGGAGGCGGTGGCCTCAGCGCCGCCGGACGCCTGCGTCGTATGGGCACTGTGCCCAGCGAGCGCGTCGACACCCCGCTGCACCCGGTCCCCGACCGCACCGCTGACCTTCTCCGTCGCGCTGTCCACGGCGTTGTCGACGTGCCCGGACACATCGGTGTAGTCGGCGAAGGTCGACCCCTCTCCCCCGGTGACCTCGTTCTTGAGGCCGTCCACGTACTCGCCGGCCGCCGTCCTGGCGACGCCCGCCGTCTCCCCGAGGTCGATGCCGGACCGCGCGTCGAAGTAGGTCTCGATGCTCTGCCGGCCGATGTCCTGCGCCATTCCGATGGCGGCCTCTTTGGCCTTGTCCTTGGCGGCGTCGACCACCTTCTCCTGGACGAACTGCTTGGCCTGCTGCTTGATCCGGTCCTTGGCGAACTGCTCGACCTTGTCCTTGGTGATCTTCTCGAGCTGCTCCTTGGCGATCTTCTTGAGAGCGTCCATGGAGGCGTGTTCCATGGCCTTGGTGATCGCCTCCATGACCTCCCTCTTGAGCTTGTCCAGCAGCTCCCGGACGATCACGCGCGTGGCCTGCGTCGCGCCCAGCCCGCCGATCTCGGACAGTCCGAAGGTGAAGGGTGCCGACGCCTGCGCCGCGATGATCTCCAAGGCGAGGGCGACGAGCTGCGCGATCACGGACAACTTTGCCGTGAGGACCGCCACCGCGGCCGCGTCGAAGGCGAGGGCGATCACTTCGCACGCGGTCTTCGCGTCGGGTATGTATCTGTCCTCGCCGTTCGCCCCAGTGTAGGCGCCCCAGGACTTGCTGAAGCCGTCGACGGCCGTGCCGACGTTGGCGCCGACGACGGTGCGGGCGAAGCTTTCGCCCCGCGTCTCGATGTCTTCGAGCGCCTCGCCGAAACTCCGCCAGGCCTCGGCGACCTCGTGCAGTGCTTCTTCGTCGGCCTCGGGCCAGCTGTAGCCGAGGAGGTCGAGCACCCAGACAAGCTCGCCGGGCAGTGTGAGCGACATGCCAATAGCCCCGTATTTGATTAGAAGTGGCCGGAAATCCCGTTCAGCAGGTCGCTGTTCGACGTGTCCGATCCGTCGTAGTCACGTGCCATGTCCTGCAGATTGTGACCGATCTGCTGGAGCCGTTTCGCAAGGCTGTCCATCGATGTGAGGATTCCGTCGCGAATCGGAGTGTAGATCTGGCCGAAGAGCTCCCCGAAGTCCGCGTCCTCCCATGGCTCCCCCAACCCTTCGAGGGTGTCCTGAAGCCCTTTGGAGGCTTTCGAGAAATAACCTCCGAGGTCGACGAAGTTCTGCCCCTGCTTTCGGAGCACGGCCGTGTCAACGTCAAAGGTGTCGAACTCCATCGCTCTCCCCCGGACTCCCCGTTGCTGCAGTTCGTATTGCACGACAGGCCGATACCTTAGACTCCTCGCGCACGACCCAGCCAGCCCGTCAGTCAAGAGATCGTCAAGTCGCCCGGGGGGACCAACAGTGCTGACAGCACAGCCGCGTTACGGCAGTACCGGGAGCCTGTGGGCGGGAAGACTCCTCGGGCTGGGACTGCTGGTCGTCGCCGCGGTCGTCGCCGCTCTGACCATTCCGGAACTGCGCAGCGAACTCGCCGGCGAGGGCACCGACGGAACCCTCACCGTTTCTTCATGCGAAGCGCACACGAAGTACCACTACGGCACCCACAGGCGTACTACGGAGCTGAAATTCAGCTGCACCGGAACCTGGGCGGCAGCACACGGTGGGGCGACGCACCAGGACGTGGCAGTGCAGACTTCGTCGCGTTTCGAGACCGGGACGAAAATCCCCGTTGTGCAAGTGGACGACACCTTCGAGCAGCCGCAGGACCGGGACCCCGGAAAAGACGCCGCGATTCTCGCGTTCTGCCTCTCCTTGCTGGCATTCGGCAGCTACTGCCTCCTCACCGGTTTCGGTACACGCAACGGTCCCGGCTTCACGGCGTCCTGGCAACGCCTGCCGGCCTCTGCCGTAACCGGCCCCGTCCTGGGCGGCATCTTCGCCCTGGGCGCCCTGGCAGCGCTCGTATGCTCACTCGCTCTGTGACGCCCGCATCCCCATCCTGAGGAACCCTCATGACCCAAGTGCACGGGAACGCCGCGACGAATGCCGCCGTATCCGGGGACCGAACGCCCCTCGGCCGTCTCATCGGCGCGGGCCTGCTCCTCGTGGGCCTCGTCCTCCTGGCCCTCGGCGCCTTCCTCGGCCCCTACACCTACGCCACGTCCACACCGGGCAAGCTCACCGTCGAGAACTGCACCGTCGACTACAAGTACCGGGGAACGTCGAGCAGTTCGCGGAAGAAGACCAGGACCAGGTGGTGCTACGGCACCTTCACCGCCGACGACGGCAGCGTCAAGGACCTCAACGCCGAGCTCAAGAGCGACGCCCTGTACCGGCGCGGCCACGTCCTCCAGGCCCGCAAGACCGGCGACACCTCCTACAAACTGGACCACGGTTGGGTCGGCGCCATCGCCGTCGGCTGCGCCTGGTGGTTCGGCGCCCTGATCCCCCTCGCCGTCGGCCTCCTCGGCGCCTCCACCGGCTTCTCCTCCAACCAGCCGGCGAGCCAGGCCCTCCTGCGCACCACCGTCGTACTGGTCGCGGTGGGCGTTGCCGGGTTCGCCATCAGTCTGCTGGTGGTGTTCTTCACGTGACGGAGGCCCTCCGGCGCGCATCCGTCATCCGCCCGACCTTCTGAGGCGGCGCCCCCGCGTGTGCGGGGACGGCCCCTTCTGCTCCGCCGACCGTGCCGAATGTGTTCGCCACTGAAGCAAGCCGGGTTGTGCTGCGTGATCACGTGTGCATAGCTTTCCGCCACATGACCATGACGCGGAGAACGATCCTCAAGGGGCTGACCGCCGCCCCGTTCGTCGCAGCCGCCGGCAGCCTGACGGCCCCCACCGTCGCCGAAGCGGCCACCATCGACGCGGGGCAGTTCAGCCTCAGCAGCCGATCCTCCAACGGTCACGGCGAGTTCGCCGATCTGGCCGCCGGCCTGGCGACCAAGCTGACCAAGGTGGACGCGACGACCGTCATCGCGGACACCAACCGCAACGCCATCCACCTCACGAGCGCCCCCGGCACCGTAGAGGCGTTCGCGACCGGATTCGCCTGGGACAGCCCCGACCAGGCGGTGGACTACTGGATCCCGCAAGGCGTCACGACCAGCGCCGACGCCTACGGCAACGGGGTCTACCCGGCAGGCGGCAGCAACAGGGTCGTCCTCGTCTCCTGGTACTTCGAGACAGACCCCGACGACGACGGCGTCGACGAGTACGCGCTCGACAAGGGCCTGAGGCTGACGTTCGTCGACTGCACCACCGCCGGCACACCGACGTACCGGCACGTCCTCCTGGTCGAGCCGGTCAGGACCGGCACCGGGGAGTACTCCTTCAACCCCATCCGCAAGCACGCCGGCGGCATCATGTGGTACGGCAACCTGCTCTATGTCGTCGACACCTACAAGGGGTTGAGGGTGTTCGACCTGAACACCCTCTTCAAGGTGGCCACCACTCAGACGGATGTGTGCGGCCTGCACACCGACGGGTCCTACTACGGCTACGGGTACCAGTACGTCCTGCCCCAGAGCCACGCCTACGACAACGCGGGGACGTACCTGCGCTACACCACGATCGGGCTCGACCGGGCCAGCAGCCCCGACAGCCTGGTGGTGAGCGAGTACTCCCTGTCCGGGACCGTCGACTACACAGACGGCACCTTCAACGGCACGGGCCCCGGTACGACCACCCCCAAGGTGGTCCGCTGGAACCTCGACTACACCAACCGGCAGGTCGCCTCTCTCACCGCGTCCGAAGCCGTCACCGTCGCCCAGCAGAAGATTCAGGGAGTGGTGTCGCGCAACAGCAAGCACTACCTGGCGACGAGCGCCGGCCCGTCCACGAAGGGTTCACTGCGCACCTTCAGCTCCGGCGACTCGACCGCGACCACCGTCTGCGACCTGGCCATCGGCTGCGAGGACCTCAGCTACCACAGCAGTGGCGCGTCCGGCTGGGCCTACAGCGAGTCCGTCATCTGGAACCTCAGCGAGTACGTCGGAAAGCGGTACGTCTACGCGGTCCACGCAGACGGTTCGTAGCCGCGTTGGGGGGACGGCCCGAAGCAGTGGGGGTACGGCCGAAAGCAGTGGGGGGACGGCCCGAAGCAATCGCTGTCCCCATCCGTCCGTAAGCAGACGGGCGCTGCTGAGCGGACCCTGTGATCAGATGCTCGATCGGCCTCTTCCCGCTTGCCGCTTGCAGGCGGCGGGCGGCAAGCGGCGGGCGGCAAGCGGCAGGCGGCGGGCGGCAGGCGGCAGTGCCGGCCCGCACCGACAAGTTGCCGGCGCACGGTTGGCGGCCCGATTCCACGGCAGCCACCGCGTCGCGGTCCCGTTCCGCTTGCCGCCGCGCGAGGAAGGCCGTCCCCTGACCGCGTCCCGCGCCGAGCGATGTGCAGCTCCGGCGCGGATACGTGACCCAGCCGCGTGCGGGTCAAGAAGATGTCGCTGGCATGCCAAGTGACTGCTGGCCTAGGCTGAGCAAGAACGTTCCTTCCGCACGGGGTGAGGGCCGGCCAACCGGCTCCTGGAAAGGCGACGATGAACCAACCGGTCGATCCGAGGCTGGCCTATGCCGAGCCATCGGCACCAGCCACGACCGCTGCGCCGCAGCCTGAGCCGTCGCCCTCGCCGGGCCCTCCGCCCACGCCTCCGCCGGCCTCGCCACCGGTCTGGGGCGGCGATCCGGACGTCGGCGTCAGCTCGTCCTTCCTCAGGGCCAGGGCCGGCGTGTGCGAGAGCACCTCCGAGATGCTCCGCAAGACGCGGGGCGCCGCCGAGGACGCCGACGGCGACCTGGCCAAGGCGGCACCCGGATGGTCCTTCGTCGGCAGCGTCGACGACATGCAGCGCCGCTGGGAGGGCCTGCTCAAGGTCGTCACGGACCGCTTGGACGAGGCCGCCGAGAACTTCCGCGACAGCGCGGACGCCTACGACCGGAACGAGTTCGCGACGGCCTCGCAGTTCGCCGATCCGCACGCCCCCCACCCGTTCGGCTGAGCCGGAGGCAGCAGCACCGTGGTCACCTTCCACCAACTCATGGAACTGGACGCGAACGCGCTGGAGACGTTCGCCGACAGGTGGAACGCCATCCACCGCAAGATCGAGGAAGCCCGTACAGAGTTCCACGACGGCGTGGTCCAGAAGCTGCACCAGGACCACTGGCAGGGCGAGGCCGGTCAGCGGGCGCAGGTGTTCTGCGACCGCGTGCAGATGGACATCGACGCCCTGGACAAGGAAGTCAGGGGGCTGCGCGACTTCATCGACACGGAGGTCGACGGAGTCAAGGGCACCGGCGGGAGCAAGGGTTTGCAGGCACTCCAGCGCCAGGCCCGGGAGATCCAGCAGGAGGCGCTGGAGCAGGGCATGACGGTCAGTGCGGACGGTCGGATCGAGTTCTGCGTCATCGACGACCCGGCCGATCCCGAGGTGCACGAGAACTACGAGAAGCACCAGAACACCGCTGACCGCCTCCAGGAGCGGCTGAACCAGGTCCTCGGCCAGGCGAGCGAGGAGGACGAGTGGCTGGCCAAGAGCCTGAAGGTGGTCTTCGGCACGGCACACAACTTCGAGAGCGAGAACCGGAAGTTCGACATCGAGGAACCGGACGCCAAGGACCACAAGGTCCGCAACCAGCTGAACAACGTCGGCGCGTACTTCGCCACGGTCAAGGGCTGGCCCACGGCGGCCGGACTGATCCAGCACTACCTCGACTGCAGCGGCAAGACGGTCGAGGTGGAACCGCAGACCATGATGGATCAGATCCCGGCCTTCCAGTCGGACGTCGACGACACGTTGCGCAAGGATGTCCACGGCCGCCCGGACGGCCCGTTCACCACCGAGTGGAAGTCCACCGCTCCCAACCCCGCGGACGGGGACAGCAGCACGGAGTGGTACTACGCGCTCAACCACTTCCAGTACCGGCTGACCGGCTACGTCCACGACGGGGAGGTCACGTACCGGGTCGAAGTCAAGAAGCGTTACGACTGGGGCATTCCCAGCGAGCACCGCGCCAACGCGACCGGGGGCTGGGGGCCGGCCAGCATGAACCTCGAGCAGGCCGACATCGCCCACCTCAACACCGTCGGCATGGGCCGGGACTTCGATGTCGTCGGCACCTCCGACGAGATGACGTCCTGCGCATGACCGGCCGGCACACCACCAGCAACGCCGCTCGCCGGGACCGGGACCCCGACCGGGCGGCCGAGCCGGACCCCGGCCGCCGCGGAGCCTTGAGGTCGGTGCTACGGGTCGTCCTGTGGCTGGCGGCGCTGGCCGCCGTCGCGTTCACCGTCGTCGTGGTCTACGGGTTCATCAAGCTCGATCACGACATCGACCACCCCCAGGACGGCTTCTCGGGCTGGCAGTGCGCCAGCCAGTCGGGGACCTGCGATCGGTGAATCAGCCGGGCGGGTGGGCCAGGTCTGCCGTCTCATGACATCAGTTCCTCGCCGACAGGCCTGACCGCACCTCATCCGCAGGGACAGCCGTATGGCGTCGGCCGTCGGTGCGTGCCATTCTCGCCCTCGCAAGGCACTGGCCACCGGGCAGGGCCTGCACCAGGAAACACCCCGTTCCGACTGGGACGCCCGATGCGTCGGGTCAGCGTCGCGGGGGTGGGACGATGCCCTGACTCAGCGCTTCCAGAGCCCGGGCCTGCTCCTTGGTCGCCTCGACCGCAGCCATGGAGCCGTCGGCGAAGTGCAGGTCCACGCGTTCCGAAAGCGATGTGTGCCGGATGGCAACGCTTCGCAGCTGTCCCGGCAGGATCTCGCCCAGACGCCGGGCCTCCCTGAGCGGCGTTCCGGGCGGTACCTTGCCGAACAGGGGCACCTTCTTGGTGGAGACCGTGCACATCAGCAGGATCCTGCGGTCGGTGAAGACCATCAGCGCCCGTTCATTGTCGTAGTCGGTGCGCGAGGTGTCGGGTCCGGTGCGCACAGCGATCGCGAACTGGCCGGCCATGCTCTGCCATCCGCCCGTAAGACCGGCCCCGCGCACGACGCGTCGGAGCCTGCGGATGATGCCGAAGTCGAAGTTCTCGACAGCATCCGCGGCCGAGAGGGCACCTTCGAAGGCGCCCTCCACCGCGCCCCGCGTGCCCGTCCACTGCTTGCCATTCCGCAGCTCGCGGGGCAGGGGACGGCGGATCAGATCGCTCAGCTTCACCTCGACGATGCCGAACAGTCGCTCGTGTGGCTGCAACGACGGTGCCATCAAAGGCACATGGGAACCGCCGCCGAACAGGCGCGGCTCGAAAATAGGCTGTGGCGGGCCGTACTGGCCGGCGCTCATCCGAAGTCCTCCTCGATCCG
This sequence comes from Streptomyces sp. NPDC001796, assembly GCF_042892355.1. Lineage (NCBI taxonomy): Bacteria > Bacillati > Actinomycetota > Actinomycetes > Kitasatosporales > Streptomycetaceae > Streptomyces > Streptomyces sp. NPDC001796. Next base: position 140,900 of record NZ_JBIAUC010000014.1, on the reverse strand, counting down.
TGTCTTCGGCACACGGTACGGGGCCTCATTCCAGCGGCCGTCGAGCTGGCCGGTCACGGCGTCGATGGCGGGGTCTTTGCTCAGCCCGTCCGTGACGGCGCTCATCGGGCCGTCGGCACCCAGGACTGATCCGATGCCACCTGCGATGGTGCCTTTCGCGGCGCCATACACGGCCTTGGTGCCCTGGCGGCCGCGAACTCTCCGAGGTTCTCCATCGACGGGGAGCGGACCAGGTCCCTGAGGCTCCTGGCCCTGTTGCCCACGCCGCCGATCTTCCGCACGGCCTTGGCCGCCTTCAGCCCGTCCTTGATCGTACGGAAGGACTTGCGGCCTCCTTGATCTTCCGGACCTCCTCCATCAGCTCGTCCAGCGTCTTCGCCAGGCGAGCGGAGACCGCTTCCACACGACATGGGAACTTCCGCCCACACGGGAAGCACGACCGAGAAACTGCCCAGCGCTCACCACCTCAGAAGTGAAGCGCCTCGGCCGGACAGAGCCGTCGAGGCCACGTGCCACGGCCCCGGCACCCGGGACCACTAGGTCACCAGCGAGACCCACGGAGTTCTCCCAGAAGTCCGCGTCGAACTCGCCTTTGGTGGAACAGCCCATGAGTGAGGCACGCACCTTGGGCTCCGAGAGCCTCGATGCCATGGTGGCGACGCTGAGCGCACTCGCTGCAAGCAGCAGCGCAGTCCCGAACGGCCCTGTGCACAACAGCGCCAACAGGTCTGCCACCGCAGCCAGCACACCAAGAATGTTGGTGAGGTTGTCCCCGACCCGGCCAAGCGCCTTGCTCAGTTCAGCCCCCGGCTCTTCCGGCACCAGAACGCTTCACAGCTGCCAGCCACGGCTATGGTGTCGGGCTGCCGCCCCCTTCTTGCCCGTCCCCAACTCCCCCTGCCGCTCAGCTTGCTCCCGGTCGATCTCCTTCTGGTACTCGTCCAATTGCCGCTGACCCTCGGCTTCTGCAGCACGGCGCTCTTCAGCGCTCATCTGTTCGTACGCACGCTTTCCCAGTGCGGCCCTCTCATGCAACGCCTCACGGTAGGCTCCCGTCCGCATCGCTTGGCGCAACCCGACCCTGCCGGCCAGCACTTCGCGGGCCATCTCCCGCAAGGTTTCGTCCCCGCTCCCCGCGAGCTTCTGCAGTGACTTGCGCAACGCCCGGGCCCGAGCCGGGTCCTTGGCGATGTCGAGGAATTCCTCGTCTCCGACCTCGCGTTCATCCATGCGCACTGCTCCTCACGTGGGGGTTTGTGGACAGCGCTAGAGTAGCTGGCGGCTGTAGATCGGAAGCATGGTGACGGGGTGAGGAATGACGTTCGAGGTCAAGCCGGACTACCTTGATGGGTACAGCCGCCAGGTGGAGCGTGCAGCTGAAGACGTGCATCAGGCGCAGGAGTACATCAAGAAGTACGGCGATATGGACGCAGTCACCGGGCAGGGGCTGTTCCTATGGGCAACCGGCATGCATTCGCAGGCGATGGACGGGGTCAACGACGTGGTCACTCGACTTCACGGCCTCCTGACTGCCAGCGCAAAGGAGCTGTCGAAGTCCGCGGAATACTATCGCGCAACCGATCAGGACCAGGCGTCAAAGCTCGACGCCACCTACCCGCCGAGCAAGCGCTGACGCATCTGGAGACCTCACTCACATGAGTTTCACAGACACTGTCGAACCTGTCCACAACCTTAAAGCACCCAGCCAGCCCGAGGAGTTCTCGAAGGGAATTGTTGGCGACACCGTCAGCACGGTGAGTGATCCTGAGTCCCAGCGAATGGGCGCTCTCGACGATTGAGTTGGTCTTCGGCTTCAATCCCTTGGAAGAGGCCATCGCCTGGTTCACCGGTGACTGGGAGTCGTACGTCAAGTGCGGCGAGATGTGGGCGAACACGGGAAGTCTCGCCAAGGACGTGGCAACGAACCTGAAGTCCGGGAACAGAGAGCTGGACGCGACGTGGAACGGCAACGCGGCCGATGCCGCCTACGTCTACTTCAATGAACTGGCGAAGAAGATCGACGCCTTGGACGGGGACCTGAAGGAGCTTCAGAGCGCGTACAAGGAAGTCGGCCTGGCTGTGGCCAGGGGCGCAGACCTCATCAAGGGCCTGCTTGAACAACTGGCGGATGAGGCAATCATCGCGGAGGTCGAGCTCGCGGCGGGCATACTGCTGGCCGAGACGGGGGTGGGTGCCGTCGTGGGCTATGCGGCTGCTGCTCTGGAGATCGCCGAGATGATCAAGACGTGGGGGCGTATCACCGAAGCCTACAGTGCTGCCCAGCAAGCCGTGGATGTGGCCACGACCGCCAGTGGACTGGTGGTCGGCAGACTCAGCGTCGCCCTGAAAAGCTTTCCCGAGCCAGGGCAGAGCTACGACAATCCCGCGGTGTAGCCGCCCTCAGCTCAGGAGCCAGGCCAGCAGTGTAAGGAGGAGGCAGACACCAGCACCGGCGAGGCCTCCGCGAACGAACCACTTTCGCACCGTGCCGACCTTGGTTCCTGATATCGCCCGGGTGATCAAGGCCACTTGCATCCCGCTGCGGGGGAACATGCCTGTGGCGGCGAACGCCATGCCGAACGCCGCCACAAGCCAGCCGAGGAAGAACATGGCGATCCACCGGGTCGTCTCCCCGAAGCCGACCTTCACGTACCGGCCCCCAGTCCCCAGCTGCACGGAAACCTTGCTACCCGGTTTCACCTTCGCCCGGATGCTGGCCTGGTCGTCGACGACCTTGCCGTCGTCGGACCTGAAGGTCCCCCCGCATACCGTGGTGTCGCTGGAATTGCGGCTACCTTGTTCGACCCAACAGCGCTCCACGGTCAGAGTGCCATGGGTGCCGACGACGCCGGCGGCGTGGGACGCGTTGTAAAGGCCGACGCCGAAGATCACCAGCGCGAGACCGAAGAACAGTCCCCCGAGAGCACGGCCCATGACGCCAGGTTGGGGGAGCGTCGTGATCGGTGCGAGCGGCGTCAATTCCGGCTGCGTCACTACGCGCCCTCTCCCATGTCGTACCTCTCGACCAGCTCACGGTCGCACCTCATGCCGTCCCTCGGCACCGACTTCACACTGCACCGACCGTGTCGCAGCTCCCTCATAAGGCGCAAGTAAACCAGGATGCCGGACCCGGTGCGCAGTCCGGGTGTGACTGCCCATGTGGAGATGAAGTCCAGGGTCTGTGGCTCCGCGGCCATGGCGATCGGAACAGGATCACGGGAAGCCCTACGGCTCCTGGCCACGGTCCGGACCGGCCAGCCGACCAGCCAGCCGGCCGGCCACCGCATACTCGTGCCTCAGTCGGCGACGCGTGCGCCGATGGCCCGGGCGCGACGGCGGGCTTCAGGGCTGACACCCTTGCGGCGGGGGGAGGTGCGGGGGTGCCAGGCGACCGGATCGACCACGTAACTGAGCGACTTCAGCCCCGGCCGAGCCACCACACAGGCGAAACGGGGATCGCCTGCGTACCAGAGTTCCTCGTGGAAGCCCTTGCGCGCGACGCGGTCCCACAGCTTCAACAGGTTGCCCGGTTCCTTGGGCGACACCATCTTCTCCGGACGGTCCGGATTCGGCAGGACGAAGACGGCGGACTTGCCTTTCAGCCGCACGGCTTCGGGCTGCTGCCGCCACGGGTAGACGGTCAGGATGCGTCGCAGCAACCAGACCTTCTTCAGCCGTCGTGACACCATGACCGCCAGATATCCGGTCACTGCCAGTGGCAGGGCCATGAGGGCGGCCGCCCAGACGGGAAGCACGACCACCGTGACCGCGACGAACACCCACCAGAGCGCGGACCAGCCCACCAATTTGGCCAGCTGCAGTGCAGCCCAGCGGCCCAAGGCACTGGAGGTTCCCGGAGTCTCCCAGGCGACAGTGCCCTCGTAGGCCGCCGCGCACTTGCTCATGCTCATGCGGTCATCCAAAATCGGCGGTGATGCAGTCCCTGATGTCGCCACCGGCGCCATCGTCGCGCGCGGCGCGCTCGATCTCCGGCATGGGGTTGCTGAAAGAAACGGTGTACGCGATCCCCTCCATCAACTCCCGGTAGTGCTTGCGCGAACCCACGGCCGTTGTGCTCAGCGTTAGGACGGCGAGCTGTACGCCTGAAGGCGCCGCGATATAGAGATTGCACTGGTAGAGCTCCTGCGCAGGATTGCCAGCGATGGCGGGCATAGTGACCAGGGTGTCGGACACCGTTCCGGGCCGACCACCCGGAAGAGCCAACAAGGCCACGTTCTCCGAGCATTCGCGTAAAGAGACCGCTCGGACCACCGTGAGCTTGGGCGGCGCCCACTCGATATCACGCAGCGCCACAGTGACCACAGAGACGGCCGACGAACCGTTGTCGGCGTGGTGCATGCCGAGCGAGCAGCCGATGACGCCCTCGCTCTGCATCTGTCGCACCATGTACCGCACGTCGCGCAGCGCCCCCACGTACCGGGCGCGTTCCGACTCGGGTGCGCAGTCGGCGATGAGCGCCATGACGTTGTCGAGCTGAGCCTCGTACTCCGATCCGGGCTCCGCATCAAGGGCGTCGAGCGGGACATCGACGTATCCCCTGGGTAACGCGTACCAGATCTTCGCACTCGGGTCCCGGGCCGATTCGTCGATCAACAGCCGCAGCGGGGGGTTCATGGACTTCTGCTTCATCCGAACAGCCTCACTGTGTTGCCGATCAGACTGACCGCGGCCGGGCCGTCGAACAGACCCGCGCGCCCCGTGTCGATCGCGGTGGCTGTCCCCTTACCGTCGTTCAGAGCGTCGATGTTATCGGCGGCCAGTCCGAATCCGGCCGTGCCCACTCCGGCCACCGGGGAGGCGAACTCCACAGCCGTCTTGAGCCCCTGGCCGCCGCCGACGGCCCGTACAACCAGATCTCCGAAGGGGTTCGCGCCTGAGGCCGTGATCCTTCCCGCAGCGGTGGCGGTATCGTCCGCGAAGCGACCGAGGAACTGCCCAGCGGTCACCGCCTCGGACGCGAAGCGCGTCGACTGGACAGCGCCGTTGAGGCCACGTGATACCGCCCCGATACCCGGCACAGCGCCGAGGAAATCGCCGGCGAGTCCGACCGAGTTCTCCCAGAAGTCCGCGTCGAACTCGCCCTTGACGAACCCGTCCTTCAGCGAGGCCCGCACCTTGGGGTCGGAAAGCCTCGATGCCATGGTGGCCACGCTCAGTGCACTCGCGGCGAGCAGCATCGCAATCCCGAACGGCCCTGTGCACAACAGTGCAAGCAGACCCGCCACCGCACCAAGCACACCAAGAATGTTGGTGAGGTTGTCCCCGACCCAGCCGAGCGCCTTGCTCAGCCACCCCGGCTCTTCTGGCGCAAGGTCCTTCGTGGAGTCGTTCAACTTCTTCGCGAGGTCCCGCGCCTCGGATTCGTGCGTTCCCTCCAACTCCCGTGCCTTGCACATCACGTCGTCGAGGGCGCCCTGCGCCTTGTTGACCGCGGTGACGGCGTCGTTGAGCCGGGCCGTGGCCGCGTTCAGGCGGGCCTGCGCGGTCTCCAGCTCAGGGCCTTCCTCAAAGGTCTGTCCCGCGAGCTTCAGGTCGGGGTCCTGCTTGGCTACGTCGTGCCGGGAGTTGGCGGCCTTCAGCTCACCCTTGTGGTCGGCCGCCTCGGCGTCATACTTGTGCGCCAACTCCCTGCGGCTCGTCAGGCCTCCGTGCCACGTGCCGAGGTGGCCGGCGGCGAGGGTCAGGGACCTGTGGGCGTCCTTCATGTACTTCGGCAGGTCACCGTCGAGGGCCTCGCGGAAGCCCAGGGCGGCGTCGCCCTCCCAGAAGCTGGATTCGCCGAGCAGTTTGTCGATCTTCTGGTAGGCAGTCTGCAGAGCGCTCGCCGAATTCACGAGCTGGGTGCGGAGCTTCTCGACTTCCCCCGGCTCCCCCGGCACGGGATTCCACCCGAGGTTCACATACGGATTCTGTGCCATCGCAATCACCTCCCCGCAGCAGCGGCGCGCTTGAAGCTCTCCTCCAGGGAGGTCTCGACTTCGCGGTAGTTGTCCGTATTCTTCTGGAGGCCCTCGGTTAGCTTGGCGATGCGATCCTTGATCTGCTCGTTGCCGTACTTCCACCGCTCCTGGAACGTGTCGCACGCCTCGTCCAGCTCCGGCGTCCCGATCTGGTCGGCCCGCACGTGCTGCAGAGCCGTCCGCACCTGCTCAAGGCAGTCGTTGGCTTCCTTGAGGTCCTTGGTGAAAGTGGCAAGCTGATCAATGTCGGTCTTGAAGTGGTCCCCCACGCAGGCCTCCTGTTGCGTGTCGACGGTCGCATCAGCAAATGACAACGGGCAGTCGAATGGGTCGATCATGTCATGAAGCAGCAAACAGACCGTACAAGAGTCGTCAAGTTGACTTGGACCGACCTCCCCCGACCGATCGATCCGGCCTCAGGAGACCCGGGCACCAGCCCGGCCACAACCGGTTGCAGCTCCGGCGTCCAACCACGCTGGACGGCACCGGCTGCCGTCAGCAGGCGCCGCCTGCCGAGCGCCACGGATGATCGCAAGCGTGTCGCCCGTGTTTCCGTGCGGTCGATCACCCCGGACGGTCGAGGAAGGCACTCCACGTGTCGAGGCTGAAAGGCGATGTCGGCGAGGGCCGACGAGAGGTACGGGACCCCGACGAGGACGAGATCCCCGGGCGCGGACTGTTGCTCGTGGAGGCGCTGACCGGCCACTGGGGGCGTACAGGAACGCCGGGTGAGGCAACGACGCCATGCCCTCAGGGCGAGCGATGCGCCCTGCCGAATACGGCCATCAGCCACCCAGCAAGATGTTCGGCTCCTTCTCCAACAACGTGGTGATACCAGCCTGTTCGGCAAGAGCCTTCCGCTGCGGGGCGGCCTGGGTGCGCTCCTGCTCGTACTTCTCCCAATCCGCGGGCTGCACGAAGAGCATGTCGTTGCTCCCCGGTATGATCACGACGCCGCCGAAGGCTATATCACCGGCGAACCAGGCGCCGCCATCATCGGCCTCCTTCGGCCAGCCGCGCACCGTCGAGGCGCTGATCGCACGAAGATAAGGAGCGCCATGCTGCCCACGCACGGACAGCCGCACGGTGTGCACATCGCCGAGGCGCTTCCACTCGGATTCCTTCTTGAGCACCCGAGTGCGGTACTCCAGAGGGTAGGTGCGCAACACCTTCTCGCACACCTCGAGCCGTGACCCGTGGCGCAGCCGGAGAACCAAGAAGATCAGCAACAACAAGGCGACAGGTATACCGAACGCGGGCAGGACGGCATCCCAGGCCAACAGGTGCGCCACGAACGGCACGGCGAACAGGACTACAGCAAGTGAAAGTCGCGTGGCAATGTGCCGGTACAGCAGCATGCGATTGTGTTTGAGCACCTTGACAACATCGGGCGCCACAGTCTGATTTTCCATGAGATGGTCAAAGTCCTCACGCGTTACCACCCCGGCCGAGCCCGCTCACGGCTTGTCCGACGTCAGCGCCGGCTTGTCGGTCCGGTGGGACGCACAGGTCTGGATATCCCTTGCAGGCGGGGGGATGACTTCTGTGACCGACCATCGATCTGAGAAGCCTCGTCGATCAGTTCACAGCGGACCGTTCGATCCCACTCCCCCTATGCTGCATAGGTGATTCGCATTCACCCGCACAGCCTGTCTGCTGCATGACTTTCCAAAGCCCTTCTATTGCGCTATTGGGCGTAGGGGTTGCGGTGCTGCGGTGGCTGTACAGGAGGAGTGGGGTACCCGTGTCCCTGGCCGGGATCTGCAGTCGGGTACGGCTGCTGGGCTGTCGGGTACATAGCCTGCTGAGGTGGATAACCCGTGTTCTGAGTATATGAGCCGCCGTTCCCGATGCCAGAGCGGCTGCGGGATACCGCAAAGAGGACGGCAACGGCGGCAATTACGGCTCCGATGCAGATAGCGCCGACGAGAAGGACGATGGCACCCATTGAGGAGGATCCCTTCTTGCTCTGGGGGTGGTTCCCTAAACCGTCGTTTTCCCGTGATGCATGGTTCCCCGGAACCCCCGAATTCCTCCACCGCCGATGGACGGTGAGCTGCTTCTACTGCCCTTGGTGCGGCGGCTGTTGGGCGTAGGGGTTGGGGTGCTGCGGGTGCTGTCCTGGAGGCGCGGGGTATCCCTGGTTGGGGGCTGCATTGGGGTACGGCTGGTGGCCCGTCGGGTACTGAGGCGGGTAGCCCGTGCCTTGAGGGGGGACTCCGCCGCCGGAGCCGGGGCCACCGTTACCGCCCTTGCGGCGACTGCGGATTACCACGATGGCGATCGCAATAACGACCACGACGGCTACGATGCCAGCGATGAGGAAGATGCTGCCGGAGGAGGATGCACCGTTGTCCTTGGTCGGACTCGTGCCGTCCTTGTCTTTGGAGGCGCTGCCGGAGTTCGTGGACGTGGGTGGCGAGGCCTGGGCGAGGGGGCCTTCCTTGGGACCAGCGGGGATGTTCATCGTCAGCGCGGAACCGGGGCGGGCGATTCCGTAGCCCAGCTCACTGTCCGGAGCCTTCTTGCCCGCGTTGTTTAGGAAAGATGCTGACTTGATCAGACGGTTGATGATCTGACCAGCGGTTAGGTCAGGGTATTTGGACCGGAGGAGCGCGACGATGGCTGAGACGTAGGCAGCGGAGCCAGAAGTTCCATCCGCCACCGCGTAACCGCTGCGGGTAGTCGGATCAGCCTGAGCTGTTTGCACGCCTGGCGCTGCGACAGTGACGTTCCCCTTGTTTGAGCTGGACCAGTACTTAAGGTCCTTGTCCACAGCAGAAACAGCAACCACTCCAGGAAGGGCAGCCGGATAGCTCACGGTTCCGGAGTCGTTGCCTGTAGCTGCCACTACTACGACATCGTGCTTTTGAGCATATTCGATGGCCTCGGCACCTGCCGATCCCGGATACGCACTGCTGTCACCAAATGACAGGTTTATAACCGAAGCTCCCTGGTCAACCGCGTAGCGGACGCCAGCAGCCCAGGTTTCAGTACCCGCGCTCGCCGGAGCTTTTACCGGCAAGATCTTGGCCTTCGGAGCCAAACCCATCACGCCAGCGGAACCGTTCGCACCATGTCCATGGCCAGCAATTAGGCTCGCCATTCCGGTTCCGTGACCGTCAGTATCATTGTGAGGATCTCCGCCACCAGTAAAGTCTTTGCCGGCCAAGACTTGTCCTGTGAGATCAGGTTGGTTGGCGTCGACCCCTGAGTCGACCACAGCGACGGTAACTCCCGCCCCCTGTGAAGTTTTCCAAACCTTTTCGGCGTCGTAAACCGTCAGGGGCCATTGCGCATCGCGTACGGCGTCTGCCGAGGCGATTGGGGCTGAAGTGAGGAGCAAGGCTCCCGTCAACGCCACGACTCCTGTCGTGGTCCAGACTCGCTTGAAACCCAATTCCCTGCTCCTCACTCAGCTGATGGCTGCGCCAGCCCTCATACGTGGTCGGATGGCGTTCTGTCCGGCCCGCTCGTTGGCTTACTCGATGGTTCGCGGTACGTTCCGATTGCGGTCCTCTTCAGAGATCCAGGTCTCTTCGTCCTCGACCAGATAGTCGGGACGCTCGCCGCGGGTGTTCTCTTCCTCGGACCGTCGGCCGCTACGGCCGCCTGCACCACCGGCCATAGCGCCAGCCTTGCCGCCGCGCTGGGTTCCGCCGCGACTGCCGTGCAGACCTGCACCGCCACCGGCTCCCTTGCCGACCCCCTTGGCGGCGCCGACCACACCACCACGAGCCTTCGCAAGTGCTCCACGGCCGCCGATGCCAGAACCGCCTCGGCCAGCCGCGCCAGCTCCACCGCCCATGCCGCCCATGCCGGCTCGGCCTCCGACGCCACGACCTGCTGCCGCACCGCCACCAGTCACGCTACCGCGAGCACCCATACCTCCGATGCCGCCACGACCGGCACTACTGCCGCCGACACCAAGCCCTCCCGCAGGAGCCACAATTCCTGAGCCTTGAGCCCCGCCGGTGCCGATTCCAACGCCACCGCCGCCGACGCCTACAGGACCGGTGCCAGGAGTGGGTCCCGTCAGACCGGGGTTGATGCTGTCCACGTTCGTCTTGGCAGTCGGGAGTTGCGTTCCGCCCGTGGGGAGTTGCGTCCCGCCCGTGATGCCCTTGTCACGGGGCAGGGGCACCGCGGGGGCCGGCTTGATGCTGGTGGTCGGCCCCGCGCTCCACGGCTTAGCGGTGCTGCCTCCAGTACGGGGGCCTGAGCCGCCAGCAGGGGGCATAGTGATAGGGGGAGGCATTGGCGTGTTGGGGTTCGGAGGGGAGAAAGGGTCCTCCTTACCGGCATCGTAAGGGTTCCTCTGGGCATACGCCTTGTAGTTGACCGCCAGCTGCTCCATGATCGCCACCCCCTTAAGCTGCTCCTCCTTGCCCTTCGACAGAGAGTCGGCGTTCGCCTGGCGCGCAGCGTCCGTGCTCACGCCCCTGTTGATGTCTTCCAGAAGCTGCTTGTCGCTGCGACCGTCGTCCGTAAGTTTGTCCCAGGCCCTGTCCCAGCCGGATGGTTCTTTGACGTCCCGCATCTTCTCCATGGAGTTCCGCAGGTCGTTCTGGACTGCATGCATGGTTTCGCCGTAGTAGTTGGCCCACGCAGCCCCGTTCCGGATGTTCTGCAGGATCTCGTTGGCCTTCTTGCGGAATGCCTCGGCCGCTTCGCCCTGCCAGTGCTCCAGGACGTTCTCGACAGCGCTCTGCATCATGCCTGCGACGCTGTCCTTCGCGGAAACCTGGTCCACGCCACCGCTCTTCGCATCACCGTCGCCGCCGGACAGGATGTTGTGGACCGACTTCCAGTGCTGGCTGACCTCGTAGATCCGGTTGGGGTCCGCGTCCAGGATCATGGAGCGCAGCTCAGGGATGCCCATCTTCATGAAGGGCGTCTTGAGCTGGCTGCGGTCCGGGCCGCCCATGCCTCCATTGGGCAGCGATTCCAGCTTCTCGTCGTGCTTGTCCTTGATCCGCTGCTCTCGCGCCTGCTCCTGAGCCTTGATGTACTCAGGGTTGTTGTAGTACTCGCCGCCGTAGACCATCGTCAAACTCCCCCTTCGTCAGTGTGGCCTCTTAGTAGGCCGAACCCGTGGACCCGCCGTTTGGAGCAGCAGTTACACCCTGCTTGTTCGCGTGCTCCTGGTTGTTGTACTTGTCCCTGACCTTGGAGGTGCTCGTGCTGAAGTCGTCGATCAGCTGGTGCAGGTCCTTGATCATGGTTTCGATCCGGGTCTTCTGCTTCTGGTGGGCGTCATGAAGGTCGTTCGACTCCAGGAACTTCATGCTGCCGAACGCAGTGCTCGGGATGTCCGTCTGGTACTTGGCCTTGTTGTGGGCGTCGTCCATGTCCGAGAGAAGGCCGTTGAGCTTGCGGATGACCTCATCCAGCGCGCTCAGATCGACCCGCATTCCGTTGCTCATACCCCGTTGTCCTCTCCCCTGTTTGAAAGTTGTCGGCGCCAGCCTCCCGGCGCCCGAGTCATCGCCTAGCCCGACAGCCCAGCACGCCCGACGCGCCCAGGCCGTCCAGCCCGGCGGCCCCTGCCGTCGCGTCCATCCCTCTTACTCCGCCAATCCCGCACAGCGACCCCGCTCCCCGCAGCCACGCCCACCAAGAGCAGTCCGACGCCCAATACGTACACGGCGATCCGGCGTTGCTGTTCCGCCTCGCTCTCGCCCATGGTCACCGCCATGGGCACAACCTCGCCAGCCCCAGCCTTCACCGGCGGATCCGGCGTCGGGGACGTGCCCGGTGTCGAGTCGTCCGACAGCGCGGCCACCGGGTCGACGACGCCCCAGCCGGTGAAGCGGTTGGGGCCGCGGCCCGGGCGTTGGGCCGTTTGCTCGATGCGGGTGGCGATCTGGGCCGCCGTCCAGTTCGGGTGCTTCTCCTTCAGCAGGGCCGCCACGCCCGCGACGTACGGAGCCGCGAAGCTCGTGCCGTCGGCGGTGCACTGGCCGCCCTTCGGGACCGTGGAGACCATGCCGACGCCCGGTGCCGCGACGTCGACGAAGTCGCCCGCCTGTGAGAAGAAGGCGCGTTCGTCGTTGCGGTCGGAGGCCGCTACCGCCAGGACGCCCGGGTACGAGGCGGGGTAGGTGTCCGCTGACTTGCCGTCAGCTCCGTCGTTGCCGGCGGCCGCCACGACCAGGGCGCCGGAGTTCACGGCGGCCGCGACGGCGTTCCGCAGTTCTGTGTTGTCCTGCTTGTCCGCGGTGTCCGAGGAGATGTTGATGATCTTCGCGCCCTTGGCGACCGCGGCGCGGATCGCCGCGGACATGGTTCGCGAGTTGCCCTGCTTGTCCTGCGCGCCCGTGTAGCGGAAGGAGAGGATCTTGGCCTCGGGTGCGATGCCCACGAAGCCGGTGCCCTTCAGCGGGCGGGCGGCGATGATGCCCGCGACCCGGGTGCCGTGGCCCTCGAGGTCCTGTGTGCCGTCCGTGGAGCCGACGAAGTCGCCGCCACCGGAGGCCATCGCGCCGCGCAGTTGAGGGTTGGAGTCGTCGACGCCGGTGTCGATCACCGCGACCGTGACGCCCTGGCCCGTCGCCTGTGCGCGCAGCTGGTCCAGGAGGATCCGCTGGAGTGCCCATGGCGTCGACTTGATGACGGGGCCGCCGAATGTGCATTCGCTGGTGGCCGTGTCGCCGGAGCCGGGGTCGGAGTCGGTCAGGTGGGTGGGGACCACCGGGCCGGCGGGCGCCGAGGCGGCCACTGCCGGCGTACCCGGTGCGAGGCAGATTCCCGTGACGGCGAGCACGCCGAAGGCCCGCCGTACGGCGGTGGTTCCAGCCGTGCGGCTACGCGAACGGGCGGTCGTGCCCCGCATGTTCAGGTCCCCCGTGTTCAGGCCCTGAGGGCTTCCTTGCTTCCTTCGAAGCTGGGTCATGTGCGTGTAGGTGAAGATGCGCCAAGGCTTGTGAAGATTCCAGGGATTTACCGTGCGCGGCCCCGGACAAGGGCTCGGCCCAGCGGACGCCGTGGCGTCGGCTGGGCCGATTCTCCTCATGTCATGTCCCTCGGGCCGCCGACGGCTCAGCCCCAGGTCGAGGCGTTGCTCTTCTCGGTGGCCTGGTAGTTCTCGGCCGCGTTCTGCAGGGCGGCGGAGATCTTCAGCAGCGTCGCGTGCAGGTCCGCAGCGGTCTTGTCCCACTCGCGCTGCTTGCGCTGGTAGCCCTCCTGGGCCTCGCCTTCCCAGGTGTTGGCGACGCGCTTGACCGCGGCCTCGAGGTCGTCGAGCTGCTGCTTGATGCGGCCGGCGGTGGAGCGCACGTCCGAGGACGCGTTGGTGATCGTGGCGTAATTTACGAGGATGCCCGACATCGTCGTTCCCTTTCAGGAAGAGTCGAAGGAAATCGGCGGCAACCGGTCGCAATCGGCGGCAACCGGTGACCACCGCGGAAAGTGGTGAAGAGCTCTGGAGAGCAGGAAGAGTCGAGTCGCGAGCGTTCGGCTCAGCCGAAGTCGGACATGATCTTGCTGATCTCGGAGTTCTGCTGCTCTTCCGACGCGGAGTAGTTGCTCCGCGTGGAGTCCACGGCTTCCTTGATGTCGTTGAGGATGTCGCTCATCCTCTTCGCGTCCGCGTTCCAGCGTTCCTGCAGCTGGTGGTAGGACTGGGCGGCCTGGCCCTGCCAGCCGCCCGCGATCTGGTCGATCACTCCGTTGAGACGGCGGATCTCGCCCTGCAACTGACCGTTCACGGTGTTGATGTCGCCCGAGAGCTTGGTCAGTTCGTCTTCTGTTACCCGGAACTGGCCGGCCATGTTGAACCTTCCCCCATGTCGTCGTTGATCCGGGAAACCTGCACCAGTACCCGGAGAAGCGGCCCATCCATGAGCGCTGAAAGCACTCTATCGTCCGCCCGTCACACATCCACAAGCAAGGCCAATGAGTTACAGGGTTCACACACTTGAGCGATGATCCTGTGATCCACTGCCCCCAAGTGCCGCTTGTTTTCGGCCAGTTGGCCTGTCACTGGCTCTGCGGCTGCGCCGCGCTGCCGGTGTCCAGGGTGGGGCCCTTGGGGATGAACGTCGCCCAGGACTGCGGCACCACCGCGGGGTTGGAGACCTTCTCGTAGCCCAGCCGGGTGCGCGCCTTGTCCGTCTCGCTCGCCCCCTCGGACGAGGAACTCGCGTCTCCCGAAGAGGACGAGCCGGTGGCGCTGCCCTGCGCGGCGCTGTCGTTGTTCGACGGCAGCGAGTAGCGCAGGCCGGTGTCCGTCAGCAGATACGTCGCACCGCCGCCCTGCGCCGTGCCCGTGACCTCCTGGAAGAGCAGGCCGGAGCCGGACGAGACGTAGGCGCTCAGCGAATCCGCGACGACCTTCTTCGGGTAGGCCGTCCCGGCCCAGGTGGCGAGCTGCGGCTTCCTGTCCTCGCCGATCGTGCCGTTGTAGACACTGCACGAGGTGGTGCGGGCCTCCTCGGTCGCCGTGGCCGCGGGGTTGGCCTGCCGGGGAACGGTCTGGGGCCAGCCCTTGTCCGCGTAGAAGGTGTCCGCCTGACCGCCGTTGGCGGCGATGATGTCCGGGGTGTCGACGCGGATGTCGGTGATCGCGTCCGTGCCGTACGCCTGCTTGGCGGAGGGCGCACTCTTGAGCAGGTTGGCCACGAACGGCGTGATGGCGGCGACCCGGTCCCGCAGGACGACGTAGTACTGGCTGCCCTGCGCGTCCTGCGCCTTGAGCACCCGGCCCACCTTCCGCGCGTCCTGGGGGAGCCCCGAGACCGAGGTCGGCTGTCCGGCGGACGGAATCTCCGGGAAGGTGATGACGCCGCCCACATTGAGGGTGTGCAGCCACTGCTCGCTCACCGGCTGAGGCTTGGCCGTGGTGCCGATGACCGCGGCGCGCAGCTGCTCCATGGTGGTGCTGTCGAGACCGGAGGGACCGCCCAGCAGGAAGGCGTTGCCCTTGCCGTCGACCAGGTACTCGCGCGAGGTCTTCGGGTCGATGACGTACAGGGCCTCGCGGGCGTCGACCTTCCCCTCGTTCCCCAGCGCCTTCGCGTCGTCGGCGTCGAGGACGAAGACGGCACGGTCGATGGCGTCGCCCGATCCAGGGGCCGGCCGCTCGCACACCGCCCAGGTCTTCGCCTTCTCCGCGTCCGCCGCGGCGGGCAGCCGGTCGGGGGCGTACGGGATGCCGAGGGTCGCGCCGTGCGGAATGCCGCTCTTGTCGATCTCCTTGCCGGGAACCTCGATGACGCTGCCCTTGCCCTTGTCCAGGAGGAGCTTGGCGGAGGCGTAGTTGAGGACGGGGTGGAGTGTCGGGGTCTCCTTGCCGTTCGTCGCCTTGTCCTTGAGGACGACGTAGCGCGTCGTGGAGTCGCTGTCGACGATGATGTACTCGCCGGGGGTGTCCCAGCCCGCCGGTGCCGACGGCTTGATCACGCCCCAGGCGATGAAGCCCACCACCAGCACGACGCCCACCGCGAGGCTGGGCATCACCGTCTGCATGGGACGCGGCGCGCCTTCGTCGGAGCCCCCCGGCGATGGCGCGAGGAACGCCGCGACGGTGCGCTTGCGAGCGAACGTGTAGGCAGCGAGCTCATCGCGACGCTTTGCCATGGTCCCCAGGTCTCCCGTTGTGTGATGCTCGATGTGCTGCTCGGTTGTGCTGCCCGATGTGGAGCTCTGCTCGATGCAGCTGCTCCATGTGCTCGAAGGGCGGCCTCGGCAGAGCAGGCACTTACTATGCACTGTGCCGCGAGGCGACGTTCCATCAGGTACGGGGTGGCCCCCGCATCTTCACAGAGCCTCAACCCCTGCGCCCCACCATGCGCGGCCGGTCCGTGAAAGGCTGGCCACCTGGGGTTTCGGTGTCCCCTGTGTCCGCCCGCGTGCAGCAGCGGGTACCGTGAGCCACTCGCATGGATGATGTGGGCCATCGGTGCCCCTGGCCCGTCGCCGGGATCTCCAACAGAGGATCTCCGCCCGGCATATGGCCACTACTTCGCGAAAGGGATGTCCCGGGGGATGACCAGCGCTACGAGCACTCGGCGCGGAGGCCGCGCACAGCAGCAACAGGACGGTCCGGGCCGCAGACGCGGGCCGGCTCCGGCCCCCGCCGCCGCGTCGCCGCGCCTGCTGCCCAGCCCGGGCGGTATGGGTCCGCTGCGACTGCAGCAGCTCATCCTGGTGGAGCTCGCGGCTGCGGTCATGCTGGTCGCCTGGGCCGCGGACGCCTCCTGGCTGCTGGCTCCGGCCGGTGGGGTGGCGGCGCTGCTGCTGCTCCTGGCGGTCCTGCGACGGGGCCGCCGCCCGCTGCCCGAGTGGTACGAGACGACGCGTGCGCTCAGGCGCCGTCAGCGCGGGGCCAAGACGCCCGTCCCGCCCGGGACGGATCCGATGCTGGCCCCCACCGTGGAGTGCGACCCGGCCCTTCGGACGTACCGCTTCGTGTCCCGTGACGACCGCTCGATCGGCATGATCGGCGACGGGACGTTCCTGACCGCCGTGCTCTTCGTGCAGCCGGCGGACCAGCCGCTGCGTCCCGAGTCCGCGGGGCGGCAGCTGCCGCTGCACCTGGTCCAGGAGGCTCTGGAGGTCGACGGGATCCGTCTGGCGTCCGCACAGGTCGTGCAGCACACCCAGCCGGCGCCCGCGCCGCACCTGCCCCAGCAGTCGGTCGCCGCGCGGTCGTACGGGCCCCTGCAGGCGCAGACGGGTTCGCCCGCGCTCCGGCTCACCTGGGTCGCCCTCAAACTCGACCCGGAACTGTGCCCGGAGGCGGTTCAGGCACGCGGAGACGGCGTTCCCGGGGCGCAGCGCGCACTGCTGCGGGTGGCGGACCAGCTCACGAGTCGGCTGGCCGGGGCCGGATTCCAGGCGACCATTCTGGACGAGACCGAACTCGTGCAGGCACTCGCGACGTCCAGCTGCCTGAACCCGCGGGCCAACGCGCAGCACGCTCAGGACGGGCGGTCGCCCCAGCGGCGTACGGTCGAGTCGGTACGGACCTGGCGGGTCGACGACCGGTGGCACACGACGTACTGGCTCTCCCGCTGGCCGCAGTTGGGGAACGGGGGTGTGGCTCTGCCCGAGCTGATCACCCGGTTCACCTCGCTGCCGGTGCTCGCCACGACGTTCAGCGTGACGCTGGGCAAGGCCGGCAGCCGCGGCGTCTCCCTGGCCGGGCACCTGCGCGTCACCGCCCGTGGCGACAGCGAACTGGCCGAGGTCGCCCGTGAGTTGGAACGGGCCGCGAGTGCCGCGAAGGTCGGTCTGGTCCGCCTCGACCGGGAGCAGGTCCCCGGAGCCCTCGCCACTTTGCCGCTCGGAGGTACGTACTGATGTCCCACCCCGCCACGGCCACGGACCCGCGGCAGCACGGCCGGGCCTCCGGACGCACGCCGGCGCACGTGGCCTCGCCGACCGACACCGGCATGATCCCCATCATCCGGCAGCCGGAGTCCCCGCAGCAGCAACGGCGCATCTTCAGCCCGGGTTTCGGGCTGCGCGGCCCGCGCCGGAACCGCCATGTCGTCACCGTCGACGAGCTCGCGGCCATCAGCATGCCGATCGGCGACGACGGCGTGATCATCGGCACCGACCCGGAGTCGCAGCCGGCCGTGCTGGGCCTGTCCCGCCCCACTCCCTTCGACGTCGTGCTCGTGGGCGGCCTCTGGCTCGCCCAGGTGCTGGCGCTGCGCGCGGCCGCGACCGGGGCGCGTGTGGGTGTCGAGACGGGCCGTCCGCAGGCCTGGCAGCAGTTGGCCCAGGTCGCGGGTGGCGGCCAGCAGTGTGTGACGGTGTATCCGGTGGGACGGGTGCCCGCGCAGGGCCCCTCCGTCTCCAGTCCGGTGGTGCTGATCCGGGACTGCGGCGTTCGCCCGCCCCGTGGGCGGGTCACCTCGCTGCCGTGGCAGGCCGTGGTGACGGTGCTGCCGTTCGTCGGCGAGCACGCGCCTCGTTGGCTGTCCCAGGCCCAACTGGTCGGTATCCAGCGCATCTCGCCCCAGGAGACCGAGATCGTGCGCGACACTCTGGGCATTCCGGACGAGCATCTCCAGCTGCTGCCCACCCTTTACGACGGCGTGGCCCTGTGGTGCACCCGTAAGCATCGCAAGTTCGTCATGACCGAGCCCACCGACGCGGAGACGGGCCTGCTGGGCGTGGCCCGCCGTATGGACTGAACGCTCGTCCGACGCCTTGTCGTCCCCGGATCGCGGTGCCTACCGGTCGGGTCGACAGTCACTTTTCCGTACCGCGATCCAAGTGATTAGTCTCTTCTGGTGATGCGGTGACGATCGCAGCCGCGTGGGAATCGCCACTCGGTCCGCCCGGCCGCGACGACGACCAACTCAGCAGCAGTGGCTGACCAGGAGGCAAGCAGTGAACAGCGATCGGTCCGAGTACAACGGCGGCAGCCCGTCCTCGGACGGGGACGATCAAGACGTCGACCTCACCGGCGAGTTCGAAATCGTCTACACACCTCCCGCCTGGTACGCCCAAAGCACGCAGGGGGGTTCCGCGGCCGGCGTACAGCGCGACGCCGGACCGGCCGCTCCGCCTCCGCCGCCCGGTCCACCCGTCGGCCCGCCCACCGGACCGCCGGGCGGGCCCGCACCGCAGGCCCCCACGCCCCAGGCCCCCGCACCGCAGGCCCCCGCACCCCAGGCTCCCGCGGCGGCGCAGCCGTACGCCCAGGGTGTTCCGCAGCAGCCCGCGCAGGGCGCGCCCGGAGGGAACCAGAACGGCACGGGCGGCTACGGTTTTCCGCAGCCGCAGTCCGCTCCGAGCACCCCCCAGGCAACGGGCGGCGCGCCGGCGCCCGGCGGGTACGGCTACCCCCAGCAGACGGGAGCGGGCGCGCCCCAGCAGGGCCAGGACACGTCGGCCGGCCAGGGACAGCCTCAGCCGCAGGCGCCGGCCCAGCCGCCCGCACCGGGCTTCCCCGTGCTGCGGCCCGTCGACGAGGACGCCGAGGCCGCCCCGCCCCAGGCCGCTGCCCCGGCGGCGGGCGCTCCCCAACAGCCTGCCTCCGCGCAGCCGATGCCCGAGCAGTCGATGGCGGAGTTCAACCACGCCGCCGCCGACGCCGAGGCGGCGAGGCTGTTCGGCGGATCCGACGACGACGAGAAGCCGGAGGAGGGGCGGAGCGACGAGGTGGAGTCGGGTGACTCCGCCGGATCCGGGGTCCGGGACCCGGAGGGCGACGAGACGGCGGACGTCCGTTCCGATGCGGAATCCGCCGGGCGGCCCGATGCCGAGGCCACGTCGGCTACCGGCGAAGCGGAGCCGGAAACAGAGCCGGAGCCGGCGCCCGCCGCTCCAGGACCCGCGCCCTCGGCGCAGGGGCAGCAGCCACAGGCGGCGCCCGCTGCGCAGCCCCCCGCCGCGCCCCAGGCCGGCCAGGAGCTTCCGCCGCTCCCCCAGGGCTACGTGCCCGCACAGCCCGCTCAGGGGGCACCGCAGCAGGCGGGGCAGCCGGACCAGCAGGCCGCGGCCGCACAGGCCGCCGGATACGGCTACCCGCAGCCGCCCGCCCAGCCGGTACCGGGGCAGCCCGGGTACCCGACGCCCCCGCAGGGCACGTTCGGCCCGGCCCAGCCTCCCGCGTACCCGGGCCAGCCTCCCGCGTACCCGGCGCAGGGCGGGCAGCCCGCGGTGGACCCGCGGCAGGCGCCCCAGCCCCCGCAGCCGCACCCGCAGGCCGCCGGATACGGCTACCCGCAGCCGCCCGCCCAGCCGCTGCCGCAGCAGCAGCCTGGACCGGTCGGTTACGGTTACCCGCCCCAGCAGCCCGGCTACGGCTACCCGCAGCCCGCCCCGCCGCAGCAGCCCGCGCCGCACCAGCAGCCCCCGGCCCAGCAACCGGCTCCGGCCCAGCCGCAGCCCCCGGCACAGCCACTGCCGCAACAGCAGGCGCCCCAGCAGCCTCCCGCTGCCCCGCCCGCCGCATACGGCAACCAGGGCTGGACCGCTCCGGTCGGCCCCCAGGCGGGTCCCGGTGCCCCCCAGCAGCAGGCCGCGCCCGGCACGCCGCTCGGCTACAACGCCGCCGTGGAGCTCTCCTCCGACCGGCTGCTGCGCCACCAGCCCAAGGCGCGCAAGAACAACACGGGTCCGTCCCGCTTCAAGTTCGGCGCCAAGAAGGAGGAGGCCGAGCGGCAGCGGAAGCTGGAGCTGATCCGCACCCCGGTGATGTCCTGCTACCGGATCGCGGTCATCAGCCTCAAGGGCGGCGTCGGCAAGACCACGACGACCATGTCGCTCGGAGCGACGCTCGCCACCGAGCGACAGGACAAGATCCTGGCGATCGACGCCAACCCGGACGCCGGCACCCTGGGCCGACGGGTGCGGCGCGAGACGGGCGCCACCATCCGCGACCTGGTCCAGGAGATCCCGCGGCTGAACAGCTACATGGACATCCGCCGCTTCACCTCGCAGGCGCCGTCGGGGCTGGAGATCATCGCCAACGACGTGGACCCGGCGGTCTCCACGACCTTCAACGACCAGGACTACCGTGCCGCGCTCGACGTGCTGGGGCGGCAGTACCCGATCATCCTCACGGACTCGGGTACCGGCCTGCTCTACAGCGCGATGCGCGGAGTCCTGGACCTCGCCGACCAGTTGATCATCATCTCCACGCCCTCGGTGGACGGTGCGAGCAGCGCCTCCACCACGCTGGACTGGCTGTCGGCGAACGGCTTCGCCGATCTCGTCCAGCGGTCGGTCACCGTGATCTCCGGTGTCCGCGAGACCGGGAAGATGATCAAGGTGGAGGACATCGTCGCGCACTTCGAGACCCGCTGCCGCGGAGTCGTCGTGATCCCCTTCGACGAACACCTCGCGGCAGGCGCCGAGGTGGACCTCGACATGATGCGTCCCAAGACCCGCGAGGCCTACTTCGACCTCGCCGCCCTCGTCGCCGAGGACATCGCCCGTACGCAGCAGGGCTTCGGCAACCCGAACCTGCACTTCCAGCAGCCCCCGCAGGGGTACGCGGCCCCGCAGCAGCCCCAGCAGCCCTACGTCCAGCCCGGCGGCGCCCCGCAGCCGGGGCAGGGCTGGCAGCAGCAGCCTGGCCCGGGTCAGGGCTGGCAGCAGCAGCCCGGCCCGGGCCAGAGCTGGCAGCAGCCGGCCCCGGACCAGAACCCGCAGCAGCCCCAGCCCCAGCAAGGCGCCGTACCGCCCGGCTGGACGCAGCAGTAGCGAACCGGTCGCAACGCCGGAGGGCCGGCACCTTCACGGTGCCGGCCCTCCGGCTTTCGCGTACGTCGCGGCGCGAGCGCACTTGTCCCGGTCTCACTCCGGGTGCACTGCTTCAGCACTACTTCAGGTCGAACTCCCCGTCGCGCGCCCCGAGTACGAACGCCCGCCACTCCGCCGCGGTGTAGCGGAGCACCGTGTCGGGGTCCGCGGAGTTGCGCATCGCGACCGCGCCGCCCGGCAGGTAGGCGATCTCCACCCGCTCGTCCTGGGGACCATCAGGGGAGCCGACCCACTCGACGCCGCTGATGTCCATGGCGTACAGCGCTTCCTTCTCCTGCTCGGTCGCCACCGGGTCCACTCCGTTCCACCGACCTTAAGGACGAGGGGAATTGTACAACTGGGGGCGGCGGCGAGGGGTTTGCGAGCGAACGGACGCGGCCGTCGCTCAGGCGGGGCCTCCGGCCGCCGCGATCAGCTCACGGCAGCGCTTCACGTCCTCCGCCATCTGTGCCAGCAACCCGTCCAGCGAGTCGAACCTGGCCTGGCCGCGGACGAACGCCAGGAAGTCGACGGCGACGTGCAGCCCGTACAGATCAAGCCCCACCCGGTCGATGGCGTACGCCTCCACGGTGCGCTCGGTGCCGTCGAACTGGGGGTTGGTCCCGACGGAGATCGCGGCCGGCATCGCCTCGCCCTCGACCTGCAGCCAGCCGGCGTAGACGCCGTCGGCCGGGATCGCGGTGTGCGGGAGCGTCTCGACGTTGGCGGTCGGGTAGCCGAGGTCGCGGCCGCGCTGGGCGCCGCGGACCACCACGCCCTCCACCCGGTGCGGGCGTCCCAGGATCTCGCGCGCTCCCTCGACGTCGCCCTCGGCGATCAGCCGACGGGTCAGGGTCGAGGAGAAGGGCTCGCCGCCGCCTGCCTCGCCGGTCACGTAGAGGTCCACCACCTCGACCTCGAAGTCGTACGTCTTGCCCTGCTCGGCCAGGAACTCCACGTTGCCGGCGGCCTTGTGGCCGAAGCGGAAGTTCGGGCCCTCGACGACGGCCTTGGCGTGCAGCTTGTCCACCAGCACCTTGACCACGAAGTCGGCGGGCGAGAGCCGGGAGAACTCCGTGGTGAACGGCAGGACGAGGACCGCGTCGACACCCAGTTCGGCGCACAGCTCGGCGCGGCGGTGGTGCGGGGCGAGCAGCGGCGGGTGGCTGCCGGGGCGCACGACCTCGCTGGGGTGCGGGTCGAAGGTCACGACGACCGAGGGAACGCCCAGCTCACGCGCGCGTTCCACGGTATGCCGGATGATCAGCTGGTGACCGCGGTGGACTCCGTCGTAGGAGCCGATGGTGACGACGCTGCGCCCCCAGTCCTCGGGGATGTCCTCCAAGCCACGCCAGCGCTGCACTGTGACCGCTCCTCGTCGAACCCGTGTCCGTCTCTGCTTGTACGCAGGTCTAAGGGTGCCATGCCGCGCGGCCTCGGCCCGCATCGGCATGGGGGCTGTGACGGGCGGCACGTCGTAGCGAGGGGGGTCGGCAGGCAGATCACGGGGTGGACGGCGGGCAGGCGACCGCCGTGCGGGCCCTGCGGCACCGGTCGGGACGATCGTGCGGTGAACGCGCCCCCTTCCGCTCCCTCGGTTCACTCCGAGCGCCCGCTCCCCGGGGTGAATGGATACGGGTGATTGGATACACCTCTGTGAGGGGGAACCGAGGGGGGACCGTGGAGCGGCGACCGGCATCCCCGTGATCGCCGCTCCACGGGCAGGCACCGCGTGCGTCAGCCGAACACGGCCAGGCTCTTCGCCTTGCCCCGGTGGGCCTCCACGAGCGCCAGGAGGCGGTCTTCGGGGCCGAAGACGGCCACAGGGCCCGCGCCCGCGTACTCGTCGGGCATCTCCAGCCGCACACCGTTGGCGAGCAGCCGGGCCCGCTTGGCGTCCACGTCCCAGCGGGGGAAGGCGGCCGCGGCGGCCTCGGCGATCGGCATCACGGTCAGCTCCTGCTGGAGCTGGTCCAGGGTGTGGGCGGCGTCCAGCTTGTACGGCCCCACCCGGGTGCGGCGCAGCGCGGTGAGGTGGCCGCCGACGCCCAGGTCGGCGCCGAGGTCGCGGGCGAGGGCCCGGATGTAGGTGCCGGACGAGCAGACCACGGACACGAGCAGGTCGAGCACCGGGGTGCCGTCCTCGGCGACGGCGTCCCGGACGTCGTACACCGCGAAGGACGAGACGGTGACGGGCCGGGCCGGGATGTCGAAGTCCTCGCCGTCCCGGGCCCGCTTGTAGGACCGTACGCCGTTGATCTTGATGGCGCTGACCTTGGACGGCACCTGCATGATGTCGCCGGTCAGCTTGGCGATCCCGGCGTCGATGGCGTCCCGGGTGACCTTTGAGGCGTCGGTGGAGGAGGTGATCTCTCCCTCGGCGTCGTCCGTGAGCGTCGTCTGCCCGAGGCGGACGGTGCCCACGTACTCCTTCTCGGTCAGTGCGAGGTGACCGAGGAGTTTGGTGGCCTTCTCCACGCCGAGGACGAGGACACCGGTCGCCATCGGGTCGAGGGTGCCGGCGTGGCCGACGCGCCGGGTCTTCGCGATCCCGCGCATCTTGGCGACGACGTCGTGCGAAGTGAAGCCCGACGGCTTGTCGACGATGACGAGGCCGTCGGGCGTGGTGTGCTGCTGGGTCATTCGGAGGTGTCGTCCGTCTCGTCGTCGGAGCCGGGCTTCCGGTACGGGTCGGCGTCACCGGCGAACGACTTGCCCGTGGCCGCCTCGCGCACCTTCGCGTCGGAGGCGCGCGCCTTGTCGAGGAGGTCCTCGATGGTCCGGGCGGTGTCCGGGAGGGCGTCCGCGACGAAGGTGAGGGTCGGGGTGAACTTCACGCCGGCGGCGCGTCCCACCTCGGAGCGCAGGATGCCCTTGGCGCTCTCCAGGCCGGCCGCGGCTGCCTTCCGCTCCTCCTCGTCCCCGTACACCGTGTAGAAGACGGTCGCCTCCCGCAGATCGCCCGTCACCCGGGTGTCCGTGATGGTGACGTGCGAGCCGAGCCGCGGGTCCTTGATCCCGCGCTGCAGCTTCTGGGCCACCACCTCTCGGATGAGGTCCGCCAGCCTCTTAGCCCGCGCGTTGTCGGCCACTGGTCCGTCTCCCTGTCTTTCCTGGCTGTGTTCTTCGGTCGGTCGTCAGTCGTCGTCGCCGTGGAGGCGCCGTCTTACGGACAGCAGCTCCACCTCGGGGCGTCCGGCGACCAGCCGCTCGCACCGGTCAAGTACGTCGGTCAGGTGCCCCGCGTCGCCGGAGACCGCCGCGAGCCCGATGACGGCCCGCCGGTAGAGATCCATGTGGTCCACCTCGGCGGCGCTCACCGCGTACTTGCGCTGGAGCTCGGCGACGATCGGGCGGACGACGGAACGCTTCTCCTTCAGCGACCGTACGTCGCCGAGGAGGAGGTCGAAGGACAGGGTCCCCACGTACATGTGTGTCCGGATGACCCGCCGGTACGGGATCGGTGGCCCTGCCGTCGGTATGGGCAGGGACACGAAAACCGTACAACGAACGGTGCGGGCCACTCGACGGGATTGTTCTCGCCCCCCGCCGGCGGCTGGGCGTGGCAGACGGCCGCCGGCCGACGGAACCGTGGTTCCGTCGGCCGGCGGTGAACCCCGGGCTTACGCCCGCGGCTTCTCGCGCATCTCGTACGTCGCGATGACGTCGTCGACCTTGATGTCGTTGAAGTTGCCGAGGTTGATACCGCCCTCGTAGCCTTCGCGGATCTCGGTGACGTCGTCCTTGAAGCGACGCAGGCCCTCGATGGTGAGGTTCTCCGCGACCACCTTGCCGTCGCGGATGAGGCGGGCCTTGGTGTTGCGGCGCACCTCGCCCGAGCGGATGAGGACACCGGCGATGTTGCCCAGCTTGGACGACTTGAAGACCTCGCGGATCTCCGCCGTACCCAGCTCGACCTCTTCGAACTCCGGCTTGAGCATGCCCTTGAGGGCCGCCTCGATCTCCTCGATCGCCTGGTAGATGACCGAGTAGTACCGGACGTCCACACCCTCGCGCTCGGCCATCTGCGCCGCGCGGCCGGCCGCACGGACGTTGAAGCCGATCACGATGGCGTCGGAGCCCATCGCCAGGTCGATGTCGGACTCCGTGACCGCACCGACGCCGCGGTGCAGGACGCGGATGTCGACCTCTTCGCCGACGTCCAGCTGGAGCAGGGAGGACTCCAGTGCCTCGACGGAACCAGAAGCGTCACCCTTGATGATCAGGTTCAGCTGCTGGACCTCGCCGGCCTTGAGCACCTTGTCCAGGTCCTCCAGCGACACACGGCGCGTGCGCTTGGCGAAGGCCGCGTTGCGCTCACGGGCGGCGCGCTTCTCGGCGATCTGACGGGCCGTACGGTCCTCGTCGACCACCAGGAAGTTGTCACCCGCACCCGGGACGTTGGTCAGGCCCAGGACCTGGACCGGCGTCGACGGGCCGGCCTCGGCGACGTTGTTGCCGTTGTCGTCGAGCATGGCGCGGACTCGGCCGTAGGCGTCGCCCACGACCATCGTGTCGCCGACCCGCAGCGTGCCTCGCTGGACGAGGACCGTCGCCACGGCACCACGGCCGCGGTCGAGGCGGGACTCGATCGAGATGCCCTGCGCGTCCTGGTGCGGGTTGGCCCGCAGGTCGAGCGAGGCGTCGGCCGTGAGGATCACGGCCTCCAGCAGCGAGTCGATGTGCAGACCCTGCTTGGCGGAGATGTCGACGAACATGGTGTCGCCGCCGTACTCCTCGGCCACCAGGCCGTACTCGGTCAGCTGACCGCGCACCTTGGTCGGGTCGGCACCCTCGACGTCGATCTTGTTGACCGCGACCACGATCGGCACGTCGGCCGCCTTGGCGTGGTTGAGCGCCTCGACCGTCTGCGGCATGACGCCGTCGTTGGCCGCGACGACCAGGATCGCGATGTCGGTCGACTTCGCACCACGGGCACGCATGGCGGTGAACGCCTCGTGACCCGGGGTGTCGATGAAGGTGATCTTGCGCTCTTCGCCGTTGACCTCGGTCGCGACCTGGTAGGCACCGATGTGCTGGGTGATGCCGCCGGCCTCGCCCGCGATGACGTTCGTCTTGCGGATCGCGTCGAGCAGTCGGGTCTTACCGTGGTCGACGTGACCCATGACGGTCACCACCGGCGGACGGACGACCAGGTCCTCCTCGGAGCCCTCGTCCTCGCCGAACTCGATGTCGAAGGACTCGAGCAGCTCGCGGTCCTCCTCCTCCGGGCTGACGATCTGAACCGCGTAGTTCATCTCGTCGGCGAGGAGCTGCAGCGTCTCGTCGGAGACGGACTGCGTGGCCGTGACCATCTCGCCGAGGTTCATCATGACCGCGACGAGGGACGCCGGGTTGGCGTTGATCTTCTCCGCGAAGTCGGTGAGCGACGCGCCGCGGGAGAGACGGATGGTCTCGCCGTTGCCGCGCGGCAGCATCACGCCGCCGACGCTCGGGGCCTGCATGGCCTCGTACTCCTGGCGCCTCTGCCGCTTCGACTTGCGGCCACGGCGCGCGGGACCGCCGGGACGGCCGAAGGCGCCCTGCGTGCCACCACGGCCACCGGGACCACCGGGACGGCCACCGAAGCCGGGACGGCCACCGCCACCGCCGCCGGGACCACCGGGACGACCTGCGAAACCGCCACCGCCACCGGCACCGGGACCACCGGGACGACCTGCGAAGCCGCCACCGCCACCGCCGCCGGGACGGCCGGCGAAGCCGCCGCCACCCGGACGACCGCCGCCACCGGGACGACCGCCGCCACCGGGACCGCGGCCACCGGGGCCACCGCCACCGGGACGCGGGCCGGCAGCAGGACGCTGCGGCATCATGCCCGGGTTCGGCCGCGGACCGGCGGGGCCGCCGCCGGGACGCGGACCGCCCTGCGGACGCGGCATCGAGCCCGGGGTCGGGCGCGGACCGCCCGGAGCCTGCGGACGCGGGCCGCCACCGGCCGCACCCTGCGGACGCGGACCACCCTGGCCCGCGGCCTGCGGACGCGGACCGCCCGGAGCACCGGGACCACCCGGACGCGGGCCCTGCGGACGGGGCGCCTGCGGGCGCGCCATGCCGGTGGAGCCACCGGAGGTGAAGGGGTTGTTGCCCGGACGGGGACCGGCCGGACGGGCACCCGGACGTGCGCCGGGGCCACCCGGACGCGGGGCGCCGGGACGCGCACCCTGGGCACCGCCCTGGCCCTGCCCCTGACCGGGCGCGGCCGGACGTGCGCCGGGCTTGGGGGCGCCGGGACGGGCAGCCGGACGCGGGCTGGGGGCGGCCGGAGCCGACGGGGGTGCCGTGAACTCGGGCGCACCCGGGGCGGGGGACGCCGGGGCGGGCCGCGGCGCGGGCTTCGGGCCCGGCGTCGGGCGCGGACCCGGGGCCGGAGCCGCGGGCTTCTCGGCGGCCGGGGGCTTGGGGGCCGCCGGACGCGGGGCAGCCGGACGGTCCCCCACTGCCTTAACGGCGTGGGAGGTGCCCCCAGCCTGCGCCGGGGAGGGCGCGGCCGGCTTCGCCGGGGAGGCCTTGCGCGGGGCGGCGGACTTCGCGCCACCGCCGTTGCCCTGCTGGAGGGCGTCGGTCAGCTTGCGTACTACGGGCGCTTCGATGGTCGAAGACGCCGAACGGACGAATTCACCGAGTTCCTGGAGCTTGGCCATGACGACCTTGCTCTCCACACCGAACTCCTTGGCGAGTTCGTAGACCCGGACCTTAGCCACTTCGCTCCTTTGAGGTCCGGGTTGAAGCCGGACCGTCGCTAGTTCATGGGCGTACTCATCGCGTACTCATCGAGTGCTCATCGCAATCTCGACCTGCTTTCGACTCGCGAGGTACCAGGACCGCACGGGGATCCGCGCGGCACGTCTTACGGTGTTGCCTGCCCAGCTGGGTGCTGCTGACAACTTTCTTCCTGCTCGAGGTGCCGACGCAACGCCTTTGTGTCGAGCGGACCCGGGACGCGGAGCGCCCGTGGGAACGCCCGGCGGCGGACCGCCAGCTCGAAACAGGACAGTGCGGGGTGCACGTACGCACCCCGGCCGGGCAGCGTACCGCGAGGATCGGGGACGCATGCGTCCTCGATCACCACGGTGCGCAGCAGTTCGATCTTGGCCGCTCGCTCCCGGCACCCCACACAGGTGCGTTCAGGGCATGCTCCGGTGTGCGTCCGGCCAGACACGGTTAAGTCTACCTCCCCGCACCGACCTCACCCCTTCGGGGCAAGAGTCGAACATCTGCTGCACACAAAACTGTCGTGATCTCAGCGTCGCACGGCCGGGATCTATTCCCGGCCGAGGTGACGCGCCTCAGGCCTGCCTCTCGGCGGGCTGTTCGGTGTCGGGACGGATGTCGATCCGCCAGCCGGTCAGCCGGGCCGCCAGACGGGCGTTCTGCCCCTCCTTGCCGATCGCCAGCGACAGCTGGTAATCGGGGACCGTCACGCGCGCGGAGCGGGCCGCGAGGTCCACCACCTCCACCTTGGTGACACGGGCCGGGGACAGGGCGTTCGCCACCATCTCGGCCGGGTCGTCGGACCAGTCGACGATGTCGATCTTCTCGCCGTTCAGCTCGCCCATGACATTGCGCACACGGCCGCCCATGGGGCCGATGCAGGCGCCCTTGGCGTTCAGGCCCGAACGGGTGGACCTGACGGCGATCTTCGTACGGTGACCGGCCTCACGGGCGATCGCGGCGATCTCCACCGAGCCGTCGGCGATCTCCGGCACCTCGAGGGCGAACAGCTTCTTCACCAGATTGGGGTGGGTGCGCGAAAGAGTGACGGACGGACCGCGCACGCCCTTCGCCACCCGGACGACGTACGAGCGGATGCGCTTGCCGTGTTCGTACGTCTCTCCCGGCACCTGCTCCTGCACCGGCAGGATGGCCTCGAGCTTGCCGATGTCGACGAGCACGTTCTTCGGGTCGCGGCCCTGCTGGACCACTCCGGTGACGATGTCGCCCTCGCGGCCCGCGTACTCGCCGAGCGTCGCGTCGTCCTCGGCGTCGCGCAGACGCTGCAGGATGACCTGCTTGGCGGTGGTGGCGGCGATACGCCCGAAGCCCGAAGGGGTGTCGTCGAACTCGCGTGGCTCCTGGCCGTCCTGGAGATCCTCGGGATCCTCCTTCGCCCACACGGTCACGTGGCCGGTCTCCCGGTCGAGCTGCACGCGCGCGTGGCGGCGGCTTCCCTCGGTGCGGTGGTAGGCGATGAGGAGGGCCGCCTCGATCGCCTCGACCAGCAGGTCGAAGGAGATCTCCTTCTCCCGCACCAAGCCCCGGAGGGCACTCATGTCGATGTCCACGGCTACGCCTCCTCCTCTTCCTTCATGTCCCTCATGTCCTTGCGGTTGAACTCGACCTGGACCCGCGCCCTGGCGATGTCCGGGAAGGCGAGTCTGCGGGCGGTGGCCTTGCGGCCCTTCACACCGGGCACCTCGAGGTCGACACCGTCGTCGTCGACCTGCTGAATCCTGGCGACCAGTTCTCCGCCCTCGGTCAGCTGGAACCGCACCAGCCGGCCCAGGGCCCGTACGTAGTGCCGGTGTTCCTTGAGGAGGCGCTCCGCGCCCGGGGTTCCGACCTCGAGGGTGTATTCGCCCTCGCCCATCGCGTCCGTCTCGTCGAGCTTCGCCGAGAGCGCGCGGCTCACATCGGCGATCTTGTCCAGGTCGGCACCGGTGTCGGAGTCGACGACGACGCGCAGCACACGCTTGCGCCCGACGGAGTCCACCGCGATCTCCTCGAGATCGAGCCCCTGGGATGTGACGAGCGGTTCCAGCAGTCCTCGCAGCCTCTCGCTCTGGGTGGTGCTCATCCGGGTGACTCCTCGGCCGCGTGTGCTGTTGTGGGATGGTCGCTGTCAGGTCAAAGGGTATCCGGTCCCGGAGGGTGATGCCGTCCACCTCGGACCGAGGCGAACGGCGTCCCGGCGGGCGCCACGCGTGCGTGGGCGCTGTCGGCCGAGCCGATGGCCGGCACGAGCGGGGTGCGCGGGTACGGTGATCATCGGGCTCCCGCCCATTCGTCGGGCTCCCGCCCATCCGTTCGTACCGAAGCCTCCGAGGACGGTCTGCCGTGCCCCTCCCCCCGCCCGCCCGCGCCCCGCTGCGCAGAAGGAGCCTGTTCGCCTCGGCCGCGGGTGCCGCGCTGCTGGCGGGCTGCTCCGGCGCCTCCGATTCCGGCGCGACCGGCGGCAGCCCGGCGGCCGCCGACCGGGCACGCGCGCGTGCGGCGCGGGACAGCGAGGCGCTGGCGGCGCGGTACGCGGCCGTCATCGACGCCCACCCGGACCTGGCGGCGCGGCTGCGGCCACTGCGGGCGGAGGTCGTCCGGCACGCACAGGCGTTCGGCGGCGGAGCCGGCGCCTCGGCGTCCCCCTCCGCCGGCTCGGCCGGCGCGTCCGCGTCCCCCTCTGCCTCCGCCTCCCCCGTACCGGCGGACGCGAAGTCCGCACTGGCCGACCTGGCCGCGGCCGAGCGCGCCCTGGCCGACCGGCGGGTCAGGGCGTTGCTGGAGGTGCCGGGCGAGCTGGCACGGCTGATGGCGTCCGTGGCCGCGGCCGGGGCCGCGCACGCGTACCTGCTGACGGAAGGCGGAAAGTGAGCACGATCAGCACCGGCGCACCGACGCCCGTGAGCGACGAGCTGACGGCCCTGCGGGCCGCCCTGCGCGCCGAGCACGCCGCCGTCTACGGCTACGGCGTCGTCGGCGGCCGTATCGAGCAGGCACGGCGCGCGGAGGCGCATGCCGCCTACGACGCCCATCGTGCCCGGCGGGACGAACTGGTCAGGGCGGTACGGGACCTGGGCGGCACGCCGGACGCCGCGGCGGCCGCGTACGCGCTGCCGTTCCCGGTGCCCGACTCCGCCGCCGCCGTACGGCTGGCCGCCGAGCTGGAGGAGCGGGTGGCCGGGGTGTACTCGGACCTTGTGCGGGCCTCGACGGGTGCGCGGCGCGGCTTCGCCGCCGGGGCGCTGCGGGAAGCCGCGGTGCGGGCGGTGCGCTGGAGCGGCGAGAGCGTAGCCTTCCCTGGTCTCGCCGAGCGGGCGGCGGCCACCCCCACCGCGTCGGCGACACCGCGAACCTGACGCGTACGCGCTCGACCGTACGCGTGCGAAGCCGACCTGGAAGGGAACAACTCGCGCATGGCTTTCGAACCGCCGCAGCGCCTGGTCAGGGCGCTCGGCGAGACGCAGCGGGACGGTGGCGCCGACTGGCTGGGCAGGCTCCCGGAGCTGGTCCGGCGGGCTGTCGGTCTACGCGAGTTGACCGTGGAGCGGGTGCAGGCGCCGGGCGGTCGCAGCAGCCTGGTGCTGCTGGTGCGGCAGGCCGACGGGACGCCGGCCGTGCTGAAGCTGGTACCGCCCTGGGCCCGCCCGGGCAGCGAGCGTGCCGCGCTCGTGCGGTGGGACGGCCTGGGGGCCGTACGGCTCCTGGACGCGGACGCCCCCACCTCGGACGCCGGGGAGGGCGTGCTGCTGCTGGAGCGCCTGCACCCGGAGATGTCCGTGCGCTCGCTGCCGGAGGCGAAGGCCCTGCTGGAGGCGGCCGGCACGCTGCGGCGGCTGTGGGTCGAACCGCCCGCCGCTCACTCCTTCGAGACGGTGGCCGCGCGCACGGGACGGCAGGCCGAGGCGATGCGGCGGAGCGCGGAGGCGGACCCGGAGGCCGCGCCGCTGGTCGAGGCGGCGCTGGCGGCCCGTGAGCAGCTGCTCGCCGCCCCGCCCGAGGAGCGGCTGCTGCACGGCACGTTCCGGCAGAGCAAGATCCTCGCCGGGGAGCGGATGCCGTGGCTGGCGGTGGGGCCGGACCCGGTGGTCGGCGAGTGCGCGTTCGACCTGGCCCGGCTGGTGCGCGACCGGGTGGAGGACCTGATCGCGACGCCGTCCGGAGCGGCGATCACCCGCCGCCGGGTGAAACGGCTCGCGGAGTCCCTGGACCTGGACCAGGAGCGGCTGCGCGGCTGGACGCTGTTCCGGGCGGTGGAGTCGGGGGTGCGGGCACGCCGGGTGGGCCGCCCGGCGGACGCGGAGCTGTTGCTGGAGTTCGCGAGCTGGCTCTAGCGCTCGGTGAGCGCCGGTCGGCGATGCGTGAGCTCAGGGGCGTTCCTGTGACAGCGAAGCATTCGTCGCAGGAACGGGCCCCGGACCCTGCCCGGACAGCCGCGGAGAGCCGGGCGGTCCGCCGCCGTTCGCCGGGGCCCGGGGCGCCCCTGTGCGGACCGTAGCCGCGGCACCTCGTTCCCGGACGTCCTGGCCGTTCCCCTCCGCAGTGACGTTCTGTCACGCCCTACGGCCGGGGAACGGCCTGGGAGAACTCCGTGAGGCGGCCGTGCACCCCCGCAGAGGTCTCCGAGAGAAGCCTCGGTCCACGGATCAGGCGGTGAGGCGGGCGATCGCCTCGTCCACCGTGAGCTCCTCGCGCTCGCCCGTCCGGCGGTCCTTGAGCTCGACGACGCCCTCGCCGGCGCGACGCCCGGCCACCAGGATCTGCGGCACGCCGATCAGCTCGGCGTCGGTGAACTTGACGCCCGGCGAGACACCGGCCCGGTCGTCGACCAGGACGCGGACACCGGCCGCCGCCAGCTTCTCGGAGACGTCGAGGGCCACCTCGGTCTGCAGGGCCTTGCCGGCTGCCACGACGTGCACGTCGGCCGGGGCGACCTCCTTGGGCCAGCACAGGCCCTGCTCGTCGGCGGTCTGCTCGGCGAGCGCGGCGACCGCGCGGGAGACGCCGATGCCGTAGGAGCCCATGGTGACGCGGACCGGCTTGCCGTTCTGGCCGAGGACGTCGAGCTTGAGGGCGTCGGCGTACTTGCGGCCGAGCTGGAAGATGTGGCCGATCTCGATGGCGCGGTCCAGCTTGAGCGCGGTGCCGCACTTCGGGCAGGGGTCGCCCTCCTGCACCACCACGACGTCCACGTACTCGTCGACCTCGAAGTCGCGGCCGGCGACCACGTTCTTCGCGTGGGTGTGCTCCTTGTTGGCGCCCGTGATCCACGCGGTGCCCGGCGCCACCCGCGGGTCGGCGATGTAGCGGACCTTCTCCCCCAGGCCCTGGGGGCCGACGTAGCCGCGGACGAGGTCGGGCCGGCCCGCGAAGTCGGCCTCGGTGACCATCTCGACGACGGCCGGGGCGAAGTGCGCCTCGACCTTGTCCATGTCGACCTCGCGGTCGCCGGGGACGCCGACGGCGACGATCTCGCCGTCGACCTTGACGAGGAGGTTCTTCAGGGTGGCCGAGGCCGGGACGCCGAGGGAGGCGGCGAGGGTCTCGATGGTGGGGGTGTCCGGGGTGGGGATCTCCTCGGCGGCCGGGACACCGGAGGCGTCGACCGGCTGGAGCGTGTAGGTGATCGCCTCGGTGTTGGCGGCGAAGTCGCAGTTCGGGCAGTCGGCGAAGGTGTCCTCGCCGGCGTCGGCCGGGGCGAGGAACTCCTCGGACTTCGAACCGCCCATGGCGCCCGCGGTCGCGGCGACGATCCGGTAGTCCAGGCCGAGGCGGTCGAAGACGCGCTGGTATGCCTGGCGGTGCAGGGCGTAGGAGCGGGCGAGGCCCTCGTCCTCCAGATCGAAGGAGTACGAGTCCTTCATCAGGAACTCACGGCCGCGCAGGATGCCCGCCCGGGGCCGGGCCTCGTCACGGAACTTGGTCTGGATCTGGTAGAGGATCACCGGCAGGTCCTTGTACGAGGACGCCTGGTCCTTCACCAGCAGGGTGAAGATCTCCTCGTGGGTGGGACCGAGCAGGTAGTCGCCGCCCTTGCGGTCCTTCAGGCGGAACAGCTCGGCGCCGTACTCGTCCCAGCGGCCGGTCGCGTCATAGGGCTCGCGGGGCAGCAGGGCGGGCAGCAGCACCTCCTGGGCGCCGATGGCGTCCATCTCCTCGCGGACGATCCGCTCCACGTTGGCGAGGACCTTCTTGCCGAGCGGCAGCCAGGTCCACACACCGGCGGCGGTGCGGCGGACGTAGCCCGCGCGGACCAGCAACTTGTGGCTGAGGACCTCGGCGTCGGCCGGGTCGTCGCGCAGCGTCTTCGCCATCAACTGGGACATGCGCTGGACCGGTGCGTTGGCCATGGTTCTGGTACTCCTGCCGCGTAAGGGTGATGGCTAGGAGGTTAGCCGGGCTTGCCGTGCGGGTGGAAATCGGTTAACGGCGTCGCAGGGGCAGCGGGGCGCCCATCACCGCGTACGGTTTCGGCGCGCTCGGGAAGAGGACCTGACGCGCGAGATCCACATAGCCCAGCGAGTGGTACAGGCCCCGGGCCGGGCTGTCGGTGTCGATCGCGGAGAGGATCGAGCGGGGCTCGGTGGCGCCGTCGGTGATGGTGGTGATCAGGGCGCGGCCGATGCCGCGGTTCTGGTACCGGGGGTGGACGTGCAGCTCGGTGATCACGAACGAGGTGTCGAGCCAGTCGTCGTGGCCCTGGGCGCGCAGATACGGTTCCACGACGGTGGACCACCAGTGCGCGCGGTCGTTGGGCATGCCGTACACGAACCCGACGAGCCGTCCGTCCACGGTGGTGGCGCCGAACGCGCGGGCTCCCGGGTAGGTCATGTGCCGCAGCACGATCTGGCGGCGTACGGCGACCTCGTCGGCGCCCAGCCCGAACGCGAGGGCCTGGACGGCGAGCGCCTCGTCGACGCGGGCGGACAGGTCCAGGGGGCCGATCACAACGTCGTCGACGGTACGAGGCATGGTCGTGAGCCTACAGGGGTACGCGGCGGCGTTCGGCTGCGGGCCGTGTGCGCCTTGCCCTTCAGCGCCCCAAGCACCTGTGGCGGCGCTCAGAACAGGACGCTCATGAACGCCCCGACCTCCTGGAAGCCCACCCTGTGGTACGTCCGCCGCGCGGGGGTGTTGAAGTCGTTGACGTACAGGCTCACCACCGGGGCCACATCGGTCAGCGCATAGCGCAGCACCGCCGCCATACCCGGTGCGGCCAGGCCCGTCCCCCGGTACTCGGGAGCCACCCACACCCCCTGGATCTGGCAGGCCAGTGGGGTCGCGGCGCCGATCTCCGCCTTGAAGACGACCCTGCCGCTGTCGTCGAGGCGGGCGAAGGAGCGGCCCGCGCCTACGAGTTCGGCGACCCGTGCCTGGTAGAGCAGCCCTCCGTCGCCGGCCAGCGGGGAGACGCCGACCTCCTCGGTGAACATCGCCACGCACGCCGGCATGATCGTCTCCATCTCGTCCTTGCGGATGCGGCGGACGTGCGGATCGGGGGCGATGTCGTCGGGCATGCGGTCGGTGACCATGAGCGGCTGGTGGGCGCGGACCTCGCGGGCGGGGCCCCAGCTCGGCTCCAGCAGCCGCCACAACTGGGCGGTGGGTTCGGCGGGGCCGACGATCGAGGAGCAGCGGCGGCCGGTGCGCCGGGCGCGGTCGGCGAAGGCCCGCACCGCGCGCGGGGTGGCGCAGATCGGTACGAGGTTGGCGCCGGCGTAGCACAGCGAGGTCAGCATGCCGTCCTCGTACCAGCCCCACATCTCCCCGCCGAGGCGCCAGGGATCGAGACCCGCGACATGGACGCGGGACGTCACGAAGGCGTTGGCGACCGGCTCGCGGTCGAGGACGGCGAGCGCGGCGTCCAGGTCACTCGGTTCGAGGACCCGGGTGGTCGTCTGCGTCAACACGTGCGGGAGCCTCACCCTTGGGTCTGCTGATCTCCGCACTGTACCTGCCGGATCCTTACCGCGCCGCCCCCGGGGAGCGGCGCGGTGGGACGGCCGGGTCAGCCGTGACCGTGGGGGTGGCCGTAACCGACCTGGATCTCGCCGATCTTGAGCTGCCGGTAGAAGTCCGGGACCGTGGCCGCGGCCCAGGTGGTGGAGACGTCGGCCGGATGCAGCGGGTGCGCAGGCGGTCGCCGAGGTCGATGAACCGGATGCCCCGGGCGCTCTCCAGGACGCCCGCCTTCACCTCACGCCATGTGGCGCCGTCGTCACTGACCGACACCGTGTAGTCCTTGATCCGCGCCGAGTCCTCTTTGTGGCCGAAGGTCTCCCGGTTGTGCGTGGGCGACCACTCACGCTGGTTGACACCGAGGAAGGCGGCCTTGCGGATCCGGCCCAGGTCGAGCGTGTAGCCGGCGGGCAGCACGCCCTTGTTGTCGCTGTACGTGGTGAAGTCCCCGTCGGTGAGCGCGGGTTCGCTCGCCTTGACGAGTCCCGTCGGATAGACGCCTTGGCGGTGTGCGGCCGTCGTCACCTTGAACACGGTGTCGTACGGGTCCCAGTCGGTGATGCCCTTGACGGTGAGCGTCACGCCCCCCTGGTCGAAGTGCAGCCTCCTGCCCGTCCGCAGGTCGGTGATCTGCTCGATGCGGTAACCGTTGTCGCGGATGCGGACCTCGTCACCGGAGGTGGGCCGCGTGGTCACGTGGATGTACTGCGTGGTCGCGGGGCGGGAGCGGCTGACCGTGATGTAGCCGTAGGCGCCGTCGTTCCAAGTGCCGGGCTGCA
Source organism: Streptomyces sp. NPDC001796 (assembly GCF_042892355.1). Lineage (NCBI taxonomy): Bacteria > Bacillati > Actinomycetota > Actinomycetes > Kitasatosporales > Streptomycetaceae > Streptomyces > Streptomyces sp. NPDC001796. The sequence continues at coordinate 104,245 of NZ_JBIAUC010000014.1, read as the reverse complement.
TGCCGCCGTACGTGAAACCGCCGCCGTACACGCCGTGCAGGGACTCCCAGACGGGTGGGAGGTAGTCCTTCAGCAGGTCGATGAACTTCTCCTGCTGCGGCGGGAACCTGCCGTCGACCATGGCGGTGAAATCCATGAGGGACAGCACCGAGCTGCCCGCGTCGGCGACGTACCGGTCGACGTTGAGTCCGGTCGACACCGGCCGGTCCTGGCCGTCGTACCACCAACTGCCCGTGTCGGGGACCTTGTAGCAGGATTCCGCCAGGCGCGGCATCGGGGTCCAGATAGCCGAGGGCTGGTCGTACGGCGGGGTCATCCCGGTCTTCTGCTCGTGGGACACCATGTCCATGATCGGGGTGTCCTCGACCTGGAACTGTGGGACGCCTGTCGTTCCGCAGGCGGGAGGGTGAGCGTTCTCGTGCCGGAGCCCCGTCACCGAGCGGTGACGGGGCTCCGGTCGAACGGGCGCGAGCGTCAGCCCGCGACCGACACCGACGGCTCTCCGGAGGCCGCGCCGTCCTTCTGCATCTGCTCGGCGAGCTTCATGGCCTCCTCGATCAGCGTCTCCACGATCTTCGACTCGGGGACGGTCTTGATGACCTCGCCCTTGACGAAGATCTGGCCCTTGCCGTTGCCGGAGGCGACGCCGAGGTCGGCCTCGCGTGCCTCGCCGGGGCCGTTGACGACGCAGCCCATGACGGCGACGCGCAGCGGGACATCCATGCCGGTGAGGCCCGCCGTGACCTCCTCGGCCAGCTTGTAGACGTCGACCTGGGCGCGGCCGCAGGACGGGCAGGAGACGATCTCCAGGCCGCGCTCGCGCAGGCCGAGGGACTCCAGGATCTGGATGCCGACCTTGACCTCCTCGACCGGAGGCGCGGACAGGGAGACACGGATGGTGTCGCCGATGCCCTGCGACAGCAGCGCACCGAAGGCGACCGCCGACTTGATGGTGCCCTGGAAGGCGGGACCGGCCTCGGTGACGCCCAGGTGCAGCGGGTAGTCGCACTGGGCGGCGAGCTGCCGATAGGCCTCGATCATCACGACCGGGTCGTTGTGCTTGACGGAGATCTTGATGTCCCGGAAGTCGTGCTCCTCGAAGAGGGACGCCTCCCACAGGGCGGACTCGACGAGCGCCTCCGGGGTCGCCTTGCCGTACTTCTGCAGCAGGCGCCTGTCCAGGGAGCCCGCGTTGACGCCGATGCGGATCGGGGTGCCGTGGTCCTTGGCGGCCTTGGCGATCTCCTTGACCTTGTCGTCGAACTGCTTGATGTTGCCCGGGTTGACGCGGACGGCGGCGCAGCCGGCCTCGATCGCGGCGAAGACGTACTTCGGCTGGAAGTGGATGTCGGCGATCACCGGGATCTGCGACTTCTTCGCGATCGTCGCCAGCGCGTCGGCGTCGTCCTGGGTGGGGCACGCCACGCGGACGATCTGGCAGCCGGACGCGGTCAGCTCCGCGATCTGCTGGAGCGTCGCGCCGATGTCCGACGTGCGGGTCGTCGTCATCGACTGCACGGACACCGGTGCGTCTCCGCCCACCGCCACCGGTCCGACCTGGATCTGCCGGCTCTTCCGGCGCTCGGCGAGCTTGGTCGGAACGGACGGCATGCCGAGTGAAATCGCAGTCATCTGCTGTGCAACCCCAAGTTGTGGATCAAGGTCCGGTCCCGGAATCGGCGGGCTCCAGGCTCCGAGATTACGCCACGGGTGCGAACACCAGCACATCACCGTCCGTAAACCCACCCAATGGGGGGCGGCCGGGAAGACAGTCTTCCCGGCCGCCCGAACTCCTCGTGGCTACGAGATTTTCACCGGGTTAACGACGTCCGCGATCAGGACCAGGATCGTGAAGCAGATGAACACACCGGCCACCACGTACGCCACCGGCATCAGCTTCGCCACGTCGAAGGGCCCCGGGTCCGGGCGGCGCAGCAGCCTGGCCAGGTTGCGGCGCAGCGACTCCCACAGGGCGCCCGCGATGTGGCCTCCGTCCAGCGGGAGCAGCGGCAGCATGTTGAACAGGAACAGGGACAGGTTGAAGCCCGCGACGAGCATGAGCATCATCGCGATCTGCTGGGACGGCGGGATGTCGAGGGTGAAGACCTCGCCGCCCACCCGGGCCGCGCCGACCACGCCCATCGGGGAGTCCGCCTGGCGCGGGGCGTTGCCGAAGGCCGCGTCCCACAGGCCGGGAATCTTGCCGGGCAGGGAGACGATCGACTCGACGCCGTTCTCCATCATGTCGCCCATGCGCTGCACGGACTGGTCGAGGGACTGCTGCACGATGCCGGTGGCCGGGGTGAAGCCGAGGAAGCCGGCGTAGACGTACTTGCCCTCGACATAGCCGCCGTTGCCGTCCGTCTTGCTGACCTGGTTCTTGATCAGGTGGGCGTGCAGGTCGACCGTCCGTCCCTTGCGCTCGACGGTGATCGTGACGTCCTTGCCGGGGTTGGCGCGGATGTCGGACTGGAGGGTGGACCAGTCCTTCACCTGCTTCCCGTCGAACCGGACGATCTCGTCACCCGGCTTCAGCCCGGCGGCCAGGGCGGGCGCGGCGGGGTCGCCCTTCTCGCACTTGGTGCGGTTCTCGCTCTGCTGGATGACGCAGTCGGAGATCTTGGAGACCGTGGTGGTCTGGGTCTGGACGCCGAAGGTCATCATCACGCCGAGGAAGACCACCACGGCGAGGATCAGGTTCATGAAGGGACCCGCGAACATGACGATGACACGCTTCCACGGCTTGCGCGTGTAGAAGAGCCGCGTCTCGTCACCGGGCTGCAGCTCCTCGAAGGACTGTGCCCGGGCGTCCTCGATCATCCCGCGCCACGGCGAGGTGGAGCGGGCCTCGATCCGGCCGTCGGGGCCGGGTGGGAACATGCCGATCATGCGGATGTAGCCACCGAGCGGGACCGCCTTGACGCCGTACTCGGTCTCGCCCTTCTTCCGTGACCAGATGGTCGGGCCGAAGCCGACCATGTACTGCGGCACGCGGATGCCGAAGAGCTTGGCCGTCGACAGATGCCCGAGCTCGTGCCACGCGATCGAGAACAGCAGGCCGACCACGAAGACGACTATGCCGAGGATCATCATCAAGGTCGTCATGCACGAGCCTCCGCCGTTGCCGTCTGCGCCGTCAGTTCCCTGGCCCGGGCGCGCGCCCAGGTCTCCGCTTCGAGGACGTCCGCGACGGTCAGGGAAGTTCCCCGACGAGGTGTGCCGTGCTCCTCGACCACCCGTGTGACCGTATCCATGATTCCGAGATACGGCAGGCCGCCGTTCAGGAACGCGTCCACGCACTCCTCGTTGGCCGCATTGAACACGGCCGGGGCCGTGCCCGCGAGCTGCCCGACGTGCCGGGCGAGTCCCACCGACGGGAACGCCTCGGTGTCGAGCGGGAAGAACTCCCAGGTCGACGCCTTGCTCCAGTCGAAGGCGGGTGCTGCGTCGGGCACCCGTTCGGGCCAGCCGAGTCCGATGGCGATCGGCCCCCGCATGTCGGGGGGCGTCGCCTGCGCCAGGGTCGATCCATCCGTGAATTCCACCATCGAGTGGACATACGACTGCGGGTGTACGACAACCTCAATGCGATCGAAGGGAATGTCGTACAGCAGGTGCGCCTCGATGACTTCCAGGCCCTTGTTGACGAGGGTCGCGGAGTTGACCGTGATGACCGGGCCCATGGCCCACGTGGGGTGGGCGAGCGCGTCCTTGGGCGTCACGTTCGCGAGCTCCGCCTTGGTGCGGCCGCGGAACGGCCCGCCGGAGGCGGTGACGACGAGTTTGCGCACGTCGGCCCGGGTGCCGGAGGCGAGGGCCTGGAACAGGGCGGCGTGCTCGGAGTCCACCGGGATGATCTGGCCGGGCTTGGCCAGGGCCTTCACCAGCGGGCCGCCGACGATGAGCGACTCCTTGTTGGCGAGCGCGAGCGTGCGGCCCGCCTCGAGGGCGGCGAGGGTGGGTGCGAGGCCGATGGAACCGGTGATGCCGTTCAGGACGGTGTGGCAGTCGGAGCCGGCGAGCTGGGTGGCCGCCTCGGGTCCGGCGAGTATCTCGGGGAGCGCCTCCCCCGGCCCGTACCGTGCGCTCAGAGCCTCCGTCAGGGCCGGTACGACGTCCTCGCGGGCGACCGCGACCGTGCGCACGCGCAGGCGGTGGGCCTGCTCGGCGAGCAGTCCGACGCGGCCGCCGTTGGCGGAGAGCCCGGTGACGCGGAACCGGTCGGGGTTGCGCAGCACGAGGTCGATGGCCTGGGTGCCGATCGAGCCGGTGGAGCCGAGGATCACGACGTCCCGCACTCCGTCCACGCGGTCGAAGACGAGATGGGGGTCGGCAAGAGGGGCTGGGCTGTCGCTCATCCCTCCATTGTTGCGGTACGGCGGGGCGGGGAGGACAGGGTGCCCCCCGGGGTTGCCTCGTTCGGCGTGTGCGGGCCGGAACCGCTCGGCGGGTGCGGTCGGTCTGCCTCTCGCCGCGACACCGCCGAGCTGCGGGGGCGACCGTGCTGCGCTGCGACAGCGGCTCGGAGACCAGCGCGTCGGTCCCCGGCCGGGCTGCCCGGTGGCTGATGCCCCCCAGGCAGCCCGGAGCCGTCCGTCACCGGATCGGCCGGTGCACGTTCTCCCGTTCCGACGGACCCGGCGTCGCCTCCGCGATCCAGGGGCCGTCTCCGGACGGGTCGATGATCCCCTGCTCCAGCCACTCGTACGTGCCGGTCAGCACGCCCTTGACCACCTTGCGGTCCAGGTCGTCCGTGTTGGTCCACAGGCGGTCGAACAGTTCGTCGACACGGATGCGGGACTGCCGGCAGAAGGCGTCGGCCAGCTGGTAGGCCTCGCGGCCGTGGTCCCCGGTCCTGCGCAGATGCTCGGCGCGTACGCAGGCCGCGGCCATCGCGAACAGCTCGGCACCGATGTCCACGACCCGGCCCAGGAAGCCCTGCTTGGTCTCCATGCGGCCCTGCCAGCGGGACATGCCGTAGAAGGTGGAACGGGCCAGCTTGCGGGCGCTGCGCTCGACGTAGCGCAGGTGCCCCGAGAGGTCCACGTCCCGGCGGAACTCCCCGAACGCACCGGGGACCTGTCCCTGTCCGGCGAGCAGCTTCGGCAGCCACTTGGCGTAGAAGACGCCCGCGTTCGCGCCCGCCCTCGCCTTGTCGGACAGGGACTTCTCCGGATCGATCAGGTCCCCGGCCACCGACAGGTGGGCGTCGACCGCCTCCCGCGCGATGAGCAGGTGCATGATCTCCGTGGAGCCCTCGAAGATGCGGTTGATGCGCAGGTCGCGCAGCATCTGCTCGGCCGGGACGCCCCGCTCGCCGCGGGCCCGGAGGGATTCCGCCGTCTCGAAGCCGCGCCCGCCGCGGATCTGGACCAGTTCGTCGGCCATCAGCCAGGCCATCTCGGAGCCGTACAGCTTGGCGAGGGCGGCCTCGATGCGGATGTCGTTGCGGTCCTCGTCGGCCATCTGGGACGACAGGTCGACGACGGCCTCCAGGGCGAAGGTGGTCGCCGCGATGAAGGAGATCTTCGCGCCGACCGCCTCGTGCAGCGCGACCGGTTTGCCCCACTGCTCCCGGGCCGCCGACCATTCGCGGGCGATCTTCAGGCACCACTTGCCCGCGCCCACGCACATCGCGGGCAGGGAGAGCCGGCCGGTGTTCAGCGTGGTCAGGGCGATCTTGAGACCCTGGCCCTCCTCGCCGATGCGGTTGGCCGCCGGGACGCGCACGCGGTGGAAGCGGGTCACGCCGTTCTCCAGGCCCCGCAGACCCATGAAGGCGTTGCGGTTCTCGACGGTGATGCCCTCGGAGGCCGACTCGACGACGAACGCGGTGATGCCGCCCCGGTGGCCCTCGGACTTCGGCACCCGGGCCATGACGACCAGCAGGTCGGCGACTACGCCGTTGGTGGTCCACAGCTTCACCCCGTCGAGGACGTAGTCGTCGCCGTCGGGGACGGCCGTGGTGGCCAGGCGGGCCGGGTCGGAGCCCACGTCCGGCTCGGTGAGCAGGAACGCGGAGATGTCGGTGCGGGCGCAGCGCGGCAGGAACGTCTCCTTCTGCTCCTGCGTGCCGAACAACTTCAGCGGCTGCGGTACTCCGATCGACTGATGCGCGGACAGCAGCGCGCCGATCGCGGGGCTCGCGGAGCCGACGAGGGCGAGTGCCTTGTTGTAGTACACCTGGGTGAGGCCGAGACCGCCGTACTTCGTGTCGATCTTCATGCCGAAGGCGCCGAGCTCCTTGAGCCCGGTGATCGTCTCGTCGGGGATCCGGGCGTCGCGCTCGATACGGGCGCCGTCGATGTGCGTCTCGCAGAAGTCGCGCAGCTTGGCGAGGAACTCCTCACCGCGCTGCACGGCCTCGTCGGCGGGCGTCGGGTGGGGGTGGATGAGGTCGAGCCGGAAGCGGCCGAGGAACAGTTCCTTGGCGAAGCTGGGCTTGCGCCAGTCCTGCTCGCGCGCGGCCTCCGCGACCTGGCGGGCCTCACGCTCGGTGACCGTCGGCTTGGGAGTGGGGGCTGTTGGTGCGGTCATGAGGCTCACCTCGCCGCGAGTCGGGATGTTTGGGGCGTACACCGCTCAAGGCGCCGCACGGTGACCAAGGGTGCCGTACGGCGATCTTGCGGGCGTACGTTACTGACCGGTGCTACTCGATCGTTGGTACCCCGATCCGGGCAAGGTCACCAGTCCTCGCGCAGCGACCGGCCGCGGAAATACGCTCAGTCGACGCCCACCGGGCACGCCTCGCTGTCAAACCGGGTACGGCTCGGTGCAAGTCGCCCGGCACCCCCGAAGTCCTTGCGCCGGGGGGCCTTCCGGGGGGACGGTTCGGTTACGCCCGTTCAGTGGCCGCCCAGGAGCCCGTGAGCCCGCCATGACCGTCCCCTGAATTTCGTTTTGCTGTCGAAGCGCTTCGACAGCCTATGGACAGCCCACTCACGCCGAGCTACTGTCGATCCACCCTCACACTTCCCTGTTCCACGACGCGCGCACTGTCGAAGCGCTTCACTCACGCTTGGAGAGCGGATGGTCACCCTCGCCGAGGTCGCCCAGCACGCCGGAGTGTCGGCGAGCACGGTGAGCTATGTCCTCAGCGGCAAGCGGTCCATCTCCGCGACCACCCGGCAGCGGGTCGAGCGGAGCATCCAGGAGCTCGGCTACCACCCGAACGCCGGGGCGCGCGCCCTGGCGAGCAACAAGTCGAACATCATCGCGCTGATGATCCCGCTCCGCACCGACATGTACGTGCCGGTGATGATGGAGATCGCCATCGCCGTGGCGACCACCGCGCGCGCTCACGGGTACGACGTCCTGCTGCTCACCGGCGAGGAGGGCCCGGACGCGGTGCGCCGGGTCACGGGCAGCGGCCTCGCGGACGCCATGATCCTCATGGACGTCGAACTGGACGACGAGCGGCTGCCCCTGCTGCGCGAGACGGACCAGCCGTCGGTGCTCATCGGCCTGCCCGCCAGTACCTCCGGACTGACCTGTGTGGACCTCGACTTCGGGGCGACGGGCGCGCTGTGCGCCGAGCACCTCGCGGTCCTCGGCCACCGTGACATCGCTGTCATCGGCGAGGCGCCCGCCGTCTACGAACGGCACACCGGCTTCGCGGAGCGCACCCTCGACGGCCTCAGGTCCCGCTCCCGGGAGCTCGGCCTCAGGGTGCTGCACCGCCCCTGCGAGGGCGGGTACGACGCGATGGCCGTGACGCTGGCCCGGATCCTGGACGAGCGGCCGGGGACCACCGGGTTCGTCGTGCAGAACGAGTCCGCGGTCGAGCCGCTGCTCGCGCTGCTGCGCCAGCAGGGCCGGGCCGTCCCCGAGGACGTCTCGGTGATCGCCGTGTGCCCGGACCAGGTCGCCACCCAGGCGTCGGTGCGGCTGACGTCCGTCGCCATCCCCGCGCAGGAGATGGGCCGGCGCGCGGTCGAACTGCTCGTCGCCAAGCTGGACGGCCACGGCACGGACGAAGTGGTGCTGCTCGCACCGGAGCTCACGGTACGGGCGAGCACCGGCCCGGCGCCGTCCGCACCCTGACACCGCGGCCGGCACCGCACCCCGCGCCGGTGCCCGCCGGGCACCCCACGCGTACTCCTCGCAGGCGCCTCCCGTTCCCGGCGCCCGAAGTCCCAGGCACCTTCCTGTCTGCACCCCTCCAGGAGCACCCACCGTGAATCAGCCTGCCGAAAGCCAGCCCGAGGTCAGCCTCGCCCAGTCCTCCCCCACCGTGGGCACCTTCCGCGAGCGGGACGGTGCGCTGGAGTGGAGCGGCCGTCAGGAGACCGTGCGCATCGAGCCGTGGGGGCCGGACGCCGTGCGCGTGCGGGCCCGGCTCGGCGGTCCGGTCCTCGACGGGCTGCCGGGCGCGCTGCTCGACGAGCCGCCGGCCGCCGGAAGCAGCGTCAAGATCGAGCAGGGGCGCGGGCGGCTCACGGTCGGCGCGCTCACGGTCGACGTGGACGCCGAGGGCCTGATCCGCTTCCTGCGCACGGAGGACGGCGTCGAGCTGCTGGCCGAGGAGCGCGCCCACTTCTGGTGGCCGGGCCCGCGTCTGTACACGGCCGTCGGCAACGGCCACCACCGCCTGGAGCAGCGTTTCGCCGCGTACGACGACGAGAGGCTGTACGGCCTGGGCCAGCACCAGCACGGGCGGCTGGACCAGAAGGGGCTGGTCGTCGATCTCGTCCAGCGCAACGCCGAGGTCTCCGTCCCGGTGCTGACCTCCAGCCGCGGCTACACCCTGCTGTGGAACAACCCGGCGATCGGCCGGGTGGAGCTGGCGGGCAACGGCACCCGCTGGGTGGCGGACTCGGCGCGCCAGATCGACTACTGGATCACCGCGGGCGCCCCGGCCGAGGCGCAGCGCGCGTACAGCGCGGTCACCGGCCGCACCCCGATGCTGCCCGAGTGGGCGGCGGGCTTCTGGCAGTGCAAGCTGCGCTACCGCACCCAGGACGAACTCCTCGCTGTGGCCCGGGAGTACAAGCGGCGCGGTCTGCCGATCGACGCGATCGTGTGCGACTTCTTCCACTGGACGCACCTGGGCGAGTGGAAGTTCGACCCGAAGGAGTGGCCGGACCCGGCGGCGATGGTGCGGGAGCTGGACGAGCTCGGCATCAAGCTGGTCGTGAGCGTCTGGCCGTCCGTGTCGCCGCTGAGCGAGAACCACCCGGTGATGGAGCAGCGCGGCTACTTCATCGGCACCCAGTACGGCCCGACGGCGCACGCCGACTGGCCGGACAAGGAGGTCGCCTCGACCGTGCAGGTCGCCTTCTACGACGCCACGAACCCGGACGCCCGGGAGTTCGTGTGGTCGCGGGTGAAGGAGAACTACCTCGACGCCTACGGCATCAGGGCGTTCTGGCTGGACGCCTGCGAGCCGGAACTGAAGCCCGGCTTCCAGGAGAACCTGCGCTACTGGGCGGGACCGGGCCTGGAGGTCGGCAACATCTACCCCGCCGAGAACGCCCGCACCTTCTACGAGGGCATGCTCGCGGCCGGTGAGACGGACGTCGTCACCCTCAACCGCTCGGCGTGGGCGGGCAGTCAGCGCTACGGCGCCGCCCTGTGGTCCGGCGACATCGGCACCGACTTCGCGACCCTGCGCCGCCAGATCGCGGCCGGCCTGAACACCGCGCTGTCCGGCATCCCGTGGTGGAACACGGACATCGGCGGCTTCCACGGCGGCGACCCGGACGACGAGGGCTACCGCGAGGTGATGGTCCGCTGGTTCCAGTTCGGTGCGCTGTCCCCGCTGATGCGCCTGCACGGCTTCCGCGACCCGGGTATGCCGCTGGGCCCCGAGATGACCGGCGGGCCCAACGAGGTCTGGTCGTACGGAGAGGAGGCCGGCGCGATCCTGGAGAGGTACCTGCGGCTGCGCGAGCGCCTGAAGCCGTACGTCCTGAAGGTCATGCGGCAGGCCCACGAGGAGGGTCTGCCGGTGATGCGGCCGCTGTTCCTGGAGTTCCCCGGGGACGAGCGCGCCTGGCAGGTGGCCGACGCCTACCTGTTCGGGCCGGACCTGCTGGTCGCCCCGGTGCTGGCGCCGGGTGCGACGACGTGGACGACGTACCTCCCGGCCGGTGCCCGCTGGAAGGACGCCTGGACGGGCGAGACGTACGAGGGCGGCGCGTCCGTCACGGTCGACGCACCGCTGGACCGCATCCCGTTGTTCCTGCGGGACGGGGCCGAGCTGCCGATCGCGGAGTGAGGGCCGGGTGACGAACGTGCGGCCGGTCCCGCAGGGGCCGGCCGCACGCTCTATGTGCACCTCCGGCTCAGCTGCTGCTGACGCTCTCGCTGTTGGTGGTGAAGTTCAGACCGCCGGACGAGGACGTGATCTCGAAGCCGAACTGCAGGTCCCCGATGGTCACGTTGCCGAACCAGCCCTTGGTGTCCTTGATCCACTTGAGGATCGGCAGGATGTCGACGGTGCCGGAGCTGGAGTTGGAGGTGCGGACGAACGAGAAGACGTCGTTCGAGCCGTTGTTGCCCTTGTAGACGGTCCAGGTGTGACCGCCCACCGTCACGTTGCCCTGCGAGGTGCCGAGCGGCCCGACGGCCCCGGTCCTGTTGACCCAGAGCATGATCTCGTACTTGTGGCCGGTGTCCCAGATGTCGTACGACGTGTTGTACACGCCTGAGGACGGCACCGTGACGTTGTAGCTGCTGGACAGCGAGGAGAGCGAGGTGATCGGCTTGTTGATCACCTTCTTGGCGTTCGGGTAGGACTTGATGCCGCCGGTGTCGGGGTGGTTCGCCCACACACCCCAGCTGGTGCCGGAGTTGGCCCAGATGCACTGGCTGCCGGCGCCGGAGCCCCAGATGTTGTTGTAGAGCGTGTAGCCGTTCAGTGTGGTGCTGCCCCACTGGTCGCAGGAGTTCCACACGGCGGCCTGGGCGGGGGCGGAGGCGATGCCGACGGTGGCGCCGAGCGCGAGTGCGGGGGCGATCAGCGCCTTGGTCAGCCTGTTCAGCGTGCGTATTGCCATGGTGTCCCTTCCATGGGTGGGGGGAATTGCTGCTGATCCTGCGGCCCCGGGGTGAGGACGCAGTCTTCGCCGGCGACGAGGTCGAGCGGGGTTGCGCCGGCGGAAGTCCTGAGGTCGACGCGGCAGCTGCGGGTGGGGCGCAGTACGGCTGTCGTCCGCTCGGGGCTCCAGGTGAGGTCGAGTTCGGCGCCGAACCGGGTGCGGACGCCGAGGAGCCGGCCCCGGGGGTACGCGGCGGGCAGCGCGGGCAGCAGTACCAGCCGGCCGGGCGTCGACTGGACGAGCGCTTCGATGAGCACGGCCGGGAGCGCGTGGGCCGCGTCGGCGTTGTAGACGTCGAGGTGCGGGTAGTGCGCGCTCATCAGGGAGAGGTGGAAGTAGTCGCCTTCCAGTACCTGGCCGAGGGCGTGCGCGACCCGGTCCGCGTCGCGCAGACGCGCGGCGACGAGCGCGTGGTGCAGGTGCCCGTGCGCCGAGTCGTTCTCGGCGCCGCGCAGTTCGAGCGCCCGGTGGGCGGCCGCGGCGAGGTCGGGCGTGTCATAGGGGTTGATCTCGTCGAGCGGCCACACGCCGTAGAGGTGGCTGAGATGACGGTGCTCGTAGGTGTCTTCCAGGCCGTGCCACGCCCATTCGGCGAGGGCGCCGTCGGCGTTGACGCGGTGCGGCGGGAGGCGGTCGGCGAGGGCGCGCCAGTCCTCCGCCCGGTCCGGGTGGTAGGCGGCGGCCGTGAGCAGCGCGTGCCGGGCCGCCGAGAGGTCCATGGCGGCGTTGACCGTGCCCCAGCTCGCGTTCGCGGGGCGGTTCTCGGGCGAGTAGGAGGGGACGACGACGAGCCGTCCGTCCCCGTCGGTGCGGGTGAGGAAGTCCTCGTAGAACGTGGCGACTTCGGCGAGGACGGCGGCGGTGCGCGGGTCTCGCTCGCCGTAGGTCTCGTCGTGGTCGACGAGCGGCTTGAGCAGCCAGTCGGCGCCCGCGGTCCACAGGTGCAGCGGGTACTCCCGGCTGAAGTGGTACGCGTACCCGGACTCGCCGTCGGTGTGCGCGGGGGCGACGACACCCCGGGCGCCGTAGACGGCGCGGGCGTTCTCCCGCCAGTGGTCGACTTGGCCGTGGACCAGCGCCGCGTGGGCTTCTGTGACCTCGGGCAGGGCGCCGGCCGACGCGGAGGCGGTCTGCAGGTTCAGGTTGGCGTCGGTGGTGAACGCACCGGACCACGCCGTGTTCCAGTCGCCGGTCCACAGGCCGGTCAGGCGGGGCGGGAGCATGCCGCTGGAGCTGAGCAGGTGGTAGCGGCCGGCGGCGAAGAGCCGCTCCAGAAGGGCGGCACTCGTGGGGTGCCGGGGGAGCTCGCTGCCGGGCAGGGCGCGTTCGGCGGCGTCCGCGTCGAGATCGAGGGTGGCGCGGAGGTAGGCCGGGCGGTGGAGCGCCTGATGGCGGTCGAGGAGCCCGGCGAAGGGTTCCTCGGAGGGCAGCAGGGCGCGCAGGGCCCGTGCCTCCGCGTGGGCGTCCAGTTCGCCGGTGTGCCGGTGCACCCGGGTCAGCAGCAGGACCGACTCGGCGTCGGTGATGCGTACGCCGTGCGGGGCGAGGGCGGTCGTGCCGCCGCTGACGACGGCCAGCGTCACGCCGGTGTAGGCGCGGTCGCTGCCCGGGTAGCGGGCGCGCAGGGTGAGGAGGGCGCCCTCGGCGGTGAGAGCGGTGCCGTGGCCGACGGCCAGGTCGCGTGGGGCGCCGGGCAGCCGGTGATCGAGGGACAGCTCGAGTACCGGTCCGGGGACGGTCACGTACTGCACGATCACGTCGTCCGCGCGCGAGACGAAGACCCGGCTGCTCCACCCCGCGCACGCGGCCGTCGTGACGCCCGTGGCGAAGTCCACCGACCGCCGGTAGTCGCGTCCCTCCCCCGCGGGCCGCCGCAGCCGCGTCTGGAACGCCGGGTGCAACGGCTGCACCCACTGCAGCTCCCGCCCGTCGGTGAAGTGTTCAGCGGCGGCGGTCTCGCCCGCGAGCAGCCGGTCCCGGAGGTCTTCGAGCCGGGAGGCCAGCTCGGGCGGCCGTGCGTGTTCGCTGCCGTTGGGGCGTACGAGGGCGTGATGCGTGACGATGACCCGGTCGTCGTTCGGATCACCGAACGTCATGGCGCCATGTCGGCCGTTGCCGCTCAGGAAGGCGTCCTCCCAGCGGGCGGCGGGACGGGGCTCCCAGGTTCCGTGCATGACTCCGCCGGTCATGGGCGCAGCACCGCCACTCCGTATCGGCCGAGGGCGAGGGTGTCCGTGACCGTCCCGCCGGTGAGCAGGTCGTGGTGGGGGCCCGGCACCGAGACCTGGACCGGCTCGCGCCGGTGGTTGAGCACGAAGAGCAGGTCGCCGCGCCGGACGGCCTCGACCCCGGTGGGCAGATCGTCGAGCACGGGCCGTGCGCCCGCCTCGGCGGCGATGCCCGCGAGCAGGTCGCGCAGCGCGTCCGGTTCGGGGAGCGTGGAGAGGTACCAGGCGCGGCCGGTGCGCAGGACGGCGGGGAGTCCGTCGAGTTCGCCGCCCTTGTAGCGGGCGGCCACGGCGTCCGGATGTGCGGCCTGGAGTTCCTCGGACCACAGCGTGCCGCGGAAGCCGCCTCGGGGGCCGTCGCACTCGACGGTCTCCCCGGCGTCCAGCGGCCACCACTCGTGCAGGGTGCCGATACCGAAGAGGTGCCGCAGCCGTGGGTCCATGCCACCGGGCCGTATCCGGTCGTCCCCGTCGGCGACACCGGTCAGGAAGCCGCAGACGAGGGTGCCGCCAGCGCGGACGTAGCCCAGGAGGTTCTCGATCGCGGCGTCCGTGAGGAGGTAGAGCTGTGGGACGACGACGAGACGGTACGCGGACAGGTCGTGCTCGGGGTGGGCGAAGTCGGCGGTGAGGTGGGCGTCCCAGAGGGCGCGATGCCAGGCGTGGAGGACGGCGGAGTGGTCGATCTCTGTGGAGGGGCGTCCGTCCTGCGCGGCCGCCCACCAGGAGTGCCAGTCGTGGACGATCGCCACATCGGCCTCGAGGCGACTGCCCGTCACCTCCGGACCGAGCCGGGCCAGCTCGGCGCCGAGCCGCTTGACCTCCTGGAACGTGCGGCCCTGCTCGCCGGCGTGGCTGACCATGCCCGAGTGGAACTTCTCCGCGCCCTGCCGGGACTGCCGCCACTGGAAGTAGCAGACGGCGTCGGCGCCCCGGGCGACGGCCTGGAGGGACCAGAGGCGGTTGAGGCCCGCCGGCTTGGGGTGGTTGACGCCACGCCAGTTGACGGGACCGGCCGCCTGCTCCATCAGCATCCAGGGTCCGCGGGCCTGGGAGCGGGTCAGGTCCTGGACGAGCGCGCCGTGCTGGGCGCCCAGCGGATCGCGCGGGTCGGGGTAGAGGTCGATGGAGACGACGTCCTCCTCCTCGGCCCAGCGCCAGGCGTCCTGCCCGAACCACAGCGGCATGAAGTTGGTGGTGACCGGGATGTGCGGGGTGTGCCGGCGGACGATGTCACGCTCGGCGACGTAGCACTCCAGCAGCATGTCGGAGGTGAAGCGCCGGAAGTCCAGCACCTGGGTGGGGTTCTTCATGTAGTGGGGCTGCCGGGGCGGCAGGATGCCGTCCCAGCTGTCGTAGCCCTGGCTCCAGAAGGCCGTGCCCCAGGCGGTGTTGAGCGCCTCCAGCGTGCCGTACTTCGCACGCAGCCAGCGGCGGAACGCCGCGGCCGCCTCGTCGCCGTAGTCGAAGGTGCAGTACTCGTTGTTGATGTGCCACATCGTGAGGGCCGGGTGGCCGGCGTAGCGGGCGGCCAGGTCCTCGGTGATGGCGGCGGCGTAGCGCCGGTAGGCGGCGCTGGAGTGCGAGAAGTGCTGACGGCCGCCCCACCACTCGATGCGGCCGTCGTCGCCGCGGGGCAGGGTCTCCGGGTGCAGCCGGCCCATCCAGGGCGGGGGCGAGGAGGTGGGCGTGGCGAGGACGACGCCGATGCCGTTGTCGTGCATCAGGTCCATCAGCGTGTCCAGCCAGCCGAACTCCCGTGCCCCCGGGTGGGGTTCGAGCTTCGCCCAGGCGAAGACACCGAGCGTCACGGAGTTGACCCCGGCGTCCTTCATCAGCCGGACGTCCTCGTGCCAGGTCTCCTCGGGCCACTGCTCGGGGTTGTAGTCGCCGCCGAAGAGGATGCGGCCGCGGGTGGCGTCCGCGAGGGCGGGTCGTGCGCCGTCGGCCATCAGACGGACTCCCTGTACTGGAGGCCCCGCCCGTTGGTCGCGAGGTGGACGAGGCCGTACACGGCGGGGTCGCCGGTGTCGGCCTCACCGAGGGCCGGTTCCGCGGCGTGCGCGTGGCCCGGCAGGGCGGGGACGGTGGTGGGGGCGGCAGCGGCCGCGGTCCCGGGGCGAACGGCACGTCGACTCAGGGGAGAGGTGGGCATGACTTACCTCGTTGTGTGCGCTCGGGGACATCCCGGAGGAGGGCGGAAGTGAGGCGTTGGGGCGCCGTGGCCGGCTGCGGGGCAGGAACAGATCGGCCACGGCGGGACTGAGGAGCGCCGGGCGTCAGCCCTTGATGGCTCCGGTGAGCATGCCCTTCTTGAAGTGCCGCTGGACGAAGGGTGAGGCGACCGCGACGGGGATCAGGGCGAGGACCATGACGGCCATCTGCAGTCCGAGTGCGGAGAGTTGACCGGTGCGGACCGCCTGCTGGAGGCCGGTGGGGGCCTCGGTGTTCTTCTGGACCAGCTGGATGAGGACGTTCTGCAGCGGCATCATCTGCTGGTCGGTGAGGTAGATGGAGGCGTTGAACCAGGCGCTCCAGTAGCCGACCGCGTAGAACAGCGAGATGACGGCCAGTACCGCGCGCGACAGCGGCATGATGATGGTCAGCAGGATGCGCAGGTCACCGGCCCCGTCGATGCGGGCGGACTCGGTGAGTTCGGGGGAGATCCCCATGAAGAAGGCCCGTAGTACGAGGATGTTGAAGACACTGACCGCGCTGGGCAGGATCAGCGACAGGTAGGTGTCGGTGAGCCCCAGTGACTGCACCAGAAGGTACGTCGGGATGAGGCCGGCCCTGAAGAACATGGTCGCCATCATGGTCATCAGGAAGAACCGATGGCCCAGAGTGCCCCGCCGGGACAGACCGTAGGCCGCCAGGACCGACACCGTCATCGAGAACAGCGTGCCGAAGAGCGTGACGCCGACCGAGACCATGATCGCCTGGCTGACCTGGCCGCCGCTGAGCAGTTCCGTGTAGTTGACGAAGGTGATGCCCTGGGGAATCACGACCAGACCGCCGACCCGGTCGATCACCGGTTTGGGCGAGAGGCTGGTGACGATCACGATCCACAGCGGACCGAGAACCCCCAGACAGCACAGGAGAAGGAATCCGCCCTTGGCGGTGAGTCCGGCCTTGCTGGGGGGCTCCTCCCACACGGGGCGCGCGGGTGCCTTGAGGCTGCGGATGAGCGTCGTGTTGAGACTCACTTCTTGTACACCCCCTGCTCACCGAGCAGATGCGCGACCTTGTTCGCGCCCAGGACGAGACACACTCCGATGACTCCCTTGGCGAGGCCGGCCGCGGCCGCGTAGCTGAAGTCGCCGTTCTGGATGCCGATGTTCCACACGTAGGTGTCGAGGACCTCGCTGGCCCCGGCACCGACCGCGTTTCGCTGGAGCAGGAACTGCTCGAAGCCGACGCTCAGCGCGTCGCCCACCCGCAGGACCAGCAGCAGCGCGACCACCGGGCGCAGCGCGGGCAGCGTCACGTGCCACATGCGTCGCCAGCGCCCCGCGCCGTCCATGGCGGCGGCCTCGTACAGATCGGTGCTGACGGCGGCCAGCGCGGCGAGGAAGACGATGATCCCCCAGCCGGCGTCCTTCCACACGGCCTGCGCGATGACCATGTACTTGAACACGCTCGCGTTGGTCATCAGGTCGAAGCCGCTCCACCCGTGATTCTCCAGGGTCTGCGCGATGATGCCCGCGCCGCCGAAGATCTGCTGGAAGACGGTGACCACGAGGACCCACGAGAAGAAGTGCGGCAGATACATGATCGCCTGCGCCACGGCCCGCACCCGGGGCCGGATCACGCTGTTGATGACCAGCGCGAGGGCGATGGGGATCGGGAAGAACAGCACCAGTTGCAGCACGAACAGCACGATGGTGTTCTTCGCGGCGCCCCAGAAGAGCGGGTCGTCGATCATCCGCGAGAACTGTTCCACGCCGACCCAGGGGCTGTGGAAGATCGCTGTGGCGCCGTTGCTCGAGGCGTACGGGTCGTAGTCCTGGAAGGCGACGACGTTGCCGAGCAGCGGGACGTAGTTGAAGATCAGGAGCAGGACGATGACGGGCAGCGTCATCAGGATGAGCGCGCGGTCGCGGCGCAACCGGACCCGGAAGGGAACCTTGCCGGCCCTGCCGGCCCCGCGCGGCACGCTCTTCGTCACGGTGGCTGCGGCGACCGCGGCCGTCGGTTCCTCGACGGCCGCGGGGGGACGTGTCCCGTCAGGCCTGCTCCCGGCCGTGAGGGACATCAGTTGCCACTGCCGTTCTTGTCGAGGAGCTGCTTGTACCAGTCGCGCAGCTTGTCGCCGCCGGAGGACTTCCAGGTGGAGATGGCCTGCTGTACGTCGGACAGCTTCTTGTTGCCGCGCACGTAGTCGATCTCCAGTTGCTCGAACTGGCTGGAGAGGTTGGCGTAGCGGCTCGGCTCGATGATGTTCATGCCGTAGGTGGACGTCTTCTTCACGAAGGCACCCTGCCGCTGCTGCCACTCGACCTGCTTGCGGGCGACCTCGGGGAAGTCGGGGTGGGCGAGGTAGGGAGCCGGAGCCGCCAGCATCACCCAGGCGTTGTTCACCTCCTGGTTACCCAGGTCGTTCTTGACCGGCACGCCGTTCTTGACCGTGTAGTGGGTGCCCTCGACGCCGTAGTCGACGAACATCCGCTCCTTGGTGCCGTAGGGGGCTGCCGCGAAGTTGGCGGCGGCCAGCGCGTTCTCGATCGTGTCCTTGGAGGCGCCCTTGCGGATCATCGACCAGATGCTGGCGGGCGGGGCGGCGTACAGCGTCGGGCTGCCGCCGGCGGCGGCGAAGTAGTCCATGCCGTCGATCTGGAAGCCGGGGTTGGACTTGGCCTGTTCGGCGGTCAGGCCGTACCAGCCGGACATGTCGTTGTTGAAGACCAGGATCTGCCCGGCGGTGAACCGCTGGCTGGCGTCTCCCGTGTTCGCCTTGTCGTCGGGATGGACCACGCCCGCGTCGAACAGCTTGCGGACCCACTCCAGGTGTTCGAGGTACTCGGGGTGCTCGATGCGGTACGTCAGCTTGCCGTCGGCCCCGATGTTCCAGCCCAGCGGCCCGGCGGGGAGGACACCGAAGATGCCCGCCGCACTCCACCTCATGTCGCCACAGGCCCACACCTTGGCCTTGGCGCTGGTGGCCTCCTTGGCCCAGCTGAGGAACTCGTCGGCCGACTTGGGAACGGTGTAGCCCTTCTTGTCGAAGATGTCCTTGCGGTAGAAGGGCACGATGTTGGGCACGGGGGCGGCGGGCATCGGGATGCCGCGCAGCGCGCCGCCGAAGATGCTCATGCGCCAGGAATCGGACGGTATCGCGGCCAGGTTCGGGTACTTCTTGACCTTGTCGCCCGCCAGGTAGGGGCCCAGGTCCATGAACTTCGCGCTGACCGCGCTCGGAATCTTGCCGACCAGTTCCCAGCTGGGCACGACCACCATGTCCGGTATGGAGCTGGAGGCGAGCACGGCGCCGAGCTTCTCACCGTAGGTGTTGCCGTCCTGGTTCTGCCACGTGATCTTGGTGCCCGCCGCCGCGTCGAGTGCCTTGTAGTACGCGCAATCAGGTTTCGGCGGGGTGCCCCAGAGCGGGGACATGATCGTGAAGGCGGCGCCGGTGCCGAGCTTGTCCGGGACCGACGTGGCAAGGGACGCCAGATCGATCTTGCTGGTGAAACCGGCGGCCGACCCGTTCTTCGACGGAATGTCCGGCTTGGCGACCGTGCTGGCGACGTACGTCGGGAGCATCTTGTCCGCGGTCTTGCGTGACGTAGTGCCCTCACGCGAGCCGCTGTCCGAACCGCCGCAGGCGGCCAGCAGCGGCATCCCACCGGCCACAGCTGCGGTGGCGACCGCCGTGGAGGCGAGGAAGCTTCTCCGGCTGGGCCCGGAAGAGGCGGTAGCGAAGTTCGGCGTCATTGCGTCAACCCTTCGTGGCGCACCAGGACACCCGGCGGAAGAGCCGTCGGCTGCGGTGTCTCGAGTGGAACTTGGCTGAGCTGAAGCGGCGGTGACGGCGGAGGGGGAATGGTGAGCACGCTGAGCGGGCCAACCGCAGTCGAAGCGCTTCGATGTTGCTGCGAGGTTAAGTGAACACCTGGGGGCGCACAAGGGTCGCTTCCAAGATTCCTCCCAGGCGCGGAGACACCGGTCGAGCGGGTTGGAAAGGCTTGGAATGACGGTGAGGAAACGGAGTTGTCGCGTCTGGGTGTCTTGACACCCGCCCAGGGTCCATTGAGCATCGAAGCGCTTCGAAAGTGCCCCGCCGTTCGACTCCGAAGGATCACCACGTGACCGCACAGACGCCGCCCGCGCCCCCTTTCCGTGATCCGCAGCTGCCGTTCGCGAAGCGCATCGACGACCTGCTGGCGCGGCTGACGCTCGATGAGAAGATCGCGTTCCTGCACCAGTTCGTGCCCGCCGTCGAGCGCCTCGGCATCGCCGCGTTCCGCACCGGCCAGGAGGCGCTGCACGGAGTGGCGTGGATGGGCCCGGCGACGGTGTTCCCGCAGGCCGTCGGGTTCGGCGCGACCTGGAACGAGGACCTGGTGCGCCGGGTCGGCGAGGCGGTCTCCAAGGAGGTCCGCGCGATGCGCGCCCGCGACGAGCGCGTCGGTCTCAACGTCTGGTCGCCCACGGTCAACCTGCTGCGCCACCCGCTGTGGGGCCGCAACGAGGAGGGCTACTCGGAGGACCCGCAGCTGACCTCGGCGATCGCGACGGCGTACACGCGCGGTCTGCGAGGCGACCATCCGACGTACTGGCGCACCGCCCCGGTCCTCAAGCACTGGCTCGCCCACAACAACGAGACGAACCGCGACACCACCTCCTCCTCGGTCCGCCCGCGGGTGCTGCACGAGTACGACCTGCGGGCGTTCCGCGAGGCGGTCCAGGCGGGCTCGGTGGCCGGGGTGATGCCCGCGTACAACCTGGTCAACGGCCGCCCCAACCATGTCTCGCCGTATCTGCGCGAGCACCTGCGCCGCTGGAGCGACCAGGAGCTGCTGGTCTGCTCGGACGCGAGCGCGCCGTCCAACCTGGTCGACTCCGAGCACTACTTCGACACGCACGAGGAGGCGACGGCCGCGGCGATCCAGGCCGGCGTCGACAGCTTCACCGACCACGGCACGGACAGCTCGACGATCGTCGCGCGGATCAAGGGCGCACTGGTGCAGGGGCTTCTCAGCGAGGACGACGTCGACCAGGCGGTGCGCCGGCAGCTCTCGGTGCGGTTCCGGCTCGGCGAGTTCGACCCGCGCCTCGACCCGCATGCGGGGACGGGGGACTTCGACACCCCGGCCCACCGGGCGCTCGCCCAGGAGGCCGCGGAGCAGGCGGTCGTGCTGCTGAAGAACGACGGCCTGCTGCCGCTCGCCGACGACGTGCGCGTCGCGGCGGTCGGGCTGCTCGCCGACGAGTGCAAGCTCGACTGGTACAGCGGCACGCTGATCCACCGGTCCACACCTCTGGAGGGCCTGTACGAACGCTTCGGCCCCGATCACGTGGACTTCGCGGAGGGTGTGGACCGGGTACGTCTGAAGACCTCCGCCGGCGCATATCTGCGGGTGCCCGCGGCCGAGGCCGACGACGTGGTGCGCGGCGCCGAGGGCGCCCTGGACCCGGCGCTGCTCCAGGGCCGCACGGACCTGCCGCCGCTCACCGCCGACGCCCGCGGCAGCGAACTCGCGCTGATCGACTGGGGCGAGGGCCTGCTGACCTTCCGCGCCCCCGACGGGCGGTACCTCTCGGTCGCCGACGACGGGTACGTCCGCGCGTCCGCGGACCAGCCCGGCGGCTGGGTCGTCCAGGAGACGTTCCGCCTGGAACCCCACGGCAGCGGCCACCTCCTGAAGCATGTCGGGACGGGCGGGTACGTGTCGGTCGCCGCCGACGGCGTGAAGGTTGCCGACGACCAGAGGGAAGTCTTCGAACTGGAGGTGATCGAGCGCGGCGAGGACGCGGTCACCCGCGCGGCCGCCGGAGCGGACGTGGTGCTCGTCTTCGCGGGCAACGACCCGCACCTGAACGGCCGCGAGACCGAGGACCGTACGACACTGCGCCTGCCCGATCACCAGGAGCGCCTGCTGCGCGCGGCCTGTGTCGCGAACCCGCGCACGGCGCTGGTCCTGGTCTCCGCCTACCCGTACGCGGTCGACCCGGCGGACCTCCCGGCCGTGCTGTGGACCGCGCACGGCGGCCAGGCCGCGGGCACCGCGCTGGCCCGGGTGCTGTCCGGCGACGTCTCCCCCGCGGGCCGCCTGCCGCAGACCTGGTACGCGGACGACGCGGACCTGCCCGATCTGCTCGACTACGACGTGATCGGCAGCCGCCAGACGTATCTGTACTTCGAGGGAACGCCGCTGTTCCCGTTCGGGCACGGACTGTCCTACGCGTCCTTCGCCTACGGCGACCTCGCCGCCCGGGTGGTGGACGGGCGGGTGGCGGTCTCCTTCACCGTGACCAACACGAGCACGCGAGCTGCCGACGAGGTCGCCCAGGTGTACGCCCGGGCGGTCGATCCGTCGGTACCGCGTCCGCGCCGCGAGCTGGTCGCCCACCGGCGCGTGCACCTGGCGCCCGGCGCCTCGGCGGAGCTGGCCTTCGAGGTGCCGCTCAGCGCCCTGGAGTTCTGGGACGTGGCGCACGGGCGGTGGCGGATCGAGCCGGGCCCGCACGAGATCCTGGTGGGCGCGTCGAGCGAGGACATCCGGCTGCGGACGACGTTCGAGCCGCCCGGTGAGCCGGCCGGACCGCGCCCGGTGCGTGAACGGGGCCTTCAGGCCGCCGACTTCGACGAGCAGCGGGGCACGGTGATCGTCGACCGTACGAAGGTGTCGGGGGACTCCGTGGCACCGGTGGAGGGCGGGACGGGCGAACTGCTCTTCCGGTGCTGCGACTTCGGGGACGGCGTCACGGGCGTGTCGGCGCAGCTCGCGGGCGAGGGGGTCCTCGAGGTCCTGCTGGACGGAGGCGATCCGCCGGCCGTGCTCACCCTCGCCGTCCCCACCGGCCCGTACGACTACACCACCGTGGACGCCGCGTTCACCGCCTCCGGTGTGCACGACGTCCGTCTCAGGCTGCGCGGCCCGCTGCGGCTCGCGCGCGTCGGCTTCTCCGGTTGAGGGTCCGGACCAGGCCGACGCACCGACGGCCGGAGCCCCCGCACAGCGGGCTCCGGCCGTCGTTCTGCGGGTGGGATCAGAGGGCGAGGCCCGTCAGGACCAGCACCCGCTCGTAGGTGTAGTCGTCCATCGCGAACTTCACGCCCTCGCGTCCGACACCGGACAGCTTGGCGCCGCCGTAGGGCATCTGGTCGGCGCGGTAGGACGGCACGTCGCCGATGACCACGCCGCCGACCTCGAGGGCACGGTGGGCGCGGAAGGCGACCTGGAGGTCGTGGGTGAACACGCCCGCCTGGAGGCCGTACTTGGAGTCGTTGACCGCGTCGAACGCCTCGGCCTCGCCGTCCACCTTCTGCACGGTGAGGACGGGCCCGAAGACCTCCTCGCAGGAGATGGTCACATCGGCGGGGACGTCGGTGAGGACGGTCGGCGCGTAGGAGGCGCCGTCCCGCTTGCCGCCGGTGAGCAGCGTGGCGCCCGCGTTCACCGCCTCGTCGACCCAGGACTCCACGCGCTTGGCGGCGTCCTCGCTGACCAGCGGGCCGACATCGGTCGCGGCGTCGGAGGGGTCGCCGGTGACCTGTGCCTCGACGGCGGCGACGATGCGCGGCAGCAGCCGGTCGTACACCGAGGCGTCGGCGATCACGCGCTGCACGGAGATGCAGGACTGGCCGCCCTGGTAGTTGGAGAAGGTGGCGATGCGGTTCGCGGCCCAGTCCAGGTCCTCGTCGCTCGCGTAGTCGGCGAGCACGACGGCCGCGCCGTTGCCGCCCAGTTCCAGCGTGCAGTGCTTGCGCGGCACCGAGTCCATGATCGCGTAGCCGACCTTCTCGGAGCCGGTGAAGGAGATGACCGGCAGGCGCTCGTCCTGGACGAGGGCGGGCATGCGGTCGTTGGGGACCGGAAGGATCGACCAGGAGCCGGCGGGCAGCTCGGTCTCGGCGAGCAGCTCGCCGATGATCAGGCCGGACAGCGGGGTGGCCGGGGCGGGCTTGAGGATGATCGGGGCGCCGGCGGCGATGGCCGGGGCGACCTTGTGGGCGCACAGGTTCAGCGGGAAGTTGAACGGCGCGATGCCGAGGACGACGCCCTTGGGGAAGCGGCGGGTCAGCGCCAGACGGCCCTGGCCGCCGGCGTCGGTGTCCAGGCGCTGGGCCTCGCCGCCGTTGAAGCGGCGGGCCTCCTCGGCGGCGAAGCGGAACACGGAGACGGCACGGCCGACCTCGCCGCGCGCCCACTTGACGGGCTTGCCGTTCTCGGCGGAGATCAGCTGCGCTATCTCCTCGGTGCGCTCCGCGAGCCGCTTCGAGACGTGGTCGAGGGCGGCGGCGCGGACGTGGGCCGGGGTGGCGGCGAACTCGTCGCGCACCGCGTACGCGGCGGCCACGGCCTCCTCGACCTGCGCCTCGGTCGGGACACTGACCTTTCCGACGAGCCGGCCGTCCCACGGGGAGGTGACGTCGAAGGTGGTCTCGCCGGTGGCCTGGCGGCCGGCGAGCCAGAAGGCGTGGGTGGAAGTCATAGCGTTCAGTCCCGGCCCTTCCGAGGTTGGCTGGTGCTTGGGGTTGCGTGCTCCACGGTAGGGCCGGGGCGGCGACGGGTCGTTTGTCCGGGCAGTCGCAGTGCCCGGCCGGGCTTGGACGCCGCGTACAGAGGCGTCGGCGTCACTCCCCCGCCGCTGCCGTGGCCTTGAGCGCGAGCCACAGTTCCATCCGGACGTCCGGGTCGTCCAGGGAGCGGCCCAGGATCTCCTCGACCCGGCGCATCCGGTAGCGCAGCGTATGGCGGTGGACGCCGAGGTCGGCCGCCGCCGCGTCCCACTGGCCGTGACGGGACAGCCAGGCCCGCAGCGAGGCGACCAGGTCGCCTCGGCCCGTCGCGTCGTGTTCGCGCAGGGCGCGCAGCAGTCCGTCCGCGAAGGCGCGTACGGCGTCGTCCTGGAGCAGCGGCAGCACCGATCCGGTCGCCAGTTCCTCGTGCTCGACCAGCGCCCGGCCGCGCCGCCGGGCCACCGAGAGCGCCTGTTCGGCCTGTTTGTAGGCGGCTGCCGCGGCGATCGGCCCGGCAGGCGCCGACATCCCGACCACCAGTTCGTCCTCGTCGGTGGCCGACTGCTCGCGGGCGGCGGCCCGGGCCGCCTGGACCGCCGGCGCGTACTCCTGGCAGGCGGCGACGGCTGCGCCCCCGTCGACGGCGAGGATCACGAGCCGGGCCTTCCCCTCCGGCACGACGAGCACGGCCTCGCCGGAGCGGGCGGCGGCGGACTCGACGGTCTCCGCGAGCCCCTCCAGGGGGTCGCCGTCCGTGTCGGCCGCAGCGAGCGCGGCGGCGGTCGGCTGCGCGGTCACCACGCGCGCGTGCCCGTCCGCGTGCGCCCGGGCGGCCGACGCGGACGCCGACTCGGCGACGATCACCCGGAAGGGGGCGTCCAGGAGGTCGCCGTACAGGTCCCCGGACACGGCGCGGGCGTGGTCCGGTTGCCCGGCCAGCAGCATCCGCAGCACGGCCCCGCCGATCCGCTGCTCGGCGGCTTGCAGGGACCGGGAGCGTTCGGTGGTGAGGGTGAGCAGGGCGATGGCCGAGTGCACGGCGTACCGCTCGGCGGTGCCCAGCGGGGCGGCCGTGCCCACGGCGAGCGCGGCGCGCGGGCGCCGTCCGGTGCCGAGGGAGTGCAGTTCGACCCGGTCCTCTCCGTTCGCCTCTCCGTTCGACCCGCCGACCACGGAGGTGGCCGGCGCGGGCCGCTCCCGCAGGCGCTCGACGTCGGCGGTGAGCCGTGCCGCGCGCCGTCCCGCCCACTCGGGCGCGGCGGCGACGACGGCGCCGGAGGCGTCGTACAGGGCGGCCCAGCCGTCGACCTGGGCGGCGAGCGCGGCGAGCAGTCCCTCGGGTCCGTCGCTGAGGGCCTGCCTGGTCAGCTCGCGCTGCGCGGCGAACCCCGCGGTCACGGCCCGGTACTGGTCGGCGGCGATCGCGGCGGAGACGGCCTTGCTGATGGCGAGGAACGGGGTGCGGCGCGGCACCTCGAGGAGCGGGAGCCCCTCCTCGCGGGCCGCGTCCACGAGGGCTTTGGGGACCTCGTCGTAGTTGACGCCGACGGCGAAACCGAGGCCGACCACGCCCGCGCCCACCAGCCGCTTCACATAGCGGCGCATGGCCTCCGGATCCTCCGCGTCCAGCTTCAGCGCGGTGATCAGGAGCAGTTCGCCGCCCTCCATGTAGGGCACGGGGTCGGCGAGTTCGCTGACGTGTGCCCAGCGGACCGGGACGTCCAGGCGGTCCTCGCCCGCGCGCACGGCCAGCTTGAGCGCGGAGTGGTGGACGAGCGAGGCGAGGGTGAGGGGCATGGGGCCTTCGGTCCTGTGTGATCTCTGCGATCGTTGCGATCATCGTGTGATCGTCGTGATCCTTTGGCCGCCGCGTATGAACGACCTATGCCGATTCTGCCTCACCGTACGGTCGGCGCGTGCCCTGATCCCCGTCAGTTCCGTAGATCCACCAGCAGCGGCGGGGCGTGCTCGCCCTTCACATTCGTCAGGGAGAGCACCGCGTGCCCCGGCGGCACGGCGTGCGCCAGTTCGGAGGCCGACCACCGCTCGCGCTCGACCTGGCGGACGGTCACCGCGCGCGCGGTCGGCGCGTGGCCGGTGATCACACGGCGCAGCATGTGCAGGGCCTTGCCCGCCGGGGTCTCGGCGATGATCTGCCGGTCGGTGACGTCCCGGGTCTCGGTCCACTCCTTGCCCCACACCTCGGCGAAGTCCTGGCCGTCCCAGGGGGTGAGGCCGGACAGCGCCATCCGGCACCCGGTGGCGCCGAGCAGGGGCCCGCGCAGCGGCCGGGGCACGTCGTCCAGGGTGCGCAGGGTGAGGACGGCACCGGCGTTCGCGGACCTGAGCCGCTGGATGCCGCGGACGGCCTCGGGCGTGACGACCCCGCTCGCGTCGTCGAGGAGCAGGCAGGCGAACAGCGACCGGTCCTCACGGGCGGCCACACTGGCCGTGAACTGGGCGAGCACCAGTCGAGCGAGGATCCGCGAGGCGTCGGCGTGACCGCGCTCGGGCAGGTCGATGCGGACCCGCACCGGGTGGTCGAGGGCACGCAGCGAGAACGGCCGGGTCTGCCCGGAAGTGTCGAAGAACTGTGCGAAGGCGGGCCGGTCGAGCAGCGCGACCCGGTCGGCGAGGACGCCGCCGACGTCGCCGGGGTGCCGGGACTGCCGCTCCCGGGCGTCCAGTTCGCGCAGCAGGGCGTCCTGTCCGGTGTCCTGCAGGGCCTTGCGCAGGGCGGCGAGGGGCCCGGGTGCGCCGTCGAGGAGCTGACGCAGCTCCGGTACGGACGGGAAGCGGCCGTGGACGGCCCGGAAGGGCCCGAGGAGCTGGGCGAGGACGGTGGCGGAGCGGCGGCTGTCCCCGCCGGGGTGCGGGTCGGCGAGGTCGCCGACGAGCGCCTCGGCGAGCACGGACGCCGCCTCGTCCGGGTCGGTGGTCCCGCCGTACAGGTCCAGGTCGTAGACGGATTCGGGGTGTCCGACGCGTACGACGACGTCGTAGGCGTCCACCGGTCCGAGCCCGGCGCCGGCCGCCCCGACCACGACGACGGCGGCCCGCCCGGTGAGCGCGTGCAGGCACAGCGACTCGGCGAGCGGCCACACCAGCGAGCTGGTCTTGCCCGACCCGGCGGGCCCCACGGCGACCAGGGAGGTGGCGAGCAGGTCTGGGCCGAGGGCGAGTCCGCTGCCGCGGTATGCGTAGGGGTTGCGGGGGTCGTCGACGGTGGTGCCGAGCCGGACCTGACCGGTGAACAAGTCGTGGCGGGCGAGCCGGGCGGGCAGGTCCCGCTCCCCGGACGGGTGCGGGCAGGCGGCGGCGCCGTCCTTGAGGACCGCGCCGGTGAACGTCGTCAGGTCGTGCCGCCCGCTGAGCACGCCCTGCCAGGCGCGGGTGATGCGGGCGTGGTCGACGTCGCGCATCAGCCCGGCGTGCGCGTCGGCGGCGAGCCGGTCGGCGGCCTCGTGCGCCCCGGCGGCGCGGAGCTGGTTGAACCGGGCGGGGTCGTCCTCGGGCGCCGGGGGCTTCTCGGCCACGGGGACGGCGGCGCGCCAGGCGGGCGGTCCGAAGCGGCGCCAGACCTCGCCCCAGCGGCCGAGCTTGCCGACCGTGAGCATGATGGCGAGGGCGATCACCGTGTAGTAGCCGTACCAGAGGACCGCGTTGCCGACGCGGTCGTTGCTGTGCCGCCAGGAGTCGGGGGTGAACAGCTCCAGCGGTACCACCCACCAGCCGCCGAGGTAGCCGTTCCACAGCAGCGACCAGATCAGCCAGCCGACCAGGAAGGCGATCAGCGCTCCGCTGAGCAGCTGCCGTGTCGGGATCCGCTCCGGTTCCTGCTCGGGGCGCGGCCGGTGCCCGAAGCGCCACACGCCGGGCAGCGCGGGCGGCCGTGGCGCCCGCAGCCAGGCCAGGAACGCCGAGCCGTCCGGCCGCGGCGGCAGCCCGGGGGCGTGCGCCGGGCGGGGCGGCACCGGGGGCGGTCCCGCCGGACGCGGCACGGGATTGGCCCGTGTGCTCCGTGCGTCCTGCGTTCCGTCGCTGTCCATCGCCGTTGCCCCCTGACCAGCCGCTCCGTCCACCATCAGCGAGTCAATCTAACGTCCTCGCAAGGGGAGTTCACCGCATACGCGACCGGGTGTCCGGTGAGGCGTCCCCTTCCGTGGTGTCCACCGCTATGTCCACGGCGGACAAGCGGGCGCGCGCAAGGCGCCCACATGGAGCATGCCCACCCTCCGCGGCCCGTCTTAGCCTGCGGGAAAAGAAGGCAAGCGTCCGAAAAACACCTTCGTCGACACGATCCGTCGACATGCCGAACGCAAGATCATCAGGGAGCCCCCATGACCGCACTTCCGCAGGAGCGCCGCGTCGTCACCGCCATCCCCGGCCCGAAGTCGCTCGAGCTGCAGGCCCGTCGCACCGCCGCGGTAGCGCAGGGCGTGGGCTCCGTGCTGCCGGTCTTCACCACGCGCGCGGGCGGCGGGATCATCGAGGACGTCGACGGCAACCGGCTGATCGACTTCGGATCCGGTATCGCCGTGACGTCCGTGGGCGCCTCCGCCGAGGCCGTCGTACGCCGGGCGTCGGCACAGCTTCAGGACTTCACGCACACCTGTTTCATGGTCACGCCGTACGAGGGCTATGTGGCCGTCGCCGAGGCGCTGGCCGAGCTCACGCCGGGTGACCACGCCAAGAAGTCGGCGCTGTTCAACTCGGGCGCCGAGGCCGTCGAGAACGCGGTCAAGATCGCCCGCGCGTACACCAAGCGCCAGGCGGTCGTCGTCTTCGACCACGGCTACCACGGCCGCACGAACCTCACGATGGCGCTGACGGCGAAGAACATGCCGTACAAGCACGGCTTCGGTCCGTTCGCGCCGGAGGTCTACCGGATGCCGATGGCGTACGCCTACCGCTGGCCGACCGGCCCGGAGCACTGCGGTCCCGAGGCCGCCGCGCAGGCCATCGACCAGATCACGAAGCAGGTCGGCGCGGACAACGTGGCCGCGATCATCATCGAGCCGGTGCTCGGGGAGGGCGGCTTCATCGAGCCGGCGAAGGGCTTCCTGCCCGCGCTGCGCCAGTTCGCCACGGACAACGGCATCGTCTTCGTCGCCGACGAGATCCAGTCGGGCTTCTGCCGCACCGGGCAGTGGTTCGCGTGCGAGGACGAGGGCATCGTCCCGGACCTGATCACCACCGCCAAGGGCATCGCGGGCGGCCTCCCGCTCGCGGCTGTCACCGGCCGCGCCGAGATCATGGACGCCGCGCACGCGGGCGGTCTGGGCGGCACCTACGGCGGCAACCCGGTCGCCTGCGCGGGCGCGCTCGGCGCCATCGAGACGATGAAGGAACTCGACCTCAACGCCCGGGCGAAGGAGATCGAGGCGACCATGAAGGCCCGCCTGACGGCGATGGCCGAGAAGTTCGACGTGATCGGCGACGTGCGCGGCCGCGGCGCGATGATCGCGATCGAGCTGGTGAAGGACCGTACGACGAAGGAGCCGAACCCGGAGGCGACCTCGGCGCTCGCCAAGGCCTGCCACCAGGAGGGCCTGCTGGTCCTGACCTGTGGCACCTACGGCAACGTGCTGCGCTTCCTGCCGCCGCTGGTGATCGGCCAGGACCTGCTGAACGAGGGCCTGGACATCATCGAGCAGGCTTTCTCGCGCATCTGACCGCCAACGTCAGAGGGTGTGAAGAAGGTGTGCGAGGTGGATGGCGGGACGCGATTCCGGCTGTCGGAGCGGTTTTCCCTGCCGTAGGTTCTACCCAGATGAGAGATACACCCGCTCACAGGGGACTGTGGGCGGCACTGGGCCGGGGCCTCCCCAGCTTCGACCTGGTCGTGCCCTCGCGCACACAAGGAGCCTTCGGCTCCGGATCTCCTCATGATCGGACGGCCGCACGCCCCAAACCCCCCGGGGCGGGCGGCACCCCGATCACTACGGCCGCCTCGGAACCACCCCCCCTGTTCCGGGGCGGCCGTCCCGCGTTCTGCCTCACCCGTTCAGGGGCGGCCGTCCCCGCGTTCCGCCTCACCCGTTCAGGGGCCAGGCCTCCCAGACGAGGTCCAGGCGGTGGTACGCGTCGTCGAACCACTCGTCCTTCAGGGGAACCGTCACGGTCACCGTGGTCAAGGACGTCGAGGCGTCCTCGACGGTGACGCGGCACCGTTCGCCGTCCTCGTCGCGTTCGACGAACAGCCGGGGGCCCCGTGTGCCCTCACGCCAGGCGATGTCCCGACCGGCGTCCAGCGCGTCCAGGGCCTGCTGCCACTGCCGCAGGTCCTCGGGCAGGAGCCGGGCGGCGACACTGCCCCGCACGAAGGGGGTGTCCACCAGGAACTCCCCGGCCAGTACCCGGGTCGCGTCCGGATCCTTCCGAGGCTCCACGCCCGTGATCCGGAGCACGACGCTGTTGCCCTCGCCTTCCAGGCGCATCAGGTCGATCGGCGCATCGGCCATTCCAGCCTCCCCCACTCAAGTGCTGCCCCACACTAACCGCCGCCACCGACACCCGGGCGGGACCCGGCCACGGCGGCCCGGCCGGCCGGTGTGAAGCTGTCCGACGTGTCGTCGTCCCGAGAACCCGCCCCCCACCGCAGGTGGCCGGCCTGTGTCCTGGCCGCCTCCGTCCTCCTGTTCCTCCTCCTCACCTGGCAGGTCGTCGTTCAGGGGCCGCTCGCGCGGGCCGACCGGCGGCTGAGCGGTGACCTGGTCCGTCCCGACCGGGTCTCCGGGGTTCTCGCCGACCTGGGGAACGTGTCCGTCGCCGTGCCGGTCCTCGCCGTGGTGCTCATGTGCGTCGCCTGGCGTGCCCGGCGCGCCGGAATGCGGCGATGGTGGCTGCCGTCCGTCGCCGCGGCCGTCCTGATGGCCGTCGTCCCGGTGGTCGTCGTCCCGCTCAAGGACCTCGTCGCCCGGCCGGGCCCACCCGTGATGGGCCCGGCCACCGGCTTCTTTCCCTCCGGCCACACGGCCACCGCCGCCATCGCCTACGGTTCGGCGGCCCTCGTCCTGTGGCCCTGGCTGCGCACGTCGTACGCCCGCCGCGGCGTGCTCCTCGCCTGCCTCGCCCTCAACCTCGGCGTGGCCTTCGGCCTGGTCCGCCACGGCTATCACTGGCCCCTGGACGTCGTGGCCGGCTGGTGCCTGTGCGCCGTGCCGCTGACCGGCCTCGCGGTGTTCCTCGGCCGGGGCTACCGGCCGTAGGGCCGGCGCCAGGCCCTCAGCTGTCGAAGCCCAGACCCAGTCTGTCCATGGTCCTCAGCCACAGGTTGCGCCGCCCCGCGTGCGCGTCCGCCCGCGCCAGCGACCACTTCGTCAGCGCGATGCCCGTCCAGGCGAACGGCTCCGGCGGGAACGGCAGTGGCTTCCTGCGGACCATCCGGAGTTCCGTACGCTCCGTGCGCTCCCCCGCCAGCAGGTCCAGCATCACCTCCGCGCCGAAACGGGTCGCGCCCACGCCGAGGCCCGTGTAACCGGCCGCGTACGTCACCCGCCCCTGGTGGGCCGTGCCGAAGAACGCCGAGAAGCGCGAGCAGGTGTCGATCGCCCCGCCCCACGCGTGGGTGAAGCGGACCCCCTCCAGCTGCGGGAAGCAGGTGAAGAAGTGCCCGGCGAGCTTGGCGTAGGTCTCCGGGCGGTCGTCGTACTCGGCGCGCACCCGGCCGCCGTACGGGTAGATCGCGTCGTAGCCGCCCCACAGGACGCGGTTGTCGGCCGAGAGCCGGAAGTAGTGGAACTGGTTCGCCGAGTCCCCGAGGCCCTGGCGGTTCTTCCAGCCGATCGAGGCCAGCTGGTCTGCGGTGAGCGGCTCGGTCATCAGCGCGTAGTCGTAGACCGGGATCGTGTACGAGCGGACACGCCGCACCAGGTTCGGGAAGACGTTCGTACCGAGCGCGACGCGCCGCGCGCGCACCTCGCCGTACGGGGTGCGGACGGCCATGCCGGCGCCGTACGGCTTCAGGGTGAGGGCGGGCGTGTGCTCGTGGATGCGGACGCCGAGCCGCAGGCAGGCCCGCTTGAGGCCCCAGGCGAGCTTCGCCGGGTGCACCAGGGCCACACCCCGGCGGTCGTACAGGCCCGCCAGGAAGGTCGGCGAGTCGACCTGTTCCCTCACCGCGTCCGCGTCCAGGTACTCGACGCCGTCGGCGAGGCCCCGGCGTTCCATCTCCTCGTACCAGTCCTTCAGTTCCCACGCCTGGTACGTCTCGGTGGCCACGTCGATCTCGCCGGAGCGCTCGAAGTCGCAGTCCAGCGCGTGGCGGGCGACCGCCTTCTCGATCTCGTCGAGGTTGCGGGCGCCCAGCTCCTGCAGCTTGTGGATCTCGTCCGGCCAGCGGGAAAGCCCGTTGGGCAGGCCGTGGGTGAGGGATGCGGCGCAGAACCCTCCGTTGCGGCCGGAGGCGGCCCAGCCCACCTCACGGCCCTCCACCAGCACCACGTCCCGCGCGGGGTCGCGCTCCTTGGCGATCAGTGCGGTCCACAGTCCGCTGTAGCCGCCGCCCACGACCAGCAGGTCGCAGGTGTCGGCGCCGGTGAGCGCGGGCTCGGGGCGGGGCCTTGCGGGGTCGTCCAGCCAGTACGGGACCGGCCGGGCTTCGGAAAGGGATTTCGTCCAACGGGTCATGGCGCTCGGGGCCATGATGTCAACTCCCTACGGAATTCCAAGGACCGGAAGACTATGCCTTCCGGCGCTTTCTGCGGTTGCCGGCGGCCATGGACGCCAGCACGAACAGGACGGCGACGACGAACATCGTCGTGCCGATGACATTGATCTGGACGGGCGTTCCGCGCTGCGCCGACCCCCACACGAACATGGGGAAGGTGACGGTGGCGCCCGCGTTGAAATTGGTGATGATGAAATCGTCGAAGGACAGCGCGAAGGCGAGCAGCGCGCCGGCGGCGATTCCGGGGGCGGCGATGGGAAGCGTGACCCTGAGGAACGTCTGCGCCGGACCCGCGTACAGGTCCTGCGCGGCCTGTTCCAGCCTCGGGTCCATCGACATCACGCGCGCCTTGACCGCGGTGACGACGAAGCTGAGGCAGAACATGATGTGCGCGATCAGGATGGTCCAGAAGCCGAGCGATGCGCCCATGTTGAGGAACAGGGTGAGCAGCGAGGCCGCCATGACGACCTCGGGCATCGCCATCGGCAGGAAGATCAGTGAGTTCACGGCGCCGCGCGCGCGGAAGCGGTAGCGGACCAGCGCGAAGGCGATCATCGTGCCGAGGACCGTGGCGCCGAGCGTCGCCCACACGGCGATCTGGAGGCTGACCGCCAGCGAGCCGCACATTCCGGCGACGCCGCACGGATCCTTCCAGGCGTCCATGGAGAACTGCTGCCACTCGTAATTGAAGCGGCCGGTCGGCTTGTTGAAGGAGAACACCGTGACGACGACGTTCGGAAGCAGGAGATATCCGAGCGTCAGCAGTCCGGCGATGACGACGAGATGGCGCTTGAGCCAGTTGAGGAAGGTCATCTTTAAACCAGATCCTCCGTGCCGGACCTGCGGATGTAGACCGTGACCATGACGAGGATCGCGGCCATCAGGATGAAGGAGAGGGCGGCGGCCTTCGGATAGTCGAGGACGGTCAGGAACTGTGTCTGGATGACGTTGCCCACCATGCGGGTGTCCGTGGAGCCGAGCAGGTCGGCGTTCACGTAGTCGCCTGCCGCCGGGATGAAGGTCAGCAGGGTGCCGGAGACCACACCTGGCATCGACAGCGGGAAGGTGACCTTCCGGAAGGTGGTGAAGGGCTGGGCGTACAGATCGCCCGCCGCCTCGTGCAGGCGCGGGTCGATGCGCTCCAGCGAGGTGTACAGCGGCAGGATCATGAACGGCAGGAAGTTGTACGTCAGTCCGCACACCACCGCGAGCGGGGTGGCGAGCACGCGGTCGCCGGAGGTCCAGCCGAGCCAGTTGGTGACGTCCAGGACGTGCAGGGTGTTGAGGGCGCCGACGACCGGGCCGCCGTCCGCGAGGATCGTCTTCCAGGCGAGCGTACGGATCAGGAAGCTGGTGAAGAACGGCGCGATCACCAGGATCATGATCAGGTTCCGCCAGCGGCCCGCGCGGAACGCGATGAGGTACGCGAGCGGGTACCCGAGGAGCAGACACAGCAGCGTCGCGGCGGCCGCGTAGAGGACCGACCGCACGAACTGCGGCCAGTACGCGGACAGCGCGTCCCAGTAGGTGGCGAAGTGCCAGGTGACCTTGTAACCCTGCTCCAGAGAGCCGGTCTGCACCGACGTGGACGCCTGGTAGATCATCGGCAGCGCGAAGAAGACCAGCAGCCACAGGATGCCCGGCAGCAGCAGCCAGTACGGCGTGAGGCGGCCCCGTCTGCGCGGGGGCTTCTGCTGCCGGGGGGCGGTGGGTGCGAGGGGCGGGGGCGCCTCGGTGACGGCGGCCATCAGGCGGCCACCCCCTCTTCCGGCTCCACGGTCCCGACGCCGGCGTCGATGTCCTGAGCCGCGTCGAGGCCGAAGGTGTGGGCCGGGCTCCAGTGCAGGACGACTTCCGCGCCGGGCACCAGACGGGGGTCGCGGTCGATGTTCTGGGCGTAGACCGCGAACTCCGGGCAGACCGGGCTGTCGACGACGTACTGGGTGGAGACGCCGATGAAACTCGCGTCGGCGATCCTGCCGGAGATGCGGTTGCGGCCCTCGGGGACCTCGCCCGCGTCGTCGGCGTGGGTGAGGGAGATCTTCTCCGGGCGCACCCCGACCAGGACCTTGCCGCCGGGTTTCGTCTGCGCGGAGCAGCGCGCCTCGGGCAGGGTCAGCTTGCCGCCGCCCGCCTTGAGGACGATCTCCTCGCCGTATCTGGAGTCGACCTCGGCCTCGATCAGGTTGGAGGTGCCGAGGAAGTTGGCGACGAACGTCGTCCGCGGGTTCTCGTACAGGTCGGTGGGCGAGCCGAGTTGCTCGACCCGGCCCGCGTTCATCACGGCGACCGTGTCGGCCATCGTCATGGCCTCCTCCTGGTCGTGCGTGACATGGATGAAGGTGATGCCGACCTCGGTCTGGATCCGCTTGAGCTCCAGTTGCATCTGGCGGCGCAGCTTGAGGTCGAGCGCGCCGAGCGGTTCGTCCAGGAGGAGCACCTTGGGGTGGTTGATCAGCGCACGGGCCACGGCGACGCGCTGCTGCTGCCCGCCGGAGAGCTGGTGCGGCTTCTTGCGCGCCTGCTCGCCGAGCTGCACCAGCTCCAGCATGTCCTCGACCTGCTTCTTCACCGACTTGATGCCGCGCCGGCGCAGGCCGAAGGCGACGTTCTCGAAGATGTCCAGGTGCGGGAAGAGGGCGTAGGACTGGAAGACCGTGTTCACCGGGCGTTTGTACGGCGGCAGGTGCGTGACGTCCTGGTCGCCGAGGCGGACGGCGCCGCTCGTGGGTTCCTCCAGGCCGGCGATCATGCGCAGGGTGGTGGTCTTGCCGCAGCCGGAGGCGCCGAGCAGGGCGAAGAAGGACCCCTGGGGCACGGTCAGGTCGAGCGGGTGCACGGCGGTGAAGGAGCCGTAGGTCTTGCTGATGCCCGTCAGGCGGACGTCGGCGCCGGTGTCTGTCGTGGTGGTCATCGTCGTCACGCCCCTGTGAGCTTCGCGAACTTCGCTTCGTAGGCCGTCTCTTCCTTCTGCGTCAGCGAACGGAAGGCGTGGGACTTGGCGGCCATGGTCTTGTCGGGAATGATCAGCGGGTTGTTCGCCGCCGACTTGTCGATCTTCGCGAGGTGGTCCTTCACGCCGTCGACGGGAGACACGTAGTTGATGTAGGCGGCGAGCGCGGCGGCCTGCTCGGGCTCGTAGTAGAAGTCGATGAGCCTCTCGGCGTTGGTCTTGTGGCGCGCCTTGTTGGGGATCAGCAGGTTGTCGGTCGACGTCAAGTAGCCGCTGTCCGGGATGACGTAGTCGACGTCCGGGCTGTCGGCCTTGAGCTGGACGACGTCGCCGCCCCAGGCGACGCAGGCGGCCAGGTCGCCCTTGGTGAGGTCGGACGTGTAGTCGTTCCCGGTGAAGCGGCGGATCTGGCCCTTGTCGACGGCCTTCTGCAGGCGCGCCATCGCCGCGTCGAAGTCGTCGTCGGTGAACTTCGCGGGGTCCTTGCCCATGTCGAGCAACGTCATGCCGACGCTGTCGCGCATCTCCGACAGGAAACCCACGCGGCCCTTGAGCTTGGGGTTGTCGAGCAGGTCCGAGACCGACCTGACCTCGACGCCGTCGAGGGCCTTCTTGTTGAACGCGATGACCGTGTCGATGCCCTGCCAGGGGTAGGAGTAGGCGCGGCCGGGGTCCCAGTCGGGGCTGCGGAACTGGGCCGACAGGTTGGCGAAGGCGTGCGGCAGGTTCGACGGGTCCAGTTTCTGCACCCAGCCGAGGCGGATGAGCCGGGCGGCCAGCCAGTCGGTGAGGACGATGAGGTCGCGGCCGGTGTCCTGGCCGGCGGCGAGCTGCGGCTTGATCTTGCCGAAGAACTCGTTGTTGTCGTTGATGTCCTCGGTGTACTTGACCTTGATCCCGGTCCGGCGGGCGAACGTGTCGAGCGTCGGGTGGTGCTTGCCGCTGTCGTCCACGTCGATGTACTCGGGCCAGTTGGAGAAGTTGACGACCTTCTCCTTCGCCGAGAAGTCCTGGGTGGACGTGCCGCCCTGTGTCTTGCCGGCCGGCGGGATGCCGCAGGCGCTCAGCGCCCCCAGTCCGCCCACGGCGAGCACACCGCCCGCGGAGGCGCGCAGCAGCGAACGGCGGGTCAGGGCGGCCCGGCCGCCGCGGAAACTGCGCCGCATGGCGGCCGCTCGGGCCGGGGTCAGGCGGTCGGGCTCGTACTGCTCCATGCGCGTGGTGCCCTTTCGGAGGTGGTGCCCTTTCGGGAGGGTGTGCGGCCGCGGGTCGGGCGGCCCGTCTGTCAGCGGTCCCCGAAGATCGTGCGGTGCCAGTCCTTGCGGGCCACCGCCGTGTTGTCGAACATGACGTGCTTGATCTGCGTGTATTCCTCGAAGGAGTAGGCGGACATGTCCTTGCCGAACCCGGACGCCCTGAAGCCGCCGTGGGGCATCTCGCTGATGATCGGGATGTGGTCGTTGACCCAGACGCAGCCGGACCTGATCTCGCGGGTCGCGCGGTTCGCCCGGTAGACGTCCCGGGTCCAGGCGGAGGCGGCGAGGCCGTAGGGGGTGTCGTTGGCGAGCCGGATGCCGTCGTCGTCGCTGTCGAAGGGCAGGACGACCAGCACGGGCCCGAAGATCTCGGACTGGACGATCTCACTGTCCTGGGGTGCGCCGGCGATCAGGGTGGGCCGATAGTAGGCGCCGTCCTTGAGGTCGCCCTCGGGGGCCTCCCCACCGGTCACCACGCGCGCGTAGGCACGCGCCCGGTCGACGAAGCCGGCCACCCGGTCCCGCTGGATGTGCGAGATCAGCGGACCGAGGTCGGTGCCGGGGGCGAAGGGGTCGCCGAGCCGGACGGTCTCCATGAGGGCGGCGGTCCGTGCGACGAACTCCTCGTACAGGGGCCGCTGCACGTATGCGCGCGTGGCAGCCGTGCAGTCCTGGCCGGTGTTGATGAGGGCGCCCGCGACCGCGCCCTGCACGGCGGCCTCCAGGTCCGCGTCGTCGAACACGACGAAGGGGGCCTTTCCGCCGAGTTCCAGGTGGAGGCGCTTGACGGTCGCGGTGGCGATCTCGGCGACGCGCCTGCCGACCGTGGTCGAACCGGTGAACGAGGTCATGGCCACGTCGGGGTGGCCGACCAGATGCTCGCCGGCCTCCTTGCCGGTGCCGGTCACGACGTTGATGACACCGTCCGGGATGCCGGCGTACGTGGCGGCCCGCGCGAAGAGCAGGGAGGTCAGCGGGGTCAGCTCCGCCGGTTTCAGGACGATCGTGTTGCCCGCGGCGATCGCCGGGAGGATCTTCCAGGCGGCCATCTGGAGGGGGTAGTTCCAGGGCGCGATGGAGCCGATGACGCCGATGGGTTCGCGGCGGACGTAGGAGGTGTGGTCGCCGGAGTACTCACCGGCGGACTGCCCCTGGAGGTGGCGGGCGGCGCCGGCGAAGAAGGCGGTGTTGTCGATCGTGCCGGGCACGTCGAACTCCCGCGTGAGCTTGAGCGGTTTGCCGCACTGGAGCGTCTCGACGCGGGCCACGTCCTCGGCGCGGTCGGCGAGGACGGCGGCGAAACGGTGCAGCGCGTCGGAGCGTTCGCCCGGCGTCGCCGCGGACCACTCGGGGAAGGCGGCGCGGGCGGCGGCCACGGCGCGGTCGACGTCGTCGGTGCCGGCCAGTTCGTAGGTGTACACCTCGGTGCCGGTCGACGGATCGATCACCGAGTGCTTACGGCCCGAGGTGCCCGTGGCGGGCCGGCCCGCGATGTACTGCGCACCGTCCGCGAAACGTTCCCGTACGTCGTCCCGCGTCGTCAGGCGGGTGTCGGCGTCGCCGGCGTTGCCGGGGTTCTGCATGTCGTTCTCCTCCGCCGCCGGCCCGCGTGCGCTGCGGAGGCCGGCGTAGCTTCGGCTCGATGTGAGTGCCGATCCTGACAGAGGGAGGGGAGGCCAACAAGTGATTCCGTTGTTGCCTTTTGGTTACGCGACGGAATCTGTCGACCAGGTGTCGAGTGCGGCCGTAAAGGGGGGACGGAATGTCAGTGGCGCGTGCCGGACTCGGCGGCATGGAGAAGATCCGCTGGACCGGGTGTGGGGCATCGGGCTCGCGGCGGACGACGAACGGGCGGCGGATCCGCAGCGGTGGCGGGGGCCGAACCTGCTGGGGTTCGCGCTGATGGAGGCGCGGGAGCGGCTGGCCGCGGGTCAGGGGCCTGCGGTGGATCAGCCGGCGGCGCCCGTCACCAGTGAGGTCGAGTAGCCGTCGTCGGTGCCCGTCCACGGGCCGTCGCTGCTGTCGTCCGGGATGGCGAGGAGGACGATCAGCAGGACGGCGCTCAGGACGAGGCCGATCGCTCCGCAGATCACGCCGGCCAGAGCCATGCCCCCGTTCGTCGCCTCGCCCCGGCGCACCTTGCGGCGGGTGATGATGCCGAAGACC
This sequence comes from Streptomyces sp. NPDC001796, assembly GCF_042892355.1. Classification (NCBI taxonomy): domain Bacteria; kingdom Bacillati; phylum Actinomycetota; class Actinomycetes; order Kitasatosporales; family Streptomycetaceae; genus Streptomyces; species Streptomyces sp. NPDC001796. Next base: position 65,242 of record NZ_JBIAUC010000014.1, on the reverse strand, counting down.
ACGGCGAGCACGCCGACGATCATGGCCACCGGCCAGAGGCAGAACAGGACGAGGGAGATGACGCCGAGCACGAGCGAGGCGATCCCCATGCCGTTGCTCGGCGGGAGCGGCATACCGGGCCAGCCGTAGCCGGCGCCCCGGGAGCCGTAGGGCGCGCCGTACCCCGAATACCCGGAGTACGGGGGATAGCCGTACGGCACCTGCCCAGGGCCCTCGGGCCCGATGGGGGGCGGCGGCACGGGCCCGCCCTGGACGGCGGGCGAAGGAGCGAAGGGGGTGCCGGGGGCTGCGACGCCGGGGCCCGGAGCGGCGTACGGGCCGGCCCAGGGCCCCTGGGGGGTGCCCTGCAGAGCGGGACCCGGGGGCGGGACTGCCGTGGGCCGGTGGTGCACGGAGGGGCTGCCGCCGCCGGTGGCCACGGTGCCCCGGGGGTCGGCGGGGGGCGCCCACGGGTCGGCGGCGGGCTTGTCGAACCGCACTCCGAAGGGCCGGTCGGCGGGCGCACCCGGTATGGGGCCGCCCCCACCGTCCGGGGCGCCCGGTGCCTGTCCGCCCGCCGCCCCGTCCGTCCCGTGGCCCGGGAGGGCCCACCCGTCCGCAGCCGCGTCCTGAGGTGTTCCCGGGCGCCGGGCGTCGTCGGACATGCGTGGGTCCCCCTCTGTCGGATGTTCCGTCATGCTACGGCCGCGTCTCCCCGACGCGGCCCTCGCCCTACGATGATCCCGCACGTCACCGATCAGCCGATCACCCGCGTCCCGCCCGAGCCGTGCCCCGGCGCCGGGACGCCGTTCCCGGGGAGGAACCTTGACCGACCACCGCGACGCTCCCGCCGTGCGCGACCTGCACGCCTTCATCGCCGGACTGCCCAAGGCCGAACTGCACGTGCACCACGTCGGCTCCGCCTCCCCCCGCATCGTCTCGGAACTGGCCGCCCGCCACCCCGACTCCAAGGTCCCCACCGACCCCGAGGCCCTGGCGGACTACTTCACGTTCACGGACTTCGCCCACTTCATCGAGGTGTACCTGTCGGTCGTCGACCTGATCCGCACCCCCGAGGACGTCCGCCTGCTGACGTACGAGGTCGCCCGTGACATGGCCCGCCAGCAGGTCCGCTACGCGGAGCTGACCATCACCCCGTACTCGTCCACCCGCCGCGGTATCGACGAGCGCGCGTTCATGGACGCCATCGAGGACGCCCGCAAGGCCGCAGAGGCCGAGTTCGGGACCGTGCTGCGCTGGTGCTTCGACATCCCGGGCGAGGCGGGGCTCGTCTCGGCCGAGGAGACGGTCCGGCTCGCCACCGACGACCGGCTGCGTCCCGAGGGGCTCGTCTCGTTCGGGCTCGGCGGTCCCGAGGTCGGCGTACCGCGGCCGCAGTTCAAGCCCTACTTCGACCGGGCCATAGCGGCGGGCCTGCGCTCCGTTCCGCACGCGGGCGAGACGACCGGGCCCGAGACGGTCTGGGACGCGCTGAACGAGCTGCGGGCCGAGCGCATCGGGCACGGCACCAGTTCCGCCCGCGACCCGAAGCTGCTGGCCCACCTCGCCGAGCACCGCATCCCGCTGGAGGTGTGCCCGACCTCCAACATCGCCACCCGCGCGGTCCGCTCGCTCGACGAGCACCCCATCAAGGAGTTCATGCGCGCCGGGGTCCTCGTCACCGTCAACTCCGACGACCCGCCGATGTTCGGCACCGACCTCAACAGCGAGTACGCGGTCGCCGCGCGGCTCCTCGACCTCGACGAGCGGGGTCTGGCCGCGCTCGCCAGGAACGCGGTCGAGGCGTCGTTCCTCGACGACGCCGGCAAGGCGGCACTGTCGGCCGAGATCGACGCGTACACCACCGCCTGGCTCGCGCCCTGACGGCCGGCCCATCGCCCGCCACCACCCCGGCGGGCCGCTGCGCGGCTCCGCACCGTCACAATGATGCCCATGCGTACCGTGACCGCCGTGGCCCATCGGGGCGACCCCTACCGCCACCGTGAGAACACGATCGACTCGCTGCGTTCCGCGCTCCGGCGTGGCGCGGACGCGGTGGAGATCGACGTACGGCTCACCCGGGACGGTGTGCCCGTGCTGCTGCACGACAGGACGCTGAAGCGTCTGTGGGAGCAGGATCGCCCGCTCGCGGCGCTCTCCTCCAACGAGGTGCGGGGCCTGACGGCGGGCGGCGTGCCGACGCTGACGGACGCGCTAGCGACGACCGACGGCAGCCGGGTGATGATCGACCTTCCGGGCGGCCCCTCCTCCCGGGCCGTACGCCGGATCGTCGGCATCGTCCGGGACTGCGGGGCCGCCGAGCGCGTGTACTACTGCGCGGGAGCCGAGACCATGCTGGCGGTGCGCGCCGCCGACCCCGCGGCGGAGATCGCCCTGACCTGGACGACCCTCGCCCCGCCGCGGCCCGCGCTGCTCGACGCGGTGCGCCCGCGCTGGCTCAACTACCGCTTCGGCCTGGTCGACCGGGACCTGGCGGCCCGGGTGCACCGGGGCGGCCATCTGCTGTCCGTGTGGACGCCGGACACCCGCCGGTCGATGCGGCGGCTGCTGGAGGCGGGCGTGGACTCGATCACGACGAACCGCATCGACGCACTGTGTACGCTGCGCGGACCGCTGAACGGCTACACCTCGGAGCGCTGAGGGACGGTAGCCGGATCGGCCGGGGTGGCTCGGGTGACGTACTGCGGCACCGGCGCGGTGTCCTTGCCGTTGTCGCGGACCATGCCGTAGCGGATCGCGCCCTGCGCGGGGCCGGTGCGGATGTCCTTGTTCACGGCGTCCCAGTTCGACGGGAAGACGGTGATGCCGTAGTCGCAGCCTCGCTCGTTCATGGTGAGGGTGACGGAGCCGTCCAGGTAGAAGTACTCGTTCTGCCACATCTGCTGGGTGCCGGCCGGCAGCACGGCGTATCCGATGGTCGGTCCCCCCATGCCGGTGGCGTAGCCGCCCGGGCTGCCGGCGAGAGCGTCGTCCATCCGGCGGCCGCCGCCGGACGCCACGTGGAACAGCTTTCCCTTCAGGCCGGTCCAGGCCGGCATGACCAGGTTGCCCGGCCGGTTCTTCGGCGCGATGTACCAGCGCACCAGGGCGTAGCCCTGGCCCCTGAGGGTGACGCTCTCCCCGCGGTGCTGCAGGACGGTCCTCGGGCCGCCGCTGCTGGTGATCCCGGACTCGGGGCGGTGCGGCAGCGGCCCCGGCGGGGTGTTCGCGGGAGGCGCGCTGTCGACGGAGTCGACGACCGTGCCGTACAGGTCAGCGGTACTCGAGGGTGAGGGGCTCGCCGTCGAGGGGGAGGGCAGGAGGCTCGGCGGGGTGTGCGCGGGCGGGCGGGCCGTGCTCGCCGCCGTGGGCGTGATCTCCCGGGCGGGGGGTGTCTGTGGCGTTCGGGTCACGACGTACGCGCCGCCCGCGACGATCGTCGCGCCCGCCGTGACCACGACGGCGGGCTTGGTGAGGGCGCCGAGCACCTTGGCGGACCAGCCGACGGAGACGGCCGCAGCGGACGTCTTGCCGCCGAGCGCCAGCGAGAGGGCGAAGCCGGCCGGGACGGGGACGAGCGCGATCCCGGCGAGCAGCCGTTCGGCGGGCACGACCGCCTTCTCGGCCCCGGTGCAGACCGGGCAGTCGCGGATGTGCCGGGCCAGCCGCTTGCGCCACACGGAGCCGGGCCGGCCGTCCCAGCGGGCGGTGACGGCGGCCAGCTCGGGACAGGACCCCTCCAGTGCCCGTACGATGCCGCGCGCCACCTCCAGACGCTCCTTCATCCGCTGCACCCGGACGGCGGCGTACTGGCGGCTGATGCCGACGGCGGCGGCCAGCTCCCGGCGGGTGAGTTCGCCCGCGACCTCCAGCCACCACAGCGACAGCAGCTGCCGGTCCTCGTCGTCGAGCCAGCGCACCGCTTCCGCGACCTCGCGCCGCTGGCCCTCCAACTGCAGTCGCAGCACGGTGAGTTCGGCGAAGTCGGCGGCCCGGTCGCCCGCGTCCCCGGCCAGCGGCTCGGACGTCCGGCGGCGCGCCCGGTCCCGTATCTGCCGCATGGCGATGGCCACCAGCCAGGAGCGGAAGCTGTCCGGATCGCGCAGGGCGCCGAGGTTGCCGATGGCGCGCAGCATCGTCTCCTGCACGACGTCGTCGACGTCGGCATGGCCGTTGAGCGCGCGGCCGACGATGTTGTAGACGAGCGGCAGCCAGCCCGCGACCAGCTCGTCCAGCGCATGCCGGTCACCGGCCTGCGCCGCCGCGATGGTGGAACGCCACTGCCGGGTGTCCACGTGCGTCCTCTCCCTGGTCGTCGTACCGCCCTGCGGACGTACAGTCTCAGCCACGGTCGCAATGCATGGGGCGGGCGGTCCACGACGGCTCACGGCGGAACGCCGGACATCCGTCGACACCGGGACGGATCCTCCGCCGTGGCCGGCGCTGCGGGCGGGTGCGGTCGCCGTGCCCATGCCTCACGCGTTTCGCTCCTGTGCGTCGGGATCAGGGGGCGCAGAGGGAGACGGAGGGGCGGGGGCCGGGATAACAGTTTTTCGTGCGCGACGCGGACCACACGCGTCCGTGACGGGACGGCTCCGTCCCCTAGGGGCGACCCTCGGTCCCATGCCCGGGGCCGCGCCCTCCTTCGAGAGGATCCGCCGCGGCCGGGACGGTCAGCAGGATGATCACCGACATCCCCTCGATCAGGGAGCATCCCATGCAGTTACGTCCGGCCGCCGTCGCCCTCGCCACCGCCCTCACCCTGAGCCTGACCGCCCTCCCCCTGGCGGGAGTCGCCTCCGCGCACTCCGCGGCCCCCTCGTCCACGGCACGGACGACCCCGCCGTCCGCGACCGGGGGACCCGACACCGAGGCCCTGCGCGCCGCGATCGCCGGGCTGCCCGACCACGACGCCACCGCCGCGCTCATCCGGGTGGGCGGCCAGGGCGGTTGGCGCGGCGTCGCGGGGGTGCGTGACGTCCGGACGGGGGCGCCGGCGTTGGACAACGCCCGCTTCCGGGCCGGTTCGGTGACCAAGGTGGTGACCGCGGCGATCGTGCTGCAACTCGCCGCCGAGGGGCGGATCAGCCTGGACGGCACCGTGCAGCAGTATCTGCCCGGGCTGCTGACCAAGAACTTCCAGCCCATCACCGTACGGCAGTTGCTCAACTACACGAGCGGACTGCAGCCGGGAGCGTCCCTCGGGGAGACGGTCGAGGAGGGGTACGCGCACCGCTTCGAGACGCTGACACCACGTCAGGTCGTGGCGGCCTCGGTCGCCAAGGGCCCGGAGTCAGCGCCCGGCACGCAGCAGGACTACGCCAACATCCACTACACCGTCCTCGGCATGCTGATCGAGAAGATCACCGGCGACTCGTACGCGCACCAGGCGGCCGTACGGGTCTTCCGGCCGCTCGGCATGCGGGACACCTCGTTCCCCAAGGGGTCCGATCCGCGCATCCACGGTCCGCACAACCGCGGATACGACTGGATCGACGGCAGGCTGGTCGACGTGACCGACTGGAACATGTCCGACCGGTGGGCGGCCGGCGACATGATCTCGACCACCGCCGACCTGGAACGGCTGCTGGTGGCGCTGTTCCGCGGCCGGGTCGTGCCCGAGCCGCAGCTGAAGGAGATGTTCACACTCCCCGACGTGCCCGGGGCGCGGTACGGGGCGGCGCTGGAGCGGTTCGAGCTGAACGGCAGGGTGATCTGGGGCAAGACGGGCTCCCGCCCCGGCTACGCCACGGTGATCGCCGCCACCCGTGACCTGTCCCGGACCCTCGTCTACTCCGTCGACGCCACCGACGCGAAGGGCGACGGCGCGGCTGTCGCGCAGCGGTTCGGGTTCCCCGCGTTCAACCGCTGACGTTCGGCCCGGGCCGGCGTGTCGGGCGACGGAGCGCCGCCCACTGCGCGCACCCCGGGCACACCACGGCCCCGGGCGGAACGACTCCCGCCCGGGGCCGCGTTGCTCGCGCCGCCCCCGAGGGCCACGCGTCGAGCGACGTCGGCTACGCGTCGAGCGACGTCATCACGTGCTTGATGCGCGTGTAGTCGTCGAAGCCGTACGCCGACAGGTCCTTGCCGTAGCCGGACTTCTTGAAGCCGCCGTGCGGCATCTCCGCGACCAGCGGGATGTGCGTGTTGATCCACACACAGCCGAAGTCGAGAGCCTTGGACATGCGCATCGCGCGGGCGTGGTCCTTGGTCCACACCGAGGAGGCGAGGGCGTAGTCGACGCCGTTGGCGTACTGGACGGCCTGCTCCTCGTCGGAGAACGACTGCACGGTGATGACCGGGCCGAAGACCTCGTTCTGGATGATCTCGTCGTCCTGCTTGAGGCCCGAGACGACGGTCGGGGCGTAGAAGTAGCCCTTGTCGCCGACCGGGTGGCCGCCGGCCTCGACCTTCGCGTGGGCGGGCAGGCGCTCGATGAAGCCGGTGACCTGCTTGAGCTGGTTCGGGTTGTTCAGCGGGCCGTAGAGCACGTCCTCGTCGTCAGGCTGCCCCGTCTTCGTCTCGGAGGCGGCCTTGGCGAGCGCGGCCACGAACTCGTCGTGGATCGACTCGTGGACGAGGACACGGGTGGCGGCCGTGCAGTCCTGGCCGGCGTTGAAGAAGCCCGCGACCGAGATGTCCTCGACGGCCTTGGCGATGTCGGTGTCCTCGAAGACGACGACCGGCGCCTTGCCGCCCAGCTCCAGGTGGACCCGCTTGAGATCCTTGGAGGCGGACTCGGCGACGGACATGCCGGCGCGGACGGAGCCGGTGATGGAGGCCATCGCCGGGGTCGGGTGCTCCACCATCATGCGGCCGGTCTCGCGGTCGCCGCAGATGACGTTGAAGACGCCCTTGGGCAGGATCGAGCCGATGATGTCGGCGATGAGGACCGTGGACGCCGGGGTGGTGTCCGACGGCTTCAGCACGACGGTGTTGCCCGCCGCGATCGCCGGGGCGAACTTCCACACGGCCATCATCATCGGGTAGTTCCACGGCGCGACCTGCGCACAGACGCCGACCGGCTCGCGGCGGATGATCGAGGTCATCCCCTCCATGTACTCGCCGGCCGAGCGGCCCTCGAGCATCCGGGCCGCGCCCGCGAAGAAGCGGATCTGGTCGATCATCGGCGGGATCTCCTCCGACCGGGTCAGCCCGATCGGCTTGCCCGTGTTCTCGACCTCGGCCGCGATCAGTTCCTCGGCACGCTCCTCGAACGCGTCAGCGATCTTCAGCAGGGCCTTCTGTCGCTCGGCGGGCGTGGTGTCGCGCCAGCCGGGGAAGGCCGCCGCGGCGGCCGCCATCGCGGCGTCGACGTCCGCCTGCCCGGACAGCGGGGCGGTCGCGTACGCCTCACCTGTCGCGGGGTTGACCACCTGAGTGGTCCGTCCGTCGGCGGCGTCGCGGTATTCGCCGTCGATGTAGTTGCGCAGACGACGCAGCTCGGTGCTCACTGCGGGCCCTCCAAGTTCGGGTGTCCAATCGCTGAGACACCCACCCTAGTCCGTAGGCCGACGTTTTCAACACCCTTCATTGCGCCACCACTGCGAAATCCGCAGAGTTAGATCACCGAAACAACGAATTTCATCGATCACGCCTTGCGGAACTGTCGATACGTCGTGCACAGTGAGGTCGTGGCCAGTCGAAGCGCAGACCAGAGGGACTCCCGCGAGTCCAAGAACGGCACACCCCAGCTGGACGCCGTCTCCCTCGCCATCGTCGAACAGCTCCAGGAGGACGGCCGCCGGCCGTACGCCGCGATCGGCAAGGCCGTCGGCCTGTCGGAGGCGGCGGTACGCCAGCGCGTCCAGAAACTGCTCGACCAGGGCGTGATGCAGATCGTCGCCGTCACGGACCCGCTCACCGTGGGCTTCCGCCGGCAGGCGATGGTCGGGGTGAACGTCGAGGGCGACGTGGAGTCCGCGGCCGACGCGCTGGCCGCGATGGACGAATGCGAGTACGTCGTGATGACCGCGGGCTCCTTCGACCTCCTGGTGGAGATCGTCTGCGAGGACGACGACCACCTCCTGGAAGTCATCAACAAACGCATCCGGGCCGTCCCCGGAGTGCGCTCCACCGAGAGCTTCGTCTACCTCAAGCTGAAGAAGCAGACCTACATGTGGGGAACCCGATAGCCGTGAGTACCAAGGACCTCAGCAAGACCGCGTACGACCACCTGTGGATGCACTTCACCCGCATGTCCTCGTACGAGAACGCTCCCGTCCCCACCATCGTCCGGGGCGAGGGCACCTACATCTACGACGACAAGGGCAAGCGCTACCTCGACGGTCTCGCCGGTCTCTTCGTGGTCCAGGCGGGCCACGGACGCACGGAGCTGGCGGAGACGGCGTTCAAGCAGGCCCAGGAACTGGCGTTCTTCCCGGTGTGGTCCTACGCCCACCCCAAGGCCGTCGAGCTCGCCGAGCGGCTCGCCCACCACGCCCCGGGCGACCTGAACAAGGTCTTCTTCACCACGGGCGGCGGCGAGGCGGTGGAGACCGCCTGGAAGCTCGCCAAGCAGTACTTCAAGCTGGTCGGCAAGCCCACCAAGCACAAGGTCATATCCCGCGCGGTCGCCTACCACGGCACCCCGCAGGGCGCCCTGTCCATCACCGGCCTGCCGGGCCTGAAGGCCCCCTTCGAGCCCCTGGTGCCGGGCGCGCACAAGGTCCCCAACACCAACATCTACCGTGCCCCGATCTTCGGCGACGACCCGGAGGCCTTCGGCCGCTGGGCCGCCGACCAGATCGAGCAGCAGATCCTCTTCGAGGGCCCGGACACGGTCGCCGCGGTTTTCCTGGAGCCGGTGCAGAACGCCGGCGGCTGCTTCCCGCCGCCGCCCGGCTACTTCCAGCGGGTGCGCGAGATCTGCGACCAGTACGACGTACTGCTGGTCTCGGACGAGGTCATCTGCGCCTTCGGCCGCCTCGGCACGATGTTCGCGTGCGACAAGTTCGGCTACGTCCCGGACATGATCACCTGCGCCAAGGGCATGACCTCGGGCTACTCCCCGATCGGCGCGTGCGTCGTCTCCGACCGCCTCGCCGAGCCCTTCTACAAGGGCGACAACACATTCCTGCACGGCTACACCTTCGGCGGCCACCCGGTCTCCGCGGCGGTGGGCCTGGCCAACCTCGACCTGTTCGAACGCGAGGGCCTGAACCAGCACGTGCTGGACAACGAGGCCGCCTTCCTCTCCACCCTGCAGAAGCTGCACGACCTGCCGATCGTCGGCGACGTCCGCGGCAACGGCTTCTTCTACGGCATCGAGCTCGTCAAGGACAAGGCGACCAAGGAGTCCTTCGACGAGGAGGAGACCGAGCGCGTCCTGTACGGCTTCCTGTCCAAGGCGCTCTTCGACAACGGCCTGTACTGCCGCGCCGACGACCGCGGCGACCCGGTCGTCCAGCTCGCCCCGCCGCTGATCTCGAACCAGGAGACCTTCGACGAGATCGAGCAGATCCTGCGCGCCACCCTCACGGAGGCATGGACCAAGCTGTGACCCATGGTTGCGGGGTTCGTCCTCCCGGATGATCAGCAACGGCCCCTGGCCACCCGTTCGAGTGAGAAACGGGGGTCCGGGGTCGTTCGCTGTCCGGGCACACGGGTGCCGCCTGCTTAGCGTGCGAGGTGACCGATCGCCCTTGCCATCGTTCGCCCGAACGGGTCCCCCGGACGGGGATCGGCACGGGAAAACGGATCAGAACCGAGGTGTACGCGATGGTGGCCCCGCCGGACAACGACGTGCTCTGGGCACGCGCCCTGCACTACCAGCACAACGGCTCACCCGCACTGCGCGGCGTCTCCCTGGGGGTGCGCGAGGGCGAGATCCTGGCCGTCACCGGCCCGCGCGGCAGCGGCAAGACGACCCTGCTGCAGTGCCTGGCGGGGCTGCTCCCCGCCCAGCAGGGCGAGGTCTGGTTCAACAGCACGCCCGTGCACACCATGGGCCCGCTCACCCGCGAGAGGCTGCGGCGCGACCGGTTCGGCTGGATCGACCCGGTGCCGATGCTGGTCCCCGAGCTGAACGCCTGGGAGAACGCGGCGCTGCCGCTGATGCTGCGCGGCACGAGCCGCCGCCGCGCCAAGACCGCCGCGCTGGAGTGGCTGGAACGCCTCGACGTCGGCGACAGCTCCCGCAAGCGCCCCCACGAACTGACCCAGGCGCAGCGGCAGCGGATCGCCGTCGCCCGGGCGCTCGCCACCTGCCCGACCGTGCTCTTCGCGGACGAGCCCACCGCGTCCCTGCACCGCGCCGACGGCGCCCAGGTGCTGCGCACGCTCACCACGGCGGCCCGCTCGCACGGCATCACCGTCGTCATCGCAACCCACCCGGCCCAGGCCGCGGGCCTCGCCGACCGGACGGTGTCCCTGCTGGACGGGCGGCACGTGAACACCGTCCATCTGCCACCGGTGTCCGAGACGGAAGGCCGCCAGACGTGCTCGCTCTCCGCCTAGCCCGCGGGGCGCGCCCCCTGGTCCAGCTCCGCCGGCTCCTGGTCGTCGCGGCCTCGGCGGGCACGGGCTTCCTGCTGCTGTTCACGCTCGGGTACGCGCTGGGGCACCCGGAGGCGGCGGACAGCTCGACGCTGCGGCTGGCCTGGTGCCTCGCGCCGATCGCGGCCACCGTGTACCTCGCGGTCGCCGTCGCCCGCACCGACCCGGGCACCCGTCCACGGTCCGGTCTGGCGGCGATCGGCCTCGGCCCGGCCCGGCTGATGGCCCTTTCGGCGGCCACCACGGCCTTCACGACCTCGCTCGGCTCGCTGCTCGCACTGCTGGGCTTCCTGCATCTGCGCGGCGACCCGACGGGGATGCCGTTCGACGGCGCGGCGGCGGACCTCCTCGCCGCCGACCAGCCACTGCCCGTGCCCGCGGCGCTCACGCTGCTGGCGCTGGTCCCGGTCACGGCGTCCGTGGCGACCGCGGTGGCGCTGCGCCCGCGGGGCGAACGGCCGGCGCGCGGCGGCGACGCCGACCCCGGCGCCGACGTCTCCCTCGAGGCGTCGGCCGAGGATCCGGCGCCGGAGCCTCCCGCCGACTTCCGGCCCGTCCCCGGCGGCCTGCCCTGGGGTGTGGCCGCACTCGCCGCGGGGTTCGCCGTCGAGGCACACGCGAGCCGGCCTGGCCCGGCGCCGAGTGCTCCGCTGCCCGGCGGACTCACGGGCGGGCCCGTGGCGGTGCTCGCGGGCTGGGCGCTGACCGCGCTGGGGCTCGCGCTGGCCGGGCCCGCGCTGACGCATCTGTGCGGGTGGCTGCTGCAGGCGGTGCGCCCGGGTGCCGTGCGGCTGCTGGCCGGGCGCGGTCTGCAGGAGGAGGCACGGCGGATCGGCCGGCCACTCGGGGTGCTGTGCGCTGTGGCCTCGGGCTTCTACGCCATGGCGGCGCTGTACGCCGACACGCGCCCGTCCCCGGGACCGCTGACGACGCTGGGCGCGGCGGTGGTGGGGGGCTGCGCGGTCGCGGCACTGGCGACGGCCGCGGTCGAGGCGAGGCAGGCGCGCACCGACACGGTCGCCGTGCTGGTGCGGCTCGGCGCCCCGGCCACCGTGCTGCGCACCGCGGCACTGCTGCGCGCGGGCGCTCTGGCGGTGGTGCTCACACCGCTGACCTGGGTCGTGGCGGAGCTGGCGGCGATGCCGCTGACGGGCTGAGAACGTCCGGGAAGGTTTTTTCGCGACCGGCGATGAGTTTCGCACCGGCGCGCGGTCCATCTCTGCGTACGGCTCGTCCGCCACATCGAAAGAGAGGCCGCCCATGTACCAGCAGATGATCTTCGTGAACCTGCCCGTCGCCGACGTCGAGACGTCGAAGAAGTTCTTCACGGAGCTGGGCTACACGATCAACCCGCAGTTCACGACGGACGACTGCGCCTGCGTCGTGATCAGCGACACCATCATCGCGATGCTGCTGAGCCACCAGCACTACGCCAACTTCACCAAGAAGGAGATCGCGGACGCCACCAGGACCAGCGAGGTGCTGCTGTGCCTGAGCGCCGAGAGCCGCGAGAAGGTCGACGAGTTGGTCGACCGGGCGGTCGCCGCGGGCGGCACGGTGTCCGGCGAGGCGCAGGACTACGGCCACATGTACGGCCGTGCCTACGACGACCCGGACGGCCACACCTGGGAGGTCATGTGGATGGACCCGGCGGCGGTGCAGGGCTGAGCACGCGCAGGTGAACGGCTGTGCCCCGGCGGGGAGTTGGGAACGGTTCTGCGGATTTCAAACGCATGGGCGGTTAATGAGCAGGCAAAGACGGCCGTCATGCCGGACATCGGCGTTGACAGCACTTAGCTGACGCTTATAAACCTGTGAGCCTCCCGGGGATGTTGTGATTGCAGCGCAACATCCCCTGAACCCCCCGCAGTTGCGCATCCCGTGAAGGGCAATCGTGTCCATATCCTCCCGCACCGCTCGAACGGTGCGCATCCTCGGCGTCGCCTCGGCCTCCGCCGCGCTCGCGCTCGGCGTCGCCGGCAACGCGCTCGCCTGCAACATCCGTGACTTCTCGGCCGTCGCCTCCTGCGACAGCGGGAAGGGCATCATCACCGTCACCGACAAGGACGCCTCGGGCAAGGAGGCGACCGTCAGCGTCTACCTGGAAGAGAACGGCGCGGACGCGAAGAAGGTCGGTGAGAAGACGGTCACCGGCACCAAGGACGGCGCGATCGTCACGTTCTCGGAGGACTGGGCCGCCGGCGCCCAGTACCGGGTCCACATCAACGCCAACGGCGGCCAGGTCAACGAGGACCTCTCGCCCCTGACCACCCCGTCCAAGGCCTGCGCGACGTCGCAGACCACCCCGCCGGCCTCCGAGACCCCCAAGCCGTCCGACACGCCGGCCCCGACCCCGTCCTCCTCCGCATCCCCGTCGGCCACGCCGTCGCAGGCGGAGAGCACGGCCCCCGCCACGGCCGGGGACAACTCCCCCTCGCCCGCGGCGGGCAGCTCCAACCTCGCCGAGACCGGCGCCAGCTCCAACACGCCCATGATCGCCGGTATCGCCGGCGGCCTGGTCGTCATCGGTGGCGGCGCGGTGTTCTTCGGCATGCGCCGCCGCGGCAGCGCGTCGAAGAGCAACTGACGCATCCGCGCCCGTACGAACCGACGGCCCGCCCCTTCACCGGGGCGGGCCGTCGCGCGTGCCGCACATCAGGCCGGCTTGCGAACCATGAACACGTCCACCGAGTCCTCGGACTCCACTGTGAATCCGTGCCGCTCGTAGAGCCGCCGGGCGGGACTGCCCTGTAGCACGTTCAGCCGGACGAGGACACCGCTGCGGTCACACCGCTCCAGCAGCTCGCTCAGCACACCCGAACCGATACCGCCGCCCTGACGATGCGGGCCAGGTAGAAGTGCTCCAGCCAGTGGGCGTCCTCGGCCGGTCGCAGCGCCACGCAGCCGGCGAACGCACCGCCCGCCTCGATCACCCATGTGTGGGCCGGGTCGAATCCGTCCCGCAGCCGCTGCCGCACCCGCTGCTCGTCATACCGCCCGAGCCGTTCCAGATCCGCCCGCAGCACCACGGCACGCAACTCGGCCACTGCCTCGACGTCCGACACCGACGCCGGGCGAATATCCCAGTCCGCCATGATCGCCACCCTAGGTGGCGGACGCGCCGCCGAGCACCATGATTTCCGCTGCGTCGAACACGACCCCGACCTCGTCCCCGGGCTCCGGGGCCGACCGCAGCGGGCAGGCCGCCTCCAGTGCGGGTGCCCCCTCCGGTTGCAGGCGCACGGCGACGTGGGTGCCGCGGAAGGTGCGGGCGGTCACGGTGCAGCGCAGGCCCTCGGTGGCCGCCGTCAACCGTACGCCCGCCGGGCGGACCAGCAGGCTGCCGGGTCCCTGCGGGGAGCCTTCCGGGACCGGGAGCTTGCCCCACGGGGTGTCCGCTGCCTCGCCGGCGACGGTCGCCTCCACCACGTTGTCGAAACCGAGGAAACGCGCCACGAACTCGTTCGCGGGCCGCTGCCACACCTGAAGCGGCGTGCCCGACTGGGCGATCCGCCCGTCGCGCATCACCACGACCCGGTCGGCGAGCGCGAAGGCCTCGCCCTGGTCGTGGGTGACGGCGAGCACGGTGGTGCCCAAACGGCCGAACAGGTCGCGCAGTTCGATGACGAGTCGCTCGCGTAGCGACCGGTCGAGCTGGCCCAGCGGCTCGTCCAGCATCAGCAGCCGTGGCCTGGGCGCGAGGGCACGGGCGAGGGCGACCCGCTGCTGTTCGCCGCCGGACAGCTCCGACACCGCCCTGCGCGCGGCCCCCGGAAGCCCGACCAGGCCGAGCAACTCCGCCACCCGTGCCTCCCGTTCGGCCCGCGCGGTTTTGTGCATACGCAGCCCGAAGGCGACGTTCCCACCGACGTCCCGCTGCGGGAAGAGCTGGTGGTCCTGGAACATCAGGCCCACCCCGCGCCGGTGCGCGGGCACCCCGTCAAGGTCACGGCCGTCGAGGAACAGCCGCCCCGCGTCGAGGGGTTGCAGCCCGGCCACCGTTCGCAGCAGCGTCGACTTGCCGCTGCCGCTCGGCCCGAGCACGCACACGATCTCCTGCTCGGCGACCTCGAGGTCCACTCGGTCGAGCGCGGCCCACCCGTCGAAGCGCACGGTCGCGCCCTGCAGCGTGAGCATCGTCAGAACTCCCCCGTCCGATCGGTCCGCAGCCTCTCCAGGACGCCCAGCGCCACGGCGCACACCACCATCAGAATCGTCGACAGGGCCATCGCCTGCCCGTAGTTGAGGTCGCCGGGCCGGGCGAGCAGCCGCGCCACGGCCACCGGCAGCGTCGGGTTGTCGGGCCGCGCGATGAACACGGTCGCCCCGAACTCGCCCAGCGACACGGCGAACGCGAACCCGGCGGCGATCAGCAACGCCCGCCGTACGATCGGCAGATCGACCTCGCGCCACACCCGCCACGGCGACGCCCCGAGCACGGCGGCCGCCTCCCGCAGCCGTTCGTCCACGGCCCGCAGCACCGGCAGCATGGTGCGCACGACGAAGGGTGCGCCCACCAGCGCCTGCGCGAGCGGCACCAGGATCCAGGAGCCGCGCAGGTCCAGCGGCGGCTTGTCGAGCGCGATGAGGAAGCCGAAGCCGACGGTCACCGCGGACACGCCGAGCGGCAGCATCAGCAGCGCGTCGAAGCCCCGTACGAGCCGGCCGGCGTCCCTGCGGGCGAGGGCCGCGGCGGCGAGCGATCCGATCAGTACCGCGATGAGGGTGGCCGCGACGGCGTACTGGAGGGAGTTCACAATGGCGTCGACGGGCGGGACGAGGAAGGTGCTGTCATCGGTGCGGGTCAGTGCCTTGTAGTAGGCGAACCCGGGCGCGTCGAGCGAGCGCTGGACGAGGACGGCGAGCGGCAGGACGAGCAGGAGGGCGATGGTCGCGAGGACCGCGCCGAGCAGCGCCCACTGTGCGGTCCCGCGCGGCCTGCGCGCCGTGCGCGACGGGTCGACCAGCTTCAGCGCGCTCTCCCGGCGGCGCACCGTCCAGGAGTGCACCCCGAGGATCGCGCACACCGCGGCGAACTGGACGATCGTCAGCACGGCGGCGGTGGACAGGTCGAAGATCTCCGAGGTCTGCCGGTAGATCTCCACCTCGAGAGTGGAGAAGGTGGGGCCGCCGAGGATCTGCACCACGCCGAAGGAGGTGAAGGTGAACAGGAACACCATCAGCGCGGCGGCGGCCACCGCCGGCGCGAGCGCGGGCAGCGTCACCGTCCGCCAGGCCGTGAGCCGGGAGGCGCCGAGCACGCGCGCGGCCTCCTCCTGGCGGGGGTCGAGCTGCGCCCACAGTCCGCCGACCGTGCGGACGACGACGGCGTAGTTGAAGAAGACGTGGGCGAGCAGGATGGCCCACACGGTGGTGTCGAGCCGTACGCCCCACAGGTCGTCGAGGAGTCCGCCACGCCCTACCAGCGCCAGGAATGCGGTGCCGACGACCACCGTGGGCAGCACGAACGGGACGGTGACGACGGCGCGCAGCAGCTGCCTGCCCGGGAAGTCGTAGCGCGCGAAGACATACGCGCCGGGCAGCGCGATCAGCAGGGTGAGGGCGGTCGAGGCCAGCGCCTGCCAGGTCGTGAACCACAGCACGTGCCGGATGTCCGGCTGCGCGAGCACATCCACGACGCGCCCGAACCGCCACACCCCGTCCGCCTTCAGACCGCGTGCGACGATCGCGGCGACGGGGTAGGCGAAGAAGACCGCGAAGAACGCGACGGGCAGGGCCATCAGCCCCAGCCGCGTCGCGTCACCCCGCCTGCGTGGGGTCACTTCAGTACGAGCGACGTCCACGACTTGACCCACTGGTCACGGTTGGCGGCGATCTTCGTGGGGGCCATGGTCTCGGGGTCCTTGGCCGCGGGCCCGTACTCGGTGAACTCCGCGGGCACCTTCGCTCCCCCGACCACCGGGTAGACGAACATGTTGAGCGGCATGTCCTCCTGGAACCTCCTGCTGATCAGGAAGTCGAGGAACGCCTTGCCGCCCTTGGTGTTGTGCGCGTTGCTCAGCAGACCGGCGAACTCGATCTGGCGGAAGCAGGTGCCGGTGGCGACACCGGTCGGCGCGGTCTTGGGCCGGGGGTCGGCGTAGACGACCTCGGCGGGCGGCGAGGAGGCGTAGGAGACGACGAGCGGCCGGTCGCCCTTGGCCTTCTTTCCGCCGGCGGAGCCGGAGAACTCCTCGTTGTAGGCCTGCTCCCAGCCGTCGACCACCTTCACGCCGTTGGCCTTGAGCTTCTTCCAGTAGTCCGGCCACCCCCCGTCGCCGTACTTCGCGGCGGTGCCCAGCAGGAAGCCGAGGCCGGGTGAGGAGGTGGCGGCGTTCTCGGTGACGAGGAGGTTCTTGTACTCGGGCTTGACGAGGTCGTCGAAGGAGGCCGGCGGGGTCAGCTTGTGGTCGGCGAAGTACTTCTTGTCGTAGTTGACGCAGATGTCGCCGTAGTCGATGGGTGTGACCCGGTGCTTGTCCCCGTCCAGCCGGTACGGGGCACCGACCTGGTCGAGGCCCTTGGCCTCGTACGGCTGGAAAAGGCCGTTGTCCAGCGCCCTGGACAGCAGGGTGTTGTCGACGCCGAAGAAGACGTCGCCCTGCGGGTTGTCCTTGGTGAGGATCGCCTTGTTGACGGCCTGGCCCGCGTCGCCGTCCTTGAGGACCTTGACGGTGTAGCCGGACTCCTTCTCGAACGCCGCGATGACGCTCTTCGAGGCGGCCCACGAGTCGTGGCTGACGAGGGTCACGGTCTTGGAGTCGCCGCTGCCGTTCCCACTTCCGGAACCGGACGACCCGCACGCGGACAGCGTGACCATGCCCAGCCCGACGGCCACGGCCGCCCACTGCTTACCGGTGATGCTCAACTGGATTCCTCCTGGGGGTGACCAGGAAGAGACGCGGCCCTGCCCCGGACCTCCGAGGGTCCGGGGGCAGGGCGCAACAGCTCGAGTGAAGACCGAACTCCCTACCCAGAATGACCTGGGCGAGGTTCAGAGGGTCTGCGGTCGCTACCGCACTCTCAGCGCTGTGGCGCTCCCCTGTCGGAATATGAAGATGTACGTACTGACGGACCAGCCCTCAGACTACCGCTCGGTGGCGGCGAGCTGACCGCACGCCCCGTCGATCTCCTGACCCCGGGTGTCCCGGATCGTCACCGGCACACCGTGGGCGGCGATCGCCTCGACGAACGCCTTCTCGTCCTCGGGGCGGGAGGCGGTCCACTTGGAGCCGGGCGTCGGGTTCAGCGGGATCAGGTTGACGTGCACGGGCTTGCCCTTGAGCAGCCGGCCCAGCAGATCACCGCGCCAGGCCTGGTCGTTGATGTCCCGGATGAGGGCGTACTCGATGGACAGCCGGCGTCCGGACTTCTCGACGTAGTCGAACCCGGCGTCGAGGACCTCGCGCACCTTCCACCGCGTGTTGACGGGGACGAGGGTGTCGCGCAGCTCGTCGTCCGGGGCGTGCAGGGAGATGGCGAGACGGCACTTGAAGCCCTCGTCGGCGAACCGGTGGATGGCCGGCACCAGTCCCACGGTGGAGACGGTGATGCCGCGCTGCGAGAGGCCGAGCCCGTCCGGCGCGGGATCGGTGAGGGCCCGGATCGCACCCACGACGCGCTTGTAGTTGGCGAGGGGCTCGCCCATGCCCATGAAGACGATGTTGGACAGCCGCGCCGGGCCGCCGGGAATCTCGCCGTCGCGCAGCGCCCGCATGCCGTCCACGATCTGGTGCACGATCTCGGCGGTCGACAGGTTGCGGTCCAGGCCCGCCTGGCCGGTGGCGCAGAACGGGCAGTTCATGCCGCAACCCGCCTGCGAGCTGATGCACATGGTGACCCGGTCGGGGTAGCGCATCAGCACGGACTCGACGAGCGTGCCGTCGAACAGCCGCCACAGCGTCTTACGGGTGGTGCCCTGGTCCGTCGCCAGATGCCGGACGACCGTCATCAGCTCCGGGAGCAGCGCCTCCCGGAGCTTGCCACGGGAGGGCGCGGGAATGTCGGTCCACTGCTCCGGGTCGTGCGCGAACCGCGCGAAGTAGTGCTGCGAGAGCTGCTTGGCGCGGAACGGCTTCTCGCCGACCGCGACGACCGCCTCCTTGCGCTCGGCGGGCGAGAGATCAGCGAGATGCCGCGGCGGCGTCTTGGCTCCGCGCGGCGCGACGAAAGTGAGTTCTCCGGGCTTGGGCATGGTCCTCCCAGTGTCTCAGATCCACTGGAATGGCCCGCGGCCGAGGATTCACCGGGCCGCGAAGTCCGGTTCGGTCCCCCGTCGGCGCAGCCCGCGTGCTCCGTCAGGCGGTGGCGGTGGCGCGGATGGCCGCGATGTCGAACTGGAGGCGGACCTTCTCGCTCACCATGGCGCCGCCCTCGGCCAGCCTGGCGTTGTAGGTCAGGCCCCAGTCGGAACGGTTGATCGTGGTGGTGCCGTCGAAACCGACGCGCTCGTAACCGAACGGGTCCGTCACATGGCCGATGTAGGTGAGTTCCAGGTCGACGGGACGGGTGGTGTCCTTGATGGTGAGGTCACCTGTCATGCGGTAGACGTCCTCGCCCACGAGGCGCACAGCGGTGCTGGTGAAGATCATCCGTGGATAGGTCGCGGAGTCCAGGAAGTCGCGGCCGACCAGGTGCGCGTCGCGCTGCTCGACACCGGTGTCGACGCTGGCGGTGAACAGCGCTATGTCGGCACGGGAGCGGGCCGGGTCGCGGCCGTCGAAGTAGAGGCGGCTGTCGTACTGCGTGAAGGCGCCGCGCACCGTCGTCACCATGGCGTGCCGCACGGAGAACCCGATCCTGCTGTGCGCGGGGTCGATCATCCACTCGCCGGTGAGCGCCTGCAGAGCGGGATCAGGCAGAACGCCGACACCGCTGTGCGCCGGGGCGGCGGGCCTCGACGGGGCACCGGGGGCCACGGCTGCGGCGGGAGCCGTCGCGCGTCGGAGTGGAGAGCTGCGGCCGAAAAGATTCATGAAGCATGTAGTTATGTCAGGGCGACCGCGCCCGCAAGGCCTGGTCAGAAAACCCGACCCTTCATCGGCAGACCTTCACAGGTGAGCGCATCTGCCGGGTGTCGACGCGGCAGAGGGGCCCACCGCCACCTTGTGGACGACGAGCCCCTCGGCGAGGACAGCGCAGGTCAGGCCGACCCGACGAAGATCACCATCAGCAGCCACACCACCGGCGCCGTCGGCAGCAAGGAGTCGAGGCGGTCCATGATGCCCCCGTGGCCCGGCAGCAGCGTGCCCATGTCCTTGATGCCGAGGTCTCGTTTGATCATGGACTCGCCCAGGTCGCCGAGGGTGGCGCTGGCCGCGACCGCGAGCCCCAGCAGCAGGCCCTGCCACCAGGCACCGCCGTCGATCAGGAACTGCATGCACAGGGCGCCCGCGCCCATCGCGAAGGTGACCGCTCCCATGAGACCCTCTCGGGTCTTGCCGGGACTGATGCGCGGGGCCAGCTTGTGCCGGCCGAAGCGCCAGCCGATCGCGTACGCGCCCGTGTCACTGACGACCGTCAGGAGCAGGAAGGTCAGCACGCGCTGCGGGCCGTCGTCGGCGGTGAGCATCATGGCGACGAACGTGGCCAGGAACGGCACGTAGAAGGCTGCGAAGACGCCTGCCGTGACGTCCCGGAGGTAGCCGTCCGGCGGTTCCGTCATACGCCACACCAGGGCCGCGAGCGCGGTCAGCGCCATCGCCACCCAGGCTCCCTCGGCGCCCCGCACATACCCGGCGACGACCATCGCCGCGCCGCCGACCGCGAGCGGTACCAGCGGCGCCTTGATGCCCTTGCGTTCCTCCAGGCGCTTCGTCAACTCCCACAGGCCCACCACGACGGCGACCGCTATGACGCCGACGAACACGGCCTTGACGATGAACAACGAGGCGACGATCACGACGCCGAGCCCGACGCCGACCCCTATGGCCGCGCCCAGGTCACGGCCCGCACTCTTCTTCTGCGGTGCGGGTGCCGGCTGCGGGGCGTCGGGCATCGGTTCCGTATTCTGCGGCGCCGCCCACGGGGACGGCACCTGCGGCGTCTCGTCGCGGAACAAGGGGCCGCGTCGACGGGCGGCGACCCCCCGGTCGTCATCCTGGTCTCCGCCGGGCGCGGGTACCTCGGGCACGATGGGCATGGGGCGAGTCTGCTGGGCGTCATGCGCATCGTACGCGGGACCCGCCGGGCCGACGCCCTGGCCAGGCCCCTGTTCGGTGGGCCCCCAGTACCCGGCCTGTGGCGGCGTCCCCCAGGAAGAGTCGTTCATCAGACCTCGAGCAGCTCCGCTTCCTTGTGCTTGAGCAGCTCGTCCACCTGTGCGACGTACTTCGCGGTGGTGTCGTCGAGCTCCTTCTCCGCACGGCGGCCCTCGTCCTCGCCGACCTCGCCGTCCTTGACGAGCTTGTCGATGGCGTCCTTCGCCTTGCGGCGCACGGAGCGGATCGAGACCTTGGCGTCCTCGCCCTTGCCCTTGGCGACCTTGATGTACTCGCGGCGCCGCTCCTCGGTGAGCTCGGGGAACACCACACGGATGATGTTGCCGTCATTGCTCGGGTTGACGCCCAGGTCGGAGTCGCGGATCGCCTGCTCGATGTTGCGCAGCGCGCTCTTGTCGAACGGCGTCACCACGGCCATACGCGGTTCCGGCACCGAGAACGAGGCCAGCTGGTTGATCGGCGTCGGTGCGCCGTAGTAGTCGGCCACGATCTTGTTGAACATCGCCGGGTGCGCACGACCGGTGCGGATCGCGGCGAAGTCCTCCTTGGCGACCACGACGGCCTTCTCCATCTTCTCCTCGGCCTCGAGGAGGGTCTCTTCGATCACCACTTGCTCCTGCGTGTCTTGAGTAGGCCCGGCAACGGTCCTCATCGGTCTGCGGCCGGCTGCGTCGCGTCTTCTTCCTGCACGGTTCCCGACCGGCAGGACATTGTCCATCCCCCGGTCAGGGTCCGTCGCCCGGACGGGGTCCGCCCCCGACGGGTCTGCCTCCGGTCACTCCCGGCCGCCCTGGTCACCCACGAGTGTGCCGATCTTCTCACCCTTGACGGCCCGGGCGATATTGCCCTCCGCCAGCAGCTCGAAGACGAGGATGGGCAGCTTGTTGTCCCGGCACAGCGTGATCGCGGTCATGTCGGCGACCTTCAGGTCGCGGGTGATGACCTCGCCGTAGCTGAGCGAGTCGAACTTGACGGCCTCGGGGTTGGTCTTCGGATCGGAGTCGTAGACCCCGTCCACACCGTTCTTACCCATCAGCAGCGCCTCGGCGTCGATCTCGAGGGCGCGCTGGGCGGCGGTGGTGTCGGTGGAGAAGTACGGCATGCCCATACCGGCACCGAAGATGACCACGCGGCCCTTCTCCAGGTGGCGCACGGCGCGCAGCGGGATGTACGGCTCGGCGACCTGGCCCATGGTGATGGCGGTCTGCACACGCGAGTCGATGCCCTCCTTCTCCAGGAAGTCCTGGAGGGCGAGGCAGTTCATGACCGTGCCCAGCATGCCCATGTAGTCGGAGCGGGCCCGGTCCATGCCGCGCTGCTGGAGTTCCGCGCCGCGGAAGAAGTTGCCACCGCCGATGACGACGGCGATCTGGGATCCGTCGCGCACCACGGCCGCGATCTCCCGGGCGATGGCGTGCACCACGTCCGGGTCGACGCCCAGTCCGGTGCCGCCGGAGAACGCCTCTCCGGACAGCTTCAGCAGAAACCGGCCGCGAACTTTGCCGTCGTCGCTCTTCTCGGCCTTGGTGGTCATGGAGATCTCCTCGTGGTGCACATACGAAGAAGGCCATTGCCGGTGGGGCGTGTTTCGCATCCCATGCGCGGCAATGGCCTCCTCGTCAGATCTGCTGTCGTCCGCCACACGCGTGTGCGGGTCGGCCTACGCAAGCGCGCAGACGACTGCTTTCGACCCTACCGGGGTCGCGCGTCGATCGCGGTCCGGACTCAGATGCCGACCTTGATGCGCGTGAAGCGCTTCAGGGTGACACCGGCCTCTTCGAGGACCTTCTGGACGGACTTCTTGTTGTCCAGCGCGTAGGGCTGGCCGAGCAGCGTGGCGTCCTTGAAGAACCCGTTGAGGCGACCCTCGACGATCTTCGGCAGGGCGGCCTCGGGCTTACCCTCGGCGCGGGTGGTCTCCTCGGCGATGCGGCGCTCGGACTCGACGACCTCGGCCGGGACGTCCTCCTTGGAGAGGTACTTCGGCGCGAAGGCGGCGATGTGCTGGGCGACGCCCTTGGCGACCTCGGCGTTCGGCTTGTCGAGCTCGACGAGCACACCGATCTGGAACGGCAGGTCGGGCATCGTGCGGTGCATGTACGCCGACACGTAGCCGTCGGCGAACTGCGCGAAGCGGTCGAGGACGATCTTCTCGCCGAGGTTGGCGTTGGCCTCGTCGACGTACGCCTGCACGGTCTTGCCGGGCTCGATCTCGGAGGCGAGCAGGGCCTCGAGGTCGGCCGGGGAGGTCTTGGCGACGTGCTCGGCGATCGCCTGGGCGACGGCCTGGAACTTCTCGCCCTTGGCGACGAAGTCGGTCTCGCACTTCAGCTCGACGAGGACACCGGAGGAGTTGTCGTCGGCGATGATGGAGACCACGGCGCCGTTCTCGGCGGAGCGGCCCTCGCGCTTGGCGACGCCCTTCTGGCCCTTGATGCGGAGCGCCTCGACGGCCTTGTCGACGTTGCCCTCGGCCTCGTCCAGCGCCTTCTTGCAGTCCATCATGCCGGCGCCGGTGAGCTCGCGGAGCTTCTTGACGTCGGCGGCGGTGTAGTTCGCCATGATTCTGTGAATCTCTTCTCGGAGTTCGAAGTCTCGAAGCGGCGGCCGCCGACCCGGGGACGGTCGGCCGCCGAAGATCTGGGGCTACGAAGATCTGCTGCCGGTGAAGATCCGCCGATGCGGATCCCTCGCCCTGATGCAGATCTAAGGGCTGCGGGTGAACGGCGGGTGGCGCTCACGGCGCCGCCCGCCCTCACATCAGCCGAACGGCCCTGAAGGTCAGGCCTGCTCGCCCTCGGCGGCCGGAGCCTCAGCCGGAGCCTCGGCCGGCTTCTCGACCTCGGCGGCGGGGGCCTCCTCGGCCTTCTTCTCGCCCTCGAGCAGGTCACGCTCCCACTCGGCGAGCGGCTCGCCGGCGGCCTTCTCGCCCTTGCCCTCGGCGGCCACGCCGGAACGGGCGATGAGGCCCTCGGCGACGGCGTCGGCGATCACACGGGTGAGCAGGGTGACGGAGCGGATCGCGTCGTCGTTGCCCGGGATCTTGTAGTCGACCTCGTCGGGGTCGCAGTTGGTGTCGAGGATGGCGACGACCGGGATGTTGAGCTTCCGGGCCTCACCGACCGCGATGTGCTCCTTCTTGGTGTCCACGATCCAGACGGCGCTCGGCACCTTCTGCATCTCGCGGATACCGCCGAGGGTCTTCTCCAGCTTGGCCTTCTCGCGGGAGAGGACCAGGAGCTCCTTCTTGGTCAGACCGGAGGACGCGACGTCCTCGAAGTCGATCTGCTCGAGCTCCTTCAGGCGCTGCAGACGCTTGTAGACGGTCGAGAAGTTGGTGAGCATGCCGCCCAGCCAGCGCTGGTTGACGTACGGCATGCCGACGCGGGTGGCCTGCTCGGCGATGGCCTCCTGCGCCTGCTTCTTCGTGCCGACGAACATGACCGTGCCGCCGTGGGCGACGGTCTCCTTGACGAACTCGTAGGCGCGGTCGATGTACGACAGCGACTGGAGCAGGTCGATGATGTAGATGCCGTTGCGCTCGGTGAAGATGAAGCGCTTCATCTTCGGGTTCCAGCGACGGGTCTGGTGACCGAAGTGGACGCCGCTCTCCAGCAGCTCCCGCATCGTGACGACGGCCATGGCCGTTCTCCTTGTGTTTTCTCGGTTGTCCCTGACGCCCGCGTGCGCCGTGCCGCGAAGGACCGAGGAGGCGCTGACACCGGCCCGCGAGGGCCCGTTGTCGGGGCGTGCGAAGTCGACCCGGTGACCCGGATCGCCACAAGAAGTGTACGGGACCGCCGGGGCGGCGGGTGACGCCGCTGTCCACAACCGGGCAGTTGTCCACAGGTCCCGGCGGCCTCGGCCCGCCGTCCGGCACGGTACTCCCATGCGAACGAAACGATGTGTGCAGACCTGGCCGACGGCACTCCTGCTGGTCACGGCGGGGGCCCCGGTCTCGGCGGCGTGGGCGGGCGGCTGGCCTTCGGCGGCGGTGCCGATGGCGGCCCGGGGGCCGTCGACAGCGGTGCCCGCGGCGGCCCGGGGGCCTTCGCCGGGGACGCCCGCGCCGGACCCTGACGGTTCGGTGCCGGCCGTGGGGCGTCTGTGGCCGGTGGGTGTGCGCCCCACGGTGCTACGGGGCTGGGAACCCCCGGCGACTCCGTACGGCCCGGGCCACCGCGGCGTGGACCTGGCGGCAGCCGCGGGCGATCCGGTACGGGCGGTCGCCGCCGGACGGGTGACGTTCGCGGGCCGGGTGGCGGGACGGGGCGTCGTCTCGGTCGACCTGACGGGCAGCGGCGACCCACCGCTGCGTACGACATACGAGCCGGTACGCGCGTCGGTACGGGAAGGGGACGAGGTGGCCCCGGGCGACGTCCTGGGCGCACTGGAACCGTCGACGGCCCACTGCCCGGGCCCCTGCCTGCACTGGGGCCTGCGCCGAGGAGACACGTACCTGGACCCGCTGTCGCTCCTGCCACCGTGGCTGCTGCGTGCGGGGCCGTCCCGGTTGCTGGCGGTGGAGGGGGTGCCTGTGCCGGAATCGGTGTTTGTGTCGGTGCCGTAGGCGGGGGTTTGGCTTGGCTTGAGTGGGGGTGGGGGCGGGGAGGGGGGAGGGGAGGGGCCCCGGGGAGTGAATTCAGCCCCGGACGCCGCGCAGCGCCATCGCCACCGCCACTTCCGTGATCGCCGCCGGATCCTCAGCCGCGCCCAGTTCGATCCGCCGTACCGCCGCGTCGACCACGCCCTGGAGCAGCATCGCGGCAAGTCCGGGTTCGCGGTGGCCCATGTCGCGCAGGGCTTCGACGATCATCCCGACGAGTCCGCCGTGCGCCGCCCTGATCTTCTCGCGGGCCCCGGCGTCGAGTTCGCTGGCCGAGATGGCCACCACGGCCCGGTGCCGGCGGTCCCCCACGAGGGCGAGCTGCCGTCGTACGTACGCCTCGATCTTGGCCTCGGGGCCTTCCGCCGCCGCCATCGCGGCTTCGACCTCCGCCGCCCACACGGGGAAGTCGACGGCGCAGAGTTCCTCGACGACGGCCGCGCGGGAGCGGAAGTACTCGTAGACGGAGGAGCGGGCGAGGCCCGTGCGCTCGGCGAGGGCCGGGAAGGTCAGTGCCTCCGTGCCCCCCTCGGACAGCAGGGACCGTGCCGCGTCCAGCAGGGCGGCTCGCTGCATCGACCGGTGCTCGGCCACGGAGGCCGCTCGAATCCTTGGCACGTCCCCCACTGTACGGACGGACCGTCGGCGACGGCAGTCACTCGGGCCACACGCGCCGGTGACGGGATTTCGCCTCAGCGGCCGAAGGCGGCCAGCTTGGCCCGCAGCTGCAGGACCGACTTCGTGTGGATCTGGCTCACCCGGCTCTCGGTCACGCCGAGCACGTTGCCGATCTCGGCGAGCGTGAGCCCCTCGTAGTAGTAGAGCGTGACCACGGTCTTCTCCCGCTCGGGCAGCGTGTTGATGGCTCGTGCCAGGAACCTCCGCAGCTCCCGGTCCTCGGCGACCTCGACCGGGTTGTCGGCGGCGGTGTCCTCCAGTGTGTCCATGAAGCTCAGCCCGTCGCCGTCCTCACCGCCCACGTGCAGCAGTTCCTCGAGGGCCACGACGTTCGCGAGTGACAACTGGCTGAAGACGGCATGGAGCTCTTCCACGCCGATGCCCATTTCCGCGGCCACCTCCGCCTCGGTCGGGGTCCGCCTCAGGCGCGCCTCCAGGGTCGCGTACGCCCGCTCCACGCTGCGTGCCTTCTGCCGTACCGATCGCGGGATCCAGTCCAGCGCCCGCAGTTCGTCGATCATGGCGCCCCGGATCCGGGTGATCGCGTAGGTCTCGAACTTGATCTCCCGGTCGATGTCGAACTTCTCGATCGCGTCGATCAGCCCGAAGACCCCCGATGACACGAAGTCGGCCTGGTCCACGTTGGCCGGCAGGCCGACGCTCACCCGGCCGGCCACGTACTTCACCAACGGCGAGTAGTGCAGGATCAGCTGCTCCCGCAACCGCTCGTCCCCCGTCTCCTTGTACGACCGCCACAACTCGTCGAGCGTCGAGGGAGCGGGCGGGCGCACGCTGCCGCCGTCACGGGCGGCTGGGGGAAGCGCCGCCCGGTCGGACCCGGAGGTGTGCTGGGGCATTCGTCGCCTTGTGCCGTTCTGCTGTGAACTGGTGATGCCTGGGTGAGCTGTCGGTCTGGTGCCGAGATGGCCTGTCTGAGTCGGAACCTCGTGAGCGTAGCGTGACTGTGGTGTCGCAGTGTGCGAAGGACAACGGATCACCCGTGCGCGAACGGGCCGTGTGGGGCGGTTGCCGCGGGTGCAGTGGTAGCCGTCTGTGATCGCCGGAAAGGGTCAACTGCGGGAAACGTCAAGGCTGTCGGGGGTCGCCCGGACGGCCGACACGCGCTCGGTCAGCATCGGAGGTGATCTTGTCGACCGGCTGTGATGGCCTGGCGTGTCAACTTCCAGCCATCGCCGTGTCGTTCGACGAATCCAAGTGATCGGAGTTCGTACAGTCTCCCGACCGCGTCGTCCTGGGTCGTCTGCGCGCCGCGGGCGATCTCGGCCGGGGACGCTGTGCCGCGTGCGGGCAGGGCGGCCAGGATCCGTCGGGCGGCGGGTTCCAGCAGGTCGCGGGGCAGGACGGGGCCGCGTCGGTCCGGGGCCAGTTCGCCCATGTCGCCGACCAGTTCCACGACGTCCGCTGCGTCGGTGACGAGTATGGCTTCGCCGCGCAGCAGTTCATGCACGCCTGCCGAGAGACCGCTGGTGACGGGTCCGGGGACGCCCATGACGAGGCGGCCGAGCCGCGCAGCGGCACGCGCGGTGACCAGGGAGCCGCTGCGGTGGGCGGCCTCGACGACGACGGTGCCGCGGGTGAGTGCGGCGATGACCCTGTTGCGGAGGATGAACCGGCTGGGTGTCGGGTGTTCTCCGGGCGGCAGTTCCCCCACGAGCAGTCCCTGTTCCGCGATCCTGCCGATCAGCCGGCTGTGGCCGCGTGGGTAGGGCTGGTCGACGCCGCAGGCGAGGACGGCGACGGTGGCACCGCCGGCCCCGAGGGCGCCTCGGTGGGCGGCGCCGTCGACGCCGTAGGCGCCGCCCGACACGACGACCCAGCCGCGTTCGGCGAGGTCGGCGGCGAGGGTGGCCGCGACGTGTGCGCCGTACTCCGTGCAGGCCCGTGCGCCGACGAGCGCGACGGACTTCAGGGCCCACATCCGCAGACTGGGGCGCCCTCGCACCCACAGCCCGATAGGGCGTGCGTCACCGAGGTCGTCGAGCTGGGCCGGCCAGTCGGCTGTCCCGGGGCAGACGAACCTCATGCCGGCATCTCGGGCGGCGGCCCAGTCCTGCTCCGGCTCGGCTCGTGCGGCCCGCGCGAGCAGACCTGCCCAGCGTTTGTGGGTCGCCCCCGGCAGCCGCCTGCCGCCTTCGCGCAGTCGTCGGGCCAGCTCTTCGGGGCCGCGTTCCCGCAGCCAGCGGCCGGCCGTCTCGTCTCCGGGCTCGATGACCCGGGTGAGGAAGATCCGGGCGAGGGATGCGGCGTCGAGGGTGCCGTCCACGCTCATGCCGATGCTCCGATCGTCATGGGCACGCCCCGCGGCACGCCGGTGCGCAGTTGCAGTGCCAGGGCGACGTCCGTGGCGTTGGGCCGGTCGTGGCCCACGAGGTCGGCGACCGTCCAGGCCACGCGCAGCACGCGGTCGAGTCCCCGGGCGGTGAGCACGCCCCGTTCCAGGCTGCGTTCGGCCTCGTCCATGGCGCCGGGCGCCGCGTGCCAGCGGCTGCGCAGTTCGCGTCCCGGCACTTCGCTGTTGGTCCGCCAGGGGGTGTCCGCCAGGCGTGCTGCGGCTCGCTGCCTGGCGGCGCGGACCCGGTCGGTGACGGTCGCGGTGGTCTCGCCGCGGGCGCCGCGGTCGGTGAGTTCGGCCCGGGTGACGGGGTCGACCTCGACGCGCAGGTCGACCCGGTCGAGGAGGGGGCCGGAGAGCCGGGCCTGGTAGCGGCGGATCGCCGAGGGCGGGCAGTCGCAGTGGGTGTCGCGCTGGGAGAAGCGTCCGCACGGGCAGGGGTTGGCGGCGAGCACCATGAGGAACTTCGCGGGGAACCTGACGACACCGGCGCTGCGGGCGATCACGACGTGCCCGGACTCCAGGGGCTGTCGCAGGGCGTCGAGGGCGTGGCTGCTGAACTCGGGAGTTTCGTCCAGGAAGAGGACCCCTCGGTGGGCGAGTGAGACGGCGCCGGGCCGGGCGACGCCGGGGCCGCCTCCGACGAGGGCCTGCATGGTGGCCGAGTGGTGGGGGGCGCAGTAGGGGGCGATGTCGATCAGGGGTTTGCCGGGTGGGAGCAGGCCGGCGACCGAGTGCACCGCTGTGACTTCCAGCGACTCCTGCCTGCTGAGTCTGGGCAGGATGGCGGGCAGCCGTTCGGCGAGCATGGTCTTGCCGGCGCCGGGCGGGCCTTCGAGGAAGAGGTGGTGGCCGCCGGCCGCGGCCACCTCGACCGCGGTGCGCGCCGAGTGCTGGCCCACGACGTCGGCGAGGTCGTGGCCGGTGTCGTGCTGGGCGGCGCCGACGCTGTGCATCCCGGTGGCGGCCCCGGTGCCCGGTAAGCGCAGGCCGGCGAGGAGGGGATCGGGGCGGCCCTGCGCGTCCGGCTCCTCGTCGGGTACGGGCTCGTCGGCGAGGACGGCGATCAGTTGCCGGAGGCTGCGGACGCCGAGTACGGAGACGCCGGGGACGAGTGTGGCCTCGGCGGCGGCGCATTCCGGCACGACCACCTGTTCGTAGCCCGCGTCCGCGGCGGCCAGGACCGCGGGCAGGATGCCGCGGACGGGACGGACTCGTCCGTCGAGGCCGAGTTCGCCGATCATGACGATGTCGGCGAGCACCCTGGGGTCGATGCGTTCGGCGGCGCCGAGTACGGCGCAGGCGACGGCGAGGTCGAACCCGCTGCCGGCCTTGGGCACGGAGGCGGGGCTGAGTCCGACGGTGAGCTTCTTCTGTGGCCATTCGCCGCCCGAGTTGACCACGGCGGCCCGGACCCGGTCCCGGCTCTCCGTCAGGCTCTTGTCGGGCAGGCCCACGAGGGTGAATGCCGCGACGCCTGGTTCGAGGTCGGCCTGGACCTCGACGACCACGCCTTCGACGCCGACCAGTGCGACGGAGCATGTGCGCGCGAAGCCCATGTCAGGCCACCCCCCGCGCGTGCTGGACTGCGGGTGCGCCGCGCTGCGGGAGCAGGACGCCGATCAGGTCGATGCGGACGCCTCCCGGTGGGGCGCCGCCGTGGGCCTGGATCCAGCGTTCGGCTAGGTCGCGCAGCCGCTGCGCCTTCTGGGGGGTCACGGCGGCCATCGGGTGCTCGAAGGATCCACCCCTGCGGGTCTTGACCTCGCACAGGACCAGGACGTCGCCGTCCCTGGCGACGATGTCGATCTCGCCGCTTCTGCCGTCGCGCCAGTTGCGCTGCAGGATGGTCATTCCGGCGGCCGTGAGGCGCCGGGCGGCCAGGTTCTCTCCGTACCTGCCGAGTGCGTTGCGTGCCTGGTGTGTGTTCATGTCGGCACCACCTCCGGCGCCAACCGTCACGCATCGGGCTCCACCGGTTGGATCTTGGTGGACTACTCGGCGGTTGTGGAAAAGTCCGTCACCCACACGGGTGCGGTCACGGGCGCGGTGCTCAGCCGCCCGGCAGCTCCAGGTCGCTCTTGTTCAGCTCCTCGATGTTCACGTCCTTGAATGTGAGGACTCGTACCTGCTTCACGAAACGGGCGGGGCGATACATGTCCCACACCCAGGCATCCGCCATGGACACCTCGAAGAACACCTCGCCCTGGACCGAGTGCACCTGCATCTCGTAGTCGTTGGTGAGGTAGAAGCGCCGTTCGGTCTCGATCACATATTTGAACAGACCGACGACATCGCGGTACTCCCGGTAGAGCTTGAGCTCCATCTCGGTCTCGTACTTCTCGAGGTCCTCGGCGCTCATGGCATGTTCCCCTTCAGCCGTGCGATCCCCCCATTGTGCGCCACTCCTGTGAGGCCCTAGACGATTTCCGTGTCCAGGGTCACAGGTTCGGCGGGGGGACCTTCGTCGAGCAGTGTGCGCAGCAGCTCGGCGAGTCTCTTCGGATACACCGTCTCATGTGCCGCGGCCAGTTCTCCGCACGTCCACCACCGTGCTCCCGCGACGCTGAGCTTTTCCAGTTCCGTGAGGTTCGGCGAGGCCGTGGCCGTCTGGGTCGTACGGGCCAGGTAGTACCACTCGTCCTGGTCCCAGCGGCGGCCCGCGAACGGGAACGAGCACCTGCGCCGCCACAGCACGGGGCCCAGCTCGACCTGCGTGATACCGGTTTCCTCGGCCACTTCCCGCAGCGCGGCCTGCTCGCGTGTCTCGTCGCCCTCGACGCCGCCGCCGGGGGTGAACCACCAGTCGTCCGCCGGGTCCTCCGGCTCGTGGCCGTGGAGCAGCAGGATGCGTTCGTCGGGGTCCAGCAGCACCACCCGGGCCACCTTGCGCGGCGCGTCGGTGCCCGGCACCTCCGGCGTCGGGGGCGCGGGCGGGGAGGGATCAGCGGGCACGGGCCGGTTCCGTCCGCACCGCGGTGCCGCTCCCCCGTCGCGCGAGACCCGCGATCGGCCCGTAGGCGGCGCCTCCCAGCACCAGCACCGCGCCCGCCACGATCACGCCGAGGATCAGCCGCAGCGGCCCGGGCGACGAGAGGGGGCCCAGTGCCTCGAAGCCCGTCGGGCGGGCCAGCATGCCGTGCATCGGCCACACCACGGCGTCCACACGGGCGTCCACCGCGTTGCGCGGCACCGTGCCGTTGAAGGCCTCCGTGAGGTGGGCGGAGGAGTCCAGGGAGCCGCTGCGCTCGTCGCCGAGCACGAACAGCCGGTCCTTGGGGACCGTGATCGTGGGGATCGTCTTGAACTCGGCGGGCTCGCCCTTGGCCAGGTAGGTCTCGTCGATCTGCTTGCCGTTGACGGTCAGCTTGCCGTCGGTGCAGCAGCCGACGGTGTCGCCGCCGACCGCCACCACGCGCTTGACCAGCGGCATGTTGCCCCAGGTCGTCTGGCGGAAGACGACGACGTCGCCGCGCTTGACGTCGGCGCCGTGGACGCGCTGGGCGAGGACCCGGTCACCGGCGGCGATGGTGGGCGACATGGAGTTGGTGGGCACGGTGTAGGGCTGGTAGACGATCGCACCCCAGACGAACCCGCCGAGGAAGAGCACACAGCCGAGGGCCACGGCCAGCCCCGACAGCCTGCTGCCGAGCCGTCCGCGGCCCTTGTCCGCACGAGCAGTCCCGCTCATCCCCACAGCTCCCAGGTCGGAGAATCGATCCCGTGGCCACAGCCGGGCCGCGGAAGATCGGCGATCTGGGACGGCACCCTACCCGGCGGTACCGCTGCCGGAAACCCGCGGGTTTCCGTCGGTAAGGCGCGCGGTGAGGCGGCGCCTGCGCCACATCACCAGCGGCACGGCGCCGATCAGGCCGAGGGCCGAGGGGGCCACCGTGTTCAGGCCCTGGTCGAAGGTGTCGGGGATGGGCAGCGTGTCCCAGCGGGTGGGCGGCCAGGCGATCACGATGGCGCGGCCCACGACGTTCCCCACGGGCACGAAGCCCCGGTACTTGTCCTGCTGGTGGTAGCGCGAGTCGAGCGAGTTCTGCCGGTGGTCGCCCATGACCCAGATTTTGCCGGGGGGAACCGTCACCTTGAACTGGCCGCCCTGGTCGTCGACGCTGCACGGGGTGTTGCCCGGGTACACGTACGGCTCGTTGAGCGGCTTGCCGTTGACCAGCAGGGGGCCGGTGTTCCTGCACTCGATGGTGTCGCCGGCGACGCCGACGACCCGCTTGATGAGGTCCTTCTCCTCGGCGGACGGCATCAGGCCGATCCAGCTCAGCGCCGTCTGCAGGGCGTTCGGCGTGGTGGTGGGCTCGCCCGCCAGCCAGTTGTCCGGGTCGTGGAAGACCACGACCTCGCCGCGCGAGGGCTTGGAGCCGAACCACGGGGTCAGCTTGTCGACGAGGACGCGGTCGCCCTGCTGGAGGGTGTTCTGCATCGAGTCCGAGGGGATCGAGAACGCCTGCACCAGGAACGTCTTGATCAGCAGCGCGAGCACCAGCGCGATGCCGATGAGGAGCGGAAGTTCCTTCCAGAAGGAGCGCTGCTTCCTGGGGCCGCCGCCCTGTCCGCCGCTCTCCCGCGCGCCGTGCGCCGTGGAGTCACTCCCGGTGCCGGCGTGCTCTTCCGCGGCGGGGGCAGCCGCCTCGTCGGGTCGCTCCGGCCTCTCCTCGGGACCCTCGTGTCCGGACCGTGCGCCGACCGCCAAATCCCCCACATCCACTCCTCACTCCGTACCGCCGCCGGCGCCCCTGTCGACGCAGGCCAACCACTCCCATAACGAGCGGGAGTTCCGCAGGGCTCGGGAGGGGGATCAATCCGTATCGATCCGCGGAGGCCACCCTATGCGACGGACCGACTGCGCTGGTGGCACCGCCCGACACCGACGCGTAAGTGTCCGGCTCCTTCAATCGGGTCCAGTGCCCGATGGGCCAGGCGATAACCATGGCGCGGCCCACGACGGACTCCTCCGAGACAGTACCGCCGTACGGCTCGTTGCGGTGGTAGCGGGAGTCGGCCGAGTTGGCCCGGTGGTCGCCCATCACCCACAGACGGCCCGGTGGCACGGTCTCCGAGAACGAGAAGTCCGAAGGTTTGTTCCCCGGGTGAATGTACGGCTCGTTCAGCGGTACGCCGTTGACCGTGACCCGCCCTTGCGTGTCGCAGCACTTGACGGTGTCTCCGCCGACCGCGACGACCCGTTTGATGAGGTCCTTGTCGTTGTCGGACGGCAGCAGGCCGATCCAGGTGAGCCCTTCCTTGACCTGCTTGACGACGATGGGGTCGTTCTTCTGGGGCGTCTTCTCGCCCGCGAGCCAGTCGCCGGGGTCCCGGAACACGACGACGTCACCGCGCTGCGGCTTGGAGCCGAACCACGGGGTCAGCTTGTCGACGAGGACGCGGTCGCCGATCTGGATCGTGTTCTCCATGGAGCCCGACGGGATGACGAACGCCTGCACGAGGAAGGTCTTCAGAACCAGCGCTATGAGGACGGCGACACCGACGAGGAGCGGTATCTCCTTGACGGCGGAACGCCTCCTCTTGCGCTTCACCTTGCGCTGGAGCTTGCGCCGCTCGGCACGGCTGCGTCCGGTGGGGGCCCCGCCGGCAGCGCGTCGCGCGCCGGTGGGCAGCAGGTTCTGCGTGGCGGTGTCGGACGGCACACCGCGCGGTTTGCCGCGGTTACCCATGCGCACCGCCCGCTGCCTTCAGGGCGTTCGTTCCGGGGGCGCTCGCGCCGGACGCGGGCACGCGCGCGTACGCGCCGGGGCGGGTGATGTGCCTGAAGTGCGCGGAGGGCCAGATCACCCAGTCGGCACGGCCGATCACGGAGCCGACGGGGACCATGCCGCCGCCCGGCGAGCCGAGGTGGTCCCGGGAGTCGCTGGAGTCCCTGCGGTGGTCGCCCAGGACGAAGAGCGCGCCGTCGGGCACGACGACGTCGAAGGGGACGTCCGACGGGCTGTTGCCGGGGTACAGAAACGACGACTCGTCGACCGACCGGCCGTTCACCTCGAGCCTCCCCTCCTTGTCGCAGCAGACCACGTGGTCTCCCCCTACACCTACTACCCGTTTGACGTAGTCGGCGTTCCCGAAGTATCCGGTGCCGTCGAACACGACGACGTCTCCCCGCTGCGGTTCGGATCCGAAACGGTACGCCAACTTGTTTACGAGAACGCGGTCCCCGATCCTCAATCCGCGCTCCATGGAACCGCTCGGTATGTCGAACGGCTGCGTCACAAACGTGCCGAGGGTGAGGAGGAACAGCAGGCAGACCAGCACGGTGAGGGTGATCCGGCCACCGGGCAGCCGGTCGGCGACCCGGGACAGCAACGCAAAGCGCGACCGCTCCTCCGGCCCCCCTGTGTCCGAGGTCTCCTCGGGCTGAGCGGGGTGGGAGGAGCGGCCGCGCTCCTGCTGTGCTTCGGTGTCCATCGGGGCCAGATGCTATCCGGCCCGCTTGTGAACTCCCTCAGGCGCTCAGTTCTCGCGCTTCTCCTTGATCTTCGCGGCCTTGCCGCGCAGGTCGCGCAGGTAGTACAGCTTGGCGCGACGGACGTCACCCTTGGTGACGAGCTCGATCTTCTCGACGATCGGGGTGTGCACCGGGAAGGTGCGCTCGACGCCGACGGAGAAGGAGACCTTGCGGACCGTGAAGGTCTCGCGCACGCCGGAGCCCTGGCGGCGGATCACGACGCCCTTGAACTGCTGCACACGGGAGCGGTTGCCCTCGATGACGCGGACGTGGACGTTGACCGTGTCGCCGGGACGGAAGGCCGGGATGTCGGAGCGCAGCGACGCGGCGTCGACGGTGTCGAGCAGGTGAGACATTTCGTCTGCTTTCTTCGCCGATGCCACAGGTCATCGGCGGTACGTAGTTTTTCGGTAAGAGAGTGGTGGCCGTCGTCGGGGCGGGCGTCGTGTCCCCCTGTGGCAGGGGCGCACGCCGGACGGCGGGCAACAGCGCACTATTCTTCCATGCCGTCCGGCCTGCGCCAAAATCGGCCGTAGGGCTTGCCGTCCGGGTCCGGTGCCCAGCCCAGGATGGACAGCATCTCGCGGTCCTTCTTGTCGAAGGCGGCGGGGTCGCAGCGCTCGATCAGGTCGGGCCGGTTGGCCGTCGTGCGCTTCAGGGCCTCGTCGCGGCGCCAGCGGGCGATCTTCCCGTGATGGCCGCTGAGCAGCACCTCGGGGATGCTCCGGTCGCGCCAGGCGGGCGGCTTGGTGTAGACGGGGCCCTCGAGGAGGTTGGCCATCGCGCCGGGCGCGAAGGAGTCGTCCCGGTGGGACTCGGCGTTGCCGAGGACGCCGGGCAGCAGCCGGGCCACCGCCTCGGTGATGACGAGGACGGCCGCCTCGCCGCCGGCGAGGACGTAGTCGCCGATGGACACCTCGTACACCGGCATCCGGGTGGCGTACTCGTCGACGACGCGGCGGTCGATGCCCTCGTAGCGGGCGGGAGTGAAGATCAGCCACGGGCGCTCGGAGAGTTCGACGGCGAGCTTCTGGGCGAAGGGGCGGCCGCTGGGGGTCGGCACGATCAGCGCGGGCTCGTGGGAGCCGGTCTCGTAGCCGTCGGCGAGTATCTCGTCCAGGGCATCGCCCCAGGGCTCGGTCTTCATCACCATGCCGGGGCCGCCGCCGTACGGCGTGTCGTCGACGGTGTTGTGCCGGTCGTACGTCCAGGACCGCAGGTCGTGCACATGGACGTCGAGCTGCCCACGCGCGCGCGCCTTGCCGACGAGGGAGACGTTCAGCGGTTCCAGGTACTCGGGGAAGATCGTGACGACGTCGAGCCGCATTACGCCTCTTCTCGGGAGGACACGATCTCGGCCCTGTCGTCGATCAGTCCCGGCGGCGGATCGATGATCGCCCGCTGCTCCTCGAGGTCGATCTCGGTGACGATCTCCGACACGAACGGGATGAGCACCTCGGTCCCGTCCGCACGCTCCACCACGAACAGGTCCTGCGTGGGCAGGTGCGAGATCTCGGTGATGCGGCCGACCTCGACGCCGTCCTCGGTCACCACGTCCAGGTCGATGAGCTGGTGGTCGTAGTACTCGTCCTCGCCCTCGGGCAGTTCGTCGGGGTCGACCTCCGCGATCAGCAGGGTGTTGCGCAGCGCCTCTGCGGCGTTGCGGTCCCTCACGCCCTCGAAGCGCAGGAGCAGGCGGCCGCTGTGGACCCGGCCCGTCTCGATGGTCAGCGGCCCGGCGGAGGCGGGGTCGGTGGCCAGTACGGCGCCGGGTGCGAGCCTGAGTTCCGGCTCATCGGTACGGACCTCCACGGTGACCTCGCCCCTGACCCCGTGGGCGCGGCCGATCCGTGCGACTACCAGCTGCACTGTGCTTGATCTCCTGTCATACGACTACGGGCCGGGGACGGCCCAGTGGCCCTCCCCGGCCCGAGCCGGTGCTGCGTTGGTTCAGCGGACGTTGTCCACGTCGACGAGGTCGACCCGGACGCCGCGGCCGCCGATGGCGCCCACGACGGTGCGCAGAGCACGTGCGGTGCGGCCGTTGCGGCCGATCACCTTGCCGAGGTCGTCGGGGTGGACCCGGACCTCGAGCACACGCCCGCGACGCAGGTTGCGCGAGGCCACCTGCACATCGTCAGGGTTGTCGACGATGCCCTTCACGAGGTGCTCGAGAGCCTCCTCGAGCATGCTCAGGCCTCGGTCGACTCAGACGCAGAGGACTCGGCCGGGGCCTCGTCCTTCTTCTCGGCCTTCTTCTTCTGGGTGATCGCCTCGCCCTTGCCCTCGTCCTCGCCGCTGATGGCCTCGAACGACGGACGCGCGGCCTTGGTCTCCGGCTGCAGCAGCGGCGCCGGGGCGGGCTCGCCCTTGAACTTCTGCCAGTCGCCGGTCTTCTTGAGGATGGCGAGCACGGGCTCGGTCGGCTGAGCGCCGACGGAGAGCCAGTACGCCGCGCGCTCGGCGTCGACCTCGATCACCGACGGGTTGTACGTCGGGTGGTACTTGCCGATCTCCTCGATCGCCCGGCCGTCACGGCGGGTGCGGGAGTCGGCGACGACGATGCGGTAGTGAGGCGAACGGATCTTGCCCAGACGCTTCAGCTTGATCTTGACTGCCACGGGAGTGGGTTCTCCTGGATTTGACGTGGTTGGGCACGGCGAAGTGGCCGCGTGGGGTTGCGGTACCCGAGTGCCCGATGGACGCGTCAGCCGGAGGAGAGAGGGGTCCTGTGCGGCTGTCGAGTACAGCTAGCCATTGTGCCATACCCGGCGGGTCGCTCATGGCCGAGGGGGCGGTGTGCACGTGCGCGGGCATGCCGAAGAGGCACCCGGCGCCGGGGTCCCCCGGGCGTTGGTCACACCACCCGGCGCTCACGGATGCCTGCGGGCAAGTGAGGTACGGCCGCCACGAGCAGCCGTCGGCTCAGCTTGCCGCCGCTCCCACCGGCTCCGGGATGCGGAACGGTTTTCCGCAGCCGCCGCACACGATCGGGGCCTGGGCCAGGACCGAGGGGACCACTCGCACGTTGCGCCCGCAGTCGCAGACCGCCTTGACGCGGACGCCGCCCCCGGAGGAGCCGTGGCGGGCGGCCGGGCCCCGGAACGTGCGGGCCGTGTCGGCGGCCGTCGCCTGCGAGTGGGCCTTGAGCGCGCGCTGGAGCCGCTCGATCGTCGGGCGGTAGCGCCGCTTCGCCTCGGGGTTGAGCGTGACCAGGGAGAAGCCGCTGCTCGGGTGCGGCTCCTCGGGGTGGTCCAGGCCCAGCTCCTCGGCGATCGCGAGGAATCTGCGGTTGTGGTAGCGGCCGGCACGGGAGGTGTCGCGTACTCCGCGCGCGGCGGCGATGCCGTGGACTGCCTCATGCAGCAGTCGTTCGAAGGAGAGTTCGTGCCCGCAGGCGGACGACGACTCCCCGATCAGTGACTCGGGCGCGGCAAGATCGGGCAGCTCGGGGTGGTACCGCTGAATGTCGGCCCACGCCTGCGCCAGCTCTGCGGCGAGAACAGGTGGTGTCGTGCTCACGTAATGACAACGAGCCTGAGGCCCCCCGTGTTCCTATTCCGGGGCATCCCAAATAATTTGCACGTACCCGTCAGTTGCCGCTGATGCGTCCTGACGAGGGCGGGTGCGCCGAACTGCGGAGAAGCCTCACAGCTCATC
The DNA here is from genome assembly GCF_042892355.1 of Streptomyces sp. NPDC001796. Lineage (NCBI taxonomy): Bacteria > Bacillati > Actinomycetota > Actinomycetes > Kitasatosporales > Streptomycetaceae > Streptomyces > Streptomyces sp. NPDC001796. The sequence continues at coordinate 26,765 of NZ_JBIAUC010000014.1, read as the reverse complement.
CCAAGGTGGTGCGTAGCGACGCCTACGGCCCGGCGCGTAGAGGAACTCCGCACGCCGGGGCTGCTGTGGTCCTCGAATGCGCAAGAGGCGTTTCGGCCGCTCTTGACCCACCGACCGGTCATCTCAATAAGCGCGCGCCACGACGGCGACGTTACCGGGTGCGTCGTCGGCGTCGGGAACCGACCCGTCCTCGGGCGACCAGACACCGTACGGTCACCGAGTGCTCGGCCAGCCCCGCCTCGCCGTCCTCCCCGAGCACGGCCATCTCCTGCTGCATCCGCTCCCACAGCCGTTACCCGTACGGTCGGATCACCATGGTCCCGCGCACCGGCCCGTTGTCCGCCAGTTCGGCCTTGTTCACGACGTCCTGATACCAACGGGGAAAGTCCTCGACACGGGGCGTGAGAACGGGTGCCCTTGCCGTGGCGCGATGGTACGGGGGCACCCGTGTGCCGGGTGAATATTTCTCGCCCGGGGGCGGACCAGGGGCGCGCGGACGGCGCGCACCGAGTACCCCACGACCCCTGGACGCCACGACGGGCGCGGAGTTTCCTGGCATACGGAGGCCATACGGGGGCCACGGGGGCCGAGTGCGAGGGCACGTCACGGGGGACGGCATCGTCAGACAGCGGCAACTCACGGCGGATTGGGGCGCTTTCGATGACACCTACGCCCGTGCGGCAGCACCTTTCCCACGCGGGCGCGGTTCCTCGCGTGGACCGGGGTGCACGCGCGCGTGACTGGGCGGAGATTCAGGAGCGGATGCTGGTGCCGCTCTACGAGGCCGTCTACGAGCGGCTGGAAGTGGGTTCCGGGACGCGGCTGCTGGGGCTCGGCTGCGGTACGGGTCTGGCCCTGCTGATGGCCGCCTCCCGGGGCGCGTCGGTCACCGGCGTGGACTGCGGGGCGTGCGAACGGCTGGCGCTCGCGCGCGAGCGGCTGGGGCCCGCGCCGTGGGGCACGCGCGCGTGTGCCGGTGCCCGGATCGTGGAGGGCCGCCCACGGGACGCGGCGCCCGCACCCGATGAGCCGGCGTACAACCTGGTGACCGCGTTCGAGCCGATCGGCTGTGCGGCCGGTGACGCCGAGACCCTCGAGGAGCAGTTGGTGGCGGTGGCGCCGTTCACGGAGCGCGGGACGCCCGTGGTGCTCGCCGGATGGGGTCCGCCGGAGCGGTGCAGCACCGCGTCCGTCCTGCGGGTCGCCGCCAAACTGGCCGATCCGGAACGCGGCGGGGGCCGTTGGCGGCCGGCCCGGCGCGACGACCTGGAGGAGGCCGCGTGGCGCTGCGGGCTCAGGCCGGACGGGTCGGGGCGGGTCGCATGCCCGTTCGGGTACGCCGACATGGGCAGCGCGCTGCGGGGGATGCTGTCGACGGGGTTGTTCGACGCCGCGATCGACGCGACGGATCAGGAGCAGGTCGACAAGGAGCTGGCGGAGGCGCTGCATCCGCACCGGCGTGCGGACGGCACGGTGTGGATGCCGAACGTCTTCCGCTACCTGATCGCCCGCATCCCCTAGACGACGCCGGGGCGCCCCTCCTCGGAGGGGCGCCCCGGCGTACGCGTCGAACGCGGGTCAGCCCATGAACTTCTTGAACTCGTCCGGCAGCTCGAACTCCTGGCCGCTCTGCTGCGGCAGGCCGAAGGCGCCCCCGCTCTGCGCCGCGGCGGCGCGGCGTGCGGCCTCCTCCTGTTCCTGCTGCTTGCGCTTCATCGGGTTGCCGGAGCGCTGCTTGCCCTTGGCCTTCTTCTGCTGCTTCTTGGCGCGGCCGGGGCCGCCGCCCATGCCCGGGATCCCCGGCATGCCGGGCATACCGCCGCCCTGGGCCATGCGGGACATCATCTTGCGGGCCTCGAAGAACCGCTCGACGAGGTTCTTCACCGCGCTGACCTCGACACCGGAACCCTTGGCGATACGGGCGCGGCGCGAGCCGTTGATGATGGTCGGGTCCTGGCGCTCGCCCGGGGTCATCGACTTGATGATCGCGGCGGTGCGGTCGACGTCGCGCTCGTCGATGCTGTTGATCTGGTCCTTGATCTGGCCCATGCCCGGCAGCATCCCGAGCAGCTTGGAGATGGAGCCCATCTTCCTGACCTGCTCCATCTGGGCCAGGAAGTCGTCCAGGGTGAAGTCCTGGCCCTTCTTGGACGCCAGCTTGGAGGCCATCTTCTCGGCCTCTTCCTGGCTGAACGTCTTCTCCGCCTGCTCGATCAGGGTGAGCAGGTCACCCATGTCGAGGATGCGGGAGGCCATCCGGTCCGGGTGGAAGGCGTCGAAGTCGTCGAGCTTCTCGCCGTTCGACGCGAACATGATCGGCTTGCCGGTGATCTGCCGGATCGACAGGGCCGCACCGCCACGGGCGTCACCGTCGAGCTTGGAGAGCACCACGCCGTCGAAGCCGACGCCGTCGCGGAAGGCCTCCGCGGTGTTCACGGCGTCCTGACCGATCATGGCGTCGACGACGAACAGGATCTCGTCCGGCGAGACCGCGTCCCGGATGTCCGCGGCCTGCTGCATCATCTCCTGGTCGATGCCGAGGCGGCCCGCGGTGTCCACGATCACGATGTCGTGGACCTTCTGCTTGGCGTGGTCGATGGAGTCCTTGGCGACCTTGACCGGGTCGCCGACGCCGTTGCCCGGCTCCGGTGCGTAGACCGCGACGCCGGCACGCTCGGCGACGACGCTGAGCTGGTTGACCGCGTTCGGGCGCTGGAGGTCGGCGGCGACCAGGAGCGGGGAGTGCCCCTGCTCCTTGAGCCACTTGCCGAGCTTGCCCGCGAGCGTGGTCTTACCGGCACCCTGCAGACCCGCGAGCATGATGACGGTCGGGGGCTGCTTGGCGAAGCGGAGGCGGCGGGTCTCGCCGCCGAGGATGGTGACCAGCTCGTCGTTGACGATCTTGAGGACCTGCTGGGCGGGGTTCAGCGCCCGGGAGACCTCGGCGCCGAGGGCGCGCTCCTTGACGTTCTTGATGAAGGAGCGGACCACGGGCAGGGCCACGTCGGCTTCGAGGAGCGCGATGCGGATCTCACGCGCCGTGGCGTCGATGTCCGCCTCGGAGAGCCTGCCTTTTCCGCGGAGGCTTTTGAAAGTCGCGCTAAGGCGGTCGGAGAGGGTGTCGAACACGGCGGCGTCGGTCCTCGGGGTCGGGGTCGTCTTGGGCTGCCCTCCAGGGTATCCGGCCGCGCGAGGAAAACGTCCCCGCCCGCCGGCCTCACCCCCGCAGCGTCTCCTCCAGGGCCCGTGCCACCGACACCGCGTCCTGCGCCGGCAACGGTGCGCCCGTGCCCGTCGTCACGTAGAAGGCGTCCACGGCGTTGGCCCCCAGCGTGGAGACGTGGGCGCTGCGCACCCGCACCCCCGCCTTCTCCAGTGCCCGCCCGATCCGGAACAGCAGCCCCGGTGCGTCCTGGGCACGGACCTCGATCACCGTGGCGTGGCGGGAGGCCGCGGAGGCGACCGTCACGCGCGGCGGCGGGGGCACCACGCCCCGACGGCGCGGGTAGGCCGCGTCGCGTTCCGCGAGGCGGGCCGAGATGTCCAGGGAGCCGTCCAGGGCGCGTACGAGGTCGGCGCGCAGCCGGGCCGCCTGGGGCAGGGAGCCGTACTCCGCCGCGACCCTCCAGTCGAGCAGCAGCACCGAGCCGTCCATGCCGTCCGGCAGGTCCAGGGCGCGCAGCTCGGCGGTGCGGACGGTGAGGCGGTGCACGGCGAGCACCCCGGACACGGCGGGCAGCACGCCCGGCTGGTCCGGTACGGCGATGAGGAGTTCCACACCGAGGGGTTCGGGTTCGCCGGACGGTTCCTCGGCGGGCGGCTCGGTCTGTGCGCGCAGTGCCAGGACCGGACCGCCGGTGCGGTACGCCTCGACGGCGAGCCGTTCCTGCTCGGCGGTGGGCGTGGCGGCCTCGGGGTCGTCGGGCTCGTCGCCGGCCAGCACCGCGGAGACCCGTTTCACCAGGTCGGTCACGAGCGCGCTGCGCCAGGTCGACCAGGCCGCGGGCCCGGTGGCGAGTGCGTCGGCCTCGGTGAGGGCGTGCAGCAGCTCCAGGGTGCTCTGTGAGCCGACGGCTTCGGCGACCGAACTGACGGTGGCCGGGTCCTCCAGGTCGCGCCGGGTCGCGGTCTCGACGAGGAGCAGGTGGTGGCGTACGAGGGTGGCGAGGACGGCGACGTCGTCGCGGTCGAAGCCGATGCGCCCGGCCACGTCGCGCGCGATGATCTCGCCTGCGACGGAGTGGTCGCCGGGCCAGCCCTTGCCGATGTCGTGCAGGAGGGCGGCGACCAGGAGGAGGTCGGGGCGGCCCACGCGGCGGGTCAGCTCCGAGGCGCGTACGGCCGTCTCGATCAGGTGCCGGTCGACGGTCCACAGGTGCACGGCGTTGCGCTGGGGACGGCAGCGCACCCGCTCCCAGTCGGGCAGCAGACGGGTGATCAGTCCCTCGGCCTCCAGGGCCTCCCAGACCTCGACGGTGGGACGGCCGGAGCCCAGCAGGGTCACGAGCTGTTCGCGCGCCTCGGCGGGCCAGGGCGTGGGAAGGGGGCGCACGTTGGTGGCCATGCGCCGTACGGCGTGCAGGGAGAGCGGGAGGCCCGCCTGGGCGGCGGCAGCGGCGGCGCGCAGCGGGAGCACGGGGTCGCGTTCGGGGCGTGCGGCGCGCGCGAGGACGACTTCGCCGTCCTGTTCCACCACGCCCTCGGCCAGGGGGGACCGCTCGGCGACCGGTTTTCCGCCACCGAGCATGGCGCGCAGCCTCGGCCGCACGGCGCGCGAACGCAGCACGCGCCCCACTTCACGCCAGGTGACATCACTGGCGTACGAGATCAGGCGCGCCGCCTCGTACACCTGCCGCAGCAGCGTGTCGGCGTCCAGCAGGCCCAGCTCGGTGGCGACCTGGTCCTGCTCCTGGAGGGCCAGCCGGTCGGTGGCGCGCCCGGTGGTCAGATGCAGCGCGTCGCGTACGTCGAGGAGCCGGCGCCGGGCCTCGGCCAGTCCCTCGCGCGGGGCGTCCGCGAGCCAGGAGGCGGCGACCGCGCGCAGGGCCGTTGCGTCGCGCAGCCCGCCCCGGGCCTCCTTGAGGTCCGGTTCCAGCAGGTACTGCAGCTCACCCTGCCGCTCGGCCCGCTCGGCGCACAGCTGCTGGAGTTCGGGGAGACGTTTGGGCGCCTGGTTGCGCCAGTCGGCCAGCACGGCCGTCCTCAGTCCCGCGGTGAGCCCGAGGTCGCCCGCCAGGTGCCGGGCGTCCAGCAGGCCGAGCTGCACCTTGAGGTCCTCGCCGGCGGTCTTGCGGGCCTCCGCCGGGGTGCGCACGGAGTGGTCGAGGGCCAGGCCGAGGTCCCACACGGGGTACCAGATGCGGTCGGCGAGGGCGGCGACCGCCTTGCTGTCGCTCCCGTCGTGCAGCAGGAGCAGGTCGAGGTCGCTGCGCGGGGACAGCTCGCCGCGGCCGTAACCGCCGACGGCGACCAGGGACACGCCGCGCACTCCCTCGGCGCCCGCGGCGAACAGCTCCGCGAGCCAGCCGTCCGTCAGGTCGGACAGGGCGGCACGGCGCGGCGGCCCGGACTGCACCCCCTCCGTGAGGAGGCGCAGCCGGGCCGCCGCGTAGCCGCTGGGTCCCGAGCCCTCTGCTTCCGTACGTACGTCCGTACTCGTCACCCAGCGACTCCTGTTCCGTGCGTGTCTAGAGCGCGTCGGGTCCGCGCTCGCCGGTCCGGACCCGTACGGCCGTCTCGACCGGGATGGACCAGACCTTGCCGTCACCGATCTTGCCGGTGCGGGCCGCCTTGACGATGACCTCGATGAGCTGTTCGGCGTCGTCGTCCTCGGCCAGCACCTCGATACGGATCTTGGGTACCAGGTCGACCGTGTACTCGGCGCCGCGGTAGACCTCGGTGTGTCCCCGCTGCCGACCGTAGCCGCTCGCTTCCGTGACCGTCAGTCCATGGACCCCGAAGGCCTGCAGGGCCTCCTTGATCTCGTCGAGCCGGTGCGGCTTGACGACGGCGGTGATGAGCCTCATGCGTCCACCTTCCTGGTCTCCGTGGCGGCCAGAGCCGAGGCGGCGGTCCCCATGACACCGCCACCAGCGCCGCTGAAGTCGTATGCGGTCTCGGCGTGCTCGGCCTGGTCGATGCCCGAGACCTCCTCGTCCTCGGTGACCCGCATACCGATCGTCTTGTCGAGGAGGAAGGCGAGGACCGCGGAGACGACCAGGGAGTAGGCGAGGACCGCGCCGACACCGGCGCACTGCTTCCACAGCTGGGTGAAGCTGTGGTCCCCGTAGAAGACGCCCGTGGCGGTGGACTGGCCCTTGCCGGTGGCGAAGAAGCCGATCAGCAGGGAGCCGATGATGCCGCCGACCATGTGGACGCCGACGACATCGAGGGAGTCGTCGTAGCCGAACTTGAACTTCAGGCCCACGGCCGCGGCGCAGGCGACACCGGCGATGGCACCGACGGCGATCGCGCCGAGCGGGGAGACCGCACCACCGGACGGGGTGATCGCCACCAGACCGGCGACCGCGCCGGAGGCGGCTCCCAGCGTGGTGAACGCGCCGTGGCGGATCTTCTCGTAGGCGAGCCAGGCCAGCATGGCGGCGGCCGTCGCGACCTGCGTGTTGACGAACATCAGCGCGCCGACGCCGTCGTCGTTGCCGAGCCAGGAGCCCGCGTTGAAGCCGAACCAGCCGAACCACAGCAGACCCGCGCCGAGCATGACCAGCGGAAGGCTGTGCGGACGCATCGGGTCCTTCTTGAAGCCGACGCGCTTGCCGATGACGAGGATCACGCCGAGCGCCGCCGCACCGGCGTTGATGTGGACCGCGGTACCACCGGCGAAGTCGATCACACCGAGCTTGAAGGCCCAGCCGTCGGAGCCCCAGACCCAGTGGGCGACCGGGACGTAGACGATCGTGAGCCACAGCGCGATGAAGAGCGACCAGGCCGAGAACTTCACACGGTCGGCGAGGGCGCCGCTTATCAGGGCCGGCGTGATGATCGCGAACATCATCTGGAAGACCATGAACACGAAGATCGGGATGGTGTAGCCGGGCCAGAGTTCCGTCAGACCGATCTTGTGGAGGCCGAACCAGTCGGAGTCCCAGCCGATGAAGCTGTTGTTCGTACCGAAGGCGAGGGAGAAGCCGTAGAGCACCCACAGAATGGTGATGATGCCCATGCTGATGAAGCTCATCATCAGCATGTTCAGGGTGCTCTTGACGCGGACCATGCCTCCGTAGAAGAAGGCCAGGCCCGGGGTCATGATCAGCACCAGGGCGGAAGCGATGAGCATGAAACCTGTGTTGGCGGACGACAGCTTGGGTGCGTCCGCCGCAAGCGTGATGGCGGCTGGTGCCATCGGCGTCTCCTAGTCGGTTGGTACGGCCCCGTGCGGGCGAAGCCGGAGAGCGGTCCGGTCATGAGGGCGTGGGGGTTATGGGCCACGAGATTGACGCAGCGCCGTTTCGGTGGAAGCCCCTCGATGTTTCACCGCAGTGACGAAGGCGCCCGGCGTGTTACGCGTTGATGAACCGCCGGATGTCGGTCGCGCTGATCGTTATCGTGGCGCAACCTTCAGATGATGGGCGCCGCAACCATCGGCCGAATGAACCCGCGACCGTCAATTGAGCAACCCCCACGGCGAGCAACCACCGCCACTAGAGCGGCGCCGGTTCAGGCGCAAAAAACAGCCCGGCCGCGGCAGCCATCCGATGACCTGGCATGGGGGGAGCCGAGTCGGGCGGTTCGGGATGGCGGCCGCGGCCGGAGTCCTCGGGGCCCCTTGGCCTCTGGGATCCTGGGGCCCTGGGAGGGTTCAGACCGCTTCGGCGGTCTCGGGCAGGTGGGTGGCGAGGTGGTCGGTGAGTTCGACGATCTCCGTGAGATCACCGAAATCGCGTACAGCCGTGTCGACGGTTTTTCGAATACGAGTGTTGACACGTTCCGAGCGCACCTTTTTGGCGACCTCCAGGGCCCGCTTGGTGAGCACCGCGCTCTGCTCGGGTTCACGCTGGAGGAGATGCACGGTGGCCATGCCGATGAGATTGAGCGCGTACGACCGCTGATGCTCGGTGTCCTCGGCGAACCGGTCGACGGCCTTCCGCATCAGGGGTTCGGCCAGGGAGGCGTAGGTGGGACTGCGGCCCGCGACGTAGGCGAGGTCACGGAAGGAGTGGGAGTTCTCCGCGTACAGCTCGGCCTCGGAGAAGAAGCGGATCCAGTCGGGCTCCGGCTCGTCCCAGTCCTCGGCGTCGGCGAAGGTGTCCTCGGCCATCCGGACGGCACGCTTGCACCTGCCGGGCTGCCCCATGTTGGCGTAGGCGCGTGCCTCCATCGCATACAGCATCGCCTGGGTGCGCGGGCTCGCGCAGTCACGGCTGCCGTACTGGGCGAGGTGGATGAGTTCCAGGGCGTCCTCGGGCCGGCCCAGGTGGATCATCTGGCGGCTCATGCTGGAGAGGACGTACGAGCCGAGCGGCTTGTCGCCCGCCTCCTTGGCGGCGTGCAGGGCGAGCACGAAGTACTTCTGCGCGGTGGGCTGCAGTCCGACGTCGTAGCTCATCCAACCGGCCAGTTCGGCCAGTTCGGCGGCGACCTTGAACAGGCGCTTGGCGGTGGCCTCGGGCTGCGGTTCCTGCAGCAGGTCGGTGACCTCGTGCAACTGGCCGACGACCGCCTTGCGGCGCAGCCCGCCGCCGCACTGGGCGTCCCACTTGCGGAACATCACGGTGGTGGCCTCGAGGAGGTCCAGCTCGGGCTGGGAGAGCCGGCCGCGGGCGCGCCCGGACGGCGAGGCGGGCGGGGTGCCCTCGCGCGGGGAGGTGGGGCTCGGCACCAGCCAGCGCTGCACGGGCTCGATGAGGGACGGGCCCGCGGACAGGACCAGCGAGGTTCCGAGGAAGCCGCGCCGCGCCAGCATCAGGTCGCTGCGCGAGAACTCGCTGATCATGGCCACGGTCTGCGGGCCCGTCCAGGGCAGGTCGATCCCGGACACCGAGGGTGACTGGTGGGCGGGGCGCAGTCCGAGGTCCTCGACCGCGACGACGCAGCCGAAGCGCTCGGAGAACAACTCCGACAGGATCCGCGGGATCGGCTCGCGCGGGTTCTCCCCGTCGAGCCAGCGGCGCACCCGGGAGGTGTCCGTGGAGATGTGGTTCGCTCCCAACTGGCGTGCCCGGCGGTTCACTTGACGCGCCAGCTCACCCTTCGACCAGCCGCTGCGCACGAACCACGAGGTGAGCAGCTCATTGGGGCGCTTGTCAGCGTTCGCTGCGCTTCCGTCACTGCCGCCCACTGGAACGCCCCCATCCCTCAGACCACTTGTCGCTGTGCGCGCCAAGCACTACCAGAATGCCGGTGCCCACGGCCCCGCGTCCGTCGGTTCTCAGCCGTCGGACGGGAACCGACTTGCCTCCGGCATACCCACGAGCGCATCCATTCCCAGGAACCGTGCACTCAAAGTAGTCTCACGGTCACCCGTCCAGCCATGGCGTACACAGAAACGCCACCATTCGCCACCCCTTCGAATGAACCCAGGGCGGGCTCCGCACGATTCACTTGACACATGACAGCCGGAATCGGGTGGAGGCGTGCACTCACCGGCGCGCACGGACCGCACACCACCCCGGGATGCAACCGGGCGCTGCGCGGAACCCCGCGGAGACGACCGACGACTGGGAACTCAGAGTCACATTCCGCTCTCATGGCGTAACCATCGGCGCGCTGGACCCGTTGGAGGGGGCATGGGCTTCACTATCGGCGGCACGCGGGGCATCCGCGACATCCGCTCCGGTGCGCGGCGCCGGGGCCGCTCGTCGGAGTGCACGGCCGTGGCCGAGTACACCGGACTGTGGGGCTGGGACGTGGTGCCCGGCGCACGGGCGGTCGCCGGGCAGTGCTCCTGCGGCAAGGCGGACTGCGGCGCGCCCGGCGCGCACCCACTGGACTTCGCGCCCGTCGTGGGCGCCGGCGCGACACTCGACGAGGTGACCGAGACCTGGGCCGAGACGCCGGGCGCCGCGGTGATGCTGCCGGTCGGCCGGGCGTTCGACGTGATCGAGGTCGCCGAGTCGGCGGGGCGGCGCGCCCTGGTCCGGCTGGAGCGCATGGGTCTGCCGCTCGGCCCGGTCACGGCGACGCCGGAGGGCCGCGCGCACTTCTTCGTCACCCCGGGGTCCGCCGCCGAGCTGCCCGACCTGCTGTACCGGATGGCGTGGGACGACACCGCCCTCGACCTCCACGCCCTCGGCCCCGGCGCGTACATCACGGCCCCGCCCTCGGACCGCGGCGGCCTCGGCCCGGTCCGCTGGCTCCGCTCGCCCGCCCTGGATTCGGCGACGAGACCCCCGGCGGCGCGCCTGCTGATCGGCACGCTGGCGTATGTGGCGCATCGCTCACGCGTCTAGGTCGGCCGATTCGAGAGGGCCCGGCTCCACCGACACGGGGAAACCGATACGGAGAAGAGGGGCTCCCCCCATACGGAAGGGCCCCGTTCCAGCTGCACCTTGGAACGGGGCCCTTCTTCCGTACGGTCACGCACGCGCCGCGTGCGGCGGCGCGCTCAGTCCCCGATAAGCGCATCCACGAACGCTTCCGGCTCGAACGGCGCCAGGTCGTCGGCACCCTCGCCGAGTCCGATCAGCTTCACCGGTACGCCCAGCTCCCGCTGGACCGCCACCACGATGCCGCCCTTGGCCGTGCCGTCGAGCTTGGTCAGCACGATGCCGGTGATGTCCACGACCTCGGCGAAGACGCGGGCCTGGACGAGACCGTTCTGCCCGGTCGTGGCGTCCAGGACGAGCAGCACCTCGTCGAGCGGGGCGTGCTTCTCCACGACGCGCTTGACCTTGCCGAGCTCGTCCATGAGGCCGGTCTTGGTGTGCAGGCGGCCGGCGGTGTCGATGAGCACGACGTCGTAGCCCATCTCCTTGCCTTCCTTCACCGCGTCGAACGCCACGGAGGCCGGGTCGCCGCCCTCCGGCCCGCGCACGGTGTAGGCGCCGACCCGCTCGCCCCAGGTCTGCAGCTGGTCGGCGGCGGCGGCGCGGAAGGTGTCGGCGGCGCCGAGGACGACGGTGCGACCGTCGGCCACCAGAACCCGGGCCAGCTTGCCGGTGGTGGTGGTCTTGCCGGTGCCGTTGACGCCCACGACCATCACGATGCCGGGCTTGCTGGACTCGGGCTCGGTGCGGACGGTGCGGTCCATGTCGGTACCGACCAGCGTGAGCAGCTCCTCGCGCAGCAGACCGCGCAGCTCCTGGGGCGTGCGGGTGCCGAGCACCTTGACGCGCTCGCGCAGCCGCTCGACCAGCTCCTGGGTGGGCTGCACGCCGACGTCGGCGGTGAGCAGCGTGTCCTCGATCTCCTCCCAGGTCTCGTCGTCGAGGTGCTCCCTGGACAGGAGGGTGAGGAGTCCCTTGCCGAGCGCGTTCTGCGAACGGGACAGACGGGCGCGCAGGCGGACCAGACGGCCAGCGGTGGGCTCGGGGATCTCGATCGGGGGCGCCTCGACGAGGGGCGGCTCCTCGACGGCGACGGGAGCACCACCGCCCGGAAGATCCACCTCCTCTATCGTCCGGCGCTCTTCGTCGCGCGGCGTCTCGGCCTCGTCGCCGACGTGCGGCTCGGCCGGAGGGGCGGTGATGTCGGGCGTCGTCGGGGGCGGCGGGGGCAGCGGCTTCCGGCGCCGGCTGCCGACGATGAGCCCGCCGAGCGCGCCGAGCACGACCACGGCGATGACTACAGCAAGGATGACGGTTTCCATAACGGGTCCAGTATGCGCGACCGGGCACCGCCCCGTTCGGCGGCGGCTCCGGGGCTGCACGCCCCTGGTTGTCTGACGCTCCCTCAGCTAACGTCCCCCCGCACACCCGCCCGGCGAAGGCGAAGGGGGCCCTGTCATGGCCGTCACGGTCGTACGGTTCAACCTCGTCGAGCCCGGGGCGACCCCGGTCTCGCTGGGTGCCCGATACCGGGCCGCGGTGGAGATGGCCGCGTACGCCGACGACCGGGGGATCACCACCGTGCAGACGGAGGAGCACCACGGGGCGGTGAACAACTGGCTGCCGTCGCCGTTCGTCTTCGCCGGTGCCGTGCTCGGCGCGACCCGGCGGCTCGCGGTCACCGTCTCGGCGGTGATCGGGCCGCTGCACGACCCGCTCCGGCTGGCCGAGGACATCGCCGTTCTCGACCTGGTCAGCGGCGGCCGGCTGGTGACCGTCGCCGGGATCGGGTACCGGCCCGAGGAGTACGCCTGTTTCGGTGTCGACTTCGAGCGGCGCGGAAGGCTCCAGGACGAGCTGCTGGAGACGGTGCTGAGGGCGTGGACCGGCGAGGAGTTCGCCTACCGGGGCCGTACCGTACGGGTCACCCCGCGCCCGTACACCCGGCCGCACCCCCTGTTGCTGGTCGGCGGCTCCTCGAAGGCGGCGGCCCGCCGCGCGGCCCGGCTGGGTCTGCCGTTCTTCCCGAGCGCGCACCTGCCGGAGCTGGAGGCCTACTACAGGGAGCGGCTGGCGGAGTACGGCAGGCAGGGCTGGACGATGATGCCCGCCGAGCGGACGCCGCTGCTGCACCTCGCGGAGGATCCGGACCGGGCGTGGGCCCGGTACGGCAGGCACTTCCTGCACGAGGCGCGGACGTACGCGTCCTGGCAGTCCGGCGGCCGTGGCGTCCGCTCGGCGGTCAGGTCGGCGGCCACGACGGTGGAGGAGCTGCGGGCGGAAGGCGTGTACCGGATCGTGACGCCCGAGGAGTGCCTGAGCCTGGGGCCGGACAGCCACGTCCTGCATCCGCTGGCCGGCGGGATGCCGGTGGACGAGGGCTGGCGCAGCCTGCATCTGTTCTGCGAGCGGGTGCTCCCCGGGCTGGAGAGCTGAGCCTCGTGCACAGGGGGCCGGCAGAACACCGCCGCCCGGCTCGGACAGTGGCCGAGCCGGGCGGCGGCAGGGTCCGAGGAGAGGGGCAGCGGGGACTTGGCCCTTCTCCTCGAGTTCGAGGAGCCTTTGTCAGGCTCAGCCCATCTCCTCCAGCGCCTTGCCCTTCGTCTCCTTCACGAACTTCAGGACGAACGGGATGGAGAGCGCGGCGAAGACCGTGTAGATCACGTAGGTGCCGGACAGGTTCCAGTCGGCCAGCGAGGGGAAGCTCGCGGTGATGGCCCAGTTGGCGATCCACTGGGCGGCGGCGGCCACGCCGAGCGCTGCGGCGCGGATCCGGTTCGGGAACATCTCGCCGAGCATGACCCAGACGACCACGCCCCAGGACAGCGCGAAGAAGAGGACGAACACGTGGGCGGCGATCAGGGCGACCCAGCCCTGGGTGCTCGGCAGCTTGCCGTCGACCAGGTGGAACGAGAACGCCCAGGCCTCCAGTGCGAGACCGACGGCCATGCCGATGGAGCCGATGAGCGCGAGCGGCTTGCGGCCGACGCGGTCCACGAAGATCATCGCGATCACGGTGCCGACGATGTTGATGATCGAGGTGGTGAAGGAGTAGAAGAACGAGTCCGTCGGGTCGACGCCGACCGACTGCCACAGCGTCGAGGAGTAGTAGAACGCGACGTTGATGCCGACGAACTGCTGGAAGACCGACAGGCCGATACCGATCCAGACGATGGGCTTGAAGAAGAAGCCGCCGCCGAGCAGGTCCTTGAAGCTGGACTTGTGCTCGCTCTTCATGGCGTGCTCGATCTCGGCGACGCGGGCGTCGAGGTCGGTGCCCTGGCCCTCGACCTCGGCGAGGATCTCCCGGGCGCGCTCACGCTTGCCGACGGAGAGCAGGAAGCGGGGGGACTCGGGGATGGCGAAGGAGAGCAGGCCGTACAGGACGGCCGGCACGACCATGACGCCGAGCATGACCTGCCAGGCCTCCAGGCCCATCAGCTTGCCGCGCTGGTCGCCGCCGGCGGCGTTGAGCAGGCCCCAGTTGACCAGCTGGGAGATGGCGATGCCTACGACGATCGCGGCCTGCTGGAAGGAGCCGAGCCGGCCGCGGTAGGCGGGCGGGGCGACCTCGGCGATGTAGGCGGGGCCGATCACGGAGGCCATGCCGATGGCGAAGCCGCCGATGACGCGCCAGAGGGCGAAGTCCCACAGCGCGAAAGGCAGAGCGGAGCCGACCGCGCTGACGACGAAGAGAACCGCCGCGATCTGCATCACCCGGATGCGGCCGAGGCGGTCGGCTATGCGCCCGGCGGTGGCGGCGCCGACGGCACAGCCGATCAGGGCGATGGCGATGACCTGGGCCAGCGCTGCGGAGCCGATGTCGTAGCGGTCCCGGATGGCCTCGACGGCGCCGTTGATCACGGAGCTGTCGTAGCCGAAGAGGAAGCCGCCCATCGCGGCCGCCGCCGCGATGAAGATGACGTGCCCGAGATGATCGGGGTGAGCCGTACCGGCTCCTGTCCTTGATGCCTGCGCTGTGCTGGTCAACGTGTAACTCCTCGGGCCACCGGCAACGCTGCCGGGGGTGGGCTGGGCCCTTTCGGGTATGGGTGGCGTGTCAAGTACCCGGGGAGCACTCGTTAACGCCGCTCATATCTGAAGGTAAAAGCAACGTTGCAGAGACTATGCCTTCAAGTTTCGAAGTCAATAGCGCGAGTCTGTGACGTAGGAGGCATGCGAACGAAGGATTGTGTTCAAGTGTTGAAGATGTGAAGACGTGCAGGTAGCAACTGGTGTAGAGGGCAGTCGCCTAGCGGAGCCGCTGAGAGATGACCTTCGACACACCGTCGCCCTGCATGGAGACGCCGTACAGCGCGTCGGCGACCTCCATCGTCCGCTTCTGGTGCGTGATCACGATGAGCTGTGAGGTCTCCTGCAGCTCCTGCATGATGCGGATCAACCGCTGCAGGTTGGTGTCGTCGAGTGCCGCCTCGACCTCGTCCATCACGTAGAACGGGCTGGGCCGGGCCTTGAAGATCGACACCAGCAGGGCGACGGCCGTCAGCGACCGCTCTCCGCCGGAGAGCAGGGAGAGCCGCTTGACCTTCTTGCCCGGGGGCCGCGCCTCGACGTCCACGCCCGTGGTGAGCATGTTGTCCGGGTCGGTCAGGAGCAGCCGGCCCTCGCCGCCGGGGAACAGCCTGCTGAAGACGCCCTCGAACTCGCGGGCCGTGTCCCGATAGGCCTCGGTGAACACCTGCTCGACGCGCTCGTCGACCTCCTTCACCACCTGAAGCAGGTCGGCGCGGGTCTTCTTCAGGTCGTCGAGCTGCTCACTGAGGAACTTGTGGCGCTCCTCCAGCGCGGCGAACTCCTCCAGGGCGAGCGGGTTGACCTTGCCGAGCTGCTGGTAGGCGCGTTCGGCGGCCTTGAGCCGCTTCTCCTGCTCGGCGCGCACGAACGGGCGGGGCCGGTTGCGCGGATGGTCAGGGTCCTCGGGCAGTTGTTCGCCCTCCGCAGGCGGGGACGGCGGTACGAGCTGGTCGGGGCCGTACTCGGTGACCAGGACCGTCGGCTCGACGCCCAGCTCCTCCAGCGCCCTGCTCTCCAGCTGCTCTATGCGCAGCCGCTTCTCGGCGCCGAGCACCTCGCCGCGGTGGACGGAGTCGGTGAGCTTGTCCAACTCGGCCTTGAGGTCGCGGCCGTGCGTGCGGGCCGCCGCCAGCTCCTCCTCCCGGCGTGCCTTGACCGCCTCGGCGGCGGCTCGCTCGGCCTCCGCCCGGCTGAGGGAGACCTCGACATGGGCGAGGAGCTGCCGGGCGCCGGAGGCGACGGCCTCGGCGACGGCCGCCTCGTGGCGCAGCCGGGCCCGCCGCTGCTCGGCACGCGCGCGTGCCTCACGTTCGGCGCGGGCGGCCCGGTCCAGGGAGTCGGCGCGTCCGGCCAGTCCCTTGACGCGTTCCTCGTGGGTGCGGACCTGGAGGCGGGCCTCCATCTCGGTCTGCCGCGCGTTGGCGCCGTCGGCGGCGAGGCGGTCGCGTACGGAGGTGTCGGGCTCCTCCTCGGCCGGCATCTCCTCGGCGACGGCGAGCCGCTCGGCGAGTTCCTCGACCTCCTGCAGGGCCACCTCGAGCGCCTCCTGGGCGCGCGCGGCGGCGGCGACGCTGCGCTCGGCCTCCCCGGCGGCCCCCCGCGCCTGCCCGGCGAGCCGGCCCAGCTGCTGGGCGACCTGGGACTTCTCCCGCTCGGCCGCCCGCCGCCGCTCCCCCAGCTCCTCGACGCGCGCGGCACACTCCTTGCGCCGCTCCCCCGCGAGCCGCTGCGCCTCGGCCAACTCCTCGCACCGCGCGGCGAGTTCCTCCAGCTCGGCGGCGGCCTCGTCGACGGAGGCCTGCACCTCCAGCAGGCTGGGCGCCCCGGCGGACCCCCCGTGCGCGAAGTGCGCTCCGAGGAGATCGCCCTCGGCGGTGACGGCCGTCAGCTCGGGGCGCACCCCGACCAGCTCCTCGGCGTCCTCCAGCGTGCCCACGACGACGATGCCGCGCAGCAGCCGGCGTACGGCGGGCATCAGGCCGGCGGGGCCGCGGACGAGATCGGCGGCGAAGGGGTGCCCGTCGGCACCGCCGCTGTCACCCACGCCCGCCGGCTCCTGAGGTGCCCCCGCGACCAGCAGCGCCGCCCGTCCCCCGTCCTGCTTGCGCAGCAGGCGAAGGGCGTCGGCCGCCGAGGCCGGGTCCGTCACCGCGAGGGCGTCCGCCGCCGTGCCGAAGGCCGCCGCGAGGGCGGCCTCATGGCCCGGGGTCACGGTCAGCAGTTCCGCGGCCGGACCGAGCAGGCCGGCCAGGCGGCCCTTCGCCTCCAGCAGGGCGCCCGTGCCGTCCTTGCGGCGCAGGCCCATGGCCAGGGCGTCATGCCGGGCCTGGGTCGCGGCGCGCGCCCGTTCCGCCGCCGTGATCGCCTCGCGTGCGGCCGTGAGGGCGGCCTCCGCCTCGGCGAGCGCGGCCTTGGCCGTCTCGTGCCGCTCGGCCAGGTCCGCGTCGCCCGCGTCCAGCCCGTCGACCTCGGCCTTGAGAGTCTCGTACTCCTCCTGGGCGGCGACGGCGCGCTGCTGTGCCTCGTCGCGCGCGGCGGCCAGCCGGTCGATCTCGGCCTGGGCGGCGGCCGCGCGTGAACGGGCGGCGCCCACCTGGCCGCTGAGCCGGGCGAGCCCTTCACGCCGGTCCGCGATGGCGCGCGCCACGTCCTTCAGGCGCCGTTCCTCGAGCGCCAGTTCGCGCTCCAGCTCGGCCCGGTGCGCGACCGTGTCCTCCAGTGCGCGCTCGGCGGCCTCCAGGGCCGCCTCCAGCTCGGCCTCCTGCTCGCGGATGCGGGCGGCCTCGCGCTCCATGTCCTCGGGATCGCGTCCGCGCCGCTCCTCCGGGGGCTGCGTGGTGGCGCTCTTGACCCGGGCGTCGGCCAGCGAGACGGTGCCGCGCACCCGCTCCGCGAGCTGTGACAGCTCGTACCAGGTCTGCTGGGCCCGCTGCAGACGCGGCGTCAGCCGGCGTACCTCGTCCTCCAGGAGCGCCTCACGCTGCAGTGCCCTCTTCAGCTCGGCCTCGGCGGCCTCCTTGCGTTCCTTGAGCGCGGCCTCGTCGGCGATCTCGGCCTTGAGTGCCTCCCGGAACCGTACGAGGTCGTCGGCCAGCAGGCGCAGCCGGGCGTCGCGCAGGTCCGCCTGGATCACGGCCGCCCGGCGGGCCACCGCCGCCTGCCGGCCCAGCGGTTTCAGCTGGCGGCGCAGTTCGTCGGCGAGGTCCTGGACGCGGGCGAGGTTCGCCTGCATGGCGTCCAGCTTCCTGAGCGCCTTCTCCTTGCGCTTGCGGTGCTTGAGGACGCCCGCGGCCTCCTCGATGAAGGCGCGGCGGCCCATGGGGTCGGCGTGCAGCACGGAGTCGAGCTGGCCCTGGCCCACGATCACGTGCATCTCGCGGCCGATGCCGGAGTCGGACAGGAGTTCCTGGATGTCGAGGAGGCGGCAGGTGTCGCCGTTGATCTGGTACTCGCTGCCGCCGTTGCGGAACATGATCCGCGTGATGGTGACCTCGGAGTACTCGATCGGGAGGGCACCGTCGGAGTTGTCGATGGTCAGGGACACCTCGGCGCGGCCGAGCGGCGGGCGCCCGGTGGTGCCGGCGAAGATGACGTCCTCCATCTTGCCGCCGCGCAGCGACTTGGCTCCCTGTTCGCCCATGACCCAGCTGAGCGCGTCCACGACATTGGACTTGCCCGAGCCGTTCGGGCCGACGACGCACGTGATGCCCGGCTCGAACCGGAGCGTGGTCGCCGAGGCGAACGACTTGAAGCCGCGGAGGGTCAGGGCCTTGAGGTGCACGCCGCCGGACTCTACCGCCCGCCTCTGTCTCACTCCATGAACCCGCGGTTTCGCCCCTGAACGGGCAGGGCACACCATCCGTTAAAGACAGCGAGGGGGTGCGCGGGGGCGCGAACGACGCGGGGGCAAGAAAGAAGGGACGCCGAAGCGTCCCTTGCAACTCTGACAACTTCAGCGGTGGGTACGGGCAGCCCGACCACTGCTGGTGCCGTGGCGTGATGCAGTGATCAGGTGAGCGCAGGCTCCGCCTGGTGTGCGTCGACGCTCTCCATGAGCCTTTCGTGAGCGGCAGCCGTCGACAGCGCGTCGTTCTCCGCCTGGATCCGTACGAGCTCGGCTTCGAGTTCCTGGACGCGCTGCTGAAGCCGTCGCATCTCGGCGAGGAGTCGCGGGTCGGAGCCGCCGACGTAACCGAGAAGCGCCTTTGCCATGATGGATGGTCCTCCACACTGAGTGACCGACCGATGCGGTGTGGGTCGTGAGGGATTTTCGCACCCGCGGTGCCCGGCATGGTGAGTTCTACGCCGTTCTTCCATGCCAAACAGCTAAGGTGCGCGGGGCTTTCAGCGTCTCACCAAAAAGTTTGACGGTCAACACGATCACGCCCTGCGATGGCGGGCAACCCGGGGGCGCGCGGCCCTGAACGGGCGGCGCTGCGGCTCCTGCGGGCCCCTGCGGGCGTGGAGATCACTCTTACCCGCGGAGCCTGCCACGGCAAGCGGTTCTTGGCAACCACCAGCACCTTTCCGCTCCGGGCAGATGCCGGTGGCACGTCCCTGCCCTCCACGGCGGGGGTCTTCGGGGCCCGGCTCAGCGGATCGCGAAGCCGTCGTAGCCGCCGCGAGGCGTGTCCCAAATCTCAGTGACTCCGTCCACACGCCCGGGTGTGTCGTCGCCCCGGAGCCACTCCAGCAGGCGCTCGCACCCCTTCCGGGGCCCCTCGGCGACCACCTGGACCCGTCCGTCGTCCAGATTGAGAGCAAAACCACTCAGGTCGCCGATCTCCAGCGCCTTGGCCCGGGTGAACCAGCGGAAACCCACCCCTTGGACACGTCCGCGCACCCACGCGACCAGCCGTGCGTCGTCGTTCATGGGTGCACGCTAACCGGCCAATGTCCCTCCCGGCACATCCGCCCCGTGCGCGATGCGGTACCGTCCCCACCCATAACTCTCACGTGAAACTCACACGATCGTGTGAGTTGCGCCGACCGCAAGACCAGGAAGGCCAGCAATGGGACGCCACCGACGCTCCGCCGCCGGACGCGCCGCCACGGGGGGCCGCGCCAAGAGGGTCACAGAGAGCTACGACATTCCGCCGGAGCGCTACGGCCCGGAGAACCTCTACGGCTTCGCCGCGGTCCTGGAGGCCGAGCGGCGCGCGACCCGCTCACACCGCAGGAAGAAGGCCCCGACGCCGGTGCGCACGGGCCTGCTGGGCGTCTCCGCCGCCGTGGCGCTGGGCACCGTGGCGGTCGCCACCGGGGTGCTGCCCGGTGGCAACCACTTCTCGGTGAGCGGTGACCCCGGTGATGTGCAGGCCGGCGGCACCACTCCGTCGGGCTTCGCCACCCAGCAGGGCGGCACCAGCGGCACCGCGGACTCCCGCGGGTCCTCGTCCACCAGCCGTGACGCCGACCGCTCGCCCACGCCGGCCGCGACCGCGACTGCCTCCACTCCCCCGGCATCCTCCTCGGCGCCGACGACCCAGCCTCCGCGGACACCGTCCCCCACGGCGACGGGGGCCACGGCCACGGCCGCGCCGCCCTCACAGGAGCCCACGACGGCGCCGGTGACGATCCCGTCCCAGAAGGTGACCTCCGAGGCCGCCGCCGCGGCCGAGGTGATCAAGCTGGTCAACCAGGAGCGGGCCAAGGTGGGCTGCTCACCGGTGACCCCGAACGGCCCGCTGCGCAAGCTGGCGGAGGCGTTCAGCGAGGACATGGCCGCGCGGAACTTCTTCGACCACACCGACCCCGACGGCAAGGATCCGTGGCAGCGGGCGGCCGTGCTCGGCATAACGGACCTGGGCGGCGAGAACATAGCCCGCGGCCAGGCGAGCCCGCAGGACGTCATGGACGCCTGGATGAACAGCCCCGGCCACCGGGCGAACATACTGAACTGCGACTTCACGACGCTGGGCGTCGGAGTGCACTTCGGCTCCGGCGGCCCCTGGTGGACGCAGGACTTCGGCTACTGAGATAACCGCAGGTCAGGGACCTAGGAACCTCCCTGGGCCGTCTCTGGGCCGTCGTCCGCAGGTGCATCATCCTCGAAGACGCGGTCAACGGCGGCCCGGGTTCGGGTCTCACTCGACGGCATGAGGTGCGTGTACGTACGCAGCGTGAAGCCGGGGTCGTGGTGGCCCAGGTACTCACTGAGCGCCTTGACGCTCTCCCCCGCGTCCAGGAGCACCGAGGCATAGAAGTGCCTCAGGGCGTGCATGCCGTTGTCCCGCCCGGTCTCGACGCCCGCAGCTCGAAGTGCTGGCCGCCATACGCGGTCGTTGAAGCGGTTCCGGTCCAGGGCCAGGCCCATGGGACCGGTGAAGATCAAGGATGCGGTGACGGGCGGACCGTCGAGCGTCTTCCAGGGCAACGTGATCCTTGTGGCCGGGTACCGCTTCAGGTGACCGGCCAGCGCGAAGGCGACGGACTCAGGCAGAGGAACATCACGCTCCTTGCCTCCCTTCGGTGGCGCGAACACTGGCCGATGTAACCGCAGCAGCTTGACCTGCCGTACAACGTGCACCACTCCCCCGAGGAAGTCCACGTCTTCCACGGCCAGGCCGAAGACCTCGCCCTGACGCAGGCCGCATCCGGCGGCAACGTTCACGAGGGCCTGGTAGCGCTCCGGCAGCTCCGAGCGAACCGCCTTGACCCGTTCCGCTGGCCAGGGTTTGACCTTGCGAGGCTCCAGACGGGGTGCCCGCACGGAGCGGGCACTGCACGGGTTCGTACGGATGATCCGATCCTCCACCGCAGCCGTGAAGACCGTTGAGACGTGCGCGAAGATGCCGCGCCGGTAGCCAGCAGAGAGCCCCCGGTCTTCCAGGGTCCGCAGCCAGAGCCGCAGATGCGAGGGCGTGAACGAACCCATGGGTCGCGTGCCCAGGTACGGGATCGCGTGAAGCCGTAGGCGGCTCTCCACGGACTCCCGTGTCAGAGGGTCCGTGATCTGCGTGGTCATCCACTCCGTCGCGTACTGCTCAAAGGTGACCTTGCCTGCGTCGGGGTCGACGTAGTCGCCGCGCGACATGTCGGCCTCGACGTTGGCCAGCCACTGTTCCGCCTTGCGCTTCTGCTTGTCCGGGAAGCTCTTGGACTTCTCGGTACCGTCCGGGCCGACGTAGCGAGCGCGATAGCGCAACCCGACGCCGTGGCGGTCGGTCTTGACCTTGCGCGGCTTGCCGTCCGGCCCAGCCTCGGTCTTGTACCAGCGATCTTGGATGTGTCCGGCCATCAGGCGACCCCTTCCATCAAGGACTCGACCCAGGCGCGAACGTCCTCGGGGTCGAAGCGGAGGTGTCGCCCCACGCGGAAGCCACGGGGGCCGATGCCCTTACGCCGCCACTGATAGACGGTCTCGACGCTGGGCAGGCGGAGCATGACCACGAGGTCTTCCGGGGTCAGGTACTGGTCAGGCAAGCGCCTCATGCGCACACCTCCCAGTCGTCCTGCTCGGGCCAGTCGGCGAGGGCTTCGCGGGCCGTCTCGCGGTTGAGGCGGAGCTCCCGGGCGATGGATGCGGCGAGCCAGGATTCGCCGGGGGTGTGACCCTGTCCGGCGTACGTCCAATGAGCGAGAACCAGCGTGGTGCCCTCCGTGTCGTCGAGGTCTTCCGGAAGCCCGCGTTCGCGGCGTTCTTGCCGGGCGCGGTAGTCGGCGCGGACCTGGCGCCGTTCGGTCAGGGTGGTGGAGTAGGCCCGTGACTTGGTCATGAAGTGGCCGCGGAAGCCGAGCATGTGAGCCCACCGCCACAGCAGCCGGTCGGGGTAGGCGTCATCGAGCGCCCGGCAGGCTTCGATCAGGCGACGGGTGTGCGGGGGCATGTTCAGCTTGTCCAGCTCCGAGAGCTCCCCGATGCGGCGGTCTACCGTCTCGGTCGTCTCGGCCGCTTTAGTGGCGTACTTGGCGACGTAGGAGGCCACCGCCTGATCGGTCAGCTCGACACCGTCCATGCCGCCGATGGCCTGCACGTCAACTTGGGAACCCCAGCGCAGGACCCGCGCGGGGAAAGTGCCGGCGGCGGGCACCGGTACGGCGACCCGAGCGGCGGCGGCACGGATCGCGTCGTCCAGGAGAGCGACTGTCGCCCAGGCCGGGGGCGCATCCTCGGGTCCGGCCGGACCGTCCAGGCGGATCACGGCGTGGAAGTGCACCGCGCCCCGCTTCTGGAACTCGGCGACCTTGCCGAAGGAGACCCGGCACACCTCCTTCATGGCCGTCTGGGTCAGGCCCGCACGGGCAGCGATCTCACGGCGCAGGTAGATGGTGAAGCGCCGCCACAGGTCCCCGGCGTGGTTGTTCCACAGCACCGCCCCGGCGTAGTCGTACCGCTCCGGATCCAGCGCGGTTCCCAGGGCCGGGTCGTCGGGAGCGTGCTGGGTGCCGCAGCGGCAGCGCCCGGTGTCGGGGCGGTTGTGGACCGGGCCGAACGAGGGCGCGGTGAGGGTGGCGAACACGCCGGGGTGCTGGCGGATCTCGCCGGGGATGCCCATGCGGGGATCACCGGTGATCCCGGCGCGGATCAGGTGGTAGACGTCCCCGGCGTAGGTCCAGGCGCAGGCCGGGCAGCGGGAGGCACGCCGGTTGCCGCAGGCCACCCGGAGGCATCCGCCCGGCTCGTGCTCGGTCGAGTAGGAGTACAGGACGTCACCGGTCCGGGCGTCCCTGGTGACCGTCTGGCCCATCAAGCGGATGGGGTTCGCGCAGCCTCCAGTACGCCGGATCTGTTCCTGCCAGCGGTCAAAACCGGGCGCGTTCGCGACCCGCAGCAGGTCGGCCAGGGTCAGCGGGTCGGTGCCCATGGAGGCCGCAGCACCGGCCACGGCCTCCGGGGGGACGGGGAAGACCGTCACGCGCTCACCGCCCCAAGCCGAACGGAGAGCTGGACTACCAGGGCTTCCAGGGCCTGTACGCGGTCAGCGAGTGAGGCCACGTCCTCACCGGGAAGCGGAGCCGCCGGGCGAGCAGCACGACCAAAGCCCAGCTCTGCCGGGGTGGCCCGCAGCACCGCGCAGAGCAGCACCTGATAGGTCGGACTCGGCTCATTGGCGCCGTTCTCCCAGCGGGAGAGCTGGACCTTCAACGAGCCTTCGGAGGCGATCTGCCAGCCCCAGTGCTCAGCCAGCAGCGCCAGTGACCGGATCACCTGAAGCTGAGACCAACCCCGCGCCGCCCGAGTCTGGGCCAGCGGTGACCTATCCGAGCACTTCGCCGGAGGCTGCGCAGCAGGACGGGGACGATCAGTCAGCGGCACGACAGCGGCGGCACTCATCGGGCCACCCCCGGACGCGGGACGACACGCCCCTCAGGGTTGTGTCCGGGGCAGTTGCGCGCCATGCGCGTGGTCGGGTCGTCCGGGTCGAGGCACTCGCCGATCCAGCCAGTACCACCGCAGCGGCAGGCGCCCTCCACGTCCGGGTGGCGCGCCCGATCCTTGGCGGCCTGGGTCATGGGGTAATCGGTCCAGACCGTGAAGCACGAGGCGAGGCGTTCGGCGCGGTCCCACCGTCGCTGGTTGGGGAACCGGCGCTGGTGGGCCTGGTCCTGTTCCTGCGTGGTCAAGTCGGCCAGCCAGAGCAGCCGGTAGCCGTAGGCGTAGGCGGCCGAGCGGTGGACCTCAGCGAGGCCGAGCCGGGCGACGCCCTGGAGGATCCAGGCCAGCACCGTGGTTTCGTCACCGCGGCGCATCAGGAAGCGGAGCGGCATGTCCGAGGCATACAGCGCCACGGCCCGTTCCTGATTCGAGAGGTGCGCGACCGGGTCGGAAGAAGTCAACGGGTCGGACGGCGTTAAAGCCGGGACGAGAGGCGACGTGTGCTCAGCGGTCGTCGCAGGCATGATGGAGGCTCCCTTCGGGGACGAAGGAGGGCGGCGGCTTGCTTGGCGGTAGGTGCGTCGCCCTCCGGAGTACGGCCGTTGGCCGCATGACTTAGCTTGCTATATAGCAGACTAGATCACAAGAGATAGTGCGTCATAGGCTGTGCTATGTCGCCATGCTCGGTACTCTCGGCGCATGACGGTTGAAGCCCACGACCCCAGGCCCAAGAAAGTGCAGATCGCCGACGCCCTGCGCGAAGAGATCGCAGCGCTGCCAGCGGGGCACCGGCTAGCTTCGTTGCGCGAGCTGGCCGACCGGTTCAAGGTCACCACGGTGACGGTGGGCAACGCGCTCAAGGTGCTCGCTGATGAGGGCGTGATCGTCTCGGTTCCGACTCGGGGGTACTTCGTGCAGTCCCCGCCGAGTGCTGGCGAAGCCGGGCAGAATGCCGACGGGCCGATTAACCGAGATGAGATCAACGCTATCCACTCCGAGATTCAGCAACTTGCTGCCCGAGTAGCCGAGTTGGAGAAGCGCGCCCAGTTCCCGAGCAGTGCCTGACTGGTGATCCACCATGCGTGGCGAGCCTTGGATGCACTAGGGACAGGCGTGGTGTCAACGGGGGACAGCCTTGGTGCCAACCCCCTGTCACCCCCCGTGTCACCAGCTGTCTAAATGCCAGACTCGAAGGCAGGCACCCGACGGGAGGGCAGCACATGAGTGACGAACGGCCAGCATGGGCACGGCGGCTTTCCTCAGAGCGCGAGGCCCGGCAGTGGTCGCAGGCCGAAGTGGTGGCCGCGCTGCGGGCACACGCGCCGAAACCCCTGCCGGAAGGCCCCAGCATGGTGCGGCAGTGGAAGCGCTGGGAGTCCGGCGAGGTCATGCCGAGCGATTTCTACAAGCCGATCATCGCCGCCACCTTCGGCACCGTCACTCACGCGATCTTCCCGGTAGCCGGGCAGCGAGACGGGAACGCCGAGATCGTTGCTGTCAGCGGCATGGAAACGCTCGACATCATCAGCAGGTTGCAGGCGTCCGACGTCGACAACGCCACGCTTGAGGCACTCCGGATCACGACCGATCGACTGTGCTCCGAGTACCCGTACCTGCCAGGCGACCAGCTCGCCGCCGAGGGCAGGCAGTGGCTCAAGCGAGTCGCCGGGCTCCAGTCCCAGCGGCTCACGCTCGCACAGCACCGCGAAGTTCTCACCCTGTCTGGTTGGCTCGCGCTCCTGATCGGGTGCGTCGAGTACGACATGGGCGACCGGGCGGCAGCCGAAAGCACGCGAAAGGCGGCCCTGTCTTTAGCCCATGAAGCCGGTAACTCAGAGATCGCCGGTTGGGCTCACGAGATGCGAGCCTGGTTCGCACTGACGACGGGCGACTACCGCGGAATCCTCGCTGCCTCGCAGGCCGGTACGGAGGCGGCTCCCTCGCATGGCGTAGCCGTACAGCTCGCCGCCCAGGAGGCGAAGGGGTGGGCCAGGCTGGGTGACCGGCGACAGACCGAGGTGGCGCTAGACCGAGGCCGAAAGCTCCTCGAGGGAATGCCGTACCCCGAAAACCTCGATCACCACTTCGTGGTGGACCCGGCGAAGTTCGACTTCTATGCCATGGACTGCTACCGGCTGCTTGGCGAGGACCGGTTCGCTGAGAACCTTGCCCACGAGGTGATCCGGGCGGGCACAGACTTTGACGGGTCCGAGCGATCACCAATGCGCATGGCGGAGGCGAGGATCACTCTCGGCGTGGTGGCAGCTAGGCAGGGCGACTTGGACCAGGCCGTGAACTACGGCGAGTGGGCCTTGAAGGGCGACCGGCAGTCTCTGCCGTCCCTGCTCATGGTCAGTCGCGAGCTTGCAGCCATCGTCAATCGGGACTTCGCCGCCGAGCCGACTGGCCGTGAATACCTCGATCACCTGACCGCTCTGGCCCGGACAAGCTAAAGCCTGTTACGGGTTTCTCTACCTCATCAAGCACCCGTCGTCGCTACCGCTCCTCCGGGCGGGCGCGGGCGGCCGGCGGCGCCCGCGCTCATGTCTCCGCCCCGCTCGGCACCGCCGGCCGCCCGCTCCCGCCCAAAAGGCAGGCACAGAGTGCATGAGGTCAGAACACGTCGTGGCTGGGGCGGTCGGCTCCACGGCTTTAGGCAGCCACCTTGGCGCGAGCCTCGAAGATCATGGCCCCACATCGGGCACTAACGGGCAGGTCCACAAGCCTGCCCGATCCGCGGGCCAGCGTAAGGGGCCATGATCACTCGCGCCAAGGCAGCTCCAGCCCAAAGCCGTTCCGCCGACCTCCGACATTCGTCAAACTGGTGCCGTGTCGTTTCTCAACAGCCCAACGGTGACCGCAGTGGTCGCAGCCTTAGCCTTGATCCACCGATTCGATGTCTGTGGATAAGTCTTCTTGAAACGAGGAAGTGCCTTGTGACCTGCGATGATGGGAGTTCTTCAGGC